>CAYFSW010000134.1:0-51858 GCA_964345885.1 uncultured Gemmatimonadota bacterium | reverse complement strand
TCGATCGCCTCGAACTCGTTGACCCCGAAGCTCACATCGGACGCCGTCAATTCGGGGAAGAACTGGAAGAGCCCGAAGTGCAGAACTGTGGCCAGCACGATGCTGCCGAAGAACCACTGGTTGGATGATTTCTTGAACCGGTCGTTCGCCGTCTGGCTGTAGAAGTGCTTTTCTGCCGCCCCTGTCTCGCCTATCATGACCTCCTACCTCCTTGCCCGCGTCAATCGACTCTCGAGGTCCGTATGGAAGAACACACGCACCGCATTGGCCGACCGCAGCTCCTCGGTCACCGAGTTGATGAAGCGGTACGGGACATCTCTGTCGCCACGGATCGAAATAAGCAGCGCTCGCTCACTCGCTCTGTACAATGGCAACACCAACTCACCCACCTGCTCCATCGGGACCCTGGCATCATTAATATACACGTCACCGTTGGGTTCGATCCAGAGGTGCAGAATGTTCTTGCGTTTCTCGTCGATCTTTTGGGTCGCCTGCGCCTGCGGAAAAGCCAGATGACGAGGCTGTTCACGTCGGAACGTGGTCGACACCATAAAGAAGATGAGGAGCAGGAAAGCGATGTCGGCCATCGAGGCGGTTGGAATCTCGCTCGCCGCCTTCGATTTCCTCTCGAATCCGCCGCTCTTCTTGGCCATCGTCGTTACCTCTCCCAGAGCTGTAGCGATACGCGTTCCGCGTTCGCCTTCTGCAGCTCATCGAGGACATTGATCATGTGCCTGTACGGCGAGTTGGGGTCGGTCTTCACCGCCGCGATGATAAGGGGGTTGTTCGCGATCTCCTGCCGCATGATCCCCTCGATCTCACTGTAGGAGACGACCTGCTCGGCCTGGCTTTCGCCTCGCCGGATCACAACCGCACCGTCTTCCTGCACTAGGAAGTGAATGATGTTGCTCTGCGAAACCGCCTGCTCCATCGCCGCTGCTTCGGGCAGCACGATGGGCAGCCCTTTCTCCTCCTCGAATACCGTGGTAGTAAGAAAGAAGATGAGGAGCAGGAAGGCGATATCGGCCATCGATGCGGTGGGGATCTCGTCGCTTACCTTGCTTTTTCTCTTGAGCAGAGCCATGCCACGAACCTCTAGCTCGTTCGGTGAGCGGCTGGGGGCGCCGACATATCGAGCACCGCCTCCGCTCCGCGTTCCATGTCGATGATCAAGCGGTCGATACGGGTCACGAAGAAGTTGTAGGCTATGTTCACCGGTATGGCGATTGTCAGGCCGGTGGCTGTGGTAATCAGAGCGACCTTGATACCGCCGGCGACCAGCGAGGCCTCGATCTGGCCCGCCTCGGCGACGGCGCCGAAGGCAGCGATCATCCCTACGACCGTACCCAGGAATCCCATCATTGGGGCGACGTTGGCTACGGTCGCCAGAACGATCAGGCCGCGCTCGAGGAAGCCGAGCTCGATCGAGCCCGTCGTGGAGACGGCTTTCTCGATATCCGCCTCGCTATGGCGCGTTTCGCGGACCCGACGCAGCCCGGAGGAGAGGATAGCCGCCACGGGACCCTGGGTCTCATCGGCGAGGTCGATCGTGCCGTCCACGCCTTTGGGAGCCGCGGCCAGCTGCTCGAGCAACCGCTGACTATCCCGGTGAGCGACGAATAGGATGTAACCCTTGGCGATGATGACACCCAGTGCCAGCAGCGACGCCAACACCAGGAAGTACATCATGAAACCGCCGTCCCTGAACAGCTCTAGCAGAGCATATTGGGCTTCGGTCTGCAAAGCGACCCTCGCTGTTGCTGGTTCTGGAATTCCGCTGTGGTGTATATCGGGAGAACACTACCCACCTGGGGAGCTTCTGTCAACGAGAGTCAGCTCCCCGGTTTTGGCCTCGCCCGCCGGGGTGGCTGTGCCCGGCTGGGCAGGGGCGAGCTTAGCGCGACCCGCTGGCTTCGCCCCGAGCGCTTCCCGCAGCCGCTCGCCGGTCACGGCCCTTTCCAGACGCCCGCGTTGGGCCAGTGAGATGGCACCGGTCTCCTCCGAGACGACGATCACCACGGCGTCGGTCTCCTCCGAAAGGCCGATCGCGGCGCGGTGCCGGGTCCCCAAGCTCCGGTCGGTCACAGGGAACTGGGTAAGCGGCAGAATGCAGCGGGCGGCCAGGATCGACTCGCCACGGATGATAACGGCGCCGTCGTGGAGCGGGCCGTAGCGGGTAAAGACGGCTTCGAGCAGCTCGGCGCTGACCGGTGCGTGGACGGGCGAACCGCGGCGCGCGTACTCCTCCAGCCCTACCTCACGCTCGACAGCCACGATCGCACCGATCCGCTTCCTTGAAAGGACTTCGGCGGCCTGGACGACGACTTGGATAATTTCCGAGGAGGCCTGCGGGCGTGAGAAGTAGCGCCAGAACCGGCTCTGGCCGAGGCGAGTCAGCGCACTGCGTAGCTCGGGCTGGAAGATGACTATGGCGGCTAGCGGACCATAGATGAACACGGCCTGCAAGAGGTAGCGGATCAGCTCGAGCTGCAGGATCTCGGCCAGCGCGTAGACCGCGAAGAGCACGATGAGGCCGAGCAGCATCTGAATGGCCCGGGTCCCGGCCCAGAGCAATAGCAGGCGGTAGAACAGATAGGCCACCACCACGATCTGCGCCAGGTCCCAGAAACCCGGCTGCATGAAACTGATACGCTCAATCAGTCCCTGCACCGCTCGACCCTCTCACTATCGCCTCCGCCATGTCCAGGGCGCGCCGTGCCTCCATGACATCGTGGACACGGAATATCCGCGCACCGCGGAGCAACCCGACCACACAGGCCGCTATCGTCGCCTCGAGCCGCTCCCCGACCTCCAACCCCAACGCTTTGCCGATAAACGACTTGCGGGACGGCCCGATCAACACCGGATATCCGAGCTCTACCAGGTCGCCGAGCTCATTTATGACCTGCAGATTGTGCTCGGCCGTCTTACCGAACCCGATACCGGGGTCGACCACCAGCTGCTCGGCCTGGCAGCCCGCCGCCAGCGCCCGCTTCGTCGACTCGCGCAACTCGCCGACTATCTCGCCCATGAGATCGTCGTAGTGGACCTCCCGCTGCATCGTCCGCGGCTCGCCGCGGATGTGCATCAATACCAGGCCGGCGCCCGACGACGCTGCCAGCTCTGCCATCTCGGCATCGAACCGGAGGCCCGAGATGTCGTTGATGACCTCGGCACCCGCATCCAAGGCCGCTCGGGCCACGCCCGACTTCGTCGTGTCGATGGAGATAGGCAGGTCGAGGAGCCCGGCCGCCGCCTCTACGGCCGGCATCACGCGCCGAAGCTCTTCCTCCTCGCTCACCGGGCTCGCGCCCGGCCGGGTGGATTCGCCGCCGATATCTATGATGTCCGCCCCTCCCGCCTGCATCTCCTCCATTCGTCTCAATGCCTCGCCCTGACCGAGGAAGCGTCCGCCGTCGGAGAATGAGTCCGGCGTAACGTTCAGCGCACCCATGAGCACCGGCCTCCCGAGGTCGAAGGCGCGGCGCGCAGTGCGCCAGCTGCTGGCGGACCCACGATCCGCCATCCGCTCCCCGCTCATCGCTATGACTCGGGCTTCGCCGTTCCTCCTCTGGCGCCCTTGAGCGACGCGGCAGGTTCGAGCTTCTCGGAGCGGGATCCACGCCGGGCGCCATCTTGCGCGCCTACCGCGTCTGCCGATGCATCGGGCTGGCCATCCAGCTTCGCACCTTCCTCATCCGGGAGTGGTGGCAGTTCCTTCCCCTCAAAGACAGCACGGATCTCGTCCGAATCCAACGTCTCACGCTCGAGCAGGGCCTTGGCCAGCACGTGCAGTTTGTCGAGGTTCTCGCTCATGATACGGCTGGCATCCTGGTACGCATCGTCCAACAGCTTGCGGACCTCCTCATCAACCAGTTCAGACGTCCGCTCGCTCACATCGCGCCGCTCCATGATCTCGCGACCGAGGAAGATCTCCTCTCCGCGGTCGCCGATGTTCATGGGGCCGATGGCCTCCGACATCCCCCACTCGGTGATCATCCGCCTGGCGAGGGCGGTCGCCCGTTCTATGTCGTTGCCGGCGCCGGTCGTGATCTTCTCGGGACCGAAAACAAGTTCTTCCGCCACTCGGCCGCCGTAGGCGTACACCAGCTGGGCCATCAAGTACTGCTTCGAGTAGTTGTGCCTGTCGTCCTCGGGCATCGAGAAAGTCAGACCGAGAGCCCTGCCACGGGGCACGATGGTCACCTTGTGGAGCGGGTCACATTCGGGCGTATAGTGGGCGGCAACGGCATGACCCGCCTCGTGATAGGCGGTCAAGCGGCGCTCCTCGTCGCTGATCACCATACTGCGGCGCTCTGCCCCCAGCAGCACCCGATCCTTGGCCTCCTCCAGGTCGTTCATGTCGACCCTGTCCTTGTCGCGGCGCGCCGCCAGCAAGGCACCCTCGTTCACCATATTCGCAAGGTCGGCGCCGCTCATCCCGGGCGTCGCCTTGGCAAGCTTGCCCAGATCGACATCGTCGGCCAACGGGATCTTGCGCGTATGCACCCTCAGGATCCCCTCGCGCCCTTTGACGTCAGGCGCGTCTACCACGATCTGGCGGTCGAAACGACCCGGCCTCAGCAGAGCCGGGTCGAGCACGTCGGGACGGTTGGTTGCCGCGATGAGAATCACGCCCTCGTTGGACTCGAAACCATCCATCTCGACGAGCAACTGATTCAACGTCTGCTCGCGCTCATCGTGGCCGCCACCGAGACCGGCGCCGCGGTGCCGGCCGACAGCATCAAGCTCGTCGATGAAGATGATGCACGGTGCGTGTGCCTTGCCCTGCTCGAACAGATCGCGCACGCGCGACGCGCCTACTCCGACGAACATCTCCACGAAATCGGAACCCGACATGCTGAAGAAGGGCCGCGAGGCCTCGCCGGCCACCGCCTTGGCGAGCAACGTCTTGCCCGTACCCGGCGGCCCGACCAACAGCGCACCCTTCGGCAGCCGGCCGCCCAAGCGCGTGAACTTCGATGGGTCCTTGAGGAACCCGATGGTCTCCTGGAGCTCCTCCTTCGCCTCCTCGCAACCGGCTACGTCAGCGAATGTGAGCTTGGGGGTGTCTCCGCTCAGCAGTTTCGCCTTCGACTTGCCGAACGAGAAGGCACGGGCACCGCTCGCCTGCATCTGGCGCAGCCAGAACAGCATCAAGCCGATGAGAAAGATCCAGGGCAGCGCGCCGATTAGCACGCTCCACCAGTTGAGTCTCGCTTCCTCCGCATCGATGGTTACCCCAGACGCCTCGAGTCGCCTCAGCAAGTCCTCGCTGTGCCAGACGGGCAGCTTCGTCCAGAAGTCCCTTCCCGCTTCGGACGGCGCTCCGACGACGGGGGCCCTCAACTCGCCCTCGATCTCCTTGCCGTCGATGACAGTTACTTTGAGTACGTTGCCCGCCTCCAGCTCACGCACGAAGTCGGTGTATTCGAGCTTCTGCACGTCGCGGCGGCCCGAGCCCAACATCTGAATGATGATCAGCGGAACCATGATGATCAGCGCCCAGAAGGCCAGGCTTCTGGACATCCGGGCCCAACGGGGCCCCTCTTCACCGCGGTTCGGTTCCATTTCTGGCATATCTAGAAACCTCTTTCAGCCCCGGGGGCGATGGCCGCAACGAACGGCAGGTGACGGTATCGCTCCCCAAGGTCCAATCCATAACCCACGAGCCAATCGGGCGGCGCATCGAACCCTACCCAACGGGGCTCGTACCGCAGGTCGCTGGCGAGCCGCTTGTGGAGGAAGGTGCAGATCTCCAACGAGCGAGGGGCCCGTCGGCTCAGCTCGTCGCAGATCCGGTTCAGCGTTTTGCCGCTGTCTACGATGTCCTCCACCAGCAGTACGTGCCGGCCCTCGATCGGAGTCTCCATATCATATAATAGTCTAACTTCCCGGCTGGGATCCGTCCCCTCGCCGTACAGGGCGGCCACCAGGAAATCGACCGTCACTGAGGGCCGGCTCATTGCACGAACCAGGTCGCTCAGGAACACGAAGGCGCCCTTCAGCAGCCCGATCATTAACAGCTCTTCATCGAGCGGATAGAACGCATCGATCTCGCGCCCCAACTGGGCGACCCGCGCCCCGATCTCCGTTTCCGAGAACACGACTCGCGTCAGTCCCGGATAGCGCGTCGCGACCTCGCTCATTCCACCTGCCTGAGCCAGACTGAAAACACCTCGCCCCCCTCCCGCGCCGGCGCCCGGGCGCTGCGCACGAGACCGACGACCCAGAGCACGCCCGAACGATCAAGCAGCACCGGGTACGCGTTCCGCTCGCTGCGTCCGATCTTCCGATCCGTGAAGACTCGCTTGAGCTTCCGCGTCCCGGCCGCGAGCCGCACCCGGTCGCCTGGACGCCGGCTGCGAACCGTGAGCGGGAAATCGAGCTCCACCAGATCGAAGCGGGCGACCCGGGCATTGGCAGTCTGCCCGGCGTCCGCCGCGCCGAGCTTCCAGCACACCTCCCAGCGCGCACCTCCAATCACCGCCAGCCCCGCGGAACAGCCCGGCCCGCCGATCACCAGTTCCTCATCGAGAGCCTCGGCGTCCGCTGCTAGTCGCTCGATGATGAAGCGATCAAACTCACGGCGCATGACGACGCCGCCGGCGAGATCAACAGCACGCCCGCTTGAGCTCGAGTCAACAAACTTGAGTGCGATGCGCGTTCCGATCCGGCCCGGGCGTGGGCCCACACGCGCCACGAGCGCGCGCAAGAGGTGTGCCCGCGCAGTTGTATCATAGGCGAGCAACTCTGTACGTGCAACTACTATACGGGCTTCCGCCGCCCCCAGAATCAGCCCGTCGACGGCCTTGTCCGTCAGTTCAGCGACCACGGCGTCGGCCCGGCCCGCCAGTTCCGACAGCCGGTACAAGTCACGGCGTAACTCCGGTTTACTCGTCGCCTCGAGCTCCGGAATCAAGCGATGGCGAATCCGATTGCGCGCGATCGTCAGGTCTAAGTTGGAAGGGTCAGCCAGATAGCTCAGACCCCTGGCGCGCCCGTACGCCTCGAGTTCAGAGCGCCAGAACGGAAGCAACGGCCGGACTACGCTAGGTGCACGCCGGGCGGGGATGCCGGCGAGACCGGCCAGGCCGCTACCGCGCAGCAAGCGAAAGAGAACAGTCTCCGCTTGGTCGTCAGCCTGATGGGCCGTGACCAGGCAGTGGGCGCCAAGAGACGCCCGGGCGCCATGGAGGAACTCGTAGCGCAGCTCTCGAGCCTCTGACTCGTTCCTGGGCGTGTGGGAGGCGCTACCGATCCGGCACGGCACACCCCTCGATTCACACAGCTCCTTCACCCACAGAGCATCGGTCGCGCTCTCTTCCCGCATGCGATGGTCGAAATGCGCTGCCGAGATGGCCCACTCCCAGCGATCGCGAAGCCTGAGGAGAAGGTCGAGCAGAACCACGGAATCCAGGCCGCCCGAGAGCGCGACCGTGATCGCCGACGCCGGCGCCAGCAGCTCAGCCGCGCGGAGATGGGAATCGAGCCGCCCGACCAAGTCATCCCCCTCGGGTCGCCCCGTGCTGCGTCGGTGTTTGCCGTTCATGCTGTCAAAGATACACGCGGGTACGGCCGAATCGTAACGAGCCTGCTACCGAAAAGAGAAAGCCCGCGTTGCTCGAATGCACGCGGGCTTTGAGGAGAATCCCCGGAGTCGATGCGCGGAGTCGCGCTACTTCCGCTGACGAGTCCGGCGGCTACGGCGCCGAGCAGCGTTACGCTTGCGCTTCCGCATCTCGCTCGGCTTCTCGTAGTGCTTCTTCCGTTTCAAGTCCGTGAAGATGCCGGCCTTCTGCACCTGCCGCTTGAAGCGGCGAAGCACCCGCTCGAGATCGTCACCTTCGTTGACGACTACCTGTACCATTACTCTCGGTTCACCTCCTCCATACGGCGGCGGTGCCGCCGCAGTCGTGTCCGTCTCGCGGCCCAAAGACTATGCCGAAATCCGCTTGGTGTCAACGTTTACAGACGGGCCGGCTCGGGACGCGCTCACTCGCCGGGTAGCCTCTCCCCCGCCAACCCTTCGTAGCTCAGATCGGGCGGCAGCAGCCGGTTCATGGCAAGGGTCAAGGCCAGCCGGACCTTGGGCCGCGCCCCGACGAGCTTGAGCAAGTAGGCCATTCGGTAGAGCCACCAGGCCGGGCGGCCTGTCAGGCGGAGGCCGAGAACATCCGCGAGGGCTTCACCGGCGCCCAAGGAGACGATCTTGCCTGCATAATGGGCCTGGTAGCACTCGAGCGGACGTCCGACGAGAGCGTTCTCTATGTTGGCGGCGGCCTGCACGCCCTGGTTGATGGCGATGGGCGCCACTTTCGGGTACGGCTGCCCCGTGCGGTGATTGACGATGTGGTTACAGTCGCCGACGGCATAGACCTCCGGGTGCCCCCGTACCCGCAGGTGCTCATCCACCTCCACGCCGCCACCGTTCGCGTGCGGCAGGCCGCTCTCCCGAATCACTCGGCTGGGCCCTACGCCCGCCGTCCAGATGAGAGTGTCGGCTCGGACCCGCTGCCCGTCCGAGAGGCAGACCTCGCCGCCGCTGTAACCTGTAACACGCACACCGACGCACACTTCTATCCCCCGCCTCTCGAGGACGCGGCGTCCTGCTTTTGCCAGCTGCGAATCGAACTGGGCCAGGATCTCATCGGCGGCCTCGACCAGCACGATCCGTGGAGCCACATCGACCTCGTAGTAGCGCGGCGCGATCTCGCACAGCAGGTGATGCAACTCGCTCGCCACCTCCGTGCCCGCCGGTCCGCCGCCAGCGACGACGAAGCTCATCATGGCCTGCTGCGACGCCGCGTCCGCCGTGTGCTGCAGGCGTTCCACGAGACCGATCACGCGATTACGTAGCGCCAGCGCGTGTCGCAGGGTCTGGTACGGCATCGCCGCGCGTTCGACCGCCTCGAGCCCGAAATACCTGGGCTCGCCGCCGAGACCGAGCACGAGGTAGTCATAGGGTACAGGCCCGACATCGGTGTGCAACGTCTTACTCTCAAGGTCGATGGACGCGACGCTCGCCTGTAGGAAATCAAAGCCGTGCTTCGCGGCGAACACACGGTAGGGCTGCGTGACGTGCTCGCGCCCCAGGGACCCGCTAGCGACCTCCGCCAGCAACGGTGTGAAGGTGAAGAAGTTCTTTCGATCGACGAGTGTGATGGTGCTGCCCGGTGCCCTGTCCGGCGAGCCCGCCAGGTAGAGGGCCGCGTAGAGGCCACCGAAGCCTCCACCAGCGATGACTATGCGCGGTCCCATCGGCGGCTAGAGGGTGAATCTGGGGAGAGATCCCCGGAAGTAAACCAACATCGTGCCAATCGCAGTGATTCCAACCATCAATGCGACCCCCACGACTTGAGTCACCAAGCACCAGGCCAGGACCCGTGGATCCTCCTGCAGGTAGCGCGGCTTCTTGCCACTGAAATAGAGGAACAGGCTGTAGACCCCCAGCATAACCGTCGCCGCCGTCGCCTTAACTACCAGCCAACCTCCGTGCGCCCCGCCAAACCGGGCTATCGTGCCTTGAAACCCGTCCCTCACCCCGGCCAGCATGGAGAGTGCAATGAACACTACGCCGAGCTTCGTGCAGACACGCGCGAAGCGGTAGATCTTGTCATCGAACACCGACGAGCCCAAGCCCTTGGCCAGCCAGTACGCCATTGCCAGGAAGGCCATCAGCAGAAACGCTATGTGTAGATGTACGAACAGCGGGTGAAGAACGTTCATCTCTGAGCCCCGGCCAAGGTTCGATAGCCCCGTTCGACAACTAGACCCGGCTAATTCAGTGCGTAGTCCCGGATTCGCAACAGGCCGTCCCAGCCCTGCAACAGTTAGAAAACGCGCGCCAGCTCTCAACGTTCCCTGCCCTGCCCAACGCACAGCCTGAGGGTCCCGGATCCGGCGAGCCAAGAGGCTAATCGCAAATGCCACTTGCACTTGCGCGACCAGCATTCGCCGACCGGGCCGTTTGCAGATGGCCTGCCGATGGTCAGAATGACCCCTGCACTCCGCCGTACAGCTTGCAATATGCGGCTCGCCGAGCCGGATTCGGGCCCCGCCCAGCCAGGCGTCGGTCTTGTAAGAAGTTGACAAAAAACAACTTAGGTTGCCGATCTCAGGGGGCACGGAGCTTGCTACGGTACAGAGCGTACCGCCGGTCTTGTCACCCGCCACGGTGGTCGCATGGAGTCCGCTTATGGAGTTGGCCCATCGTATGAAGGCCCGCCGGGGGGGTGCCGCGAAGAGGTTGGCGGTTGGCGTCCGGGGGTTCACGCTGATCGAGCTTCTCGTCGTCGTCACCCTTATCGGACTAATCACGATGATCGCGTTGCCCCGCTTCACCGGTGCGCGTGAGAAGGCCCACCGCTCACAGGCGATAACCGACCTCCGCTCGCTCGTCACCGCCCAAGAGGCCTACTGGGCCGACAACAAGCTCTACGCAGACAATGTCGCTGTGCTCACTGAGTTCAACCAGACCCCGGAAGTGGTTATCACGATCCTGGAGACGACTGGCAACGGCTGGAGCGCCGAGGCGACGCACAACAGCAATTCGGACATCAAGTGCGGGTTCTACACCGGTCCCGTTACCGCACCTGCTGTAACTGGAATCGTGGAGGGGACCGTCACTTGCGAGAAGTAGAACCTAGCCGCGCCGATTAGTTGCCCCTTTCTCTCACCCTCATATCCCAACAAGCTGTAATACTCCGCGGCGAGCCGCACCTTGTGCCCGTGCCGATTTTCCTGACATTTACAGGATCTTTCGCCGAATGTAAACGGGGCCGGGAGGTGAGCGATCAACCCTTCCGAACAGCCGAGCGTCGTCCTGCTCGTGGGAACGCGAAAGGGGCTCTTTCGCGCCACATCGGACCAACAGCGTCGCGAGTGGCGCTTGCAAGGGCCCTACCTTGCGGGCTACGAGATCTACCATGCGTGCCTGGACCGCCGCGATGGTACGACCGCGTACGCGGCGGCACACCACACGGTATGGGGCGTGCACGTCTACCGCAGCGTCGACGGTGGGCGGAGTTGGGACCTGTCGCCGGAGGCCCCGCACCATGCGACAGCGGAGGGGACTGAGAACCTCAAGGCGATTTGGCACCTGGCGCCGGGTCATGCCGACGATCCGGGTTCCCTGTACGCGGGAATTCAGCCGGCGGGTCTCTTCGTGAGTAGGGACGGCGGCGCGGGATGGGAGCCGGTCCGGGGGCTCAACGACCATTCCACGCGAAGCAGCTGGCAACCGGCCAAGGGGGGACTCGCCCTCCACTCGATCTGCGTCGACCCGCGCGACGCGAGGCGCATCTATGCGGCGATCTCGGCGGGCGGCGTGTACCGCAGCGACGACGGTGGCGCGACCTGGAAGCCAGTCAATCAGGGTGTCAGAGCCGATTACCTGGCGGACGCGAGTCCAGAAGCGGGGCACTGCGTTCACCGGATCGTGCTACACCCGGCACGACCGGACCGGCTCTACCAACAGAGTCACATGGGCACATACCGCACCGATGACCGCGGTGAGAGTTGGCTCGAGATCACCGACGGGTTGCCCAGCGACTTCGGCTACGCCGTGGCCACCGACCCGAGCGACCCCGACACCGTGTACGTCATCCCAGAGGAGAGCAGCCACATCCGCACGACCGTCGGCGGTGCGATCACCGTCTATCGCAGTCGCAACGCCGGAGCCGATTGGCAGCCCCAGACCCGCGGCCTGCCGCAGGAAAACGCCTACGTGACCATCCTGCGCGAGGCGATCGACACCGACGAGCTCGACCCCTGTGGCGTCTACTTCGGAACCTCGAGCGGCCACCTGTTCGCCAGCCGCGACGCTGGTGAGAACTGGACGATCGTGGCCGGGTTCCTACCGCGCGTTCTGTCGGTGGACGCCAGCTTGTTGCGGGACTGAGATCGTGAGCGAGCTGATCGACCTGCTCGCTGCCCGCTCCGGCACCGTCTGCGTCGTCGGTGCCGGCGGCAAGAAGACCACGCTGTACCACGTGGCGCTGACGCATCCCGGCCGCGTCGGGCTGACTTGCACAGTGCCTAACACCCACTTTCCCGACACGCTGGGCGCCTGCGTGGTCGTCGCCGATGCGGCGGAGCTTGCGGCCGCCGTGGCACGAGCAGCGGCGGACCACCGGCTGGTGGCTTTCGCCCACCCCTCCGAGAAGAAAGGGCGCCACGGGGGCGTGGCTTCCGAACTCATCGCCGAGATCCAAGGCTCCACGAGGTTCGATGTGCTACTGGTCAAGTGCGATGGGGCGCGCATGCGCTGGATCAAAGCGCCGGAAGACGATGAGCCGCTGATCCCCGGCGAGGCCACTACGGTCGTTCCGATTGTCTCCGCAAAGGCGTTCGGCGAACCGCTCACCGAGACCGTGGCGCACCGCCTCGCGCGCGTCGAGGCCGTAAGCGGGGCAGAATACGGAGAGCCGATTACTCCCGTCCACGTGGCACGCCTCCTGGCCCACCAAGAGGGTGCGCTCAAGAATGTCAGGGGCGCCACCGTCGTCCCCGTCATCAACATGGTAGACAACTCGGAGTTGGAGGACGCAGCCAGGGAGGCCGCCCGCGCCGCTCTTGACCTTACAGACCGCTTCGACCGAGTCGTCTTGACATCTCACCTTCAACCTGCCCGATTGGTGGGCGTAGTCACCCAGTAACAGTTACGGTTACATGGCCTGGCCGCGCCTTGGCCCAGATTATCTTCTGCCGCAACAACCGTCGGAGGTTGCAACATGCTCAGACCGCTCGGGCTCGCGCTATCTTGGGTGGTTAACTGCCGGCTCGGCCGTCAGACCGCCTGGTTCGGGAGCTGAGTATGATAGGCCTGCTGCTTGCTGCGCTGCTTGCTACCGGGGTGCCCGACCCGGGTGACGGATACTTGTACCGCACTCTGCTGGTGCGGGCAGCGCCTGGCAAGTTGCTCGAGCTCATCGACCTCTACAAAGAGCGGATGTCGGTCTACGAGGCCGGAGGCGAGCGGCCGTACTGGATGCGACACACTCAGGGCGACCAGTGGGACCTTCTCCTCCTCTTTCCGATGGGCAGCTTTGCCGACTATTACGCGCCCGAGCAAATCGAGCGGCGCGAGCGCGCTGCTGAGACAGCCGGACAATCCGAGGCCGGATTCCAGAGCCAGCTGGCAGCACGGATCGCCTGGCGCGAAGAAGTCTACGTTCATGGTCCGGCCCTGGAGGTGGTGGATAGCGCTTTCTCCGGCGCCGGCTATTTCCATATCGAGGCGTTTGTTGCCCTCCCGGGCAAGCGGGAGGCTTTGCTTGAAGAGCGCCGTATGGAGAACGCCTATCTGGCGGGGATCGGCCGGCCACTCAACCTCATTTTCACACGCGTGGCCGGCGCCGCGTGGGATCTCTACACCATCGGATTCTACAGGGACATCAAGCACTTCGCCGCCAGCGCCGACGTGCCCGACCAGCTGGCGGAAACCTCTGCCCGGGCAGCCGGGTTCGATGGGGCAGACCGCATCGGGACGTACATGCGGACGCTGATCCAGTGGCACCGCGATACCCTGGCGACCGCTGTGCGCTGAATCGAGAATTCAGAAAGCTGAGCTGGTAGAACCAGGAGGACAAATGCCCCAACCATCTCTGGTTCGACGCGCCCCTCATCTGTGGCCGATCCTGGCATCCTTCTTCCTCTTCGGCGCGACCGACTCCCTCGCGCAGCAGGGCTTCGACCTCGACCGCGCTTTCATTCTGGACAGCGCATCGGTTGAGCCGTTCTACGTGACGGAGACGCGCTCGCTCCGCCAGGCGCTGGATGAGGGTGTCATCAACGAGGCCACCCCTCTAGTCGTGATGGAGCACGAGGCCGGCAGGCTGGCGTTCGTCGTCGATCAATTGGCCTACCACCACATGGCACAGGGTGATATCGACGGCGAACCCTGGATGGTATCCTTTTGACCCGTCTGCAATACAGGGGTCAGTTTGACCCCGGTGATTAACGGAAAAACCCACCACTTCGAGTTCATCGGGCTGTACGACGGCGTCTCGATTCTGAGGGACCGCGAGACGGGCGGCTACTGGCATCACATAACCGGCGAATGTATCTACGGTCCACTCGAGGGTGTTCGACTCGCTGGACTGTCCAACCTCCTGCACATGAGCGTCGATCAAGCGCTCGCCAGCTACGATGAACTCGAGATAGCGATCTCCGAGCGACCGATTCGCGGTAGTCCAAGCCGCTGGTGGCCATTGGCCGAGAGTGTCCCGGCCCTCCCCGATAGGCTCAGAAACACCATGGCCGGCGAGGACACTCGCCGTCCTACGATGGATGTGGGCCTCGGAGTATGGAACCAGAGAATCCAACGCTACTATCCGATGGAGTCCATCAGCGCCAGTGACGACTTCGTCATCGACGAATTCGATGGCCGCCGCCTGCTCGTCTACTTCGATCCGGCCGGACACGCGCTGTCCGCGCTATACACACAGGCGACAAGCGCTGAGTGGAGGGATATGGGACTCGTCTTGAATACCGGTACGGTCATCCGCGGCGGCGCTCTCTACGGTCAGGACGGCAACCGACTGGAAGCAGAGCGCCCCATGCAGCTCTTTACCAGGTGGTACGGGTACGCCCTGACGTTTCCCACGACCGAAATCTACGAGCCCTAAGGATCCGACGGCCCGCCGACGACCAGGAACCCGCCCGTTCCGGGACCCTCTCGCCACGGTGATTCGGTAACGGGGGAGAGGAACCCGGCCAACTGATTCGGGTACAAGCAGATGCGCGCCGCGGCGCGTGCATGGGAGCGAGGAGATCTGAGGCTCCCGCGACGCGCGCAGGCCTCCGGCTGGCGAAATAACCTGTCCTGCTCACGATGCTGAGGCTGGCGGCGTGCCCCCGCCAACACCTTCTTCCCCCTGGGAGGCCAGAGCTGTCATGGCACAGCGAGGGTTCACGCTCGTCGAGCTCCTAGCCGGCATCGTCATCATCTCCATCCTGGCGGCGATGACCTCCGCCACCTTCTATCGGTCCAAGAACGCCGCATACCTGGCCGCGATGCAATCGGATCTGCGGAACTTGATCCGCGCGCAGGAGGAGTACCACGCGTGGACCAGCGGGTACTTCACCAATGACCCCGGCAACGCAGATGGGGCCACCTACACGAAGTCGGCCGATGGGCTTGACTTCACACCAAGCGAGAACGTCGTAATAAAGATCCGCGCCAACAACAGAGGGTGGTCGGCCCAGGCCGAGCACGAGAACCGCAGCCCTGACAAATTCTACTGTGCGGTCTTTATCGGCGACGTCAAAGCCTTCGACCCCGCCGATGAAGAGGGTGTCATCGCCTGCGAGCCGAAGAAGAAGGGTAAGAAGAGGTAACGGACGCGGCCCTCGCGCCTGGCAATCACTGAATCGCGATACCGAACTGCGCCAACATCAGGTTGGCGTCACTCTCGATCGGCGTGAACGAATAGTAGCCGTCGCCCTGGTCGACGATCGCTCCCTCCGTCAGGTAGCTGACGCGGCCGTTGTTCACGTACTGGAGCGCGAAGTAGAGATTGAGGCTCCCTCCTAGTCTGACCGCAACGCCGCCGCCCGCGGTCCACGCTCCCGTCCACTGAGAGTGCTCCGTATCGCCTTCGAAGAATAGGCTGGCGTCGCCCAAGACATCAAAGAAACCGCGGTCGCAGTACTCGGCGTCTTCCCACACTTCACACTCGTAACCATAGTAAGAGTCATCCCAGTCCGTCCCGGTCCAGAAATACGAGAACCCGGCACCGATGTGCAGGTATGGCCGCACGTCGCCTGACCCGAAGGTCATCTGCGGACCGACGAAGAACGAGCCAATCCTGTTCCTGATCGTCACTTCCTCATAGTCGATGTAGCCCGGCCCGGAGGCCAACGATTGCGAGCGCGTTTGGCTGCCGTAATACACCATCGAGCCGTCGACTCGCAAACCGAGTGCGCCGTTGTCCCCGACATCAAAGTGGAGGAATGCGCCGAGCCCCAAGCTCTCATCCACGTGGTATCCGAACTCGCCGACCGGCTGCGCGAACATGAAACCAAGGCCGAGACCCGATCGGTCCCCCGACCTACGGCCCTCGAAGTCTTGAGCTGCACCAGCGACGGCGAGTACGAGGAATAGTACAAGAAGAGTTACTGCTATGACGACCCTATTATGCAGTGCCAGTCCCATGTCCACCTCCTGCCGAGGTCTTCCCTCTGAGACCCCACCCACCACCCGCGAAGTAGGCAAGCCCGGTGCCGGGGCGCGGACGACGAACGCCCAATAGCCATGCGGAATGCCTGTTCATCACCCTGCGGAGACGTGTCAGACGGATACGCCCAGCGTGGCCCAGGCGGACGGACGCAGTCCCCGTCGCCTGCGCCGGGTGAGGACCGGCCTTGACCGACATGGCGGCCCGTTTCTAAGCTCACTCCATGAGCCTCTCGGTGATCTTGACGACTTACAACTCCCCCGAGTGGCTGGAGAACGTGCTCTGGGGATACGCCGCACAGGAGACGAGTGACTTCGAGATCGTGATCGCCGATGATGGGTCCGGCCCCGAGACCCGCGCGGTAATCGATCGCATGGGCAGCGAGACTGATCTCACCCTGCTGCACGTCTGGCACGAGGACCGCGGCTTTCGCAAATGCGAGATCCTCAATAAGGCCATTCTGGCTTCGTCGAACGACTATCTCGTCTTCTCGGATGGCGACTGCATCCCGCGACGCGACTTCGTCGCCCAGCACCGGCGGCTCCGCCGGTCGCGTCACTTCCTTTCCGGCGGCTACATCAAGCTGCCTCTTGCGACCAGCAACGAGATCACGCGCGAGCACATCCTATCAGGCCGGGTAACGGACCCGACCTGGCTGAGGGACCACGGCCTGAAGCCCACGAGAAAGATGCTGAGGCTGTTGGGAGGATCACGGCTGGGACGGTTGCTCGACGCCATGACACCGACTCGACCGACCTGGAACGGCCATAACGCCTCGGCGTGGCGCGAAGACCTGCTGGCGGCTAACGGCTACGATGAGAGGATGGTCTGGGGAGGTCTGGACCGGGAGCTGGGCGAGCGACTCGAGAACGCAGCTGTACGCGGAGTCCAGGTCCGGCATCGCGCCGTCGTACTTCACCTAGACCACCCCCGGGGCTACGCGAGCGAGGAAGGGGTGCGAACCAATGCTCAGGTGCGCGAGGAGACACGGAGAACGCGCCGCACGCGAACCGCGGACGGTCTAGACAGACACCTGGGCACAGAGTTGATCGTCCACCGCCCCGGCCCCGCCCAATCGAGCGGCTAATCTCCTCGCCTCGGGCCGTCGGCGGCCGCCAACACCCCCTTGTATATGTCCTCTAACTTGGCAGTCTGCTTCCTGAGATCGAAGTGCTGTCGCACGCGGGCGCGTCCGGCGTCCCCCATGCGCCGGCACAGCTCGGGGTCGCCGAGCGCCCGGTCCAGATGAGCGGCCAGCGCACTCTCATCTCTCTGTGTGGCGAGAAAGCCCGTTTCGCCATCCACGATCGCGTCGGTGACACCGCCCGGTGCGAAGCTGATCACCGGCAAACCCATCGCCATCGATTCCAGGACCACCAATGGAAGACCCTCGGCATCGCCGCTGGGTGCGACGACGCTGGGCACGCAGGACACCTGCGACGAGCTCATCAGAGAGCGCACTTGGGAGGGGTTCTGTCGGCCCACAAAACGGAAGTTACGGAGCTTCGAGGCGGCGAGCTGTTTCAGCTCCTGATGCAGTGGCCCGTCCCCGGCGACCACCAACTCAGCATCTGGATGTCGATCCTGGATGCCGGCCATGGCTCGGATCAAGTGTTCTAAACCCTTCTTGGGTACGAGGCGACCCACGAAGAGGACCCGCGCTTCGCGCGGTTGGTCGGGTGCGGGCGCGAACTTGTCGATATCTATACCGACGTGATGGACGACGATCTTCTCCGGCGGACACGACTTTGCGATAAGCTGCTCGCGGATGAAGCGCGAACAGGCTACGACAACGGCCGCCTTCGCGAAGACCCTTGGCCTGTTCCTCACGTATCGACTGCGCCTTTCCTTCATCGTGATGTCGAAGCCCCAGAACGTCGCTACCAACGGGATGCGCAGTCGATCGATGATGGGGAGCGCAGCCAGCGCGTCGGGACCGAAGTGTGCGTGAAGAATAGCCGGGTCCGTCGAGGCCATCGCACGCAGCCAGCGGGGGCTAACACGCCCGTTCAGGCGCATCAGAGTCCGCGACAGCGGTGCGCTGCGGGCGAATTCCGAATGGAGTAGGACCACCCTATCACCGAGATAGTCGTAGCCGCCGGGCTCTCTGGTGAAGCCGACGAACACCGGCTCCAGCGATCGGAGTGCCGTGCCCTGGGCCGCGATAAACGTCTCTGAATAAGGCAGCAGCCGCTTGCGAAATACCAGTACGGACTGTCCGGTCATGATCCGAGCCATCTGCCTCCAATGCCGGGCGTAAGCTACGGTCAGTCGATCGCGTCGCAAGAACCTCACGCACGGATCAACGAATCCTGATTACCAGCTTGCCGAAGTTCTGGTCGGCCTCCATGTAGCGATGCGCCTCGGCGGCGTCGTCGAACTCGAAGATACGGTCGAGGACGGGGCGGACTCGGCCGGTTGCGAGCAGAGATCCTACGTCGTGATCGAATGCCCGAACAGCGTCGATCTTCTCTTCCAGCGGCCTGAAGCGCAGAGAAGTGCCGACGATGGAGAGCCGCTTGCGCAGGATCGCACCGAGGTCGACCTCCGCCGTTCGTCCGGCGGTGAGGCCCACCACTATCATTCGCCCCTTCTCGGCCAGGCTCGCGATGTTGCCGGCTAGGTAGGGCCCGCCGACCAAATCGAGAAGTATGTGCACGCCCTGACCGGCAGTCGCCTGTTCCACCATTTCAGGAAAGTTCTGCTCCGAGGTGTTGATCAAGACATCGAGCCCGTAATCGGTGGCGCGTTCCAGCTTCCACTCAGCACGCGATGTCCCGATTACGGTAGCGCCTGCGGCCTTGGCCAGCTGCAGGGCGGCGGTACCGACGCCGCTACCCACCGCGTGGATCAAGAGTCGCTCGCCCAGCTCGAGGCGCATCTGGGTGAAGAGGGCGTCATGGGCAGTGATGAAAACCTCGGGAACGGCCGCGGCCTCTTCGAACGAGAGAAGCGGAGGGATTGCCAAGGCCTCGCGCTCCTGGACGACGACGTACTCGGCGTAACCGCCGCCCCCCACCAGGCCCATGACCCGATCGCCCGCCTTCCACAGTTCAACGGCCTCGCCAACCGCCTCCACCTCGCCGGCGTACTCGAGCCCCGGGACCTCGGCCGGCCAACCAGCAGGCGGCGGGTAGTGGCCTCGCCGCTGCAGCAGATCGGCCCGGTTGACCCCGGCGGCGTAGACCCGCACCCGGATCTCCCGTCGACCAGGTTCCGCGGCCTTAATCTTCTGCACTTCAAGCACTTCCGGGCCCCCGGGCTCCCGAATCACGATCGCGCGCATCTTGGCCATGGCCCTCCTCCTGACCGGCAGCGCCGCCCCGAGGCCGGGCGGCCGGCCCGGTGAACCTCGAGGCGTCTGGTGGGTATACAGTTACGGCCCCTCCCACCGCCAAGACAACTCCCCTGCGGAAATCCCCCGCTGGCAAGCCCGTACTCGACAAATCCAGCTCGTCGCCCCCACGACGAGGCGAACGATTGCCAAATGACCTTTTTGCGACGCGATAGGCCGAGCCAGGGACTGAGCGTCCTGCTGGTGGACAGCGACCCGGACTTCCTCAAGCGGAGCTGCAAGCTAGTCGCCGAGGAAGGCCACACTGTGTGGGGCGCCGAGGACCTGCTCGCCGCCGCGAACTTCCTGGCCGACAATCTACCCGACGTGCTACTTGTCGAACTCGAGCTCCTGGAGATGGACGGCGCGGACCCGTTGGCCGACCTGCGGACGCGAGCGCCGGCGGCACCGATCATCATCATGGGAGCCGGTGCACCGGGCGTTCCGTTCCGCAAGCTCCACCGGGCACACGACGTCTTCGGCTATTACGACAAAAGACACGGTGAAGACGGACTGCTGCTCTGGGTGAATGCGGCGCTGGCATCGGCTCGGCAGCTGGAGACGATCCGACGGACACGCCACGGGCTGCGACGTGTATTGGAGAGCGTCCCACAGTTGCACGAGATCCAGAGCCTCGACGAGCTGACCGAGACCATCCTGACCCTGGTTAGCGGACTGCTAGGCGGCCAGAGCGCGTTCGTGGCGACGCGTGCGACGGATCCCGTCGGCAAGCGCCCGATCGAGGGTTTCATATACTCGCCGCAATCGATCGACGATTTCGTGGTCAGCGCCGCGAGCACCGATTCCTATCCACGGGGCTCCACGATCGAGAAGCTGCGATCGGTGCCCGAGCACCTCGTGCGTCGAGCCGTGGAAGAGCATAGCAATATCATCGACGACAATCATGGTGTCCTTCCACTGTCTCTGGCCGAACATGTCTTGGGACTCGCCTATCTCGAGCGGCCCGGCCACGGTGAACGCGATGTCGACCTGCTACAGCTGTTCGCTAGTCAGGCCGCCGCCGCGATTCGCAACGCCGGCCTCTATGAACTCGCCACCGTCGACACGACGACGCGCGTCTTTCGAAAGGCTTTCACCCTCGATCGTCTGCGCGAGACCATCAAGCTCGCCTGGCGCAAGGCGTTCCCCGTCACCGTGCTCATGCTCGACATCGACGACTTCAAGAATCTTAACGAAAAGCACGGCCACGTCGTCGGGGATCGGGCGCTGCGCCACCTGGGCAACTTGCTGAAGATGAACGTACGCGACTCGGATGTCGTTGGCCGGTTCGGGGGCGACGAGTTCCTTCTGGTCCTCATCGACGCCAATCAGGCAGGAGGCGCGATCGTGGCGGAGCGCCTGCAGTCGGCTCTGACCAGCGAATGGGAGAGCTGGTGGCCCCCCGAAATGCCAGTGCTGACGACGACCATGGGATTGGCAACCCTCGACCCCGGAGATGTTGCGCCGTTCGACCTCGGCTTCCCCGATTTCCCGAGGGTCGTGGAGGACCTGGTGGAGGAGGCTGACACCGCCATGTACCGGGCACGGAACGACGGCGTCAAAGTGCTGGCCGGCCGGACGCTACGCTGGCCAGAGTTCACCGGACACTAGCCCCAGCGATACAGGCACATGCAGCAACAGGCGAGCACCGGCCACCGGTGCTCGCCTGTTCGTTCGAGGTGATTGGTGATGCTTCTGATCTTGGCGGGGTTCAGCGAGCCCTGGATTCCCACCACGACGCCACCATCGTGCGACGTCGTTCCCCCGAGCAGTCGTAAGTGACCGTCGGGTTACCGTTAACCTTGTTGTTAGTAACCAGATTAGCGGCAGCGGGCGGGTCAGGCGCGTCGTAGCACAATACGTGGCCGCCGACGCTGGGCGTTCCGTTCATCTGGCACTGGCTGCCGGCGTACACCAACCCCGAATACGATAGGGTGACCCCTGATGCGACCCCGGCGATGTCGACGTCGCCACCGGCCAGGATCAGAATGCCCTCTGGATGGTCCGCTTTCAGCTTCGGATTACCAGCGACCTTTACCGAGCCGGTGGCGATTATTGTGATCTCGAGAGGAGCGCCGTCACTGCCAGCATTCCCCGTCACCTCGACGTCACCGAAGACAAAGTACGTGCCGCCCTCCGCCTTGCTGCCGGCTAGACTCCACGTCCGCTGCCCCGCGTTCCACTTCCAGCCACGCACCCCTGCCCCTGTAGCGAGCGTGCTGTCCCGGGGGTCGCCCACAGTCACAACCCAGCCATCGTGCAGCTCGCAATTGGCCTGCCCACGGTAATCGAATGGGTCGTGCTCGGGGACCTCGATTTCACCCGAGAGCTGCGGGATAACTATCCCGCCAGCCGCGTCGTAGATCGTACCGCTCAGGTTGATGTCGTCCGCAGCCGTCGCTTCGCCATCCACAGTCGGGTGCCCGCTGACGTTCAACACACCGTTGGCGTGAACTCCGGCACACGGCCCCAGCACGTCTGGGTTGCCAGGTACCGTGAGGTCGCCGTTGCTGACTATCGCCCGGAAGCTGGGTGCGGCGAGCACGACCCCTACTTCGGCCACGCCACCGTCCCGTGTCTCGCCGCGGCTGGTCGCGACCAGGCGATGATTGGCATCGACGTGCGGATCGCCGCTGGGGTCCTGCGAGTCGTTCACTAAGGTCACGTAGTAGCGGCCGTCGCCGAGCACGACCCCCGTGTCGGGTATCTCGTCAAACGCGCCGAGTCCGAAGCCCGACAGAAGGCCGTCGTCTCCGGTGCCCGGTGCGTTGTCGTCTCCGCGGACGATGTCGCTGTAGGTGAAGTCGCTGAGCGGGCCGCGCATCAGGGCCAGCGCATGGTTGACCCCGGCATCCGCGAGTAATAGGGCGCGGGTCGCCGACCGATGGTTGATGGCGGTCCGTAACTCGACGATTCCAATCGCGGTGAGCGCGGCGCCGATCACGGCCAGCAGCGCCATCGCCAGCAGCACGGCGACTAACGCTATGCCCGACTCGTCCCTCCGTACGCGCCCCACCATCGTTCCGCACCTCTTGCTCGCGCGCCTCCGGCCTCCCCGGGCGCCGCACCCGCGACCGGGGTCACTTCATCTATGTGGAAACAACTACGATGTCGTCCGCGATTCCCACCACGACGCCATCAACGTGCGTCGCAGCTCACCTGAACAGTCATAGCTGATCGTCGGGGTCCCGTTGATCTTGTTCTCGTCGAACAGATCGACAGCTCCCGTCGGATCAGGGTCGTCGTAGCACAGGATGTGGCCGTCGACGTAGGGCGTACCACCCACCTGACACTGGCTTCCGGCATAGATCAGCCCGTGGTAGTAGGGTGACCTACTACTGGTCGTGTTGCCGCCGATCTGTACGTCGCCGCCCGCCATGAGCAGGATGTCGTGACTGTTGGAAGGCTCGATGATCGGCGTGCCGCCGACAGCTATCGAGCCGGTGGCGACGATGCTGATCTCCAGCGGGTTGCCGGGCTCGCCCAGGTTGCCGGTCACCTTCACGTTGCCATGAACACAGTACTTACCGCCCACCGCTTCCTTGGCGTTGAGTTGATAGGTCCAGGTGGACGCATCGAACTGCCAACCGATCACCTTGCCGAGGGTGAACTCGCTTTCCGGTGGGCCCAACGAGATCAGCTTGTTGTTCCTGAGCCTGTAGTCCGCGTCGGCGCAGAAGTCGAGCGGCTCGTACTCCGGGATATCGACCCAGGGCCCAGGCTTCGGCTCCTTCTCTTCGCCGAACGCACCATAGATCGTGCCGCTGACCACGGCGTCCTCGTAGTAGGTAACGTCGCCGGTCACCGTCGGGTGCCCGCTCACAGTCATGATCCGATTGGCGTGGACGCCGCCGCACTCGCCGGTCACGGCGGGGTCGCCCGGCAGGTAGAGCGTACCGTTGGTGGCGATGGCCGGGAAGTTGGGTGCGGCGAGCATGACACGCACCTCCGCCACGCCGCCGTCCGGCGTTTCGCCGCGGCAGAGCGCGACGAAGCGGTGGTTGTCGTCCTGGTACGGATCGCCGCTGGGGTCTTGATCGTCGTTGACGATCCGTACGTAGTACCGACCGTTGCCGAGAAGTATCCCGGTGTCGGGCAGCGCGTCATCATCGCCGAGCGCGAAGCCCGTGAAGACACCATCGTCCTCCGTGTCTCCGATCCCGTCGGCACCGACGAGCACATCGGTGTAGCTATAGTTGGCTAACGGGCCGCGCATCAGCGCCAGCGCGTGGGTCGCACCCGCATCGGCCAGCAGCAAGGCGCGGGAAGCCGAGCGGTGGTTCTTTGCAGCGCGGAACTCGACGATACCCACTGCGGTGAGCGCTGCACCCAGCGCCGTCAGAAGTCCCATCGCCAACAGCACCGCCAGCAGCGCCATTCCCGACTCGTTGGACCGTAGCCTGTGAAACATGCGCATCACTTCCCGTTTCGCAGTCGTACCAGACCGGAGAGAGTTCGTTGGGCGGGATCGGCGTAGCGGTCGCCGCGGGCCCGGATCGTCACGTCGACGGTCATGGCTCGAGGACCGATTCGCGTGGGATCCAAGATCACCGACCCGTCGCGGTCGAAGTACTCGAACGCCAGCGAGTCCACACCGATGAGGAACGGCTCTTCGTCTCCATCGCTCCCAGACTTCACGAACATGGTATCCGCCCGCAGGAAGAACGTCAGATCCTCACCAGGGTCATCGATATCGCCGTCGGGGGGATTGTAGTCGGAACGCAGCCGCACGTCGTTGAACACGCCATCGCCACCTGGATCCGGATCGATGCCCGGCAGCGGCAGCCCGATGGGGCTGCTGCCCGCTAGGCGCATGAAGCGTGTGAGCGCCAGATGCGCGTATCGTACGTTGCCGGCGGCGCGGGCCCGGTCCCGGCTCTCCACGAAACCGCGCTGCGCGCTCAAGATCGTGCCCAGCATCGGTGCCAGCAGGAGCCCCAGCAGCACGAAAGCGACGATCATGCCGATCGTGCTGAAGCCGGCCCGGCGGCCGGCGACGCGCCTGATCCAGCACTGACTACTCATGAAGCACGTGTGTCCAAAGTTCAGCGTAACCCGCCGCGGGCGGATCCAGAGGCAGTACCCTTACCGTCACTTGCCTTGTCCCCGCCGGCCCTGCCTGGATCCGCCAACGGCGGGTAAACGTGCGCCCGTCCAGTTCAGCCGTGTCCCAGTGGCCCGTCGTGTTCGAATCGAGGTCACCACCCGGCACCAGTTCCACCGTGTCCGGCAGCTCGGTCCCCGCCAACGCCTTCAACTCCTCGACCTTCATCTCCGCCGCCACCGTCATCTGGGTCTCCAACTCTGCCTGCCCCTCCCATCGGTAGCCGGAACCCAGAAGTGCCACCCCCGCCAGCACTCCGAAGGCGAAGATCACCAGAGCTACCATCAATTCGACGAGACTGAAGCCGTTGTTCTGCTTCACAACTTGCGAACCTCGTGACCGCCCGCGGCATAGATCACTATCTCGCGCGTCTCACCGTACAGGTTGACCAGTACGAAGCGGTGACTCGCCCCGTCGCTCATGGCGCCCAACCCGTTGAATACCACCGTCTCGGCGCTCTCCGCGTCGAACCGCACCATCCCCGGCAGACGGCGCGGATACCCCGCGGCCCGATAGTCACGGCTCGACTCACGCTCGACCGCCTCCAACGCGTTCGACTGGATCGCCCGTATCTTCGCCTGCGACAGATCTGCTGCCAGCGTCTGAGTGGCGGTGTTCAGCTGGTAGAGAGCGATCATCCGTCGGCTCAGCGGACCAGAGGTACCCATGGCAGCACCGATCAGCAGCAACACGACCGCCATGTCGACCATCGTGTACCCACGCTTACATCTGAGCGATGTCATCGTCCCCTCTTACTTGTTCGCCTGACCTTGGGCGGGTCTTGGGCTACGGACGAAATGCCATCTTTGTGCCAAAAAAGAGCGGAATACATGGCAACGACTTACGACGAGCGCGGACAGACTGACCGATCATAGTTTTCATTCTGACGTAAACTTTTGACGGGTATGCGTGCGGATGCGGGTGCGGGCGACCGGAGCACTAACCGTTTATAGAAGAACGAGTTAGCGCTCCAGGACGGTTGCCAAACCCAGTCTGCCGCCCCTACCGGTTAGGAATCGGCTTCTTTGTCGGCGCCCCGCAGCTTCTGGTAGCGGAAAGAGAGCGCCAGCAAGACGATGGCCAGCGCCACGAAGCTGGAGATTCGGTAGAGTTGTGACAGCTGCGATAGGTCGTAGAGGAAGACCTTCCCGGCGGCGAGCAGAGCCATTCCCAGTCCGACCCAGCGCACCGGTGGCCGCTTGAGCCAAAAGCCGAAGACCAAGAGCACTGCCGCATAGGCCATCCAGAAACCACTGATTGACAAGTCGCGGGCGAGGTTCCAGCGATCGCCCTCGCCGAGCAGCTCGAAGAAGCGCTGGATCTCCACCGTCCCCCACCCGAGGAAGAGGACCGCGGCGACGAGCAGCACGATAGGCCGGATCCCCGACTCCCAGGACGCCGGGCTCTCGACTCGCTCCACCGCGACTCCCCAGACGGCTAGCCCGACGGCCACCGCCAGGGCAGTGAGCGCCCAGGCGCCCACGAAAGCGGCATCGAGTTCAGGGCGTTCAATCACCGCGGCCCCATAGTACGTCATGGCGGCGAGTACGAATGCCGCCAGACTTGCCGCCCGCGCTTCGACCGTCCTCAACAGGACGCCGGCTGCCACGAGGGCCAGACCCTCGAGCAGAAAGACCCGAGCCAGCGCGGCGCCCTCCCAGAGCAGCGAAGGCGCCACCAGCCAGAACGCATAGCCCAGCCCAGCCAACCATGTGAGTCTCGTGGCCCGTAGGTTCTTCGTTCCCCAAACCGTCTGGGCCAGGTAAACGCAACCGATAACGAGACCCAAACCGAAACCGATAGCGCCACGCGACTCGGCGTATGCCGAGTCTTCCAGGCCCACCATCGCATAGAGGTAGAAGAGCCAGGGCGGCAGGACCGTCACGAGCACACCGCTGGCCTGTGGCCCGATGAGGGTTCGCACGGCCTCGATCAGATCGACCTCGCCCGCGGTGGAACCCTTACCCTCCTCACTCTCTTCGGAGCGTTCCGCCGGTCGTATGTCACTCACGTCTAAGCCGAGCGATGCGATCAGGCTGATCAACCACAGTCCGCCGGCATAAAGCGAGAACTGAAGGCCCAGCATGTTCCAACCGTCTCT
The DNA here is from genome assembly GCA_964345885.1 of uncultured Gemmatimonadota bacterium. Taxonomy (GTDB): domain Bacteria; phylum Gemmatimonadota; class Gemmatimonadetes; order Palauibacterales; family KS3-K002. The sequence goes on along the minus strand of CAYFSW010000134.1, from coordinate 25,138 downwards.
GCCCAACCAGAGCGCAGCCCAGGTCAAGACGATCGTCAGCAGCGCGATCTCGACCCAGCGCTCACGGCGAGCCAGTATCAGCGCTGCAGCGCCCAGAGCCAGCAGATAGATGCCGTGCGCATCAGGAGCGCCGACGTTAGAGAGGATGACCAGAGTACCGCCCGCCACCGTGACCGCCCCCAGGCCGGCCCACCCGGCGCGCGCGGCGATCCCCAAGCCCGCTGCAGCAAGGGCCGCTGCGTAAGCACAGAAGCTGACCGCGGTGATCTCCCACTGTCCGCTGCCCACCAATAGCGTAAGCCAACCGAATACCGCGGCCAGAATCGCTAGCCCTGGCCAGCGCCTCCGCTCGGCCGTCACCAAGGCGCCCGCCACTAGCAGCGCGAGATAAGTCCCGTGCAGGTGCGGTTCGCCCTCGCTGAGGAGAGCCATGATGGTTCCGCCGAGGACTGCCACCACCGCCAGGTAAAGCCAACCCTCACGGTAGGCGAGCCAGAGACCGGTGCCGGTGAGCAGACCGAGATAACCCAAGCCGAAGAGCACCGACGCCGATTCCATCTGCAGCAGCACCGGCGCCAGGTAGCCGCCCACCGCCGCCAGAGCCACGAACGACTCCGAGCTCCGGAGCAGCCCGAGGACCGCTGCGGCGGCCACCACGACGACCATCAACGCGAACCCGGCACCCGTGGGGAGGAGGGCGTACAAGGTTGCCGCGGCCCAGAGACTGAGATAGATGGCACTGAAGCCGCCGGCGGCCAGCCACAGACCGTAGATTCGATATCCCCGAGCCCGAATCTGGTCACCGACCACCGCTGCAACGACCCCCAGCCCGGCACCCAGCAGAACGCGAATCGTGGGACCGATCCAGCCACGCTCGATCGCTTCCTTGACGAAGAAGCCGACGGCGAACACACCCGCCGCCACGCCGATCAAGAGCAGACCGCGACCGCCGAGCCAGAACTCGACGTCGATGGCCTCCCTCTTCCGGCCCGCCTCAGCCGCCGGCGGTGGTGGTGCCGTGGGTTCCGGCGCTACCGGTTCCACCGCTTCGGGCGGCGGCGTTGAAGGTGCCGGCGGCGCAGATACGGCCGCTGATACTGCGGCAGCACTCTTATGGCGAAGCAGATCGCGTCTCAGACGCCTCAGCTCGACATCGAGCTGCTCCGATTGGCGCTCGAGCTGTTCGAGACGCTTAACGAGATGGTCGTGTTCGTCCTTGGGCATTGGGGACACCGGCTCCTGTTGGGCTGAGGAAGGACTCGGTGCATAGGGTGGGGCAATCTACGACTACCCTGCAGGGGGCAACAGAGCTAACGCTTCTTCTTGCCGAACAACATCCGGTAGACGATGAGAAGGATGAGCGCGCCCATAACCGCCAGCCCGAGCGAGCGTATATCGAAACCGTTCACCCGGCCCCAGCCGAGGGATGTGCCGACGTAGCCGCCGACGAGCGCGCCGCCTATGCCGAGCAGAATCGTAACCAGGCAACCACCGGGGTCACGGCCCGGGTGTATGAACCTGGCGATCGTTCCGGCGATGAACCCAAAGATGATCCAGGAGACGATCCCCATCTATGCCTGCTCTCGGTTAACTGAGTTTCCTAGAAGTCTCAGCCCTCCGTACGACTCCGGTGCCGCGCCAGTTTCATCGCGCGGGATCATCAGCCGGCTGTGCTCGTCGCATGCTTGAGTACGATATCAACTAGTTCACCGCTGTCCACCAGTTCACGAAGCTGCTCGATGTCATCGCTCAGCACACGATCGCCGTCAAGCGGCGGAATGCGTTGGCGAATGAGCTGGTAAGCCTCCGCAACGCCCAAGCCGGGCTTAAGGGGCTCGAGGAATTCGAGCGCTTGAGCGGCGCACATCAGCTCGATTGCCAGTTCGTACTGCAGACAGCGCACGGCACGGCGTGCCTTACGCGCCGCCGCCATGCCCATGGACACGTGATCTTCCTTGTTGGCGCTCGTCGTAACAGTGTCGACGCTCGCCGGATGCGACAGGACACGCATCTCGCTTAGCAGGTCCACCGCGGTCACCTGGGCGATCGCCAGACCGGACTCGACGCCGGGGTCTCTTGCCAGAAATGCCGGCAGTGTGGAGAGATCGGGGTTGAGCAAGCGCTCGATGCGCTGCTGGCTGATCGCAGCCAGGTCGGTGCAAGCGATCGCCAAGAAATCGAGGGCCTCGGCGATTAGCTGCGCATGGAAATTACCCGCGCTGACGATCTCACCGGCAGCTGCGAAGACCAGTGGATTGTCCGTCGAGCTGTTCACCTCGATCTCTAAAACGCCACGGATGAACCTCATCACATCGCGCGCTGCACCGTGCACTTGCGGCATGCAGCGCAGCGAATAGGCATCCTGGACTCGCGGATCACCGTGACGATGCGATTCGCGTATCTCGCTCTCTCTCAGCAACCCGCGTAGTCGAGACGCGCTGGTCATCTGACCCGGGTGCGGCCGGTTGGCATGTACGCGCTCATCAAATGGTGTTGGCGTACCGAGCAGTCCCTCCAGCGACATCGCGCCGGCGAGCTCGGCGGTCTCCACCGCCTGCTCGGCTGCCAACAACGCAAGAACGCCCTGCCCGGTCGTCGCCTGCGTTCCATTGATGAGCGCCAATCCCTCTTTCTCCAGCAGCGTGGTCGGCTCGAGCCCGGCTCTCTCCAGCGCCGACCGTGCAGGTACCGGCCCCGCATCGCCGTGCACGTTTCCCTCCCCCATGAGGCAGAGCGCTACGTGCGCCAGCGGCGCTAGATCGCCGCTCGCTCCTACAGACCCGAACTCCGGGATCAGCGGGTCTATTCCAGATCGCAGCAATGAGAGGAGTAACTCGACGACCTCATAGCGGACGCCCGAGTTACCGCGGGCGAGCGAGTTGGCGCGAATCAAGATCACCGCACGGCCAACCTCGCGATCGAGCGTTCCCCCGACGCCCGACGCGTGGCTCCTCACCAGATTCTCCTGCATCTCGAGACGTCTCTCCGGCGGGACGGCGATCTCAGACAACCGGCCGAACCCGGTGGTGACACCGTAGACGGGATCGCCGCTCTCCAAGACGCGCTCTACGACCTGGCGCGAGGCGTCGATCGCTCGCCTCGCATCGGCGGAAACGGTGACGTTCGTCTCCAGCCCACTGGCGACGCGCTCCACATCTTCAAGTGTTAGGCTACGGCCATCGATCTCCAACATCCCACAACCTCCGTGCCTGGTCCATCCGCCGGTGTCGCTGTCCGGGAGTGAGCGGCCTTGATACCGGGCATAATAGGCAGGCCCCCGGCGCGCGGGTAGGGATTCTACGCACCCCCCCAACTCCCCGACTCCCCGAATCCCCGATTCCCTAAATCACCAGCTGCTCGGCCGCTGAGAAGGCGCGACCCCGGATCAACAGCGTGGAGATCACCGAAGAGAGTCCCGACGCCGCAACGATCATCGCGACCACGACAAACTGATAGATCGCCGCGTAGATGGGATCACTGCCGGCCAGGACCATCCCGGCCATCAAGCCGGGGATCCAAACGATGCCCAACGCCCTGAGCGTATCGATCCGCGGGATCATCGCGGCGCTGACAGCCGCCTCCACGTGCGGCGCTACGACCCGGTTGGGATCCGCTCCCAACGCCAGGCCGGCCTCGATCAGCCCCACGCTCGCCGCCAGCTCGGAGCGGAAGCGCTCGAGTGCGAGAGCCACCGAGTTCATCGCCGACGCGATGATCATGCTGCCCACCGGGATGAGCGAAGCCATGCGCGCGTCAATAACGCCCAGCACGGTCATCGAAGCGATCACGACACCGGCGCCGCCGGCAATGCCGTAGAAGGAAACGACGAACGCCCCCGAGATACCCTGCGCCCGGCGTGCCGAGGTGGCCGCCGCAGCGAGCATCATGAAGAGGAGGACGAAGACACTGGTCCACGACGGGCCGCGAAACACGAGGACCAGTATCGATCCCACCGCGACGATCTGAACGAACCCGCGCAGCAGCGCCACGGCGGTCTCGCGCTCCAAATGGATCTCGTTGCGCCGTGCGACATAGACGACGGCCAGCGCCAAGACCGCGCTGATCACCGCCTGCGCGATACCCAGCTGTAACGTGTCGCCAAAGAATCCTGACAGCATTCGTAAGCTCCGTGATATCGATCAGCGGCTCACCACCCGGCCGGCCTCCAACAGAACTGTACGGCCGGCCATCCGCGTCGCCTGGTCGCTATCGTGCGTCACAATGATGCACGTGAGCCCCTGAGCGTTGATAATACCGCAGATCAACTCTTCCACGCCCAGCTGGGCGGCTTCATCCAGCGCCGATGTCGGCTCGTCCAGCAGAAGTACCTCGGGGCGGTTGGCCAGCGTACGTGCCAGCGAAACTCGCTGCGCTTCGCCACCGGATAGCCGGCGGACATCGCGCTCGGCGTAGCCGGGTAGTCCGACTTTATCCAGCAGCTCGGCGATCGTTTCATCCGCCAGCTCCTCGTCGTGCGCCCCCGGACCGAATGCGAGGTTCTCGGCCACGGTGCCCGGGAAGAGGAAGGGACGCTGCAGCAGCATTCCCAGCCGGCGCCGCAGTTCCCGGGGTGGTATCTCCCGGTAATCGCGGCCGTCCAGATAGACTGTACCACCGCTCGGCTCATCGAGCCGGTTGAGCAGGCGCAGCAGCGAGGATTTTCCCGAGCCGCTAGGTCCAGTAACGGCAACGACTTCGCCGCGTCGGACTTCGATCGAGACCTGATCGATCAGGGTGTGCCCTTCCACCACCCGGGTCAATCTGTCCGTTCGCAGGACCGGCGAGTCAGGCTGTCCTTGTTGGTCGCTCATCGCACCCTCTCTGCGCCCAGGCACCGTGCTCCGCAGCGAAAGTACGCTCGACGCGAGGACGGCCGAAAGTAGCTCTACCATGCTTGACAGTTAGACCTCCCCGGGTATCATAGGCGCGAGAGCGATGAGAGCCATGCCGTCCATTCCCTCGGGATGGACGTTTCCATTTCGGAGTCCGCCGACCGAGGATGCTGATTTACCCTGCAATCGATCTGCTGGAAGGTCGCTGTGTCCGCCTGCAGCAGGGCCGGTTCGATGAGGCGATCGTGCACTCTGACGATCCGCTCTCTGTAGCACGGGGTTGGGTGGACCAGGGTGCCGAAGCACTGCACATAGTCGACCTGGACGGCGCCCGTCTTGGCAAGGGTAAGAACCTCGAGTGGATCTTCCGCATCCGTGAGCGCGTGGAGGCACGGATTCAGGTCGGCGGAGGAGTGCGAACGTTCTCCGTCGCAAACCGTCTTCTGGGAGCGGGGATCGACCGCATCGTACTCGGTACCGCGGCAGTGGAGGAGCCGCGGCTCATCTACAAGCTGCTGGAGCACTTCGGGCCCGACCAGGTGGCGGCTGCCCTGGACCTGCGAGACGAGCGCCTGGTGATTCAGGGTCGGGTCATGGAAGCGACGCCGCACCTGGAGGACGTGCTCACCAACCTCAGCACGATCGGCGTGCGCTGGATCGTCTGCACCGACGTGATGCGTGACGGCACGCTGATCGGCCCCAACCTCGACTTCGCTCGGCGGATGATCTCCGAGAGCTTTCTGGTTATCCTCGGCGGCGGTGTGGCGACGGCCGATGACGTAGTCACGATTCGGCGGACGGGAGCCGCTGGGTGTATCGTCGGTACCGCGCTATACGGGGGGATGCTCTTACTGCCCGAGGCCATCGAGGCGGGCCGCGCAATCTAGTCGGGCACGCCCAACCCATGGAACAACGAGCCCCGCGGTGCGAGCAGTCACCGCGGGGCCCGTTCGCGTGCGAGCCGCCCTTCAACTACTGCGTTTCAAGCAAGCTGCTGGTTGACATGTGAGCGTAGATCTTCCACGTGCCGTCCTCCGTCAGTTTCGAGACGACGAGATACTCGCCCTCGTCCATAACCGGGTCGGCGACACCTTCTACGTGGTAGGTCGCGCTGAAGGTGCCTATGCTGTAGGCCAGGTTGCCGCTGGCACCCATGTCGGTCTGGGTGATCGTAAGCTCCCGGCTGGTGCTTTCCGCAATCGCCGCGGCAAAACCCTGCTCCAGCGCCGCCCTGCCCTTCAACACCTCTGCATCCGGCGGTAGGCGGATCGCGTCCTCGGTATACAAGGCTGCGAGTGCGGCGGCGTCACCGGCCTCGAACGCCCGCACGTACTCGGCTCGCGCCGCGGCGAACGCTTCAGCGACGGCCTCCAGGTCGACAGTCATCGCCATTTCCATGGTCTGGGCCCCTTCTTCGCCCGCCTGCTCGGCGCAGGCTACGAGGCCCAGGCACGGAACGAGCACCAGTACCAAGGCGAGTTTGGTGATTTTCATGACGCTCCTCCTGCTAGGTGTGAGCTGCTGAAAACCGCTGGCTCTCTAGTCCTGATGTAGTTTGGGATGACCTATCTAGCATAGCGGCACGCCGCCAGACGGGCAACGGCAGCGTCTAGACCGGAGGGGCGGGCCGCCTTACCGTGTCGATTCGACCGCTCCGGCGAAGGAGGCGCCTTGGAGACCGGTGGCAAACCGATCTGGGCCAAGTGGGAGGTCCGAGAAGACGGTGGCCTGAACGTCGTCGCTACCTACAGCGAGGGCAGCGGCTACGTGTCTCGTGACTTTTCGTTCGCCAGCCTGGAGGAGGCAGCGGAAGCGCTCGGTCCCAGCTTCGCAGATGTGGTGACGCGAGTCCGCGAGGCAGGCGGCAAAGCCGGCCGCTGGCGGCCCTAAAGCGAGGGGGTCAGGCCTCGACGTAGCCGGCCATCACGCGCTCTACCACACGCGGGTTGAACGGGTAGACAGCCGCCGCAGCCGCCAGGTCTCGCGAGTAGCCCTCCTGCTGACCCATCTCGCGCTGGACGTCGGCGCGACTGACGAGGACGTCAGAGGGGAGGTGGCCTCTGGAAATCGCCTCGCCGAATGCAGCGACCGCTTCCTCGCGGCGACCCGCCTGGGCGTAGGCATGGCCCAGAATCGATGCGACCTGGAAGCGCTTTTCGCCCAGCGCCAACGCCCGCTCCAACCGCGTGATAGCGTCATCCAGATGGCCCAGAGCCAGGGCACTCACCCCCGCCTCCAGATAGAAATCAGCATCCAGCCCCTCGGGGTGATCACGCACGATCTCCTCCAGTAACAACTCCGCCTCCTCGATGTCACCCAACCAGCGCCTTAGGATAGCTTGCTGGAAAAGCAACTTCGGGTGACGGCGACCCGTTGCCAGCCGCTGCTCGAGGGTCGCGGTCGCATCTGCAGCCTCCATCGACACCAAAGCGGCCGCCAGCTCCCGATTGGCCGGATCGACACACATCTCGAACGGCATGTGTACCAGCGGCAGCAACGACAGTTGCCGCTCGTAACGGAACCGCGCCTCCGGATTCGCACCGCCGTGGAGCCAGTCGATGTTTCGGCCGCGCTCGGCCGCCAGCGCGATGGCGGCTTCTCGGAACGCTGCCGCTCTGCCCTGAAAGTGGTCGGCCGCGATCTCCAGCAGCTCGCCCGACACCGGTACCCGCTCGTCAAGAACAAGACAGGTTAGCGCCGCACCCCTCACAGTTCCGCTGGGGTAACTCGCCAGGTTCCTCAGCAGCGGTAGCGCGCCGCGTATTACCGCCAGAGCCCCGTCGAGATAGGCGAGCAGATTGGCGCCCGCTTCCTCATAGGCGCGCTCACCATCGCACAGCGTGAGCGGCCAGATCAGCTTTCGGTATAGATCCGACTTCTGGCCGAGGTGTTCTTCGGGGTGCAGCGTCGCGTAGTGAGCGGCACACTGCTCCGCCAGGAGCGGCACGACAACGTCGACACGGTCTGAGAGACCGTTCGTCTGTAGCTCGGCCCAGGGGCCTTCACCGAAGGCACTGATGCCCAAGCAGGCGGCGAGCCCGAACAGCTCTAGCGCATGCCGATCGCTGGCCGGGCTATACGGCAGGTGAGGCGGCAGTTGCTGTGGGAGCTTGGGATCCCGCAGTGTCGCGAGGATCGCATTCTCCAGCGGTAGCCGGTACGCCGAACCGTCGGCTTCGTGCGCAGAGCAGACGATTCCGTCCTCGTGCTGTACCCGCACTTCTGGTGTGAAGGCCTGCCAGCAGGTGTGCACCAGCTCGCCCAAGTGGGCCGCCGCACCCGAGACGAAGATCTTCTCGCTCTCCGTCAAGACGCTGCGACCTCTCATGCCGCGGCAAAGAGCGTCCAGGATCCCCACCGACGGCCAGCCGCTGTCGGGGATCAGCGCCGGGTACGGGCCGAACATCCAACGCAGTTCGCCCCTGAAAACGCCGGCGACCTCCTGGACCTCGGGCTGAATCATACTCGTACGCCCTCCGGCCGAACCTACGGATATCGATGGCGGGAGCCGATTACGAATTTCAGTTGTTGGCGGGCCAGTAATTATAAGCGCCGGCGTCGTTCCCGCCAGACCTGGAGATCGAGCTGGAACTAGCCGAAAACTTGCGTCAGCGCGTACACGACCGGGGTTACCGCCTCGGCCCGCGGGATCACTATCTCGGCCGCGTTCAGCCGGTCGTTCACGCCCAGCAGGAACGATTCGGATCCGCGTGGCACAAAGGCCTGCACGACCAGCCAATCGCCCGCCGGACCCGCCCTGAACGCTCCCGCGTCCACCCGCGACATTTTCAGACCGATGATCTCGGTGTCGAAGGTGAGCGCTTCAACTTTGGCGGTCGGCGGCGGCAGCGGGGTCAGCGAGCCCGTGGACTTGCCGGCCAGCACCCTCAGCATGGCGCTGTAGTCAACGTCGAGAGAGCGGTGGAAGGTCAGCGTGTTGCGGTTCAGGTTGACCACTAAACGGAAGCGCGACCAGCCTTCCCCATAGGAGAAGATGGCCTGCCAGCGGCGACGCATGGGGTCCCCCCCTGGCTCCGCCTCCGCACGGAAACGCAGCGGGCGGGGCGCTGCCTGGACCGGGAACGGTTGCTGACCGACACCTACGCTGTCAGCCTCGCGTCGCTGCATAGCCGGAGACCTCCTTGTATTACAGGGAATCCGCGATCTGCTGTGCAACGACTATTAATAGCTTGCCATGCCGCAGACTGCAAATTTCCGGCCGCCACCGCGGGAGCGGTTGCGCCACGCCAACGAGTGCTGTAAATGGTGCGCTTCCGGCACCATGCGCCGGCCGGGTCGCCCGCCCAGCATGGGGCGCGCCGCCGGCGCCGCGCACAACTGATGGGCTGCTGCAGCAGCCGAGGACTGTTCGATGGAAGCGAGCCAGATTAGGGACCCCGCCGACTCTTTGCGCAAGAGACTGACCGCCCGGCCCGTCCTCGAGCCCCTGCTCTTCGTCAGCTTGGCGGTCGCCTACTCGTGGGTGATTCGGCCAACAGACAACGACTGGCTGCGGATCCCCTTTCTGGTGGTCATCGTTCTCATCCCCTTCGCCTCCAACATAATCCACCGGGACCGTCTGCGTGATCTCGGCCTGCGCCTTGACAATCTCCGGGCGTCGGCCCACGAGGTGGGGCTGGCAACCCTGATCGGGGCGGCCCTAATCCTAGCAGTCGGGGTGGTTTCGGGGGGGCCTCACTTCCGCGACCGGATGGTCCAATCGTTCTTCGTGTACCCATTCTGGGGGCTGATCCAGCAGTATGCGATGCAGTCGTTCACGTATCGTCGGCTGCGGGGGGCAATCGCCCAACCGGGCATTGCCGCTGCCGCCGCCGCAGCGCTCTTCGCCTCGGTTCATTGGCCCAACTGGCCGCTGGCGCTCGTGACCCTGGTGGGGGGTTACGTTTGGTGCCGCCTTTTCGAGCGCAATCCGAACCTGATCACGCTGGCGCTCTCCCACGGCTGGCTCGCCGTGTTGCTCCGCTATTCCTGGCCCGTCGACTGGCTTCGGAACCTCCGAATCGGGCCGAGTTACTGGGAGTGGGGAATGTAGGGAGAGGCATGGAGATCAGAACAGCCGAGTAATTCGACCATCCGACTTCGATTGCTCGATTGCTCAATTACTCAACTGGTCTGACCGTCCTACTTCCCAAAGTGGGGGTTCTCAATGATCCCCAGCAAGTTACCGAAGGGATCGATCACCGACGCCACCAAGATACCCTCTCCGACATCCTGGATCTCGCTGTGCACCGGTGCCCCCAGCTCCTCCAATCTGGCCATCACCGCCTCGATGTCCTCCACGCCCCAGTAGGCCAGCGTGCCCCCAGCGCCCAGCGGCGCCTCCTCCTCCACCGGGTGCAACCCCAGCTCGAATCCACCGACGTTGAACCCAACGTAGAACGGCTCATCGAAGTACGGCCCGAATCCCAACACCCGGCTGTACCATTCCTTCGCCTTCTCGAGGTCGTCGACCTCGTAGGCCACTGTTCTCAGCCCAAGAAACATCGTGCCCTCTTCCGGTTGGCTCACATGGCTCTAGGCTCTTACAGTAGCTCCTCCCGCTGACGCTTGGAAGCTCACCCCGTACTACGTAGCGGCCGTCGGCCAAGCTTCAGGCGGCCGGGCAGGGGTGTCAGGCAAGCGACCGTTTTCGGGCCGGGAGTGAGATTGATTATCAATACCATTGCGCCACTCCCCCCTCATTGCTTTATTCCACCCGCACGATTCACAAGAAAGCGCACACTCGATATTCCCGCAGGAGGACGGTCATGCCCCACGAACTTCCAGCACTGCCGTACGACTTCGCTGCCCTGGAGCCGCACGTCGACGAGACCACGATGCGGATCCATCACGGGAAGCACCACGCCGGCTACGTGAGCAAGCTGAACGCGGCGCTGGAAAAGCACCCGCAGCTGGCCGATTGGCCGGTTGAGAAGTTGCTGGGCCAGCTGAGCGAGCTGCCGGAGGACATTCGGACAGCGGTCCGCAACAACGGCGGTGGTCACGCGAACCACACACTGTTCTGGTCAATCATGGGCCCGAGCGGCGGCGGTGAGGCGAGCGGCGAGGTAGCGAAGGCGATCAAGGACGCGTTCGGCGACTTCGCCGGCTTCAAGGGACAGCTAAGCGACGCGGCGGCCAGCCGCTTCGGCAGCGGCTGGGGTTGGCTATCGGTCGAGTCGGGCGGAAAGCTGCTGGTCGAGAGCACGCCGAACCAGGACAGCCCGCTCCTCGAGGGCCGCACACCGATTCTTGGTATCGACGTGTGGGAGCACGCCTACTACCTGAAGTATCAGAACCGGCGTCCCGAGTACATCGAAGCCTGGTGGAACACGGTGGACTGGGATGAGGTCGCGCGTCGGTACGCGGCTGCACTTCGGTAGCCAGTGTACGGTAGTCTGTGGTCGGTAATCGGTAGGACAGTTCACTGTCGGCTTTCGCAGTCACCAGGCCGCCGCACTGATTAGGGCCGACAACTGACCACCGGCTACCGGCCACCCTCTCTGGGCGGCTAGCGCTCGACGACGGTCGGCGTCACGGGCGCACCTTCAGAGAGCCTTTCGAGCCCACCGACGACCACCTGTTCTCCGGCGTCGACGCCGCTGAGGATCTCGACGAACCCCGGGATCCTGACGCCGAGCTCGACTTGGCGACGCGAGGCCGCACCCTCCGAGACTACCCAGACGAAATCGCCCCCCGACAGCGGCAGGATCGCGTCCTCTGGCACGACGACGGCGTCGGGCCGAACGTCGGTGGCCAGGCGTACCTCGATGAACATCCCGGCCTTGAGGTCGCGGCTGCGGTTCGGGACCTCCGCCTTCACTGCGATGGTGCGGGCGGGAAGCGCGACGACCGGGTCGACGAAGTCGACGACCCCGGTGAACTCGACGTCGGGCAACGCTGCCACGCGGAAGGTCACCTCCTGACCCAGCCTCAGGCGCTGGGCGTAGCGCTCCGGGATCTGGAAGACCGCGCGCTGAGGATCGACGGTCTGCAAGGTGACGAGGCGCGTCGCCGAAGTCACGTAGTCGCCCAGACTGACCAGCCGGGCGCCGACCAGCCCCGAGAACGGCGCACGAACCACCGTCCGGTCGAGCCGCACCTGCTGGAGATCGAGCTGTGCCTGGGTGCTCCTGGCGTTCGCCTCGGCCGCCTCCAGGTCGGCCTCCGACGAAGCGCTCTGCTCTATGAGTTGGCGCGTGCGCTCAAACGCCTGGACCGCTCGGTCGCGCTCCGCTTCCAGGCGCGCGACCTGGGCCCGCAACTCCGCATCATCGATCTTGAACAGCGGTGTCCCACGGGCCACCTCGGCCCCCTCGCGCATGAAGATCTCCACCAACCGCCCGTCAACCTCCGGCCGCAATTCGATGGACTGGAGCGCTTCGATCTGGCCGGTCGCGACGATCGCGTCCACCACGGTGTCGCGGCCCGCGACCGCGACCTCGACCGGAATGCCCATCGGTCCGCCGCTCGTCCCCGGCCCTCCGCCGCTGTTCGGCTCTGCACTCGAGCAGGCCGCCAGCGCGGCTGCCGCGATCACAGACAGCAATATCGATCTCACCGTCAATATCCTCTATTAGTGAATAGCCTTCGTCCTAAGATCGCCTCCAGTCCGGCCAGCGCCAGACGGGTCGAGAATCGCGCCTGCACAAGTCCCGCCTCGGCCTCCGACAGCGAGACCTGGGCCGTCACCAGGTCCAGGATGGTCGTAGCGCCGGCCCGGTAGCGGGTCTCTTGTACGTCCAGGTTCTCCCGCGCAACGATCACCGCCTGCCGGGCCAGCTCGGCGCTGGCCCGTGCCGTGACGTAAGCCTGATACGCTTCGATCGCGTCGCGCCGAACGGCCAACTCGACGTCGCGGCGAACCGCCCGAGCGACATCGCGGTCCGCCTTGGCTCGCGAGAGAGCGATCTCGCGCTGCCCATTGTTCCAGATCGGCAGGCTGATCTGAAAGCCCCAAGCCGTTCGCGATGTCGCATCGGGAAAGAAGCCCTCGTCAAACGCCTGCCAGGACGCGAACAGATCCACCTGCGGCAGGTACACTCCATAGGCAGCCTTGGCCGCGGCGTTCGCCGCCCGTTCCTCGGCCAAGGCGATGCGGTACTCCGGCCCCTGAGCCAGTGCCTCCGCTACCGCGCTATCCTCACTGACCGGTAGCTCCGGCGCCGGCAGCGTATCGACCGGGACTGCATCCGCGGGTCCTGGCACGCCGACGCGCCGCCCCAGTTGTACCTGTGCCACCCGCAGGCTCGCCTGCTGGCGCAACAGGTCGACGCTGGCGCGCGTAAGCTCGAGCAATAGCTGCAGCGAGTCGGTCCGTACCGCCGCCCCCGAGACGACCCGTGCCCGGGCCACGGCCAGCTGTTCCCCAGCCCGGCGTACTCGCTCGCTCGCCACACGAACCAGCTCGCGCTCGGCGATCACGTTGTTGAAGTCCGCCTCTGTGAGGAGCGCCGTGTTGAAGCGCGCCTGCACCTCGCTAGCCTCCGCGCTCTCCATCGCGGCACGTGCCCTCTGCAGCTCGAAGAACTTCGCGCCGCCCCGGATCAGGTTGTAGCTGACGTTGATTCGCGCATCGACGATCTGGTCCGCCAGGCCGCCAGTCCCGAGGTTGAAGAACGGTTCCGACGCCTTCGTCAAAGACGTCGAGATCGAGACGGAGGGCAGAACGAAGACGGCGTAGGCCGAGCGTCTCACCCAACTCGCGTTCCCGATCTGGCCCAGCGCGGCCACGTAGTTCGGGTCGAGCCGTGCCGCAGCGCGCAACGCTTCCTCGAGCGTGACCCGCGGTATCGTGTCGGTTGCCGGCGGACCCTGTACCAGCGGCCCGACCTGCGGTGCCGGGCCCGCGGCCGCGACCTGGAGCAACGCGATCAGCGCCAGAATCATTGTGCCTCTACCGTTTCTAGCGTTGGTGCGCGCCGCGCCATGCGCTCCTTGAGCGAGTCGAGGAGCACGTACACGACGGGCACGAGGTACAACGTCAGAACCGACGAAAAGATCAGCCCACCGACGATGGCATAGCCCAGTGGCCGGCGGCTGGCGGAACCGGCGCCCAACCCCAGAGCGATGGGCATGGCGCCGAATACGGTCGCCGTCGCCGTCATCAGAATCGGCCGCAGACGGATCCGGCCCGACTCGAGCATCGCCTGTACCGTACCCATTCCCTTCGCCTTGAGCTGGTTGGCGTACTCGACCAACAAGATCGAGTTCTTACTCACCAGTCCGATCAGCAGGATCATCCCGATCTGGCTGTAGAGATTGAGCGTCGAGCCGGCCAGCAGCAGCGTCAGCAGTGCACCCGTCACGGCCAACGGCACGGACAAAAGCACCGTGAACGGGTGGATCAGCGACTCGAACTGCGCCGCCAGCACCATGTAGACCACCACGAGGGCCAGTACGAAGGCGAAGTACAACGCGTTGCCGCTCTCCTCCAGCTCGCGCGACTCGCCGGCGAGCGCCACACTGCTGCCCGGCGGCAGAACCTCCGCACCCGCCGCGGTCAGCGAATCGAGCGCGGCACCCAGGGTGAATCCCGGCGCCAGGTTGCCCGACAGCGTGAACGAGCGAACGCGACTGAAGTGGTTGAGCTGGCGCGGACCGACGCCCTCGTCGACCCGGGTCACGGCGTCCAGTTTGATCAGCGCGCCGTCCCGGCCACGCACGTAGAGCCCCGCCATCTGACTGGGCGTCGCGCGGTCCTGCGGCTCCAGCTGGACCATGACGTCGTACAGCTTGTTGGCTCGCGTGAACGTGCTCACGCGCCGGCCACCCAGCAGAGTCTGCAGAGTGGACGAGACGTCGCGGATCTCGACTCCCAGGTCCTCCGCCCTGTCGCGGTCGTAGGTCACGGCAAGCTCGGGTTTGTTGACGCGCAGGTCGGTGTCGACGTTGATCAGGCCGGGTATTCCTCTGGCGCGCGCCACCAGCCGATCCATCCCGGCGGCCAGCGAATCGAAGTCCGGATGCCGGACGACGAACTGGACCGGGCTGGCGAACCCGAAAGCCGGCGGATTGTTGGCGAACGCGAAGACGCCCGGTATGGCGAAGAACTGGGGCTGCACCTCACCGATGATCTCGTGCACCGAGCGATCGCGGTCCGACCAGTCGATCAAGCGCGTGAACACGATACCGCTGTTAACTCGACCGCCGAAGCCCACCACGCTGAAGTAGGCCTCGATGTCCTCTGTCCTCTCGAGTATAGCCTCTATCTGACGCTGATAGCTGTCCGTATACGCCAACGTCGCACCCTCCGGCGCCACCGTGATGACGACGAAGAACCCACGGTCCTCGGGCGGTACGAACTCGCGCTCCAACGCCCGGAATATGACGACCGCCAATAAGACGGTCGCGACGGCGCCGCCGATCACCCAACCGCGGTGTCTCACCGCCCAGGCCAAGGTACGCGAGTAGCCGGCGGAGAGCCCTAGGACCCCCTTCTCGAAGGCCATGAATACCCGGCCATGGCTCTTCGGTACCCGGAGGATCTTGGCCGATGCCATCGCAGTCAGCGTCAGCGCGATAAAGCTGGAGATGACCACCGCGCCGGCCATCGCGATGCCAAACTCGTTGAACAGCCGGCCCGTCGTGCCCCTCAGGAACGCCAGCGGCGAGAACACGGCCACCAGGGCGATCGTGGTGGCGATCACAGCGAAGGCGATCTCCCGCGTCCCTCTGATCGCCGCCGTCTCCGGGTTCTCACCAAGCTCTTCTTGGTGCCGGTACGCGTTCTCCATCACGATGATCGCGTCGTCCACCACGATGCCGATCGATAGGATCAGTGCCAACAGCGTCAGGTTGTTGATGGTGAAGCCGAGGAAGTACAGCAGTCCGAACGCGGATACGATCGATGTCGGGATCGCCAGTGCCGGGATGATCGTCGCCTTCAGGTTGCGCAGCGAAACGAAGATGATCAGCACGACGAGGGAAGCGGCGATCAGCAGCGTCTCCTGCGCCTCCTGAATCGAGCGACGCACGAAGACCGACGAATCGAAGGCAGTCTCAAGCTCCAACCCCGGGGGCAGTGCCGCATTGATTGACGGCAGCTCGTTGCGAATCGCGTCCGATATCTCGATCAGGTTCGCCTTCGACTGCCGGATGACACCGATCGCCACGGCTGACGTGCCTTTGAAGCGCAACGAGCTGCGCTCGTTCTCGGGCCCCAGCTCGACCCGCGCCAGGTCGCGCAGCTTCACCAGCTGCCCACCCTGGTTGGCGACGGTAAGGTTCGCGAACTCATCCGGAGTTTTCAGCTCGCCCAGCGAACGGACCGTGAACTCGCGCCTCTCCGACTCGATGCGGCCCGCCGGGATCTCGACGTTGCGGCTGCGGATCGCCGACTCGACGTCCTGGACGGTGAGTCCACGCGCCGACAGCTCGGCGGGGTCCAGCCAGATACGCATCGAGTAGCGCCGCTCGCCAAACACCTGCGCGCGACCGACGCCCGGCAGCGTTTGCAGCCGCGACTTCACCTCGCGATCGGCGATGTCCGAGAGCTGCAGCAGGTCGTAGTTCTCACCGGATAGCGACAGCCAGAAGAACGGCTGGGCGTCGGCGTCCTGCTTGGTGACCACCGGCTCCTCGATCTCCTGTGGAAGCCGGCCACGCACGCGCGACACCTTGTCACGCACATCCTGGGCGGACTCCTCGATCTCCCGATCGAGCGTGAACTCCAGTGTGATGTTGCTCACCTGCTCGGCGCTCGAGCTGGTCAGCGTGCGCAGGCCTGGAATCGTGCTCAGCTCCTCTTCCAGGATGTCGGTGACCGTCGATTCCATCACCCGGGGGTTGGCACCCCGCAGGACGGTCGTGACCGAGACGATCGGCGCGTCGACGTCCGGGAATTCCCGCACGGGTAGCCGGAAGTAGCCGATCCCCCCGAAGAGGATCAGTGCAAGGCTCATCATGGCGGCCAATACCGGCCGCCGAATGGCGGTGTCCGAGAGTTTCAATTCAGCCTCACCGGGTCTTAGGTCTCGACCCACTAACGCTTCGTGCCGCGCTCGGTTTCAGGATTCTGAAGGCGCCTCCGCTTCACCCGTCCGGCTCCAGGGCGGGGATTGCCGCTTCGGCTCAAGCTCTTCAGGGCCCGTTGAGAAGCCGGAAAGATGTAAAGTTTGCGGTCGCGTGGAACCCCGCTTGAAAGACCCGTCGTTGCGCCGACGGGGGCGAGGTGCGACGATGGTGCCGAGGAGGAGACATGGCGGTAGAGGCGGTTCGGCTGGACAAGTGGCTGTGGGCAGCACGTTTCTTCAAGACGCGCTCGCTCGCCGCCAAGGCGGTAAGCGGCGGCAAGGTGCAGGTGAACGGCCGGCGCGCCAAGCGCGCCTCCCACCTGCACGTCGGCGACCGGGTCCGCGTGCGCAAGGGGCCGCACGAGTACCAGCTCGTGGTCCAGAGACTTTCGGAGCGGCGCGGGCCGGCCAAGGAGGCGGCGACCCTCTACGAGGAGACACCAGAGAGTATCCAGGCGCGGGAGAGCCTCAGGGCACAGCGCAAGGCTGCACCCCAATACTCGTTCCGCGAGGGTGGCAGGCCCAGCAAGAAGGAGAGGCGACAGCTCGATCGTTTGAAACGTCGGCCGAAGTGATGTCTTAACGAGCCAAAACGAAACGGGGCCGGTTTGACCCGGCCCCATCACATTGCGGAGTTAGTGGTAGGGCTTCACGTGGGATAACTGTCCAGTGCCACCTGGACAGGAAGGAAATCTATGTTTGCTCCTCTAATTACGTTTCCTCTGTCTCACCTTACGTCGTTTTCGGTCGCCCGGTTTCAGCGCCCCTTTCACTATATTAGACGCTCTGCATCGTCGCAGGGTTGCAGGTCGCTCACTCGATGACCTTTTCAACTCTTAGAACGCAACAGGCGCCGGATGAGTTCCCCGTCTGACACCAGAGGGTCATCCTAAGCGTACAGGGTTAGAGTATTCCTAGTCCCGAGGGAGTGCTCGACGGAGGTATCTTGAGATGTCGACAAAGATGGATTTCCAACTCGATCGAACCCTAGAGATCCTCAGGGCCACGCCGGCCACGCTGCGCGCGCTGCTGGCTGACCTCTCCGACCCCTGGATCAGGTGCGACGAAGGCCCCGATAGCTGGACGCCTTACGATATCGTCGGACACTTGATCCACGGCGAGAAGACCGACTGGATCGGCCGCATGCGCATCATCCTTGAGCATGGCGAGCTGCGCACGTTCACACCCTTCGACCGCTTTGCCCAGTTTCAGGAGAGTAGGGGCAAGACGCTGGCCGAACTGCTCGACACATTCGAGGCTATGCGTAAAGAGAACCTGCGGACTCTGGAAGCTATGAACCTGACGCCGGAGCAGATGAACTTGACGGGAACTCACCCCGAGCTGGGCCAGGTAACGCTGCGGCAGCTGCTGGCGACCTGGACCGTGCACGACCTGGGTCACATCGCCCAGATCGCCCGCGTCATGGCGAAGGGCTACTCCCACCAGGTCGGGCCGTGGGGCGCCTATCTGTCGGTTCTTAGGGACCGTAGCTAGCTCCGCTCGTACTTCCCGACCAGCTGGCCTTCGTCCAGCACGTGACCCTTGATCGCCCGCAGCAAGTCGGCCTTCGTAGCCCCCGCCGGTAGCCCGGGCTCGATGTCCAGCGCGTACAGCTTGAAGAAGTAGCGGTGCGCGCGACCCGGCGGCGGACAGGGTCCGCCGTAGCCCAAGCGCCGGAAATCGTTCAGGCCCTGCTTGGCGCCGTCGGGCGTGATCTCCGTCGGCGGTATCCCCTCGGGCAACTCGGAAAACGCCGCCGGGATATCGTAGAGTACCCAGTGCACCCACGTTCCCACCGGCGCGTCCGGATCGTCGCAGATGAGCGCAAGGCTCTTCGCCTCCGCCGGAACGCCGGTCCACCTGATCCCCGGCGACACATCTTCCCCCTGACAGGTATGACGGACGGGGATGGACTCGCCGTCCTCGAAGGCGGGGCTCGTGACCTCGATGGGCATGGCAACCTCCTGGGGCAGAGCTTTACCTTCCAAGTAAAGGCCGCCGAGATACGAGCGCAAGAAACCCCTTTGGAACCGCTACTGGCCGCTCGCCGCCCGCAAGTCGACGGCGTCCCGCGTTACCAGATCGAGGTAGGACAGGCGACCCCCAGATGTCTGATAGCTCAGCATGTCCTCGATTCTCTGCAGCAACTGAACGCTGTAGTAGCCGGGGACAGCCTGCGGGTGAAGGTAACCGAAATTGCCACCGAAGAAGCTACGTATGATAACGCTGTTCTCCGACCTCGGAAGCTGGGCGAGGTTCCGCGTGTAGCGGTCAAACGTGCCGCCGCGCATCAGATATTGCTCGACGTTCGAGGTATAGAAAGCCGAGACGCGGGTTCCGCGCTCGCGCAGGTACTCGCCGACGGCGCGCAGGGCGTGGCGGCCGGCGAAATCGCCGACCACCGGGATGATCAGGTCGCGTTGCTGCAGCGACTTCACGAACTGGAAGGCCCCCTCGTCGGCCAGGTAGCTCGCCTGGCGGCCGCCGAGGTCACGCTCCAGCAGCAGTTGCCGATAGGTGGGATAATAGGGACGCGGACGTCGCCCGTGGCTTTGGAAGCGGAGGCTCAAGCCCTCCCAAATGAACATCGTGTGAAAGCGTCGGATCGTCTCGAGATCCGATTCGGAGAGCGGGTAGCCGAAGGCTCTCGCCCGGTCCACCACCCTCGAAAGCACCGTTTCAGCCAGATCGGGTCCCGCAGCCGTCGTATCAATGTAGTCGACGATCTCGTCGATGCCTCGCCCGGCCCATGACTCGATATCATCCGGAACCGGCCGCCCGTGCAACAGGCACAGGTACTCGAACCGATTGCGCGTCAGGGCGAAGAGCGCCTTGAACATCAGGTGCTGGAGCAGGTTGTTCCGTCGGATGTCGACGATGAAGGCGATCTCGGGCAGAACGGCGGCGATGTAGGAGAAGTTCTGGTCGGGACCCACGCCGATATAGGCGCCGCCTCGGACCCCCAGTTCCTCCAGCGCCCCCACCACGTGCAGGTACGACCTCTCGTTCGAGATCAGGTTGTCGGTGTCGAAGTAGCCGCCCGGCTCCGAGAGGCGCTCGATCAGCCGTGCGAACGACGAATCGGCCTCGACGCTTCGGTGCGGGCCTCGTTCCTGAACGCTAGCAGAACTCGCTCCCCGCCCGTCGGCGCAGGCCGACACGACACACAGCGATAGCAGAGGAAGATGCTTCAAGCTGACCCTCGTTCCGTTGGACGGCTACACGAGGTCAACGAGAGTCGGGCCCGGCCGGGTTCCCCGCTCGAAGACACGAAGGGGGTGGCACCGCCTGCAGCAGTGCCACCCCCTTTCAGGCTCGGATCTTCCAATCGTATCAGTTGCCGCCCACCTGCAACGCCTCGCTCAGGTCCACCAGCCACAGCGAGCTGCCACGCGACCTTCGACTGCTGTAGGCGATACGGCGCCCGTCCGGCGAGAGGACGAAGTTATACGCCAAGCCCGGGTCATCACGAGTCAGTGCCACCGGGCTCTCGTTGGGATCGACCGGCATGAGCCACACGTTGCCTTCCAAGCCGGTCGTCAGAATACCCCGACTGTCCGGTAGCCAGACGTTGCCCCAATACGAGACCATCGGATCCCCGACGTACCTGGGTCCCCCGATGAGCTCGCCCGCCGGCGAGACCTCCAGGAACAGAATCCGGGATTCGAAGATGCCCGTGCCGCTGCCATCGTCTATGTAATGCGTCGCTGCGATCCAGCGGCCATCCAGTGACCAAGAAAGGTAGTCCAGCCATCCGCTCAGGCGGATCAGCTCCCGAGCCTCACCGTGTCCCACGCTCGCGGTGTAGATCGTGGTCTCAACCTCGTCGGTATGCCTGGCGAACAAGATCCTGTCGCCGTGAACGCCGATCTGACCCGGTTCATCGCGGCCGAACGACCACAGGAGTCGTGACGGGCCCTCGGGCAGCGACGCACGAAGCTCGTAGACGTCGCCTCTCTTCTCGATGTAGACAAACTCCTCGCCCTCCCGGAAATAGCTGCCTCCACGCCCGGTGATCTTCTTCAACTGAAACGCGCCGCATAGCTCCCAGGTACGCCCATCCTCGAGGCTCAACACCTTCAGTACCGACGGCCTCTCCTCGGCATCCGGTTCACCCGCGGCGTAGAGCATGTGGCGACCATCCGCCGAGAAGACCGGCGGAAAGCCCGGAGCCCATATTCGTTGCACGTCGCTCACCCACCAGGCATCCTCGGGCAGCGTGAATTGCCGCATCGGGCCGCCGTCCACCGGGGCGAACAACAGAACATCCTCGCCGTCCAGTGCGGTCTCGAACAAGAGCCGCTCGCCGTAGGGCGACCACGCAAGCGGCTCACCGACGGCTCCGCCGTCCGTAAGCGGGCGCACCGGTCCTCCGTCGACGGGCATGATGCGAATCGGGGTCACCACGTCGGACTTATCGACCGGGAACACCAGACTTTCCCTGCGGACCAGACCTGGCGCCATCCCCGCGGGTAGCGAGAAGCGGGCCAGCGAGCGACCGTCCAGCGTCGCCAGATCCCAGAGTGTGGGCCCTGAGCGCGAGTTGCCTTCGACCTTGCGAGTCACGTAGACGGTGTCACGGTATACGAAAAGCCTGGGATAGCCTCGCCCCCTGGCCACCGTGTCGGTCGTCTCTCCGTCCAGCGAAACCCGGACGAGCCCGAACTCGTTGGGCCGAGAGACCAGAACGGGGTAGTAGAAGCTCTGGCCGTCCGGGGCCCAAATCGGTCTCGAGGCGTCGGCTTCCCCGACCGTACGCGCGGCTCCGCCGGTGCTCGGCACGATCCTGATCACGCGATCCCCTCGCTCATTCGTCGGCGTATAGGCGATCCACCTCCCGTCGGGCGAGACATCGAGGTAGGCTTGGCTGCCCTCGAGTGTGACCTGCCGGTGAGGCCCGGCGGGCCGCCCGGTCTCGTTGTCTATCGGGATCGTCATGATCGCCCAGGGACCGGGCCGATCAGAGCGGAAGGCGATCCGGTCGCTGCCGGGGAACCAAACGGGGCCGTCATCCGAATGAGCACCCTGAGTGAGGCGAACAGGCTCGCCGCCGGTTGCCGGTATGATCCAGATATTGCTGCCTACGCCCCAATCGGTCGACGCGATGAAGGCGATCCACCGACCGTCCGGCGACATGGTGGCCGAGGCGATCTCCATCGAATCGGTTCCGAAGATCCTCGTGAAGCGCGGCTCGATCGTCGGCACGTCCTGCGACTCGCCAGTTCCTGGCAGCCCCAAGATCCCGGCCAACGAAACGACGATCATTAGAATGATGGCAACGAGAGGGTTTCGCCGGACATTCTGAAGGTCAGCTGTCGATATTGAATCAAAGAAGAACATCTTCATCTCTCCTCTTGCGCGAGATGCTAAGCACGACTCGGCACCGCCCTCTGCCGAATTCATCTTCTCTGGGCCTCCAACGCGTCACTCAAATCCACGCGCCAGAACGAGCTGCCGAGCACCACGTCACTCGAGTAAGCGATGTGCCGACCGTCCGGCGACAGTGCGAAGCCCCATACGTTGCCGGGATCGTCCGCCGTCAGCCGCACCGGGTCGTCGGCGGGATTGAGGCTGACCAGCCAGATGTCGGTGTCCACCGCCGACTCACTCCCCATTCCCACGACCAGGAAGCCGCTGCTATCGGCCAGCCACTGGAGACCCCACCACCAGCTGGGCCCGGGCTCGAGGTCGAGCACCGTCGGTTCGCCCACCCGTTCGCCGTCTTCCGACACCTCGACGATCAACGCATCGACGTCGTAGGCGTTCGGAGCGGCGTAGGCCACCGCCACCCGCCGTCCGTCCGGGGACCATACCGGCCCCTGCATTCCACGCGTGCCGATCCTGCCATCGCGAGCCGCGACGCGGCGCACCTCTTGCTCGCCGGCGAAGCCCACATACAGCGCCCCATGTTCTCCCGTGTTCTCGACGAAGGCGATCCGCTCGCCGTGCACGGCCAGACTCGGAACCGCGAAGGGATCGTCGCTCGCGGGAAAAGAGCGCAGCAGGCGCGTTTCACCTGACGGAGTGGACGCTCGATACTCGTGCCGCCCGTCGCTCTTCACGCAGTAGAGGTAGCGATCGCCGTCCCAGGCGTATGGGAAAACTCGCAACCGACACGGGGATTCGGTGACGATTTCGGTTTCGCCACTCTCGAGATCGAACAGTTTGAGGGCCGGTTCCTCGTTCGAATCGGCACCCGCGGCCCAGAAGACGTGTCGAGCATCGCCAGATAACGCCGGCATGATCCTCCACCACTTCGGCTCGGGAAGCGGCACTTGCCGCATGGCCCGCCCATCGACCGGCGCCAACATGTAGATCGTCTTGCCGTCGAGCTGGGTCTCGAAGAACACCTCCCGACCGTCGGCCGTCCAGCGTAGCGGGACGTCGTAGGCCCGGGTCTCGGTCAGCTGGCGCGTCGGGCCGCCATTGACTGGCATGATCCGCAGCGGCGCGGCGATCTCGCTCGAGACTGCGATCAGCTCACCCTCCTCCGGCCAGAACCCGGCCGGCGCCATGTTCTCGGGCAGAGTGAAGCGGCCCAAGGCGCGGCCACCGATGGTCGCGAGCTCCCAGATCGGAGGTTGCCCAGAGGGTTCTGCGACCTTTCGGTAGACGTAACGCGCGTCGGGGCTGATGAGGTGAACCTCCCCACTCGACCAGGAAGAGACGGTCTCGGCCTCGCCGCCGTCAGCGGGAACACGCAGCACGGAATGGCGACGCGCGTCGTGCCATTGCACGCAGTACAGGCTATTACGGTCAGGTGGCCATACCACTGCCCCACACGAGCTTTCGCCTTCCCATACCGTTCGGGCCGCACCGCCGTTGGCAGGAACCACCCTCAGTGCGTCTCGATCTTCGTTATTCGTCGGGTAGGCGATCGACCTGCCGTCGGGTGAAATCGCAAAACCTCGCTGAGGAGTCGATTCGATAGTCACCTGCCGTGGCGACCCGATCGGCTCACCCGACCGTGAATCGATCTCGACCGTGAATATGAACGGGCCCGATTGTCCGTGAGCGGCACGAAAGGCTATTCGGTCGCTGCTGGGGAACCAGGTGGGTCTGTCGTGGTAGTCGCCACCGCGCGTGATCCTCACCGGGTCGCCACCTTCCGTCGATACGACCCAGATGTCGACCCGTCCGTCGACCAAGCTCTCGTATGCCAGCCAGCGCCCGTCCGGCGACACGGAGACCGCGAGATCGGGCGCGGCAAGGGCGCCTACCTGGAGCGAGTCGGCTCCGAACAGCCTTGTGTAGCTGGGTTCGACCCTCTGAACATCCTGTCCCAGCCCCGCCTGTGCCCTCAACGGCGAGCCGCTCGCCGCAACAGCGACGCATAGCATCACAGCGGCGACCGTCTGAGCCGCGGCGTCCTTGCGGCTGATGCACCGAATGGCGAACCCTGCGAACGCGGCAAGCGAGAGAACGGAGCCGACCAGCACACCGCCTAGAAAGAAGAGCGCGCTTACTGTCATCGGCTCCAGATCGGCGAAGCCCTGCGCCAACATGCGGCTCAACTCGAACATCGTGATCCTCCTGGAAACTTGGGCTCCGTGTAAGATCGAATGCTCCGAAGGTTTGGAAGGGCAAATGAGATGCCAGACGCGTCAGTCAGGCGGATTCCCTGCAGGCTCAACGATATCGCCGCTCTACGCCCTTTGGTGCAGCGTCCGGATAGCAATGGGACGTTGCCATCACTGTAACACCTCGTTACCGCAACACATCCAGCTCGTGTTTCTCGACCAGTCGGTCGAGGCGCGGCCGCGAGATACCGAGAATGCGCGCGGCCTGCCGCTTGTTTCCCCCGGTCTGACGCAGGATCCGCTGGACGTGAGCGGCCTCGACGGCCTCGAGGGAATCGTCAGTCGGTTCCTCCGGTGTTTCCCGGTCTCCCGCCGGGAGCGCGGCGCTGAGTGAGATCTGGTCGGCGCCGATGATCGGACCCCGGGCGAGGACGCCGGCCCGGGTGAGCGTGTTCTCCAACTCGCGGACGTTGCCGGGCCAGTCGTACGACTCCAGCACCTTCATCGCATCATCGGAGATGCCTTCCAACTCCCGGTGGAGCTTGCGGCTGATCTTGCCCAGCAGATGCCTGGCGAGCGGTGGGACGTCGCCTTTGCGCTCGCACAGCGGGGGCACCTGAATCTCGACCACCTTCAATCGGAAGTAGAGATCCTCCCGAAATGAGCCGTCTCGCACCAGGTCTTCCAGCGGTCGGTGCGTCGCGGCGATGACCCGCGCCTTCGTGCTGCGCGGCCGCTCGCCGCCCACCGGATAGAACTCGCGCTCCTCCAG
>CAYFSW010000133.1:0-4619 GCA_964345885.1 uncultured Gemmatimonadota bacterium | reverse complement strand
TTCGTTCGCAACCGGTGACCGGGCGAGTCTACGTGATGATCTCGCGGGTGCCCCAGCCCGAGCCGCGCTTTCAGATCGGCCGCACTGGCGTCCCGCTGTTCGGCCGCGACGTGGAATCGCTGGCGCCCGGTGCGACGGCCACCATCGACGCCAGCGACCTGGGCTCGCCGGTGGAGAGCCTCAACGAGATTCCAGCGGGCGAGTACTACGTTCAAGGGTTCGTGAATATATATGAGCGGTTCGAGCGAGCCGACGGCCACGTGGTCTGGATGCCGGAAGATCACTGGGAGGGTCAACGCTGGGAACGTTCGCCCGGCAACCTCTACAGCGGGGTGCGGCGCGTGCGGCTAGACCCGGAGACGGGCTACGTCGTGCAACTCGAAGCGGCGCACGTCATCCCGCCGGTGGAGATCCCTCCCGACACTCGGTATGTGAAGCGTTTCCGCTTCCAGAGCCCGATGCTCAGCGAGTTCTGGGGCCGGCCCATCTACCTGGGCGCGACGGTGCTCTTGCCACGGGACTACGACCGACAGACGATCGCCTACCCGGTACTCTATCGCCAGGGCCACTTCTCACTGCGACCGCCCCTCCGCTTCCGCGAAGGGACGGATCTTTACGATGCCTGGATGGCGGACGACTTCCCGCGCATGATCGTCGTCACCTTCCAGCACCCGAACCCGTATTTCGATGACTCGTATGCAGTGAACTCGGTGAACGTCGGTCCCTACGGCGACGCGATCATGCAGGAGTTGATCCCGGAGGTGGAGCGCCGCTTCCGCGTGATCAGCGAGCCGTGGGCCCGCTTTCTGAACGGTGGCTCGACGGGCGGTTGGGAGGCGCTGGCGTTGCAGATCTTTCATCCCGACTTCTTCGGCGGTACGTGGGCCGACTGCCCGGACCCGGTGACGTTCACTAACGTCGAAGGCGTCAACATCTACGAAGACGAGAACGCGTTCTACAAACAGCACGAGTGGCGGCGCGTGCCCACCCCGAACACACGGGAGACGGACGGTCGGATTCGGCTGACCTCGGAGCAACGGAACCGCTGGGAGCTGGTGAACGGAACGAGGGGCCGCTCGGGTGAACAGCTCGACATTTGGTCCGCCGTCCACGGGCCGCTTGGGGACGACGGTTACTTCAAGCCCTTGTTCGACAAGCGGACCGGCGTAATCGACCGCGAGGTAGCGGGGTATTGGAGGGACAACTACGACCTGCTCCACCATCTCCAGACCAACTGGGAGATGCTGGGGCCGAAGCTGGTGGACAAACTCCACATCTACACCGGTGACATGGACAACTTCTACCTGAACGTGGCCGTCCAAGAGATGGAGGCCTGGATGGCAACCACCGAAGACCCCCACTACCCAGGGTTCTTCATGTACGGTGATCGGAAAGGGCATTGCTGGTCAGGACCGGTCAGCACCGCGGAGCGGTTGAAAGAGATGGCCGCCCATGCCCTGCGCCACATGCCGGAGGAGCGAACCGCACCCTGGTGGCGCTATTGAGGCAGCCTGGCGACACGAAGGCGCTAGACGAAACACTTGTCTAGTCCGCTTGGGACCAGCACAATAGAGATAGATCATGCTGCGCTACTGCCTGTATTGCGGCCGAGAGCTCGCCGATGATGAGGGCGAGCAGCTGAGGCAGGGCGTCCGCGTTTCCTTCGATCCGGAACGCGAGCGCGTCTGGTCGGTCTGCGACCGCTGCCATGGCTGGAGTCTCTGGCCCCACGATGACGGTTACAGGGAGATCCCGCGGCTGGAGCGCGCCGCAGTTGACCGCGCCCACTTACTCTACCAGACCGAGAACGTCGCGCTGCTCGACGCGAACGGGCGCGAGCTGATCCGCATCGGGCGGACCCAGCTACCCGAGGAAGCCTGGTGGCGCTACGGCCGCCAGCTGCGGCGCCGCCGCGCCGCCTACCGCAGTCGGCTCTCCCTATTAGGCGCCGCGACCTACGCCGCCGTCTCCTACGTCGGCGCGAACGTCGGCCTCTCCAGGATCACCGGCGACTTCTATCCCTCGGAAGATCTGCACGCCGACATCATGCGCTGGCGCTGGTTTGGCCGAACGGCCTGGGCCGGCCGCGCACCTTGCCCCCAATGCCACAGCGTACTGATCCGACTCTTCTTCTACCGGACGAGGTTCCTGCTCCTTCTGCCGTCCACCGAGCGCGGACCGTCCATAGCCCTGCCCTGCAGCCGCTGCGACCCGTGGACGGTCGACAAGGTCCACCGTCTCGACGGCGCCGCTGCCGAGCAGGTGCTGCGCCGCGTGCTCGCCTATCACAACGTTCAGGGCGCCTCGCAGGACGAGCTGGCCGACGCCATTCGACTCATCGAAGACGCCGGCTCGGCGGAGGAGCTGGTGAGTGGGTTGGCAGCGGAGCGGCGCTCGCTCTACGGCCTCGGGCGCATACGCCGTCTCGCGCTGGAGATATCGGTGAACGCCAACGTCGAGCGCCGCCGGCTGGCCGGCGAAGCCGCCGAGCTCGAGGCGGGCTGGCGCCAAGCCGATGATATCGCCGGGATCATCGAGGAGGAGCTGGCCTAGGCGTTCGCTACCGCCGACCTCCCCCTGCCCCTTTGCAGGTATCGGCTTCCGCGGTATATTTGCCCAGACAACATATAGCGTCGCCAAATATCAGGAGGCCCCCGGTGTTCAGCCCCGAACTGAAGAAGGGAAGCGTCGAGCTCATGATCCTCGCGCTGCTCGACGACCAGCCGACCCACGGCTACGAGCTGGGCAAGCTGATCGAGGTCCGCTCCGGCGGCGAGATCCAGTTCAATGTCTCGTCGCTCTATCCTGTGCTGTACCGGATGGAGAACGACGGCTGGATCTCCGGACGCTGGGTGGAGAAGCCGGGAGAGAGGCGGCGGTGTCACTACCGTCTGACCCGGCAAGGGCGCGAGGTGTTGGCCGAGCAGCGGCGCCAGTGGGCGGCGTACACCGCGGCGGTGAACCTGGTGATCGGTGGTAGCCATGCGTGACTGGAAGGCCTACGTGCGGTCGCGACTAGCGCTTCCGGCGCTGCGCGGCCTACGCGACGAGCGGATTGTGGAAGAGCTGGCCGGTCAGCTCGAGGACCTTTATCACACGCACCTCGCCCGCGGGATCCCGGACGCCGAGGCGGAGGAGCTGGCGGCCGCGCACGTGACGGATTGGGACGAGCTGGCGCGGCGCATCGCGGCCGCGGAACGGAAGAACCAACCGCGAGCAGCCGCCGAGTGGGTCGAGGAGCGCACGCAAGCGCTCGAGTCGCGGGGCGGGATCGGCGCTGTGGCGGCGGAACTGGTGCGCAACATCCGGTACGCGCTGCGTAGCGCGCGGCGCGAGCCGGGGTTCTGGGCGGTGACGGTGCTGATTCTCGGTCTGGGGATCGGCGCCACGAGCGCGATCTTCTCGGTGGTGGACGGCGTGCTGCTCAAGTCGCTTCCCTACCACGAGCCCGACCGCCTGATCTATTTCGACGGCGGGTCCTTTCCGATGCCACGGGTCGCAGACTTCGTGGAGCACACGACCAGCTACGCCACGCTCACCGGGGTGTGGGATGAACAAATGGATTGGACGGGTGGCGACCGCCCGCTGCAACTGAACGCTGCGCTGGTGTTACCGGAGTACCTCGAGCTGTTCGACGCGCGCGTGGAAGTCGGGCGGCTGCTGCTCGAGGAGGACTTCCAGGGGGCTCCGCACCGGGCGGTACTTTCCTGGGGCGCATGGCAGCGGTTGTTCGGCGGCGATCCCGGAGTCGTAGGCCGCCCGCTCACACTGGACGGCAATCCCGTGCAGATCGTGGGCGTGCTCGACGAGGGATTTACGTCCCCCGCCGGCCTTACGGGACAAGAGCAGGACGTGTTCGTCGCCCTGGATCCCGAGTGGCAGGAGCTGCAGGTCTCGTGGTGGTTCGTGGTCGAGTTGTACGGCCGGCTTCGGGACGGCGCGACGGTGGGGGCGGCACAAGGCGAGTTGGACGCGGCGATCGCGAGTTTGGCGGACGTGCATCCGCAGCTTCATCGCAGTCGAGACGGCAACCTGCGGGCCGTGACGCTGCTCCCGCTCCAGACGTCCCTGACGGGCAGTGTGCGTGGATCGTTGCAGCTGCTGCTGGGCGCGGTGGGGCTGCTGTTGCTCATCGCCTGCGCGAACGTGGCGAACTTGCTGCTCGCTCGCGGGACCGAGCGACACCACGAGCTGGCCGTGCGGAGCGCGATCGGCGCCGGCCGGATCCGCATCCTGACGCAGGTACTGACGGAGAGCCTGACATTCGCGTTGGCCGGTGGAATCCTCGGGATCATGGTGGCGATCGGGGGCGTGCGGGCGTTCGAGATGTGGAACCCGGGGAGCATCCCGTTGATCGAGCGTGTCGCGGTGGATGGACGTGTGCTCGCGTTCGCGCTCGCCGTGTCGCTGCTGACTGGGGTCCTGTTCGGTACGGCGCCAGCGCTTCAAGGTGCCCGTCTGAACGTGAGCGCGATGTTGAAGGAGGGCGGACGCTCCGGCGAAGGCCGCGATCGGGGCCGGCTGCGCCGCGCGCTCGTCGTGGTGGAGATCGCGATGGCACTCGTGCTCCTTACTGGGGCCGGGCTCCTCTTCCATAGCTTCTTGCGCCTCACCGCGGT
>CAYFSW010000132.1:0-8240 GCA_964345885.1 uncultured Gemmatimonadota bacterium | reverse complement strand
CTGTGGAAGAGGGCGTAGCCGGCGCCCGAGACCCAGGTGAGCAGCCGCTCGTCACCCGAGGGCGACTCCCAGTAGAACGGCCGATCGCCCAGCGCCTCGGAGAAGTAGCCGATCCGGTGGCCGAAGTTGGGGCCGATGGACAGGTAACGGATCCCGTGCCGGGCGAGCGCGGGGACGAGGCCCCAGGTGAAGCCGGGAATGTCGGAGAGCATCGCCGACTCGACGGGGACGCCGCTCCAGGCGCCCAAGCGCTGCGACGCCTGGAGGCTTTTCATCAGACCCTCCGACGTCGCTATGCCGGTCAGCAGGTTGGCGTACATGCCGTCCAGGTGGATCCAGCCGCGGCGGATCCCCTGGCGCAGCCGCTCGTTCTCCTCGGCGCCGTGGGTCGCCAGGTACGACTCCACCGCCCATAGCCCTTCCGGGTGCCAGACGAAGCGCGCCTCCTCGGGATACGACGCGCTGGCGGCGCCGAGGCGCAACGCCTCCTCCAGGTGACTCCACTGCAGCCGCTCGACTTCGTCCTGACGATGGGTGTAGCCGATGTCGAGGTGGGTATGATGGATGAGGTAGACGTCCATCCGCCGGACCGGCGCCACGGCGAACGTCGTTTCTGTACGATGATCGTCGACCTGGAACCCGAGTGCGACCTCGGTCTCGCGCTCGACCTCGGGGACCGGGATCTGGTAGCGCCGGTGACCGAGGCCCACCCTATCATCTATCCGCCCGATGGGGCTCGCCATCCGCACGCGTCCCTCGTCAGCCAGGTACAACAGGTCGACGCGGACGATCTGCCGGTTGCCGTCGTCGCCGCGCAACAGGGCTGGCGCGTTCTCGAGTCTGATCTGCGGCGTCATCGGCTCCTTGAAGATCATGAACCAGGTGGGCACTCCGGCGCTCTCACCGGCGACCTTGATCTTCAGCGCCCGGTCCTCGGACAACAGCGCCCGAGCCACGTGCAGGAAGATGAAGCCCATGGCGTCGTCGTACTTGTCGATGAGCGTGACCCTGAACTCGGCCCGGACGCCCGACTCACCTTCCCAGATCAGCGTGTCGCCGGCCGCCGCGTCCCTCGGGTTGCGGAACGAGAGCCCGGGCTCGCCGTTCACGAACAGGTCGAAGCGACGCGGTTCCTGGTGGACGTCGATCGCCGCCATGATCACGAAGACGGTGGCTTCGCCGTCGAACGAGTCGGGCAGCGGCGCCGTCTCCCACTCGATGTAGCGGTCGCGGTCCAGCGAGCGGACGAGCAGCGAGCGCTCGACGTAGGGCAACGGCGAGTGGTAGCGCAGCTGCTCGCCGCTGAGGGTGCGGGCGTAGCCGGAGAGGTAGGGGCTGGGGAGGTCGATGCGGGTCGTTTGGCCGGTCGCGGGGTCGGGCAGGCCGATGGCGATGGGGAGGGGGATGGCGATGGGGATGGCGAGGGCGATGGCGATGGAGATGGGGATGGCGATGGCGATGGAGATGGGGATGGAGATGGAGAGGCGGTGGGTCATGAGTCGTCCTCGGCTTTCGCCCTCGGGCCGCGCGAAGCGAGGCCGGGGATCGCGGCGTCGATCGACTTCAGGTGGAGATCGCGCTGTGGGAAGGGGATCGTGATGCCGGCCTCCTTCAGCGCGTCGTGGACGGCGAAAGTCGCCTCGCTCTGGATCCTGAACCAGTTCTCGAAGTTCGCGGTCCAGAACCGCAAGGAGAAGTCGAGGGAGCTGGCGCCGAAGCCCTGGAACAGGACGAACGGTTCCGGGTCGTCGAGGCAGTCGGGCTGGGCGCGCGCCACCTCCAGCAGTAGCTCTCGCACCCGGTGCGGGTCGGTGCCGTAGGCCACCCCGACGGCGACCTCGATGCGGCGCAGGCGGTCGGAGAGGGTCCAGTTGGTCACCCGGCCGGTGATCAGGTCGCCGTTGGGGACGATGACCTCCGCGCCCTCGAGGGTCCGCACCGTGCTGGCTCGAATGCCGATGTGGGTGACCGAGCCGCGGAGCCCTTCCAGATCGATCGTGTCACCGACCTGGATGGGACGCTCGAAGATCAGGATCAAGCCGGATACGAAGTTGTTGATGATCGCCTGGAGCCCGAAACCGATCCCGACGCCCAGCGCGCCGGCCAACAGCGCCAGGCTGCTCAAGTCGATGCCGGCGGCGGCGAAGGCGATGAAGATGCCGAGGCCGACGATGACGTATTGTGACAGCTTCGAGACGGCGCCGGGCACTCCCCGCGGCAATGCCAGCCGCGGATACACGTCCTGATCCAGGACGAAGCGGGTGAAGCGTGAGACCAGGACCGCCACCCAGATGGCCAGTACGAAGGCGAGCACATCTTCCAGCGAGACCGATAGCGTACCGACGGTGAGCGAGGCCTGGAGCACGGCGACGACGACATCGTAGGTGGGCCAGAAGAGGTCGAACCGTTCCAGGGTCAGCCCCAACCACGAGGCGATCCCGGCGAACTGCGCCACGCCGACCGCGCGACGGATCAGTAAGGTCGTGTTG
Organism: uncultured Gemmatimonadota bacterium; assembly: GCA_964345885.1. Classification (GTDB taxonomy): domain Bacteria; phylum Gemmatimonadota; class Gemmatimonadetes; order Palauibacterales; family KS3-K002. Next base: position 5,751 of record CAYFSW010000132.1, on the reverse strand, counting down.
CGCCGGACCGAGGCGACCGCCTGCGCCGTCTCGGTGCGCAACATCAACCTCACCATCACCTGCACCACTTCCACGGCGGCGTACATCGCCGCGGCGATCATCACGCTGGCCAGCGTCCCACTGGTGAGCAAGCGCGCCAGGTCGACGAAGCCCAGGATGTTAGCGAAGATCGCCGCTCCGAACAGCACCAGCCCGACCCGGGCCAGGCGCAGTCCGGCGCGGGCCCAGCGCTTCTGCCCCTCAACCGCCGCCGGACCGGGGCCTCTGAGGAACCAGACCAGACCCACCAGCGCCAGCCCGGTCATGGTCAGCAGTGCGAGGCGCTGGATGAGCGTGCCCTCCGGCAGCGACGTCAACAACTGGTCGACGAGCCACAGCGCCGCGAAGACATAGACCGGGCGTCGCAGGGCCGGGTGGAGCAGGCAGGGGAGCAGGCGGAGCACGGGGATGAGGGCCAACAGGCGACCGAGATCGAGGACGACCAGCGGGGCGCCCGGGTGGAAGAGCCTCTGCGTCATGACCATGACGAGGATCGTCACCGCGATGGGACGATCCAACACCCGGGCCGACGCCTCGAGCTCCGGATCCTCGGCCGCCCAGCCCTTGCTGCGCCGGCGCAGCCCGATTACCCCGGCCAGCACGAGCAGGAGCACGATCCCTTGAACGGGGAGACGGCCCGCAGCTCCGTCAACGAACCGCAACAGCCCGCGGACGTCTTCTCGCAGCGACTCTCTCACCGCTGCCCACATCTCGGCCACCTGCGGAGCCGCGATGGCCCTCCAGATGGGGAGGCTCTCCGGCGAGAGCAGCCCCAGCCGCGCTTCCTCCTGGGCGGCCGCGACCCGTGCCAGCACCTCGCCGGCCTCGCTCTCCAGCTCGGCGACCTGGTTCTGCAAGGTGAGCACGATCTCGAGTCGCGAACGGAGCTGCGCCTGAACGCTGTCGATGGAGGCCAGGACCGACCGGACGACCTCGACGGCGGTCTCGGGGTAATCCTGCTCGGCGGCGGCCTCGGACGTGACGCGCCAGGTCGCCCGCAACTGACCCAATCTCTGGCTCTCCCGACCCAAGGCGCCCGCACGCGCGCTCAGCGTGCTCTGCCACCTCTGCAACCGGCCCCGATAGTTCGTCCACTCGTTCTCCACGCTCTGCAGGGCACGGCGCGACAGATCCTCCGGCTGCTGGCTGGCCGGGTCGTCCGCCAACTCATCCCGGATGTCACTCAGCTCCGGCAGCCTATCCTGCAGCTCCTCGATGGCGGGATCGGCCACCACGGTAGCCCGGATGCGGCGGAGCTCCTGGCTGGCGCGCTCCGCTTCGACGACGATCTCGGCGGCGGCTATGGCGGTGGGTTGCCGGGGGGCCTGCGCGGTGTCGGCGGCCCCCTGCGCCTGGCCTTGTGTCTGCGTCTGCGGGCTCGGCCGCGCCCGGGCTGCGGGCGGCGCCGTCAACGTTACGGCCACGACCAGGGCCAGTGAGGTACCAATGCGGAGCATAGGGGGCTATTCCCTCGTGTTATCGAGTCTTCTGGTCAAAAGGACCGGCGTGTTCGAGTCGGTTCGGGACACTATCTCCGAGGGTCGGCCGCGCCGCAAGAGCCGCGCGTGGGTGGGCGCTGGGCGGTCGTCCCGCTCCTTATCTCCCTCCCCATCGCCATCGTCATCGAACTCGATGGCGATGGGGATGGCGATGGGGAGGGAGACGGAGATGCAAGGGTGTAGGCAACTGGGCGGGTCGGCCGGAGCGAGCGCCCCCCTGGGGCTCCGACCCGCGAAACCCGCGACAACCGTACGCCGTCTTGATGTATCAAACGAGAGTGTACCCCAGTAATCGTTCTGACTACGAGGTAGCGATGGGCTCACTCTGGCAGGACCTGCGGTACGGCGTTCGGACGCTGCTCAAGCGGCCCGGCTTCACGGCGATAGCGGTCGTCACCATCGCGCTGGGGATAGGGGCCACGACCTCGATCTTCAGCGTCGTCAACGGCGTGCTGCTCGAGCCGCTGGCGCTGCGCGAGCCCGGGCGGCTCGTCTTCCCCAACGTGATCGGTCCCCGTGGCTACGAGATCTCGCTTTCGATCCCCAACTTCAAGGACTGGCGCGAGCGCAGCCGCTCGTTCGAGACGTTCGGCGCCAACATGTCGAGGCGGATGACGCTGACCGGCATCGACCGGCCCGAAGTGCTGCTGACGCGGTTCGTGTTGGGCGACTACTTCGAGACGCTGGGCGTGGCGCCGATGATGGGCCGCGTCATCGCGTCAGACGAGACCTGGGCGGGCGCGGCGCCGATCGCCGTGGTGAGCTACGGGTTCTGGGAGCGGCGGCTGGGCGGCGACCCGAACGCGCTGGGTCGCACCATCAAGCTCGACGGCGAGACGTTCGAGATAATCGGCGTGATGCCGGCGACGTTCCAGTTCCCATCGGCCGAGAGCGAGGTCTACATGCCGATGGGCTACATCTCCCAGTACCTGTGCTGGGAGATTCGTGGCTGCTCGCAGGGCACCTGGGCGGCGGCGCGGCTACGGGAGGGCATCGACCTCGAGATGGCGCAGGCCGACATCGACCGCGTCACCCGGCAGATCGCCGAGGAAGAGGGCGAGCCGGTGGCCACCGCGCAACTTCAGATGCTGACCGACGTCTTCGTCGGCGACGTGCGCACACCGATCCTCATCCTGATGGGCGCCGTCGGGTTCGTCCTGCTCATCGCCTGCGCCAACGTGGCCAACCTGTTGCTGTCGCGCGGCGAAGGCCGGCGGCGCGAGCTGGCGGTGCGGGCGGCGCTGGGCGCCGGCCGCGGCCGCGTGGTCAGGCAGCTGCTCACCGAGAGCGTGGCGCTGGGCGTCGCCGGCGGCCTGCTGGGCGTCGGGCTGGCCTACGCGGGGATCCGGGTCCTGGTGCCGGCGATCGCCGACAGCATCCCGGACGCGGCGATCTCGCGCATCGGGCTCGAGCCCGCGGTGCTGGCGTTCACCTTCATCGTCTCGGTGGGCGCCGGTCTCCTGTTCGGCGTGGCGCCGGCGTTGCGGGCGTCGGCCCAGGGGCTGGTGGGCGAGCTCAAGGAGGGCGGCCGCGGCGAAACGGTGGGCCGGGGCCGGCAGCGGTTGCGTTCCGGTCTCGTCGTCGCCGAGGTGGCGCTCTCTCTGGTCCTGCTCATCGGCGCGGGCCTGATGATCCAGAGCCTGCGCAAGCTGGGTGACGTCGACAAGGGCTTCGTCGCCGAGAGCATCTTCACCGGCCGGGTCTCGCTGCCCCGCAGCAAATACGACGGGAAGGAAGTCGCGTGGCGCTTCTTCGACGACCTGCTGCGTCGCGTGCAGGCGCTTCCGGGCGTACGCACCGCATCGCTCAGTCAGATCGTGCCGCTGCAGGGCAACAGCTGGGAGCAGGGGATCGTACCGGAGGGCACGCCCCGCGAGCCCGAGAACGTCCAGTCGGTCCTCTACTACATGGTCACGCCCGACCACTTCTCGACCTACGGCATGACGCTGCTACACGGTCGCGGCTTCAGCGAGGCGGACCGCGACGGCGCGCCGCTGGTCTGTATCGTCGACGAGACGCTGGCCGAGAAGTTCTGGCCCGGCGAGGACCCGATCGGCAAGCGCGTCAACTTCGAGGAGGGCGAGGGCTCGACCGAGGAGGAACCGGTCCTGCTCTGGCGCACCGTGGTGGGCGTGGTGCGCAACGTCCGGCACTACGAGCTCGAGAGCCCGGCGCGCGTCACCGTCTACGTGCCGATGGCCCAGAGCGCGTCGATGTGGAGCACCGCCATGTTCGTCTCAGCCAAAACCGAGGTCGACCCGCTACGACTCGCCGAGCCGGTGCGGCGCGAGCTCGCCGCACTCGACCCCGAGGTGCCGCTCTACCGGATCGAGACGATGGAGGGCTACGTCAGGGAGGCGATGTCCAACGGCCGGCTGGTGGGTGGGCTGCTGACCGTGTTCAGCATCCTGGCGCTGGTGCTGTCCGCCGTCGGGATCTTCGGGGTGATCTCGTTTTCGGTCGTGCAGCGGCTGCGCGAGATCGGCATCCGCATGGCGCTGGGCGCTCACGCCGGCGACGTGCTGCGCATGGTTACGGGGCAGAGCCTGCGGGTCAGCCTGGCCGGCGTCCTCCTCGGCCTGGTCGCCGCTTTCGCGCTCACGCGTCTCTTGTCGAGCGTCCTCTACGAGGTCGATCCCGTGGAGCCACTCACCTACGCCGGTCTCGCCGCGTTCCTGGTCGCCGTCTCGACGCTGGCGGCATACTTGCCGGCGCGCCGCGCGACCCGGGTGGACCCGGCCACCGTGCTGAGAGAGGAGTGAGGCGGCGAGATTCGGGAATTCAAGTCCCCGATCACGAGGACACGGCTTCTCTAAGAAACTCGTTGACCTTCTGTCCCGCTCGGTAGTGCTTCATAACGTACGAGTCGAGATCGTTTCGCAGAAGCAGGGTCGTGTCCTCGTAAGTCGCGTAGTAGTAGAACTCCTTGTTGGCGATGAAGGCGTAGCGTTCCGCGGCCTCGGCGAACTCCTTCGCCAACCGCTTGTTCCGCTCACCGCGCAGCTCGCTAAAGAAGTCTCTGAACTTAGCACCCTCAATCGCGCGGGCGAGCGATTCGCCATCGCGCACGATCGCCTGCCGGATCTGCTGCACGGCGCGAGCGTCCGGCTGATAGATACCGCCGCCGATATCGATGCCGTCGGCGCCGAACTTGAAGAACAGGCCTGGGTAATTGACGTCCTTGCGGCCGCCTCGCTTGATGACCGCCGCGACGAACGTCTTGTAGGGCGTCTTGTCCTTCGAGAAGCGGGTGTCGCGGGCGACCCGAAAGATCGCGTCCTTGGGATCGATGGCGACGGGGGGATCGAGCTCGGCTACCTGCTCGATTATCTCCGCCACGAAATCGTGGAACGGTCGCTTGACGGCTCGTTCGTATTCCTTCTTGTGGGCTTGGAACCACTCCCGCGTGTTGTTGCGCGACAGCCCGCCGAAGAAGTCGATGAACTCCTGGGTGAAGTACGCCATCGCACGTCACCTACAGGTCATCACGCTCGAGCCGCCCGGGTGCATGTAGTAGCTGCAATTGCCGTCGCTGCCGGTGCCGCCGAACAGCGTCCTACGCGTCTGACCGCCGTACATGCCGCCCTGGGCGCCGGCCGCCGCCGCCGCGGCGACGTTGAACAGAGCCGGCCCGCCCTCGTAGCCGCCGATCCCCTGCCAGTCCATCCAGTAGCGGCCCGGGATCACGGCGCCGAAGATCCGCTGCAGGAACGCTACTTCCTCCGGGTGTAGCTCGCGGCCGTTGATGAAGACGCCGGTCCCGCTGCCCGAGGCGTCTGGCTGCAGCGGGCCGCCCAGCTCGAGGCCAGGGAAGATCTGCCCCACCGTGGGTCCACCCTCCATCCCCCAGAGGCCGGATACGTCATCGTACCAGTAGCGGCCGGGCGGAATCGTCGCCGCCTGAGGCGGGATACCCATGGTCTGCATTACCGCCTGGATCTGCTCGGCGCCAACCAGCTGACCGTTGACGTAGACGCCATCGTCCTGTGCGGTGGCAGTCGAGCCGGTCAGCAGCACGCAGAGGGCGATAAGGGTCGTCGCGCTCGCTCGCATCGGGGGACCTCCTGCTTCCTGGGGAGTCTGCTGGGGTGAGCGATCGGTGCAAGATACGGTGGGACGCCAGCTCGGCCAAGATTGCGAGTTAGGCGAGCGTGTCGGCGTCTACTTGCAAACCCTCGCACAACGCACCATTTTGATTCGTTCGGCGGCGCTT
>CAYFSW010000131.1:0-168055 GCA_964345885.1 uncultured Gemmatimonadota bacterium | reverse complement strand
TCGATCGCCTCGAACTCGTTGACCCCGAAGCTCACATCGGACGCCGTCAATTCGGGGAAGAACTGGAAGAGCCCGAAGTGCAGAACTGTGGCCAGCACGATGCTGCCGAAGAACCACTGTTTGGATGATTTCTTGAACCGGTCGTTCGCCGTCTGGGAAAGGATGTGTCTTTGGCCGACGCTGCTTGTTTCGCTGGCCATGGTCTCGTCGTCTGTCGCGGTCGCTTACGGGCGTCCAGTATCGGGGCGGCGGTCGGACCCACTCGGCCTTAAGTATACACTACGGGGTACGCCACGGGGAGGGAGTCTCTGTTTCCCCCTGAGGGTTCTGCTGCCTGCGCTAGTCAGATTCGTCGTCTGCGTCTTCGTCAAGCAAGCGCGCGCGTCTCAGGGCGCTGTGCCCGTACTTGTCCGAGATCTCATCCATTACATCGGCGACGCGGTTGTCGTCGAACAGACCGAGCTGCGATTCGGACGCGTGCTCGTGCAGGTTCGCGACGCCCACCCCGATCAGGCGGATGGGGCGGTCGCGGGGGTCCGCCGCCTCCAGGAGCTTGAGGGCAACGGGGTAGATGGCCTCGGTCGTCGTGAGGTCGGCCTCGACCGTCTTGCGACGCGTCAGCGTGTCGAACGGTGCCAGCCGCAGCTTGATGGTGACCGTACGAGCGGCCAACCCGCGGCGGCGCAGGCGGGCGGCGACCTCCTCGGTGAGCGCCAGCAGGGTGCGCCCCACGTAGTCGCGGTCCTCGGTGTCGGTTAGAAACGTCGTCTCGCGGCTGATCTGCTTCCTCTCATGGCCCGCCTCTACGGGCCGGTCGTCCTCCCCGACCGCCAGCTTCTTGAGATGTTCGGCGTGGCCGTGGCCGAGGTGGCGCTCGAGCCGGTCGAGCGGGAACTCGGCTATATCGCCGATCGTGTGGATGCCCAGGCCGTGTAGTTGGCCGGCCGTCTTCGGGCCGACGCCCCAGAGTCGCTCGACCGGGAGCGGGTCGAGGAACTCCCTCTCTCGGCCGGGCGCAACGACGACGAGCCCGTCCGGTTTCTCCAGGTCGGATGCCAGTTTGGCGAGGAACTTGTTGGGCGCGACGCCGACGGAGACGGTTAAGCGCTCCTGCTTCCAGACCTGCTCCTTGATCTGCCGGGCGATCGACTCGCCGTCGCCGAAGAGTTGCTCCGAGCCGGTAACGTCGAGGAAGGCCTCGTCGATCGAGAGCTTCTCGACCAGCTCGGTGTAGCGCTCGAGGATCGCCATGATCCGCTCGGAAATCTCGGCGTAGAGCCTCATGCGGGGCCGCAGGTAGACGGCGTCGGGGCAGCGGCGGTAAGCCTCCGAGATCGGCATGGCCGAGTGGATCCCGCTTTTGCGGGCCTCGTAGTTGCACGCTGCAACCACGCCGCGACCGCGACCGCCCCGTGGATCGGCGCCGACGACGACGGGCCGGTCAGCGACCGCCGGGTCATCGCGCGCCTCGACGGCGGCGAAGAAGGCGTCCATGTCGGCGTGGAGAATCGTTCTCACGTCCCGCTCCGCGTTGACCCCTAACCGTACCCCCTCTAACGTACTACGCGTGATCATGAAAGACGCAACACTCGGCGGGTACTTCGGCGAGCACGAGCGGCCGCCGGCCTTCGAGGGGCCGGACGGCGACTCGTACACGGTGGAGATCATCGTCGAGCCTGCCGGCCTTGGTGACCAGGGCCCGTGGTGTGCCTACTTGTTCTTCCTCAAGTGGCGCGGTAACGAGCCGGTCGCCCATCGAGAGACCGAATATCTGGCCGAGGCGGCTACCGAGGGGGAGGCGCGGGCCGAGCTGGAGAAGCTCACGCTCCACGAGGTGAAAGAACTCCTGGACAAGCTGGTATCGGGATGAGCGGCGGCCCGGAAAAGTTGAAGGGTCGGGTCCTGCGCACCGTGGGCGGCATCTACGAGGTCGAGGTGGGCGGTGAGACTCTGGAGTGCGCGCTACGCGGGCGGCTGAAGCGCAGGCGCGGCATCGGCCGGGTCGCGGTAGGCGACGAGGTCGAGGTTGATCGCCTTACGGACGGCAGCTGCGTGATCACCGAGCTCTTGCCCCGCAGTGCCCGGCTGTCGCGGCGCTCGGCGGACGGGCGGCGCGAGCAGATCATCGCGGCGAACGTCGACCGGCTGGCAGCGGTCTTCTCGGTGGCGCGGCCGGAGCCGGTGTTCGAGTTGCTGGACCGGTTTTTGGTCCTGGCCGAGTCGTGCGAGATCGCCGCGTTCATCGTGGTCAACAAGATCGACCTCGCCGAGCCTGACGAGGTCCGCGAACGCTTCGCGCTCTACGAGGAGATCGGCTACCCGGTCCTCTACACGAGCGCGAGGGGCCGCCGAGGTCTGGAGGAGCTGGGCGGCCGGCTGGCGGACCAGATCACGCTGTTCGTCGGCCCGTCGGGTGCGGGCAAGTCGAGTCTGCTGAACGCGCTGCAGCCGGGTCTGGGTCTCAGGGTCGGCGCGATCAGCGAGGCGATCGAGCGCGGTCGGCACACGACGGTGACGGCATGGCTCCACCGACTCGATGCGGGCGGCTATGTACTCGACACGCCGGGGCTGGGTAAGGTGAAGTTCTGGGAGGTGGGGACCCACGAGTTGGCGTGGTGCTTCCCCGAGTTCCGGCCGTATCTCGGCCGCTGCAAGTTCCAGGACTGCTCGCACACGCACGAGCCGGGCTGCGCGGTGCTGGGGGCGTTGGAAGCCGGCCAGCTAGTGGGTCGGCGGTACGAGAGCTACGTGAAGTTTCTCGGCGAGAGTTCAGACCAAAGTCAGTAGTCGATGGCGATGGAGATGGAGACGGAGATGGTGAGTGAGTCCTGAGTCCTTGCTGGAGCGGATAGCCGGGGAGCTGGAGGGCCGGGAGCCGCTACGGGCGGAGCCCGGCTCGTACGATGTCCAGGCGGCGGTGGCGCTCATGTTACGTCCGGCCGGCGCCGGGGTCGAGTTCCTGGCGATCAAGCGTGCCGAGCACGATCGGGACCCCTGGTCGGGCCACATGGCGCTGCCCGGCGGCCGCCGAGAAGCAGGGGACGAGAGCCTGTGGGTGACCGCGGTGCGGGAGACGAGTGAGGAGATCGGCGTCGACCTGGAAGGCGCCGGGCGGCTTTTGGGCCAACTGGACGACGTCTACCCGCGCACGCGGCGGATCCCGGCCATCGCCATCACTCCGTTCGTGGTTGCGGTGGGTCCCGAGGTCATCCCGCGCACCAGCTCCGAGGTCGAGTACGCGGTCTGGGTACCGCTACACGTCGTGTTGGACGAAGGCGCTCGAGGTACGCTCGTACACGAAGCGGCGCCTGACCGCGAGTTCGAGACGATCGAGTACGGCGGCCACACGATCTGGGGACTCACGCTGCGTATCCTCAGCCAGGTGGAGGAGCTGTTGGGCCGCATCGGTTACGGCGGGGAAGGCGGGCGATGAAGCGGGCGCTGGTCGTCGGCTGCGGGTACACCGGGATGCGTCTGGCGGCGCGGCTGCGCGAGATGGACGTTCGGGTCGTAGCGACGACGCGTCGCGCGTCGCGAGGCGCGGAGTTGGAGGCGGCGGGTATCGAGCCGTTGGTCGGCGAGTTGGGCGCGAAGGAGACGCTGCGGCGGATCGATGAGCTGGGTCCCGAGCTGGTCGCCTACTTCGTGCCGCCTGGCGGTGAAGACGACCCGCTGACCAAGATCCTGGCGGCCACAGCGCGGGCGCCGCTGGAGGCGTTCCTCTATGCCAGCAGCACGGCGGTCTACGGCGATCGGGGCGGCGACTGGGTGGACGAGACCTCGATGGTTCAGCCCGAGAGCCCAGAGGCGGAGGCGCGACACGCGGCGGAGCGGATCTGTGTCGAGGCGGCGTGGAGCTACCAGACGCCGACGCGCATCTGCCGGATCACCGGGATCTACGGCCCGGGCCGCACGCTGAAGAAGGCGCTGGCGAGCGGCGACTACGTGCTGATCGCGGGGCACGACAGCTGGGTGAGCCGAATCCACGTCGACGACCTGGTGAGCGGCCTGCTGGCGGCTTGGACGAAGGGCGGCGACGGCCGGGTCTACAACCTGGTGGACGACGAGCCGCACCGCGCGTCGGAGTTCGCGAACCTGGCGGCAGACCTGCAGGGTCTGCCGCGACCCGAGTGGGTCGAAGAGTCGGAAGCCCGTCGGCGACTCGGCGAGCAGCGGCTGCGGCGCAAGCTGGCGAACAAGCGGGTGCGGAGCCTGAGGCTGAAGGACGACCTATTAGTCGAGTTGAAGTACCCGAGTTACACACTGGGTCTCCCAGCCGCTGTGGCAGAGGGGGGCCAAGCTAGGTAGACAGACGACCCGCCGGCGTCGCTAACGGCGGCGCTTCACTCGACCCAGTCGGCGATGAAGATGTTGGTGTCGCCCGGATTCGCGTTGTAGCGGTTCGAGCCCCAGACGAGCTTGGTGCCGTCGGAGTTGAACATGGGGAATCCGTCGAACTCGTCGTGATAGGTGATGCGCTCGAGGCCCGTTCCGTCGATGTTTACGGCGTATAGATCGAAGTTGCGGCTGCCGGGCTCGTGCATGTTCGAGGCGAAGATCACGCGCTGACCGTCGGGGAAGAAGTAGGGCGCGAAGTTGGCGGCGCCGTTGTCGGTCAACTGGCGCTTGTTCGAGCCGTCGGCATCCATGACGAAGATCTCGAGCTTGCTGGGTCGGATCTGGTCCTCGGCCAGCAGGCGCAGGTAGTCCTGCTCCTCCTCATCGGTCTTCGGGTGGTAGGCGCGGTAGACGATCTTGGTCCCATCGTAGGAGAAGAACGGCCCACCGTCGTAGCCCAGCTCATCGGTCAACTGAGTGACGTCGGTGCCGTCGGCGTTCATCGTGTAGATCTCGAGGTCGCCGCTGCGCAGCGAAGTGAAGACGATCTTCTCGCCGTCGCGTGAGATGGTGGCCTCGGCGTCGTAGCGCCAGGTGTCGGTGAGCTGCCGCGGATTCTGGCCGTTACGGTCGGCGACGAATATGTCGTAGGCCGGGTAGAGTGCCCAGACGTAACCCATGGAGAAGTCGGGGTCGGGTGGGCAGTCGCGGTCGTCGAGGTGCGTCGAGGAATAGAGAATCCTGTCGCCGGCGGGGAAGAAATACGAGCAGGTGGTGCGGCCGCGGCCGGTGCTCAGCAGCTCCATTTCGCCGCCGTCGGCGGGGATCGTGAATATCTGGTCGCACTCGTACTCGCCGTGAGTCGACTGCAGGATGAGCCAGCGGTCGTCGGCGGAGAAATAGGCCTCGGCGTTTTCGCCACCAAAGGTCAGCTGTTTTGCGTTGGCCAGGTGGGCCTCGTCGGGGAGGGTCAGGCTGGCTGACTCTTGAGCTGCGTCTTCACGGGGAGCGCAGGCCTGATCGAGTACGATCACGATGACGATAGCGACTACGAGCAGGAGCCGGATGCTGGTGCGGGCTATGATAAGGCCTCCTTGATGGCGTTCTCGATTTGGGGGACGAGTGTCTCCCAGTCGGCGGATTCAGCCTTGGTGACGGTGATGAAGTCCTCTGCGATGAGCAGCGAGACGACCCCATCGACCTCGAAGAGCGCGGTGGCGAGGCCGTCGCCGGCGGCGGCCTCCGAGTCGAAGTACGACCTGCTGGGCCCGCCCTCGACGAGGGTGCGGTTCACCGTGAACTTAGCCGCATGGGGGTTCGGCGTGCCCTGAACGTTGATGCTCGGGTCCGGCATGGCCGTCTCCTTTCGCTCCCCGAGAACTTTGTGGACGGCGGAAATATATCCGTCAGGAGCGGGCTAGACAGTCCTCCAGGGTCGAGAGGGCAAAGTCGAGCTGCTCCTCGGTGATGGTGAGGGGCGGAGAGAGCTCGATGACGCCGTCCCCGGCCAGGAGTATGAGGCCAGCCTGCAGGGCCCGCTTCACGACCCGGGCGGCACGCTCGGGATCCGGTCGGGCGCCGGGTTCGCGGACGAGCTCGATGGCGGCCAAGAGGCCGCGGCCGCGTACGTCGCCGATTTGCCGGACCCGGGAGCGCAGCTTTTCCAGCCGCGCCAGGGTCGTGGCCCCGAGCCGGGCCGAGCGCTCGACGAGTCCGGCGGCCTCGATCTCGTCGATATGGGCGAGTGCGGCGGCGCAGCCCAGCGGGTGGCCGAGGAAGGTGCTGGTATGGAACGCCTCGCCGGTGCTGGGCGGCCAGGCGGCCATGACCTCCGGGCGCCCGATGCAGGCGGAGAAGGGTAGGGCACCGCTGAGCGCCTTTCCGGCGCAGATGATGTCGGGGACGACGTCCTCGTGCTGGCAGGCGAACCAGCGACCCGTCCGTCCAAAGCCGGTATAGACCTCGTCGAATATGAGGACGAGGTCGCGGCGGTCACATTCCTCGCGCAGGCCTCGCAGGAACCCGACGGGCGGAACGACGATGCCACCGCGGCCCAATATGGGCTCGACGATGATCGCGCCGATCCGATCGTCGGCGTCGAGCTCTTCAGCCACGGCCTGGAGAGTGGAGCCCAGCAAGTCGCCGCCTAGCGCCAGCTCGGGGTCCGGGCGGTAGGGGTCCGGGAACGGGACCCGCGCCACAGGTATGCCCAACTGATCCTCGAACGGCGCCCGGAAGAATTCGCCGTCGGTGACAGCGAGGGCGCCGTAGGTCAGCCCGTGGTAGGCGCCGCGGAAACTGAGCACGCCGGGCCGGCCGCTGGCGAGTCGGGCGGTCTTGAGTGCCGACTCGACGGCTTCTGAGCCGGAGCTGGAAAGCACGGCTTGGCTCAGGTCGCCGGGTGCGATCTCGGCCAGCCGCTCTAGGGCGCGGACCTTGATCTCGGGCGGATGGACGTCGCCCATGCCGTGAGCGAGTAGGTCGAGCTGCCGCTTGACGGCCTCAGTGACCCGGGGAGCGCGGTGTCCGGCGGCGGCGACGCCGAAGCCGGCGCAGAGATCTATATAGATGTTGCCGTCGACGTCGAGGACGTTGGCGCCGAGGGCCTCACGCCAGAAGATCGGGAGCTCGTCGTCCACGAAGGTGACGTTGGGCGACTCGTAGCGGCTCAGCGTCGCGGCCAGACGCCGCGACTCGGGGCCGGGTGGCGGTACGTTTATGCGGGGCAGTTGGTCGCCCGCCGACAGGTCAGACATGGCAGCAGCGGATTCGCCGGATGCTAAACCTTGCTGTACGTCACTTCGACGACCTCTGTCCCATCGTCCTGCGGCACCACGCTGAAGTCGCCGAAGACGTCGGGCGCCTCGTCCTGGAGGGTGCGAAGCGTGGCGATGGCGAGCTTGCGGATCTCGGCATCGGCGGCGGGCGAGCCGCGCAGTTCGATGAAGTGGCGCCAGGCGCGGGCGTTGGCGGTGACGACGATCTTGGTCTCCGCCGAGTTGGGCAGCACGGAGCGTGCCGCCTGGCGGGCGCGCTTGCGCCGCATCGTCGCCTTCGGCTCGTCGGCGACCTGCTCGCTGACTTGGGCGAGCAGGCTGCGGTAGTGCTGGAGCGAGGCCTCGCAGGCTTGCTTCCAGATGTCGAAGGCAGGCGTACCGTCGCTGATCTCGGGTGGCAGCACGAAGGCGATTTGCGACTCGTCGACGTAGCGCTGTGAGAGCTGCGAGTATGCGAAGCCGGCTCGGTGACGGACGAGTTCGTGGGTCAGCGCTCTGGAAATCCCCTCGAACAAGAAAGTGAAAACCGCGTGCTCGAGGACACTGCCGTGTTTCACCTGCAGCAGGTTCGTGAGGTATTCCTTGTTGGTGGTACGGCCCTGAATCGTCTTATGGCCGCCGGCGACCCCGGATTCCTTCCCGAAGCTCAGATAGCAGAGCCGGCCGGCGAACTCGACCAGCGCCTGCGCATCGACAGCGCTATCGCTCTGCCAATCGATCTCGGGATGCCCGAGATACTGCTGCCGGGCCAATAGCGTCACCTTCGGATCGCGAATGATCTCCATCGCCTTCTCGAGTTTGGGTCTAATGGTTTTGGGTCGGGTCGGGCGTCATCGTCGCCGCCACCAGCCGGTAACAAGCAGGCCGATGGCGACACCGGCGATCGCGGTCAGCCAGAGCTCGCGGTTACCAGGCAGGGGGAGCCGCTCGCCGATGGCAGAAGTCAGGTGCGCCTCGCGCTCCGCCGCCGGTGGCGGTGCCGCCGGGACTTCGTCCTCCGGGATCTGAGTAACAGCTCCACACTCGGGGCAGCGGCCGCGGTTGGCCTCGCGATCGGAGCGGCTACTGAAGGTCAGCGGCTCGCCGCAGTCCGGGCACTCCACATCGAGGCTGAGCGGCTCGATCAGGCCATAGAACTTGGAGCGCGAGATACCGAGCTCCTCGGCCAGGCGGCCGGCGGCCTTGGTGGTGCCCCAGTAGAGCTGGTTGGCTCTGGCCGCGAGGCGGCCGGCATTTCCCTCAGGCATAGGCACTTCCCAGCGCGCGACGTGGACTTTGGACGTGCTGGCACTCGCTTGCCAATGTAAGTTGGGCGTACAGGAAGGGGCAATCTGGGGGTGTAATGCCTGGGATACACAAGCTGAGGGCGGTACGCGCCGTCGTTAGACCCGACAAGCGTGACGACTACTTGGAGCGCTGGAAGACCTACGCAGTCGCGGCACAGGCGGCCGGTGCGCAGGTTTGGCTGTATGAGGACCAGGTGTTGCCGGGTCGGTTCTTCGAGTTTACGGAGCACGAGGCGGCGGAAGGGATGGAGGGGAAGTTGGAGGGGGCGTTTCGAGAGGCGGAGGTGAAGGACGCGTGCGTGCGTCGGGAGGGGGATGAGGTGTTGTATAGGGAGGTGGTATTCGGTGGCCGGTGAGCGGTAGCCGGTAGCCAGTGAGAAACAGTTTATGCATCACCGGCTACCGGCCACCGGCCACTGGCTACCGTGCGCCCGGCTGCCTGCGTTGCCCAACGGCAAGGGACCCTATTTTGAACATAGGGTGCTACCAATTATACACCGTCCAGCGCCGGCAATCGTCGCTCGTGCAGACTATGCGAACCCGGAACGGCGAGCCGGTTGTAGGCGGCCCCTGATGCTCCTCGACCAGGCGGGCCGTCTTGGCGCCACAGACTGGACATGGCGGTTCGCCGCCGGGGATCGGATTCTCCCGGTCGGCGCTCTCGAGCTCGGCTGCGTGGGCGGCCTCGTAAAGCGGCCCGGGTTCGTAGCTGGGACCGCCGTCCTTCGATTCGTTCATATTTGGGAGCCGTATCGTTTATGCCGAAGTCAGAACTTTATGAGCTTGCAGAAAGGTACCGGCCAGAGTTCCCGATCTTCCGCTCGGCAAGCTACCTAAACTCTTGCTCGCTCGGCGCACTGTCGCAACGGTCGCGGGCAGCGCTGAGCGAGTTCGCCGACCTCTGGGACCGCTGGGGCGCCTCGGCCTGGTACGAGCACTGGTTGAACGCCTGCGACGATACCCGTGCCGCGTTCGCGCGGCTGGTCGGTGCTGATGTTAGCGAGACCGCGCTGGCGCCGAGCGTCTCGGCGGCGCTCTCGTCGATCGTCAGCGCCGTCGATTTCGGCGTACGCCCCAAGGTAGTGACAAGCGAGCTCGATTTCCCGACCCTGGTCTACCAGTTCCTGGCGCGCGGCGCCGACGGCATCGAAACGGTTGTGCTGCCGTCGCCGGACGGTGTGAGCGTGCCGCTGGAGTCGTTCGCCGAGGCGATCGACGAGCGCACGGCCCTGGTGGCCACCTCACACGTCTACTTCACCAGCGGCGCGATCCAAGACGTTGCGGCGCTGGCGCGGCTGGCGCACGAGCGGGGCGCGCTCTGCCTGATCGACGCTTACCAATCTACGGGCCAGCTTCCGGTGGATGCCAGGGAGCTGGGAGTCGACTTCCTACTTAGCGGAGCGCTGAAGTGGCTGTTGGGGGGTGCAGGGCTGGCCTACGTCTATGTGAGGGGGCCGCTGATCGAGGGGCTAGAGCCCAGCGCCGTGAGCTGGTTCGGTGTCGAGGACCAGTTCGCTTTCGACCCGATGGGGTTCAGGCTGCGGGCCGACGCCCGGCGCTTCGAGCTGGGCACGCCGGCGGTGCCGACGGTCTACACGGCGCGGGCGGGGCTGCAGCTGATTGAGGAGGTGGGGGTCGAGCGGATCCGCAGACGCGTGTCGTCGCTGACGGAAGACTTGCTGCAGCGGGCGCTGGCGACGGGATTAAGAGTGCGAAGCGCTGCCGATCCGGAGAAGCGCTCGGGGATTGTGATGGTGGAGCACCCGGACCCCGCGGTTGCCGTGCGGCGACTGGCGGACGCCGGAGTTATTGTCGATCACCGGCCAGGGGCCATCCGCTTCTCACCGCACTTCTACAACACTACCGATGACAGCCAGAAGGCGATCCGGGTTCTGGGCAGCTGAAGCCGTAGTGAGGCGCCGAAGCGACGCCCGTTGATGAGGGCGGGGCGGGCTCGTAGGTTCTCTGGTCTCGTGCCCGAGGAGAATGAGATGCCGAGATACTATACGGTAGAAGAGGCGAACAGAACGCTGCCGCTAGTGCGGCGCATAGTGACCGACATCGTGGCAGCTCATGGGGAGCGGGCGGAGCTCATCAAGGAGTACGGCCACCTCGATCACGATCTCGAGACGATGAAGGAGCGGCGCCGCGAGCTGGACGGGCTGCTTCAAGAACTCACTGACCGGATCAACGCGCATATCGACGAGCTCGAGAACATCGGGGTCGTGTTCAAGGGGTTCGAACCCGGGCTGGTCGATTTCTATGCAATGATGGACGACCGCGAGGTTTTCCTCTGCTGGAAGTTGGGTGAGGCGCAGGTCGACTACTGGCACGAGCTGGACGCCGGCTACGCGGGGCGCCAGTTGTTGCCCGGGCATGTAGTGGACGAAGACGAGGACGACGGCGATGGCGATGGAGATGGAGATAGAGATGGAGATGCAGATGCAGAAGGTGATGGGGAGGAGTAGGAGCGGATGGGAGTGACGTTCGAGAGTACGGCGAGCGGCCCGACCGTCCGTTTCGAGGGTCGGGTTCTCTTTCTGACCGAAAGCCCCGAGCTCATCCGTCGGCAGTTGGCCGGCGAAGATCTCGATTGGGATCCTTCGATCAAGCTGCGTGACGACATCTCGACCGACGAGATCACGCCGGTCTGGGTCTGCTATCACTACGACGAGAAGCTCGGCGAGTACCCGTACGTCGGCCTCGAGTGTCGGGGCGAGCGGCCGGTAGGACAAAACGACGTGAAGAAGGGCGGCTTCGTCGCCTGCGTATCGGGCAAGCGGCGTGGTAAGGGCTCGAGCCGGGAAGCTTCGCCGTTCGCCGAGTTGAATGCCGGGATCCGGATCGTCATCGCCGAGAACATCGAACGGATCTATCGCGAGAACTGTCAAAACCTCGGGCTCTTCACGTCGACGGACTTCGGCCTGATCGACCGCATCCGCAACGGGGCGGCGATCCCGCTGGCGGAGTTCACAGAGGGTGCCGATCCGATCACCAAGGAGATCGTAGAGCGGGGTGGCCTCTTCGCCTATAACGAGGCGCGCGCGAAAGGTGAGGTGTCGCCACCGTCGCCGGCGACCGCTGCCGAGCGGCCGTTGACGCTTGCGGAGAAGATCCTGGCGAGCCGCTGGATAGCGGACCTGGCGAAAGGCGAGCTGGGCGTGGCCGCGGTCAAGCCGGGGGACACAGGCTTCGTGAGGACCGACATCCGTTTCTCGCACGAGTATGTGACGCCGATGGCGGCCGGCCTATACGGGCAGTACACGCCGGATGCTGAGATCCGTGAAAAGGAATCGGTGCTGTTGTTCCGGGACCACCTGGGGATGCTCGACCTGGTGATCTCGGAGGAGAGAAAGTCTGCCGGCCTGCTCGACCTGGCGGGCGGCTTGGCGAAGCGACAGAAGGAGTTCTCCGAGGAGCAGGGGCTGCGTCTGCACGGTGACTTGAAGGATAGGAAGGGCTCGGAAGGGATCTGTCACTCGATCGTCTATGGCCATTACGCTATACCCGGCCAGGTGATAGTCGGTAGCGACTCGCACACGCCGCATTCCGGCGCGTTGGGTACGGTAGCGTTCGGCGTCGGCTCGACGGCGATCGCCAGCGCTTGGGTGACGCAGGACGTGCGGATCTCGGTGCCCGAGACCATCAAGGTCGAGGTCGCGGGTCGCAAGCCGGATAACGTGACGGCGAAGGACATAGTGCTGGAGGTTCTGCGCCGGCCATTCGTGAAAGATGGTGGAGCTGTTGCGAAGATCCTCGAGTGGACCGGCCCGGCGGTCGCCGCCCTGTCGGTCGATGAGCGCGCTACGCTCACCAACATGTCAGCAGAGATCGGCGCTTTCACCGGCATCTGCAACGCGGATGAGAACACCGTCGAGTTCTTGGTCGAGCGGCGCGGCATGGATCGGGCGGAAGCGGAACGCTTCTGCGAGAGTGCGAGGAGCGATCCTGGCGCCGAGTACGCCCACGTCATCGAGGTCGACGCGTCAAAGCTGCGGCCGATAGTCGCGATTCCGGGAGATCCGGGGCGCGGAGTGTTCGTCGACGAGCTGGAAGGGCCGGTTGACATCGACCTCGTCTACATCGGTTCGTGTACCGGTGCCAAACGGGATGACATGGACATGTATGCCCGGGTGTTTGGGCCGGCGGCGGCAGCCGGGCAGCGCATCCCGGAGACCGTGACCTGCTACATCCAGATGGGCTCGCTGGACGTCGAGGAGTACTGCCGCAGACAGGGTTACCTGGAAGCCTTCCGGGCGGTTGGCGCGCAATTGCTCGCGCCGGGCTGCGGTGCCTGCATCAACGCCGGTCCCGGCGTTAGCACGTCGCCGGAGCAGGTGACGATCTCGTCCATTAATCGGAACTTCCCGGGCCGGAGCGGGCCGGGGAAAGTCTACTTGGCGAGCCCGTACACGGTGGCCGCGAGCGCGTTGGCGGGGCGGATCGTGGTGTGGGAGCCGAGATAACGGTGGGCGGCGGTGCGGCGCTGTTGAAGAGACAAGCCCGGCATTCGGGATTTGGGCGTTGGGGCGGGCCGTTTCGCTCCGGCCTCCGCCGCGCTCCCGGCTACGCCGGGAGCGCGGGCTCGCTAACACCAGCTCGACTCGACGACCCGCCCCGACGCCCGCAACCGGTGGGTGAGCACAGACCGGTGTCATCACCTCGATCCAAGCCGGGAGGAGGCGGGGGACCGACTCGCGGAGCTGGGGTTAGCGACCCGGCTCGGATTCTCAGGGCAAAACTGCAGGTGGACTTGCCAGATGCACTCGCGGGGTGCACCGACCCCAGCTCCATTTCCCGGCGCGAGTAGCGCAACCATCTTCCGATACACTGTGTCATAAAGACGGAAGCGGGTGAACCGGTCATTCCGGCGAGGGAGCTAAGTGGAAGAAGGCCATTTAGTTAGACGGGTTCTGGAGGGAGATCCGGCGGCGGAGCGCAGCCTTTACGACGCGCACGTCGACCGAGTCTACCGGCTGGCCTACCGGATGACGAAGGATGACGACCTGGCTCAGGAGTTCACCCAGGAAACGTTCATCCGAGCTTTCGATCGCTTGAAGCAGTTCCGCGGTGAAGCGGCGCTGTCGACTTGGCTGCATTCGATCGCGGTCTCGGTGGTCTACAACGGGATGAGGAAGGTGAAACGGTTGCAGAAGCGGCAGGTCGATCTGAATGAGACGAGCGGGATGGCGAGGACCCCGGTCGAGGCGGAGCCGGACCTGAAGGAGCGGCTGGCCGCGGCGATCGACGATCTGCCGCTGGGATACCGAACGGTGTTCGTGATGCACGACGTTGAGGGATACAAGCACGAGGAAATCGCAACAGCGCTAGGCGTTTCGAGCGGCACGTCGAAGGCGCAGTTGTCGCGGGCGCGTGCCAAGCTGAGGAAAGCGCTCGCGGAATTTGCCGAGGAGTGGGCATCATGATGGAAGATCGCTTCGATGAGGTTCTGATCGAGGCGGCGCGGGACTACAACGAGCCGCCGGAGACGCCGCGTGAGCTCATGTGGGCGCGGATCGATGCGACGCGCCGCGAGCGGGCACGGCGCCGCCAGCAGCTTCGCGTCCTCTACTCGCCCTGGACTCGCTGGGGGATGGGGATCGCGGCGGCGCTGGCGATCGGGATCGGCATCGGTCGCATAACAACCGATCGGGATATCGAATCGGGGCCGCCCGTGGCGGTGACACCGGGTCCGGAAGTCACGACGACTCCGGCCGGTGCCCAACTGGCCTATCGGGTGGCGGCAACCGAGCACCTGGTCCGGGCGGAGACGTTTCTCACATCGTTCCGCACGGATGCCCAGGCCGGCCGCGCCGACGCAGAGTTTTGGTCGGGCGCCGGTGAGCTGCTGGCGAGCACGCGCTTGCTGATCGACTCGCCGGCGGCGGAAGACCCCGTGTTCCGATCGCTGCTGGAGGAGCTGGAGCTGGTGCTCGTCCAGATCGTACGACTGTCGGCACAGCGGGAGAATGGTGAACTGCAGTTGGTTACCGAAGGACTCGAACATAGAGCGCTGCTGCCGAGACTGCGCTCGGCGATTCCCGCCGGGCCGGTGGTGGCGATGGAAGGAGCACTCTGATGCGTAGGAAAGATCTGCTGAAATCGATGATGGCGATGGCGATCCTGCTCGGCGTTGCCGCACCGGTCGCCGCGGCGCCTCAGGTGGGTACACCCGATGAGGCGATCCCCGAGGTCGGGAGCTTCTACCAGCAAGACCCCGCTGATCAGGCGTACCGTCTGGCGCGCGAGCGGCTGAACCAAGGTGAGTACCGGCGCGCAGCCGAAATGTTCGCCGAGGTCTACCGACGGTACCCGAGCTCCAGCTACGCGGCGCAGGCGCTCTACTACCAGGCGTTCGCCCTCTACCGTAACGGTCGCGAGCGTGACCTGCGGGCGGCCGCCGAGGCGCTGTCCGAGTTGCGGAGCCGCTACGCCGACTCGGAACTCGCGCGCCGAGACGCCGAGGAGCTGCTGGCGCGCATCGAGGGGGCGCTGGCGCGGCGGGGTGACTCGGAGGCGGCGGCGAGCGTGGTCAGGGCGGCCCAGGAACCGTGTGCCGGTGAGGATGAGATCCGCATCGCGGCGCTCAACGCACTCTTGCAGATGAACTCGGAACGGGCGTTGCCGATCCTCGAGCGGGTGCTGGCTGATCGCAGCGACGACGCCTGCAGCGTCGAGATGCGACGCAAGGCGGTGTTCCTGCTATCGCAGCACGTCGATGAGGAGAACGTCGACCTCTTGCTCGACATTGTGCAGAACGATCCGGATCCCGAGGTGCGCCACCAGGCGGTCTTCTGGCTATCTCAGGTACCCGGCGAGCGGACGGTAGACGCTTTGGAGAACATCCTGCAGACATCGGACGATCCGGAGCTACAGAACAAGGCGATCTTCTCGCTATCGCAGGTGCACAGCGACCGAGCAGGTCAGATCCTGCGGGACTTCGCCATGCGCGAGGGAGCGGACCCGGAGCTCAGGGGGCAGGCGATCTTCTGGCTCGGGCAGTCGCATGCAGAGGAGAACGCGGAGTTCCTGCGGGAGATCTACGCGAGCGCCGACGAGTACGAGATCAAGGAGAAGATCATCTTCTCGCTGTCGCAGCTTGGCGACGATGCGAGCGCGAGCTGGCTGCTGGAGGTGGCTGGGGATGCCAACGAGCCCATGGAGATGCGCAAGAAGGCACTCTTCTGGGCTGGCCAGTCGCACGTCCTGTCAATCGATGAGGTGGGCGAGCTGTACAACCGGATGCCGGAGCGCGAACTGAGGGGGCAGATCATCTTCGCGATGTCGCAGCGGCACGAGGATGAGTCCGTGGATTGGCTGCTGGAGATCGCCCGGACCGAGGAGGATGTCGAGCTGAAGAAGAAGGCGATCTTCTGGCTGTCGCAGTCGGACGATCCGCGGGTCGCCGAGTTCCTGCTGCAGCTGATCGAGGGTGGCGGGTCATGAAGAAGCTAGTCGTGATCGTCGCCGGGGCCGCAGCGCTGACGCTGGCCCCGGCGGCAAACGGGCAGTCGATCGCCGACGCCGTGGACGAGATCGGTGACGGCAAGGTGCGGATGAGCTTCGCGTCTCGGCCCGGCGTCTGTGGTGATGGTTACCATAGCATCTCGATGGACGGTGGACGCAGCTGGCACATGCGCCGCGGGCACAGTGACGATTGGGATTTCGAGTGCGAGCACGGCCCGGTGCGCGTGGTGCTCAGGGTGCGGAACCGGGGGGTCACTGACGTCGACACGTATGTGGGCGGCCGCTGGCGCGAGCCCGGCTCGAGCACGGTGGACCTGGGTACGGTGTCCGTCCAGCAGGCGACCGACTACCTGCTATCGCTCGCTCGCCGGTCACGGGGCGACGCTGGGGAAG
Source organism: uncultured Gemmatimonadota bacterium (assembly GCA_964345885.1). Classification (GTDB taxonomy): domain Bacteria; phylum Gemmatimonadota; class Gemmatimonadetes; order Palauibacterales; family KS3-K002. The sequence continues at coordinate 151,794 of CAYFSW010000131.1, read as the reverse complement.
AGGCGATCCTCACGGTGTTGCTGGCGGACAGCGTCACCGTCTGGCCGGAACTGCTCGACATGGCGCGTGACAGGTCATTGCGGCGCGACACGCGCAAGAGCGCCGTCTTCTGGCTGGGCCAGACCGCGGCGGCGGCGGCGACCGAGGGGTTGACCGAGATCGTCTACGATGACGAGGCCGAGCTGGAGATTCGCAAGATGGCGATCTTCGCCCTTTCACAGCGCCCCGCCGCTGAGGGTGTGCCGGCGCTCATCGACGTCGTACGAACCACGCGCGACCCTGCTCTGGTAAAGAACGCCCTGTTTTGGCTGGGCCAGTCGGACGATCCGCGAGCGATCGAGCTGTTCGAGGAGATTCTCCTGCGGGGTGGGGATTGGTGAATCGATAATCAGGATAACTGCTGGACCGGCAGAACCTTCGATTTCAGAACCCTGCTGGCCACTTCTGATTTCGAAGCTTACGTGTTCTACCGCTCATCCTGATCATGAATTCACTAATTCCCGATCCTCCATCCACCCTTGACTCTTCAAGCGTACTAAGGCGCCTGGTCACCCCAACAAAGCTGAAACCCGAGGTTCCCGCGTGCGTAGTGAGTAGCAACTTGAGCATCGGGAGGGTTTGTCGGCGGCCGGAGTGCAGGAGGAAACATGAGAAAGGCAGTTGTGTTGCTCGCTCTTGTGCTGAGCACTGGCCTGTTCGCTGGGTGCGATGACGGCGGGCCCAGCGGCGTCACGCTCGCCGACCTCGTCGGCTCTTGGATTGGCGACGAGTTCGAGTTCACGAACCAGGCGAACCCGGCGGAATCCGTCGACCTTGTAGCGGCGGGCGCTGTCGTGACCATGACGGTAGCCAGCAACGGCAGGTATACGATCGGGGCGGCAGATCCGCTCGGCAGCGGCGCCGATTTCATCAAGGGGGCTATGCTGGTCGAGGAGGGTTTCCTGCTCGCGACCAATGACGATGAGCCGGGAGAAACGGCGGCCTTTTCCGTCCAGCTGACGGCGAACAGGCTGACCATCTTCACCGACGAGGTGGACTACGACTTTGACGTTCCGCCTGACGGCATCAATGAGCCGGCGGATCTGCTGGCAGTCTTCGAGTTCGCCACGGGCTTGACGGCGGCAGACCTCGCCGGTACGTGGGAGGCGACGGAGTTTCGGTTCGTCAGCACTCCGACGCCGACGGACACGATAGACGTCATCGCCCAGGGCGGAGGCCTGAGTGTCACGGTCGCCGCTGACGCAAGCTATGAGCTGACCCTGATGCTCCCGGGCGAAGTGCCCGAGATTCAGAGCGGGGTCGCTCTGCTCTTCGGCGATATGATCGTAATGATCGACGAAGTCTCGCCGGAGGGCTCGATCAGGTTCGAGTACGGACTCGCCGGGCAGACGATCACTTTGCGCGGTGAGGACTCGATCGACTTCAACGACCCTCCGGATGGCGTAGATGAACCGGCAGTTGTCGAGCTCGTTATGGAGCTACAGTAGACTAGCGGATCAAGCCGGCGCCCGAAGCCGGCCGGAGCGGATGAAAACGGGGGCGAGTCCGACCGGGCTCGCCCCGTCTATTCGACAATCACCGTAGGAGCCGTAAGGCGGTCGCTGATTCGGGCGAACGCTGGTGCGAGCAGCGTACTGGGATCGAGGGCGGCGCCTTGCAGGTAGAGGCCCCAGTGGAGGTGCGGGCCGGTGACCCGGCCGGTCGCGCCGACCCTGCCGATGAGCTGGCCTTTCTCCACCCACTGACCTTCGGTCACCTCGTGTTTCGAGAGGTGGAAGTAGCCGGTGACGATGCCCAGTCCGTGATCGATATAGATGGCGTTGCCGGTGTAGAAAAGGTCGCGTGCCAGGATGACGCGTCCGCTGTTTGCTGCGTATACCGGGTCGCCGGTACGGCCGCGGATGTCGAGCCCGGTGTGCCGGCTCCTCAGCTGGTTGTTGAATAGGCGACGCTGACCGTAGGGGCTGGTAGTGGCGTCATCGCGCGGTATGATGAAGCCGCCGTTCCACAGGGGCACGGTGGTGACTGTCGCCAGCGCGGTGCGGACGATTTCGCGCTCGCGCCGGATTCGCTCGACGGCTCGCTCGTCGGGCGCGGTAAAACGGCTCGCGACGCGCAGGCGCGTAGCCGGGAAGTCAAGCGTTTCGACTAGCAATGTAAGGCGTCGGGTGATGCGGGTGCCATCGGCGAGCGTGATGTCGATCTCGACCGGTACCTCGGGGACATTGAGCGGCGCGGCGACGAGTCCGATGTAGGCGCCGCCGTCGAGCGACGACAGGGCGACCTCCCTGTCGCGGGCGCGGGCTCGGGCCTCGAAGACGGGCAGACCCCTGGGCTCGGGTTCCAGCGTCAGGACGACGAAGCTACCTTCGTCGGGGACGGCGGGCGTCCAGTGGATACGTGGCGCCAGACGGCCGGGCGGCTCGATCTCGCGCAGCCGCTCGTCGAGCTTGAGCTCGACGACGGGGGGGCCTTGCGGTGGCGGCACCGGTTCCGGCGGTTTCGGCACCCCGGCGCAGCCTACAGTGGCTAGCAGAGCGAAGGCGCAGAGCGGCGCGGCCAGTACGAGGTCGGTGCGATGCCGTCTGGTCACCCGGGGTCCGCCAGGAGATTGGAAACCTGCATCTGATCGCGTTTCGCCCTTGGAGTGTTGTCAAAGGGGCGCCGCAGCGCCGAAGCGGCCAGACGAACAATACGAGCCTTGGCGGGAGCCACAAGGTGGCGGCGTGCGTTGATTGATCATGTGGAGGGCGTCGACTAGTTTCTGACTGAGCGTGCTAAATACATTCCCAACCGAGCCGCGAGTGTGCGATGGTAACGGAAGATCAAGTCAGAGAAGCGCTGAAGCAGATCGAAGACCCCGAGGTCGGCCTCAACATCGTCGATCTCGGCCTCGTCTACGATATCGAGATAGAAGGGACCAGTGTCCACGTCCGCATGACGCTCACCAGCCCCGGTTGCCCGGTGGGGCCGCAACTCCTCAACGGTTCCAGGATGGTCGTGCAGGAGCTCGAGGGCGTCGAACATGTGGAGGTCCAACTCGTCTGGGAGCCGTTCTGGTCTCCCGACCGGGTCAACCCCGAGTACCGCGCTATCCTGGGTTTCTGAAAAGCCGGTAGTCGGTGGCCGGTCGCTCTGCCTCACGATCTACTGTCTACTGTCTACCGTCTACCGGCCTGCCGGCCTACCGGCTACTGTCTACCGGTCAAGGTGAGTCGCAGACGATGCGCTCGGAATTGCTGGCGTAGCCCAGCGGTGAGGAGATGTCGCGGCCGACGTAGAGCTCGCAGCGTTGGTCGGTCGCGTCCATCCGAGTCCAGGAGGCCCAGCCTCGGGCGTGGGCTTCGGTGATCGTGATGGCGCTCTTGGGGCTGGGGTTCATGCTTTCTTGGACGAGAGCCACGTCGTCGGCGTACGTCATGTGCTCCCGATAATAGATCTCCTGGGCGGTGGCCAGGTTACGGAGGTCCGACATCATGGTGGCCTCGAGCGCCTGGTCGTATGACTTACTAAACTTTCCCCAGGCGATGACCGTTAGTACGGCGAGCAAGGCGAGCGCCGTCATGACTTCGACGAAGGTGAACCCGCTGGTTTCGTTACGTTTCATTAGCTACGCGCACCCTCACCTCACTAACACTCGTCCGGGGCGCATCTGCGGAGGGGAGAGCCAGGAGGCCAATCCTTGCCGACCGAGCCCTGAGCGGGTAGAATCGGGCTTATCACCCGACAGGGTAGTGCCAATTTAGCAGGAACTTAGGGCGCTCTCAACCTCCCGGGGGGAGAATGCATATACTCGACAAATGCCGCAACTTCACACGTGCCCGTGAGGTTATGGCATCGGGGTACTACCCTTATTTCGTGCCGATCGAGGGCTCGTCAGACACCGAGGCGTACGTCGGCGGCGAGCGGAAGATCATGATCGGCTCCAACAACTACCTCGGTCTCACCCATCACCCCTGCGTGGTTGAAGCAGCGCAGGCTGCTATCGAGCGATACGGCAGCGGCTGCACCGGCAGCAGGTTCCTGAATGGTAACATGGATCTCCACGAGCAGCTGGAGGCGCGGCTGGCAGAATTCATGGGCAGCGAGGCGGCGCTCGTCTTCAGCACAGGTTACCAGACGAACCTTGGGGTAATCGGGACGCTGGTGGGTCGGAACGATCGGGTGTACTTGGACAAGCTGGACCACGCTAGCATCGTGGATGGCAGCCGCCTGGCGTACGGTGAGGCGGCCCGGTTCAAGCACGGCGACCTGGAGGATCTGCGGCGCCAGCTCGAGGCGCGAGTCGAGGCCGATGGAGACGAGTGCGGCCACATGGTCGTCGTGGATGGAGTGTTCAGCATGGAGGGTGATATCGCGGACCTGCCGAACCTGGTGCCGCTGTGCGAGGAGTTCGATGCCGTGCTCGTCGTCGATGATGCGCACTCGATCGGCTACCTCGGCCCGACCGGTGCAGGGACGGCGGAGTACTTCGGTCTGACAGACCGCGTTCCGCTGACAGTAGGGACGTTCAGCAAGTCGTTCGCCTCGATTGGCGGCTTCGTCGCGGGCCCTGAGTCCGTAATCCACTACCTGAGGCATCACGCAAGGAGCCTGATGTTCAGCGCCAGCATGCCGCCGTCGGCAGTCGCCACCGTGCTGGCCGCACTGGATATCATCGAGCAGGAGCCGGAACGGCGCGAGCGACTTTGGCAGATCACCCACCGGATGATGGATGGGTTCCGCAGCCTCGGCTTCGAGATCGGGCCGACCCAGACACCGATCATCCCGATCATGATCGGACCGATGGAGAAGACCTTCGTATTCTGGAGGGCGGTCTTCGACGCCGGAATATTCACGAATCCGGTCATGCCGCCGGCGGTACCAGAAAACAGTTGCCGGTTGCGAACGAGCTATATCGCGACGCACACGGACGAGCAGCTCGACCACGTGCTTGCAGTGTTCGAGCAGGTGGGCAAGGAGCTGGCCGTCATATAGATCGAAGAACTCACCGTCATCCTGATTCCAGCGAGCCAGCCAGTGAACGTCGAGATCAAACCCGCAGAGACGCGGGCTGAGCGGCGAGCGTTCGTGCGCTTTCCATGGCGGATCTATCCGGGTCGCTACCCGGCGTGGGTGCCTCCGCTACTGGTGGAAGAGCACAAGCGCATCGACCCGAGCAGGAATCCGTTTTTCGGCCACGGTACTGTGCAACTCTTCCTCGGCTACAAGGAAGGGCGCATCGTTGGCCGGATCGCGGCGATCGAGAATAAGCTCCACAATGAGTTCCACGGCGACAAAGTCGGTTTCTTCGGACTCTTCGAGTCGGTGGATGACCAGGAGGTCGCGGACGCCTTGCTCGACAGAGCCGCCGAGTGGGTCGGCAGCCGCGGACTCGACACCCTGAGAGGGCCGGCCAACTTCTCGACCAACGAGGAGTGCGGGCTGCAGATCAACAACTTCGACTCGGCCCCCTACGTGATGATGGCCTACAACCCACCCTACTACGTCGACCTGTTGGAGGGCTGGGGGCTGGAGAAGGCGAAGGACCTGCTGGCATACGAGGTCAAACAAGAGGAGTTCGATCAACCGCGCTTCGCCAAGCTGCAGCAACTGATAGAACGGTTCGGCCGCGATATCTCGGTGCGGTCGTTGCGGATGGACCGCTTCGAGGAGGAGGTGGCGTTGGTCCGCAAGCTCTACAACTCGGCTTGGGAACGTAACTGGGGGTTCGTGCCGATGACCGACGCTGAGGTCGACCACATGGCGAAGCAGCTGAAGCCGGTGGTCGATCCGGACCTGGCGTTGATCGGCGAGGTCGACGGCGAACCGATCGGCTTCGCACTGGCTCTGCCTGACGTTAACCAGGCGATCCGTCAGGCGAACGGGCGGCTCTTTCCTCTCGGGCTGATCAAGTTTCTCTGGCACATTCGGCGGGTGACCAGAATCCGGATCATCACCTTGGGCGTAGTAGCGGAGTATCGAGGCGGCCCGATGGCACCGATGTTCTACCTCGAGATCTTCAAGCGCGGTAGCCGCAAGGGAATCCGGCTGGCGGAGAGCTCGTGGATACTCGAGGACAACCAGCCGATGCTCCTGGGCGTGGAGAAGATGGGATTCAGACCGTACAAGACGTATCGGCTTTATGACAAGGCATTAACCAGGTAAGAGGGAACCGAACATCGGACATTGAAGTAGCAGATCGATGTTCAATGTTCGATGTCCAATGTTCAATGTTCAATAGACATGAGTGAAGGCAAGACGGTCCTGGTAACGGGTGGCACCGGCTTCGTCGGCAGCCACGCCGTCGATCTGCTCCTCGAGGCTGGGTACCACGTCCGTTGTACGGTGCGGGCGACCAGTAACCGGCGCTGGCTGGAGGGCAAGCCGGCTGAGCTGGTCGATGTCGACCTTCAGAAGGACGGTATCGAGGAGGCGGTGGCCGGGGTTGACGCCGTCGTTCACTGCGCGGGGCTAACGCGCGGCTCGCGACGAGCGCTGTATGCGACGAACCGGGACGCGACCGCGGCGCTGGCCGACGCCTGCGTCGATACGGGACGGACGATCCGCTTCGTCTACTGCAGCAGCCAAGCGGCGGCGGGCCCGAGCTCGATATGGCGGCCGCGCGAGCTGGACGAACCGCCGCAGCCGGTGAGTGATTACGGACGGAGTAAGCTGGCCGGCGAAGTAGAGGCACTCAAGCGGTCCGAGGCTCTGCAGGTCGCGGTGCTGCGGCCGGCCGCGGTGTACGGACCGCGAGACCAGGACACGCTCCCGTACTTTCGGATGGCGAGGCGCGGCGTGGTCGTAGTGCCCGGGTTGTTCACGCGGCTGGTGCAGATCGTACACGCGCGGGACGTGGCGCGGGCGCTGCTCCTGGCGATCGAGAGACCTGAGGCCACGGGTCGGACGTATTTCGTCGCCCACCCGGAAGTGATCACGTGGCGCGAGCTCGCTGCGGCGATAGCCCGAGCCGTCGGGCGCAGAGCCCTGAGGTTCCACCTGCCGGCCTGGACGATGCAGCTCGCCGGGGTGGTCAACGGTCTGGTGGGAGGCGGCAGGCGGCCGGGTCAGCTCGACCGGCGGCGTGCTTGGGAACTGACACGGCGTGCGTGGACCTGCCGAGTCAACGAAACGGTGGAGGGACTGCACTGGATGCCGGAGTACGACAGCGTGCGTGGGCTCAGAGCGACGGTGGAATGGTATCGGGAGGAAGGATGGCTCTGACTGGGTTGAAGGGGAGGCTGGCGGCGGCACAACCAAGCGACATTGTCTTCATAGCGTATGTATCCCTCTCCGGCCTGGCCGTAGCGCTCTTCGGTTGGAGGCTGTCGACCGGGCTCTGGATCGGTCTCACCTTCTCGCACCTGACGCTGATAGCGGTTGCTCTCTGGTTCGCCGCCCGGCCACTGCACTACCCCTCATTCGGTGGTATCCTCCGCGACATCTACCCGTTCTTCGCTATCGTCTTCCTCTATTGGGAACTCCGCTATCTCGCCCTCCTATTCAGCAGCGGCTATAACGACCCGCTGATTTTGCGGCTCGAGGAACTGCTGTTCGGCGAGCAGCTGGCGATGACGTTCAGCCAGCGGTTCCCGTTCATCTGGCTCAGTGAGGCGATGCACTTCTTCTATGGTCTCTACTGGGTACTCCTGCCGGTGGCGGCGGCCCTCCTCTACGCCCGGCGGCGGCCGGAAGGCGCGCGCGAGCTCGTCTACGTCGAGCTGGTCATCTTCTTCGGCTGCTACCTCGTCTTCCTCTTCTTCCCCGTCCAGGGACCTCACTACGAGTTCCCGGTCATCGGCCCTCCCCTGGCCGATGGGCCCATGTACCAGTTCGTCCATTGGGTGCTGGAGGACGGCGGCAGCAAGGGAGCGGCGTTCCCCAGCTCGCACGTGGCGGTGGCGGTAGCGATCCTTCTGGTGACCTGGCGCCACGACCGTGTGGTCTGGTGGGTGATGTTTCCTTTTGTGGTCGGGCTTACAATTGGCACCGTATATGGCCGGTTTCACTACGCGATCGACGCAGCGAGCGGAGTCGCTGCGGCGGTGCTACTTTACTGGGTAGCCCAGTATCTGCGCCGTTGGCTGGAAAGGCCGCGGGTGGGGGCGGAGTGTTCGGAAACGGGCAACTCCGGGGGCAGGTCACCCGTCTAATCGAACGGGAGAGGAAGGGAAGGAAGGACCTATTGGTCGAGCTGACTGAAGCCAGCTTGGTCCGCAGGGCCCGATCGGGTGAGCTCGAGGCGATGCGGCAGCTGTACGAGCTGCATGCGTCGCGGGTATACACGGTAGTGCGGCGATTGGCGGCGGATGATGAGATGGCGGCAGATCTGGCTCAGGACGCATGGTGCAACGCGTTCCAAAAGATCCGGGACTTCCGGGGCGATGCGGCGTTCGGGACGTGGGTACACCGGATCGCGGTGAACACGGCGCTGACGGGGCTGCGACAGCGGTCGCGGCGTCGGGACCTGGAGCAGGGTTTCGATGGCCGCACGACGTTGGGAAACCCGGACCGCCAACCGGCGAGCGAGGCAGTGGAGCGGGTGACGGTGCAACGGGCACTCGACTTGCTGCCGGACGGGTACAGGTCGGTCCTGTGGTTGCACGACGTAGAGGGCTTTACGCACGAGGAGATCGGTGCGCGACTGGGAATAGCAGTCGGCACATCGAAGTCGCAGTTATCAAAGGCTAGGGCGCGGTTGCGTGCCCTGGTGTTGGAGTCAAGAACTGAGGTAGTCGATCATGGTGCATCTCAGTAACGAGACGCTCTCAGAGCTGCTCGACGGCAGCCCTGCGCCCGGAGTGCAGGAGCATTTGGCTTCCTGTTCGGTCTGCCAGGGCGAGTTGGAGGTTCTGAGGCGAATGCGAACGCAGCTACGTGACCTGCCGCAGCTGGATCCGCCGCCCGATCTCTGGTCGCGGATCGAGGAGCGGCTGCCGTACGGCGATGAGCAGCGGCGGCTGGGTCGGCTGGGCCGGGTCGCGCTGCGGGTCGCGGCGATGGCGGCGGTGTTCGTCATCGGGCTGGCGCTGGGTCAGGCGTTCCAGCTTGGCGAGTCGGGTGACGAGGTCGCCCGCCCGGTAGCCGGTGTGCCGCCCACCGTGGTGGACGCGAGTGAAGCGGCGTCCCCGGCCTCCTTGGCCGACGCGATGGCCGAGGTGCGGCGACTGGCGTCGGAGTACGACGCGGCGCTGATGAACCTGCAGCGTATGACACAGGGGCGGAGCGCGCCGGGCACATCGTCGCTGGCGCGGCAGCGTTTGGCGAACCTGGAAGCGTTGGTGGAGGCATCGCGGGCGGCGTTGGCCACGGATCCTGCCGACCCGGTGCTCAACGCCTATCTGTTCACGGCGGTCGCGGAGCGTGACGCCATGATGAGTCAGCTCAGCTCGGCACGCGGCTCGGGTTCAGGCGTCGTGTGGCGCTAAGCGAAAGTCGGCGAGGTATAGATGAGTAGATCTAGATTGGAATCTGTAGGCCGTTCGCTGCTTCTGCTGCCGGCTCTCGTACTGGGGCCGGGTACGATGCTGGAGGCCCAGGAGGAGCATGGCTGGATAGGCATAAACTTCGACGAGAAGGTCTGCCGGCAGGAGAAGCGGGACGAAGGGCGCATGTTAGTCTGGGTTTGCACCATTCCGCCGATGATCGACACGGTGTACCAAGGCGGGCCTGCGTATATAGCCGGGATAAAGGCCGGTGACTTGATCGTCGGAGTCGACGGCTTTGAAATAGCGACCGAAGAGGGATCGCGCCGATTCTCCAACATGCGGTTGGGCGTCCCCGTGACCTTCTGGCTGCGCCGCGGTGACGAAGAGCTGGCGCTGACCGTGACGCCAGCGACCAAGGAAGAGGCGTTCCCCGAAGACGTTCAGGAGTGGGTTCCCCCCGGACCGTGGGAAGAACCCGGCTGGGATGCCGACGATTCGTTGGCCGTCCAGATGAGGGTGCTCTTCGAGGGGCAGCAGAGGTTGCAGTACGCCCTGAAAGAGGCGGAGGTCGCACTCCGCAGGGCGGAGTCGCGGATGCGGGAGAACCCGAGCGAGAGCCGGCGGGCCCAGGTGGGGGAGCTGCGCCTGCAGATCGACTCGATCAACATGAAGCTGGCGGAATCACATACGGAGATACGACGACAGGTAGACTCACTGGCGAGGCGGGCGTGGATGAGGGTGCCCGAGGCGCGGGTGGAGGTACGACCGGAACCCAGACGCGTAGAACGGGATGAGGCAGGAGTCGTCTCCGTCTACAGGGACGCGGTGGCGGGAGCGCGGTTTGAGGAGTTGGCCGAGAATAGCCCGTTGATGGACTACTTCCCCGGTGTCGACGGGGGCCTGCTAGTTTTAGATGTCGTTGCCGAGACTCCGGCCGCACTTTGCGGACTACGGGCCGGCGATGTAGTCCTCGAGGCGAACGAAGAGCCGGTGAGAACGGTTGCCGAGCTGCGACGCCGGATGCGCGGCGAGATGGATATCAGGTTCATGAGGTGGGGGCGGGAGCATACCTGCACGATCCCGTCGCGCTGAGCCGCGAGGAAAAGAACTGGAAGAAGGGGGCATGTCTCGTCGGAGCAGCTCCCTTTCTTCATCTAGCCGGCGACCGATTTTACAACGGTCTCGACGCGATCCAGCGCCTCGATCAGCTCGGGCCGCGGCACCCCGTACCCGATCCTCATGAAGCCGTCCATGTTGAAGTGGTCGCCGGGCACGATGAGCACGCTCTGCTCGTCCTTGAGGCGCTGGGCGATCTCGCTGGAGTTGATCTCGAGCTCGTAACGGGCGTAACAGATCGCGCCGGCGCGCGGCGCTCGGTAATGGAAGATGTCGGGGCGCCCCGACAGCCACTCCTCGAGCGGGCCCAGGTTTTCGTTCAATATGCCACGCGTGCGCTCGTAGATCTTGGGGCGCGTGTCCGGGTCGAGCGCGATGCGCGCGCACAGGTCGCTGAGCGTTCCCGGCGCGATCGATGTGTAATCCTTGTACGACCACAGGTTCGCGATGAACTCCGTCGGTCCGACGGCCCAGCCGATGCGCAGGCCCGGAAGCCCGTAGGCCTTCGAGAGCCCGGCGGTGATCACGAGGCGATCGTAGCGGCCCCAGAAACTCGGCGACCATGTCCCGTCCAGCTCGGCGCCGGCATAGATCTCATCGGCTATGATCCAGGCGCCGGCCCGCTCGGCGACGGCCACGATGCCATTGATCTCCGCCTCCGTCAGGATGGCACCCGTGGGATTGTTCGGATTGGTGACGATGATCAGCTTGACGTCGGAATCGACCTGTTCCTCCAGTTCGTCCAGGTCGGGGGCCCAGCCGCGCTTCTCGTCGAGATGAAACGGGCGCACCTCCCGAGCGAAGGCCTCGGCCTCGCCCCAGATCTGCATGTAGTTGGGCACCTCCATCACAACCACGTCATCCGGGCCGATGAGGCTCCAAGTCGTCACGTAGTTCGCCTCCGAGCCGCCGTTGCTGACGAGAACATTGTCGATTGTCGCCCCGGGGTAGATCGCGGCGATGAGCTCGCGCAGCTCGTCTGTGCCGTTCGACTGGTTGTATACGAGTCGCTGATTCAACAGAGCCTGTGAATCGGCGCCGGCCAGCTCGAGCAGTTCAGTGGGTGTCATCGGGTGGACGCCGCTCTCGGAGAGGTTGAAGCGGACCCGGTTCTCCCAGGTCGACTGCCAGCGTTCCATCCGGAAAGGGTTGATTTTCATCGTCGTCAACGTCTCCGGGTTTTTCGGCCTCGTTCGGGCCGGGTACGCGGGTACAATAGAACCAGTGCGGCGGCGAAGGCTACCTCGATGGCGAAGTCGATCCATAGCCCACTGGCTACGCCCATACGGGGCAGCCAGAAGAGGCTGACGATGGCGATCGCGCCGGCCACGGCTGTTCCCAGCATCGTCGGGTAAGGCCCGGGCGGCTCGCGGCGCGCCGCCTCGATGAGGCTGGCGCCGATGACGATGATGACGGCTGCGAACGCCTGTGCCTGGTATGGGATCACATTCAGAGCGACGAAACGTGCGAAACTGCGGAAGTCGGCAAGCGGCCAGAGGCCAGTCAGCACATAGTAGACGCCCTGAGTCAGCAGCACCCAACGGCGCCAGCGGTCGCGACCGCCCCGCAGCTGTGCCCGCAGCCTGACCGCGCGGCGGCTAGCCACCGTTACCCTTCCATGGTTCGGCGTTCAGCAGGACCAGCAGCTGATCGATCGTCTCCAGCCAGTGGTCCGGCTGCCCCGCGGCCAGGTGCTGACGATCGAACGGCCCCCAGAGCGCGGCGGCGGTGTCGACGCCGGCGGCGCGCCCGGCCTGCAGGTCGTAGAGGCTGTCGCCCACCAGCAGGGCATCCTCCGCAGGCAGTTCGATGCTCTGCAGTCCCATGACGACGGGCTCGGGGTCTGGCTTTGGCCGGCGGACGTCGGAGGCGCTGACCAGGCCGTCGAATAGGCCGTCGAGTCCGCAGGTGCGTAGCTCGCGTTCCGCGTTCGCGCCCAGCTTGCTGGTGACGACAGCTAGCCGGTATCCGGCCCGACGCAACGCGACGGCGGCCTCGCGCATACCCGGGAAGGTTCGGATAAGCCGCTCGTGATTGGCCTCGTTGTGCTCGATGTAAGTGCGGAACATCGATTCGGCCTGCTCCGGCGAGGACGCGAAGCTCTGCAGTTGCGCGCGGAGCGGTGTCCCCATCGTGTTCTTCCACTCATCGTCGGGTGGGACCCGGCCCAGGTGCGTCTTCATCGTGTGACGGTAGGAGGCCAGGATCAGGTCGAGGGAGTCGACCAGTGTACCGTCGAGGTCGAACAGGATGCCGCGGTAGCGGGCGGTCAATCGAGGCCCCCCTCCCTGGAGCGCGGCTTCGTCGCCTCGGCTGCGAGCACGAGCCTTCCGGGACTCCGCACCTCGTCCAGACGGTCGAGCAGAATCTGGCCGTCGGCGATCACCAGGTAGACGGCGGCGGTCGCGCGGATATCGCTGACAGGGTCGCCGGCCACCGCGATGATGTCGGCGAGCATACCGGGAGCGATGGAGCCGAGGCGGTCGGCGACGCCCAGGTGCTCGGCTGCCACGGTCGTTGCGGCGGCGATTGCCTGGCGGGGTGTATAGCCCACCTCTACCAGGTTGCGTAGCTCTTCGTGGAACGTGTAGCCAAGTGTGGTTCCAGGGCTTGGAGCGTCGCTGCCCACAACGACCGGAACGCCGGCGAGCCGCAGGCGTCGCAGATTGTCGCGCGCGCGACGCGCGGACGCCGTGTCACCGACGAGTTCGCTAAGGTGCCGCTCGATCGCCTGTAGGGTTGGGTCGACCGCGATGCCGCGCTCGCGCAGCTCCACCAGGGTCAGCGAGTCGATCGCCTGATCGTATGGGATGTGCTCGATACCGTTCACCCCGGCCGCCAAAGCGAGCGCTAGATCCTCGAGAGTACTGACGTGGGCGAGAACTGGTATACCGCGCTCGCTGGCTGTCGCGCAGATCGCGTAGAGCACCGAAGGGGACAGCCTGGGAAGCTCGGGTTCGCCACGCCTTTCCAGTGCCACGCTAACGAAGTCCACACGGCTCGCGATCCGCTTCACAGCCGTCGCCGCCTCGCCCGGCCCGATCACCTGACGTGTGACCTGCGCGATGAACGACGTATCACCCTGGCCCGCCCGCCGCAGACGACCCACCGGATAGCCGCCGGGTGCCGTGAACACGGGCCCCCCGGCAAATACCCGCGGCCCTGCCAACTCGTGTCTCTCGATCCGTCCGGCGAACCTCACGACCCACGGATGCGGATCACCCAGGCTTTTCACCGTCGTCACGCCGTGGCGGATAAGCGTCCGCCGCCGCTCGGGGAACCTGCGGATGAAACGCCATAGGTAGCGCAGCCAACCGAGTTCGCGCGAGCCGTCCCGGATCCGCGGGCGAATCCCGCTCAGGTGAACATGGCTGTCGATGAAGCCGGGCAGCAGCGTCAGGCCATTCACGTAGAGTACTCGCGCGTCGTCCGGGATAGGCTCGGCTGCGCCGACGGCCGCTATGTCAGTCCCGCGAACGATCACGGTCGCCGGATCGATCAGCGAATCGTTGGCCGGGTCGTACAGGCGGCCGCCGACCAGCGCGATCGGCGACCCGTCAACCGGGTGACCCGGGAACTGCCCTTGGGAATAGGCGAAGGCGATCCCAGCACCGGCGATGATGAAGGCGCCGAAGGCCGACCATTTGAGGACAGACGCTACACGCATGCAGTCAATATTCTAGTGCTCAGATTCAAAGGCCAGTGCGGCCTACGTGGAATCGGCGTCGGGGCGAGCGGTCCCGCTGTTCCGACTCCCGGGTCGGGCGGAGCGAGCGGTCCCCCGGCTCCGACCCCCAGCCCCATGATCATGTGTCTACCAGTACCAGATCGCGCCGCGGATGATGAGGCCGCCGAGCAGCGCGAAGAGCATGGAGCAGAGGCTCGCCAGAATGGACGACCAGGTTAGCGGCTTGTTTGCCGTGCCGTGCTTAATCTGGAGTTCCCAGTTCGGGATGATCTTGAGCACGATCCAAACCATCATGGCAACGGCGGCACCGGAGATATTGAAGGCGATGATGACTGCGAAGAACAGTCGCTCGCTGAGGCCGATCAGCCAGTTCGGCACATCGCGGCCCGATGGTCGGGCTATGTTGAGGTAGGAGCGAAGCCCGCTCAGGAACCATCCGGTCGCCACGCCACCGACCGCCAGCGCCACGAAAAGGCCAACGATCCAGCGAATGAGGGTCTCCACCGTTCACGCTCCAGTGTTGTGTTCCGCCCGGCACTGAGGCTCGGTTCCAATTGAACTCAGATCGCGTGATGGGACAAGCGGGCGCTCACAGGGGGGGACTGCGGCTTGCGGCGCGGCAACGGCTGGCAGGGTTTGGCGGGGGCTTGTACTTCAGCCCCTAGCTGGCTCCGCTCTGGAGCGTATGTTGGAGCGGCAGGTAGTGCAGGACACGAAGCCGAGTGGCAACTCCTCACAAGTCGAACCAGGCAAAGGCCTGATTGAGCAGCGTTGGGAAATGAATTCGGCACGTTGGGCTCGGATCCGATGCGCTCTCGTGTTCCTGGGCGTTGCGTGCGGTCAATGCCGGTGTCACGCGAGCTGTCATCGTCGTGCACGGCACCAATAGGAATGCAGACGACTACTTCGCCACGATGATCGCGGCGACGCGAGCTGTGGACGGGTTCGAGGCCACCGTGGTTCTCGCGCCGAACTTCCTCACTGCGGAAGACCTGCCGGCAGCTTACGACGCGTACTGGACCAGCGGCGGCTGGAAGCGCGGTCACCTGTCACTCAACTCTATCGAGCAGGTGAGCTCGTTCACAGGCGTGGACCGTATCGTCGCAGCGCTGGCCGATGGAACGCGTTTCCCCGACTTGGAATCCGTGGTGGTCACCGGGCACTCTGCCGGCGGGCAGTACGTCCACCGTTACGCCGCTGGCAACCGAGTCGAGCAGACGCTGCCTGGGATCGTAGTGCGCTACATAGTGGCCAATCCCTCGTCATATCTCTACTTGGGTCCGGAGCGCGCCGTGTCGGGTACGTTAGACGTGTTTAACCTGCCGGGCCGCTCCGCCTGTCCGGGGTACAACAGCTGGCACTACGGTCTCGAGAATCTGAACGAGTACATGAGTGCTGTGCCGCTGGAGGACATCCGTACTCAACTGTTGACCCGTGACGTGGTCTACCTGCTGGGCGATGCCGACAGCCTCAGCAGTTACCTCGACACGAGCTGTGCCGCAATGCTGCAAGGGCCATACAGGTACGCACGGGGTCTGACGTTGTACAACTACCTTCAGGTGTTTTTCCCGCAGCATCACCACGCTGTGGCGGTGGTCGAAGGCGTGGGGCACTCCAGTCGCGACATGTATACGTCAGGTACCGGCCTGCGCATGCTGTTCCAACGGTAAACGACGATCGCTGACCTCGTTCTAGACCCCCGACGACGAGGCTCGGCTCCAGCTGATCAGATCTCGTGATCGGACAAGCGGGGTCGCCGCCGGCGCCGCGGTAGTAGCAACAACGTGGCCACCTCGTCGACACCGCGTGAGCCGGCGTGGTCGGACGCCAGGGTCCGCAGCAGACCGTCGAGGCGCGAGAGGAAACCGGGAGTGGGTTGGGCCGGTAGGTTGGCCGCCTCGGCGGCCAGCGAGCGTTCACCGGCGAGCGTGAAGCGATGCCCGAGACGGTCGAGCAGGTCGTCGATTCTCGCCCGTTCCTCGGACGTCAGTCGGTGGGCGTTCGCTTGGAAGCTCCGACTCAACCAGGCGGCGATGCGACATTGCGGCAGGCTCGGGCTCAGCGCGTCGCCGGCTATCCTGCAGGCCTCCAGGCGCGCTGCGAGACCGTGGGCGTAGCGGGCGCAGGCGCGTCGAGCACTCGCCAGCAAATGTTCCGGCGGTCTACTCCGTTTCAGGGCTCGAGCGTTCCGAAACGACTCGAGGGCGGCGACCTGATCCTCTGCCACACAACTGGTCTCGATATCGCAGACTAGCCAGAGGCCCCGAGCCTGGCCGCCGGAGTGAAGGCGCCAGTAGGAAACGGCTCGTGGCTGTCCCTTGTCTTCGAGGGCCGCGGCTGCGGCGGCCGGCCCCATCTCCGTCGTCACTGCAGCGCCGTTCGCTTCGGCCACGTAATCGAGGTAGGCCTGTTCCTCGGGGTCGAGCGGTCCTTCCACCTCTTCTTCGACGCGGTCGTAGCCATCCGGATCATGTGTGAGGACGCGAATCTGATCGAGGGCGCGCTTCCCCGCGCCGGGCATCGCCAGCACGGGATGATCGAGGCCGAGCGTTGCCGATATCGTCGCTACTTTGCCCTGCAGCCGCGCCATCAGCCCCAACAGGCGGTCGAGGTCGTGGGCCGGCACGAAGTGATGCAACTCGACGTGCTCGGACTGCGCGCCCAGACGATCGATGCGGCCGATCCGCTGCATCAACCGGACTGGGTTCCAGGGTAGGTCGTAGCTTACGACGACCGAGGCGTCTTGCAGGTTGAGTCCCTCACTGAGAACGTCGGTCGCGATCAGCAGCTCGACGCGCTCGCGCTTCGCCGGCTCGGGCAGTCCGTTCGAGCGTGGCGCGAAGCGCTCGATTACCTCGCTGCGGCTCGCACGCTCGGGTCCCAGGCGCGCCCCTCCGCTGTCTATCTGGGCGACGTAGGGTCGCATTCGCAGCTGATGATGGAGATAGCGTGCCGTGTCGCGGAACTCGGTGAAGAGCAGGATCTTCTTGCCGGCGAGCGGCCCGTCGAGCAGCTCGATTAGCTTGCCCAACTTGCGGTCGCCGGCCGGTCCGACCGCGACGAGCGCGTCGTGGATACGGGCGAGTGTGTTCGCATCGTGCTCGAGCGAGCGGCGCAGTGTGGCGATCCTTAGTGGCTCGATCGAGGGGGCGGGCAGCATGAGCTCGAAGAAGGCTAGCTGGCTGCCCGGATCATCGGCAGGTCCCTGAAAGCTGGCCCGGTAGTCGGGTCTCGTCAGAACGCGTCCCGCATCGATGGCACGTAGCGCCGTGTTGCACCAGGCGAGCTGCTGGACGACGGTTGAGCGGAGAGCCTCGGTACTCGACTCGAGCCGCTTGAGCATGATGATCTTGATCAGCTCGCCGGGTCCGGCGACCGCCGCGGCGGATTCGTCGTCGTTCTCACTCGGCTCGATGGTAGGGAAGTGGAGGTCCTCGAGCCAGCTCTCCAACCCGGTGAGCAGATCGCCGTAGGTGCCTGCGAGGTCGTAGGCCACGGGCGCCGGCGGCAGGCGCTTCGGGAAGCGCAGCTCTATCTCCTCGTCGGTGCGCGGGCCGCGTATGTGAACGCGACCGTAGTGCGCTCTGAGAAAGCGGCGCGTGCGGCGCAGCACGCAGGCGGAGATGACGGTGCGTAGATCGCCGTCGCCCGTGGGTGCGCGGCGAAATACCTCGCGGTAGTCGGCGACCCCCAGGTGCCGGAAGGCGCCCGGTGCGGCGAACAGATCGATGAGATGCTGAAGGTCGAGGATCGTGTTGTTGATAGGCGTCGCGGTCAGTAGGGCGACCTTCGTGTGGCGGAGCAAGTCGGCGAGATTCCGGTAGCGGCGCGTAGCCGGATTGCGAAAGTTGTGCGCCTCGTCGACCAGTACGAGATCGGCGCCGCGCCGCGCGACCGGATCGAAGTCAGCGCGGCCCAGCGACTCCATCGAGAGCAGGCGTACCGCGCCGGGGAGATCCTCTTTGATCCAGAGATCGAGGTTCTCGTCTGTGCTCCTGTTCTCCCGCTTGTGCACGCCGGTGGCCGGTGAGCCGGTTGCTCCGAAGTAGTGAAGCTCCCGTGCCCACTGTTCTCTAAGTGCTGCGGGCACGATGACCAGGCCGCGTCCCCCAGCTTCGAGCGTCCGCTCCAGTAGCCGCAGGCCGATGTACGTCTTGCCGAGCCCGACCGCGTCGGCGACGATCACGCCGCCGTAACGATCGAGGATAGCGCAGGCGCGTTCGTAAGCTCGTTCTTGGTGAGCTGCCAGAACCGGCGCCGAGGCGGGCCGCCGCCCCGCATCGCTTCCCGCATCGCTGAAGTGCGCGGCGAGCACCCGGCGATAGAGCTTGCTTGCGGAGAGAGGCTCGGCGTCGCGAGCGGGTGAACTTTGCGTTGCGCCGGAGCGGGCTTGGCCGGCCTCCTCGCGTATCGATGAGGTTGGCATGACGACGCGTAGGCCGCGCGGTATCGATAGGAGCTCGAAATGCTGGCGCAGTCGGTGTAATACGATGGGGCGTCGGTGGAACGTCAACCAGCCGTCGGTTGATTCTCCGGTGAAGATGAGCGCGCTCTCGGGAAACGCGCTGCCGCTGCCGTAGAAGAGCAGGAACTCGGGTGAAGGCGCCTCGCCGATGATCGTCCAGCGCCAACCGCTCGGTCGGCCGGCGAAGGGAAGGGCGCGTGTGACGATGTTCACCGTAACCGGCCCGCCGTTTCCGGCGTCGCCGAGTAGCTCGAGCAGGCGCTGCGAATCGGCGATCGCCACATCGACGCGAGCTGCTCGCGCCCAGAGCCCGCGCACGATGGCGACCGCCGCTTCGTCGGATGCGGCGGCGATCGGTTCGGGCCAGTTCGAGCTGCTCATGTGTCGCTCCTGTTGGAGAGCCTGGCGTCGAAGGAACGGAGCGTGCCCAGCCCGCGGGGCCCGAGCCCGTAGAGGCGAGCAACGAGCTCGTCCAGGCGCTGCCGCTCAGCGGTCTCGAGACCGCCGCCAGCGTGCGCGTGGCGGCTCAGCTCGATGCAGCGCATGCGTACAGCCGCGTCGGGCTCTTCGGGAAAAGGCAGGAGAGCAACCGTCCAACCGAGAAAGCGGAAGTAGCCTCCGGTTGCCCGCTCAGCGATCGCTTTCAGGTAGGCGCGGGCGACGGTCGAGTTGAGAACGGCGGCCAAGAAGTGCGCATCCTCATCCGACGCGGCTGGTATTTGATAGACGGTGTTGAGACTGATGAGCGGGGCGGTGCCGTCGAGGAACGGAACGCGCGGCGGCACAACGGCGGCTCCGGGCTCGGGCGCGATATCGCGCCACGCCACCCTGAGCGTCCACTTCTCCGGTCGGGTGCGAAAGAGCGTCCAGAACGGCTGGCCCGGCTTCAGGTCGACCCGCTTCTCCAGCGCGGGCTCGTGACGGCGCAAGTAGTTCCGGGTCGCGCTCGGGAGTTTTGACAGCGGATATCCCTCGTCATCGTGAGTCCATAGAAGGGCCCGGCCTGGTGAGAAGCGCCACGCTTGCAGATCTTCGCCGCGCAGGGCGGGGCGCAGGCGCTCGACCTCGATCGCCACCGGCGAACCGGCGAGCTCGACGGTGACGCGCCCTGCTACCGGATCTTCGCCGGTCACGCGCCCTACGAAGAGATCGTTCACCCCGGTCACGATCCCGCGGTGGGGACGACAACCTTCGCGCGAGCCTAGATGCGGTCCTGCGGCGACCATCCGCTGGAGGGCCGCGCGCACGCCAGGCGGCGCCAGTGCCCAAGGCGCTTCGGGGTCGTCGATGAGTGGGAGGCGCGTCTGGGCGAGTCGAAAATCGAGCGTCGCGCCGCCCCGATCGTGGACTCGGATCGAGACCTGCTGTTCCGCGTCGGGCTCGCCGCGCGTGAGTAGCAGGGCAAGCGGGTAGGTCGTCGCCTCGAAGAGCCTCTGCGGCGCCAGGGCACAGTCCTCGAGGGAGAGAATCCGTGTCTCCTTCGCCAAGCGGGCCCGCAATGCTCCGGCGGCGAGGGTCCGGGTGAGCTTGGCGGGGAGCAGCATGCCGAGGGCGCCGTTATCGGCCAGGAGCCCCAGGGAGCGTTCCAGGAAGAGGGCGCTCAGGTCGAGCTGAGCGGCAAACCCGCGGCCCACGCCGGCCAGATGGCTACCAGCGCGCCAGCCGGCACCGTGCAGAAAGCGGAAGCGCTGCTTGAGGCGCTGCCGGGATGGTCCGGACCAGTGATGAGTCCGAATCCAGGGTGGGTTGCCCAGCACCACGTGGAAGCCGGGCTCCAGGCTCACAGGGTCGGCGAAATGGATGGGGAAGGAGAAGAAGGGGAGCTCATCCTCCTCGCGGATCTTCTTGAGCAGGCGGCGCAGCTCACGCCGGCGCTCCCTCAACTTCGCCGCCGCCCGCTTCTGTGATCGCGACAGCCCCGCCCGCCGACCGAAGAGGTCGCGACTGCGCGCTGCCGCACGCAGGTCGCCCCGGCGCGCGTCGATTGCTGCCGCCAGCTCGGCTAGGAAGCATACCGCCAGCTCGCGCTCGAAACGCTGCAGCCCTCGCAGCACGCGGCGCTTGCCGGAGCCGCTAGCGCGGAAATAGCGCTCGCGCCGCTCGCCGAGGCGCTCGATCCGGCGCCGCCAGCGACTCGCCGCGAACCCCTGGTCGATGTCTCCGTGCTGCATGAGCAAGTCGATAGGATCGATCAGCGCGTCGCCCTGGCGAATGTTGATACCGAGGTTCGGTAGCGCCGGCACCTCTGAGATGTCATCCAGCTCGAGGTCGACGACGAGGGCCAGCCAGAGGCGCAGCTCGCAGAGCCTGACCGCCGCTCCATTGATATCGACACCGTGCAGGTTGCGCCGGATGATCTCCTGCCGCCGCTCGAAGCGGGCGAACGGGTCGGGCGGTCGGCCTTCGAGGCCGTCGCGCAGCGACTCGAGCGTGCCCAGCGCCGCGAGGAGAAAAGCGCCCGACCCTACGGCGGGATCGAGGACGCGGATCGCTCGCACACCTTCTGCCAGTCGCGTGCGCAGCGGCTCCCCCAAAGAGGGTGATCCGCCGGAAAGGATCTCTCCTACCAGGTCGCGTTCGCATTCGGCGGCTCGAGCGAGGTGTGCACAGAGCGCGCCGTGGACCAGACGATCGACCAGGGCACGTGGTGTGAAGAACGTACCGGTAGAGCCGCGTACCGACCCCGCCATCAGCCCTTCGAATACCCTGCCGAGCATCTCCGGGTCGACGGCAACGTCCTGATCCGCAGGCTGGTCCTCGCGGAGTGTGAACTGATACCTGTCGAGCAACTCGTGGAAGATCGGCACGAAGCATTCATCGGGTACGTCGAGGCGCGGATACTTGCGCTCCAGCGCGTCCCGCTCGAACAGGCCGCCGTTCAAGTAGGGCAGCTCGCCGAGCGCTCGGGCCGCGCGTCCGCGCCGCTCGGCCGGGCGATTGAGCGCGCTGAAGAAGAAAGGCTCGAGCCGGCGGCGATAGAAGGGGATGCCGGTGGCGAGCGCATCCTCGAAGATTCGGCGCAGGTAAGAGATATCGTGATCGAGCCAGCCCTTCCGCTGCAGGAAGTAGAGAAAGAGCAGGCGGCTCAGGAGGATGAGCGCGAGCTCGAATCGGTCACCCCCGGCGTTCTCCGGGACGCCGGTCAGCCCAGCGGCCAGCGTCGCGCGCTGACGCCTGAACTCGGCGAAGAACCTGCCGGTGACCTGTTCGCGGTCAAGCGCCTGGATGTGGGCGAGTGCCAGGTCGCTGGCCGTGGCGGCCCCGTTTGCCGACAGTGCTGCTAAGATGTCGAGCTCCGAGCGCCGCGGCGCATCGAGGTCGATCCACAGCTTGCGGAGCTGCAGCGGACCCGGTCCCAGCCCCCAACTCGCCACGACCAGGCGGGGCTCTTCCCTAGCGTCGAACATCAGTAGCGCGCGCCGCGCCGGGTTGTGCCGGTAGAGTGCCGAGGCCACACGGCGGATCGTCTCGGGCTCGAGGCGTTCTTCGAGTACGATCCGCAAGACGTGAAAGCCGTCGTGCCGCCCGGCGACCTCGAGGGTGAGCGTCTCCGATGCGGCGAGCCCGAAGTCGGCCAGGGCCTCTCGCGGGACACGCAGGCCCAGAGGCTCGAAGCCGAGCGCCGACAGCAGCGCCTCGGTGTTCCCCGCGCGCCAGCTCCGGAGTGCCTCCTGCAGTCGGCGGTTTTCGTCCACCGATCCCCCCGTCCTGAGCGTTCCGTTAGCTGTGCTGGGTCATGCTGTGGTGTGGCCGTCAACAGATCGGCATCGCTGGGAACGCGTACCGTGCTCTTGACGCGGGGGGCCCGTGGGCCGACCATGATGGCGCGCCCTGGGCGCGAGACCACCAAACCCGGCGGTGAGGGTCATGAAAATCGAGCTCAAAGGCTGGAAAGCGATCGCGGCGCTCGCGGTCATCGTAGTCGTCCTGGTCGCCACGTTCCGCGCCGAACGGTCTACCCTCGAGACGGAGGCGGCGGACGAACTCAAGGTCTGGATACGCAGCGAATACCTTGCCCGCGGGCTGCACGGCGTCGACCCGGGCCAGCTGAGCGAAGAGGAATTGGAGGCGAAGGGTGAAGAGCTCCTCAGCCTAAGCGATGTCCAGTTCACCTCGATCAGCGCCCGTGGCCGCGGCGACGACATCATCGTCAAGGTGGAGATCCAGGTGAGCGGCGGAGAACCACCGGATGGTAAGCCGGTGCGCTACTTCAGGATGTCACATAGCACGGTGACCGGCTGGCGCGTGCGGCGCGAGACGACGGCGCTCTCGTACTACCTGAAGCTCTTCTGAGCGGGCGTTTCCGGAAACATACGTTTTGTCGGCCGTTGCTCGGCAACCCGGTGAAAGCTAGGATCGTTCCCGTATCCCTCAGTCCAAGCGCATTTCGCTCGGCGCTCGCGAGCTGAAGAGGGAGCGCGTGCGCGCCGGCGAGGTATCCAGATCGGGGGGCCTACCGCTCGCCGTGTTGGCCGCGTGTCGACAAACCGGGAGGCATAAGATGCTGAAGGAATTCAAAGAGTTCGCCATGCGGGGGAACGTACTCGACATGGCGGTGGGGATCATCATCGGGGTGGCGTTCGGCGCGATCGTCAACTCGTTGGTGAAAGACGTTTTGATGCCGCCGCTCGGGCTACTGCTCGGTAAGATGGACTTCTCGAACCTGTACCTGAACCTGTCGGGCACCGATTACGCGTCGCTCGCAGCGGCGCAGGAAGCCGGCGCGGCGACGATCAACTACGGGGTCTTCCTCAACACGGTGATCAACTTCATCATCGTAGCCTTCGCCGTCTTCCTGCTCGTGCGCCAGGTAAATCGCTTCACGAGAAAGGAAGAAGCGCCAGCGCCCGAGCCGACGACGAAGGAGTGCCCGTTCTGCGTGTCGGAGATAGCGGTCAAGGCGACGCGCTGCCCGAACTGCACGTCGCAGCTCAAGGCAGCGTAGTACGTCGTGAGAAATCACGTGTCCGCCTGTGGCCGGCCGCACGGCAGTCCGTGAACAAGAAGCGTAAAGGAGAAACGAAGATGGCCAAGATCATCGATGTAGAAGGGATCGGCCCGCAGTTTGCCGAGAAGCTGAAGTCTGCCGGCATCAACACGACGGACGACCTTCTCGAGCACTGCAAGTCGTCCAAGGGCCGCAAGGGCATCGCAGAGAGCACTGGGATCAGCGAGAAGCTCGTTCTGCGTTGGACGAATCACGCGGATCTGTTCCGGGTCAAGGGTATCGGCGAGGAGTACGCCGACCTGCTCGAGGCGGCGGGTGTAGATACCGTACCGGAACTCAGCCAGCGGAACGCTGCGAACCTCTGCGCGAAGATGAGCGAGGTCAACGAGGAGAAGCAACTGACCCGGCAGCCGCCATCGGAAAAGCAGGTCAGCGACTGGATCGAGCAGGCGAAGTCACTACCGCGGGTCATCGACTACTAGCTCGCGGATCGGTGCCGGCACACCTCGGTGCGGCTGGCCAGCGGCGCCGATGTGCGTGCGGTTACGCAATGAACTAGCAACCACAGGCGGTGGAGGTACCGCGCGTGGATAACTACGAGAAGCTGGGCGCCTTCTATCTTGGGCGAGCCTACGATTTGGCGGAGAAGCAGGGGCGCGAGGGCGAGCTAACCCTCTACGACTCGAAGGATCTGGTCACGCATGCCGTGTGCGTGGGGATGACCGGGAGCGGGAAGACGGGGCTTTGCATCGGCCTGCTCGAGGAGGCGGCGATCGATGGCATCCCGGCTATCGTCATCGATCCGAAGGGCGACCTGCCGAACCTGTTGCTCACCTTTCCCGAACTCAGGCCGGAGGACTTCACGCCCTGGGTGAACGAGGACGACGCCCGCAAGCAGGAGCTGTCCGTCGAGGAATACGGCGCGCAGCAGGCGGAGCTGTGGAAGAAGGGGCTGACCGGTTGGGGGCAGAGCGGCGAGCGGATCCGCCGACTACGCGAGTCGGCGGACTTTGCCGTCTATACGCCCGGCAGCACCGCTGGACTTCCGGTCTCGATACTCTCGTCGTTCGCCGCACCACCACAGACGCTGCGCGACGAGCGCGAACTGCTGGGCGACCGGGTCGGCACGACGGTGACCAGCCTGCTGGGCCTGCTGGGCATGGATGCCGATCCGATCAAGAGTCGCGAGCACATTCTGCTGTCGACCATCCTCGACGCCGCCTGGCGCGAAGGCCGCGACCTGGATCTGGCGGCGCTGATCGGGGCGATCCAGTCGCCGACCGTGAATAAGGTGGGCGTGCTGGACCTCGAGACATTCTATCCGGAGGGCGAGCGGTTCAAACTGGCGATGGCGCTCAACAACCTGCTGGCGGCGCCGGGCTTCGCCGCCTGGATGGAGGGCGAGCCTCTGGAGATCGACCAGATGCTCTACACGGCGGAGGGCAAGCCGCGGGTCGCGATATTCTCCATCGCGCACCTGGGCGACGCGGAGCGGATGTTCTTCGTTTCGCTGCTGCTGAACCAGGTCCTGGGCTGGATGCGCGGTCAGTCGGGTACCACGAGCCTGCGGGCGATCGTCTACATGGACGAGATCTTCGGCTACTTCCCGCCGGTCGCGAACCCGCCATCGAAAACTCCGCTGCTCGCGCTACTCAAGCAGGGTCGCGCCTACGGTGTGGGCGTGGTGCTCGCCACGCAAAACCCCGTCGATCTCGACTACAAGGGCCTCTCGAACACCGGCACCTGGTTCATCGGGCGGTTGCAGACCGAGCGTGACAAGGCTCGAGTACTGGAGGGACTCGAGGGCGTGGCGGCCGGTGGCGACATGCGGTTCGACCGCGGCGCGATGGAGGAGACGCTGGCCGGGCTCGGCAAGCGCGTCTTTCTGCTCAACAACGTCCACGAGGACGAACCGGTCGTCTTCGAAACGCGCTGGGTGATGTCCTACCTGCGCGGTCCGCTGACGCGCGATCAGATCAAGGTACTGATGGACCCGCGCCGGGCGCAGGCTGCTGCGCGGACGCAGGCCGCGGCGGAGGCGACTGCCACCGCGGTGCGTGCGGCTTCCGCGGCGCCGCTGAGTGAGCAACCGATGCTGGGTCCGAGCATCCCGCAGCACTTCGTACCGCTGCGCGGCAGTGCGGCCCCGGGCCACGAGTTGGTCTACGAGCCGATGGTGCTGGCGGCCGGTCGCGTGCAGTTCGCCGATCGTAAGACGAAGGTGCAGGCGTCGGAGGAGTTGGTGACGCTGACCCCGTTGAGCACTGCCGCCGTCGCCCTCGACTGGGCCGAGGCTACGGAAGTCGATGTCGACCTGGGCGACCTGGGGGACGAGCCGGAGGGCGCGGCCCATTTCGACGAACTGCCGGGCGCCGCTACTAAGAAGACCAGTTACACGGCCTGGAAGAGGGAGTTCAAAGACTGGCTCTACCGGAACCGGACGCTCGAGCTGTATAAGAGCCAGCTGTTGAAAGAGTACTCGCAGCCCGGCGAGTCGGAGCATGACTTTCGGCTACGCCTCGGCCAGAAGGCGCGCGAGGCGCGGGACGAGGCGCTGGAGAAGCTGCGCAAGAAGTACGCGCCCAAGCTGGCGACCCTGCAGGAGCGGGTCCGGCGCGCCGAGCAGGCGGTGGCGCGCGAGGCGGAGCAGGCGAAGGCGGCCAAGCTGCAGACGGCGATCTCGGTCGGGGCGACGCTGCTCGGCGCCATGCTGGGCCGCAAGGCGGTGAGCCGCTCGTCGGTGGGCCGTGCGACGACCGCCGCCCGGGGTGTCGGCCGCTCGATGAAACAGGCGCAGGACGTGGATCGGGCCAGGGCGACGGTCGAGGCGACCGTTAAGCGGCTGGCGGACCTGGAGGCCGAGTTCGAGGCGGAGACCGAGGAGATCCGTGAGAAGTACGACCCGGCGCTCGAGGATCTGGAGACCGTCGTCGTGCGGCCCAAGAAAAAGGATATCGCAGTGAAGCTGGTGGCGCTCGCCTGGGCGCCCCACTGGCAGAGGGGCGGTGAGGTGGCGGCGGCTTGGGAGTGACCGCCGCTAGCCTAGGTTAGCTGCCTTAGCGCCGCTGCCCGATCCTGCACCGGCTCGATCGCTGCGGTCTCCGGTGGCTCGTCCATCACTTCCATCCTGATCAGATCCTGGTGCAGCGTGTCGAGCGCCTCGAGGGCGGCCTGCGCTTCGGGCAGCAGCTTCTGCGCCTGCTCGTCCTTGTGGGTCTTCGCGGTGCGGACCTTCTGAACGGCGCCCTCGGCGGCGGCGAGCAGTTCGTCGGCGGCGGCGATGGCCGATTCCGATAGCTCGCGGTTCTTGTCGCGCAGCGCGGCGGCGGCGGTTAGGACGCCGTCACGCAGCTGGCGGGCACGCACAAGCTCGTAGTCGAGGGGTACCGTGTAGACCTCTCGCACGGGCGGACTTCGCGGCGGTATGAACAGTTCGCCGAAGGAATAGCCTCGCGACTTGAGCCCCGAGGTGTGGAGCAGGAAGACCAGACCCCACGGGACAGCCAGGAAGTGGCCCCACTGCAGGCCGGGCGAAGTGAGCCAGTCGGCGGCCAGCAGTCCTAGGTTCGCCGCCAGGAAGATGAGCAGATGCCGCTGGTAGAGGCGCCTGCGGTGTTCGGCGATCCCGCTGGCTCCGGGCCTTGTGGCAACCCGAGCCGCTGGGAGCGTCGGTCCTCCGTTTTCGTCCGTCAAAGTTCAGCCTCCGAGTATCGCGCGAACCAGGTAGGCGATGCCGAACCCGGCGTAGTTTCCGAGTGCGTAGCCGAGCAGGCCGACGGCGATGCCCGGCAGTGCCAGCGCCGGCCAGCCGCGCGAGACGGCGACGGCCATCGCCGTGGCGGGGCCGCCGATGGCGGCCTGCGACGCGACGGCCATCATCGGCAGCGTCCCCCTCAGTAGCCGGCCGACGAGAAACAGAAAGATACCATGAATGGCGACGACGACGAGGGTGTAGAGGAAGACCTCGGGCCCCACCTGCAGCATCGCCCGGAACAGCGAGCGGATCCCGATGACCACGAAGAAAAGGTGTAGGCCCAGGTTCCCTAGCTGTTCCGCCCCGCTCAGCCGCCGGATGCGGGGAAGCTGGGCGAGGGCGAGCGCGATCGTGGTGAGCCAGAGGATCTCGGGCACCAGGCCGACTTGCTGACCCAGCCAGCGCGCCGCGACCAACAGAGCCAGGCCCAGCGCCGCCAGCAGCACTAGGTCGAAAAGCGAGACCGGCACCCGGGTCCAATACGGGTGCGCATCGGCAGCGGGCAACTCGCCGCCGCCGACGTCCGCGGCCGGGCCCGCCGGCGCTGCATCTTCCGCCGCCGCCGAGCCGGGCGCGAACCGGACCAGCAGAACGGGCGCCACGAGCACGATGCCGAGCCAGATCCCCGTCGTCACGGCGTCCGCCGCCGCCGCGGCGGCGAAGGTCGAGGCCGGCAGCTCTAGGCCGCGTCCCACAGCGGCGAAGTTGAGGCTGCCGCCCGTGTAGGTGCCGGTGAAGGCGCCGGCCAGCTTCCAGGTGACGGCGCCGATGCCGCCGCTGAAGGTGAGAGCGCCGATCACCGCGCCCAGCGCCGTGCCGGCGCTCGCGACCACGAAAAGCGCGGCCATCTTGGGGCCCGCGACCTTCAGGTCCGCCAACCGCACCGACAACAGCAGGTAGACGATCGCCAGCGAGACGACCGGCCCCTCGATGACGCCGTAAACCGGCGACTCCTGGGGAACGAGCCCGACGTTCGAGAGCACCGCCCCGAGGAACAGCGCCATGAGCGCGGCGCCCACCTTGGAGAGCGCCGCGAACCGGTGGTCGAGCCAGAAGGCGAGCGCCGTGGTCCCGGCAATTAGCGCGGCTACGAGTAGCGGGTCGTGGATCAAAGGACTCGTCCTTGAAGATTAGTTGACGAAAGATCGTATTGTGCAGCCACCGGTCGCGGTGGGCAAGCGGTGTGGGTGTGGCGAGGGAAACCGCCGGGCCGGACCCGGGCGTGGCCGGTGGCCGGCGGCAAGCTACCCAAGACTATCAGGGCCGTTACCAGCGCGCCGGCACGCCCGGATTATTATCGTAGCTGTTATCACCGTCCTTGCCTGGCTGAGCGGGTGCCTGCATGATGTCGGGCACCGGGGGGCGGTCAGCTGGGCCGTGAGCAGTTCACCTACCTACGCACTACTCAGCCGTGCCAAAGCAGTACACACCTGGACTCATTACTAGCTGGCCATCACACGTGTCCAGCCTCGCTGGGTCGCGCCTACAACTCAGATCAACTGGTGGGAGGTAACTAGTCATGAAGTATGTCGTGGCCTTAATCGTCGGTGCGATTCTTGGTGCGATCGTCGGTGCACTGTGGATCGGCCCCGAACGCGTCGGTGAGCCGCCGGCTCAGGAAGCGGCCGGGCTGTCCGAGGAGGACGTGGCGGCGATCCACACACTGCACGGCAAGTATGTGGAGGCGGAGCGCGCAACTGACTGGGATGCGCTGGCAGCACTGGTGGCTGAGGACGTGGTGTTGATGCCCCCCAACCGGCCTGTGGAGGACTGGGCCTCCTGGCTGGAGGGGGTCACGGCCAGGGACTTCGGAGTCATCGATCTGAGCTCCACGGTGCAGGAGATCGACGGGAGAGACGGGCTCGCCTACCTGCGTGCCAATTACTCCGAGACGTATACACTTGACGGCGACCCCGAGCCGCTCGAAGCGGTCGGTAAGCAGGTGGCCATACTGCGGAAGCAGCCCGACGGCACCTGGGTCGCTGTCGTTTGGATTTGGAACTCAGACCTGCCGCTCCCCGAGTGAAGTTCCGAGGCGCGCGCATCGTTCGCTGTCCCGTAAGAGCTATCAGATTTTCCGGAGCTGAACGCTAGTCCGCCAAACGACGCACTGGAAGGAGGTCCTCATGTTCCGTCGCGTCTTAATCGCGGCAGCCGCAGTTGCCGCAGTTTTGGTTGCGACCGTCGGCGCCCAGCATTTGGCATCTGTGCCGGGGCCGGCTCTCAAGAGCCATCATTTGCTGAACCTTCCAGCCTCGGTTACGGAAGCCGACTTGGCTGCCGCGCTCGGTGCCATGAACGCCGCTATCGCTGAAGCCGGTTATCCAGACGCGGGATATCGACTCTGGAAGGTGACCGGTGAGCAGGCTGGCGACTATGCCTACCTGTGGGAGGGGAACTGGCCCGACCAGGAGGCCTACGACATTATCCATAGCCATCCAGCTTATCTAGCAGCAGGCGAGCGGTGGGATTCGGCTTTCGTGCCTGTGATGGAAATGCAAGTCTACAATCGGTACGTCGAGATTTCACTCGAGGCCTCCAGCGAGCACTGACGTTCGTTCCCGGCGCCCGCACTTCGTCTGCCCTGTGGTGCTTCTGGGGACGGCGAACCGCTGGATCCAGGGCTTTGTCGTCGGTACGCCGGCGATTATGTTCCTGGCTCGTGGTTGAGCAACTGCAGGTTTCGCTTGGATCGCGGCTCCGCAGGGTGGGGCAAAGGCTCGTGTACGTGGCGGTCGGCGTAGTGGCCGCGGTCGTTCTCTTTCTACTGGGTGGCCGGCTGATGCTCGAGTCGCTGGAACGGCAGCTCATCTACTTTCCGACGCGGGTGCGGGAGGACGCACCGACGCCGCGCGTCCAGGGCGCCTCGCAGGTGGAGGAGGTGTGGCTGGAGACGCCGGACGGGTTTCGGGTGCACGGGATCTACGCCGGTGCGGAGGGGGCTTTCGCCGATCTGCTTTTCTTCCACGGGAACGCCGGCGACCTCTACGATCGGCTGGACAACGTGTCGGTGCTGGTGACGATGGGCCTGAACGTGCTGATCATGGACTACCGGGGCTACGGGAAGAGCGACGGGAAGCCGTCGGAGGGGGCGCTCTACGAGGACGGCCTGCTGGCGTATCGGTACCTGACGGAGGAGCGTGGTGTCGACCCGACGCGTCTGGTGATCTTCGGCCGCTCGCTGGGCGGCGCCGTGGCGATCGAGTTGGGGACGCAGCAGGCTGCCGCGGCCCTGGTGGCCGAGTCGTCGTTCACCTCGGCGCAGGATCTGGCCAAGCTCCACTACTCGTTCCTGCCCGGGATGCTGCTCGGCTCGATGACCCACAAGTTCGATTCGATCTCGAAGGTACCGCAGCTTCGTTCAGCGATCCTCTTCATCCATGGCGGCTCGGACACGATCGTCCCGGTTCGCATGGGTCGTCGTCTGTACGAGGCGGCTGCGGAGCCGAAGGAGTGGTACGAGGTACGGGGCGCGGATCACAACGACATGCTGATGGTGGGCGGTGCCGACTACTTCCGGCGGCTGATCGACTTCGTGAAGAGATATGTGGGACCTTAGGGCTGACACGTTCGGCATACTTGTACTCGCCGCGTGTCTCAGCGCGGCGTCGGCCGCCGATTCGCTGGCCCAGTCGCAGGCACCGAGGGGACCTGAAAGCACTATCGACGTGCTGGGCTATCGGGTCGCCGTCGATGTCGGTCCGGATGCCGATGAGTTTCGAGCTAGCGCCGAGATCAGGTTTCTGGTCACGGTAGAAGGAGCGGAATGGGTAGGCTTCGACCTCGTCGGACTGACGGTCGATTCAGTTGCGGTGGACGGCACGCGCGCCGGCCACGAGCTGACGGGAGAGCGGCTGTTGGTCGAGCTGGGGCGAAGCGCGGGGGTCGGCGACACGGTGGTTGTTCAGGTCTATTACGGCGGAGCGCCCGAAGACGGACTCATCTTCAGTGACAACCACAATGGCCGACCGACGGTATTCGCCGACAACTGGCCGGACCGGGCGCGCTACTGGTTTCCAGGCGTCGATCATCCGAGCGACAAGGCGACGGTGGAGTTTCGGGTTCGCGCGCCGCGGGACTGGCGCGTGGTTGCAGTGGGCGAGCTGCGCGAGGTGATCGATACGGAGGATGGGACGAGGCTCTGGATCTGGGCGACGGACAGGCCGATCCCCGTCTACACGATGGTGCTAGGCGCCGGTGAGCTGGTGGAGCGGGAGCTGGGGACCTCGGGCTGCGACGTGGAAACGTCGCCCTGCGTGCACGTCACCCAGTGGACGTACCCGGAGGACGAGGAACACCTGCTGCGACTTTTCCGGCGGGCGCCCGAGATGGTCGCCTTCTTCGATAGCCTGATCGGCCCGTTCCCCTACGAGAAGCTGGCGCTGGTGCAGTCGTCGACGCGGTTCGGCGGCATGGAGAACTCGAGCGCCATCTTTCTGACCGAGCGGGTCGGCCGCATGCAGTCGGCCGACGGTCTGCTGGCGCACGAGATCGCGCACCAGTGGTTCGGCGACGCCGTCACCGAGCGCGAATGGCCGCACGTCTGGCTGTCGGAGGGCTTCGCCACCTATTTCAGCAGCGTTTTCTTCGAGCTGGTCGACGGCGCCGACGTCGGGGCCGCGTCGCGGGCCCGGTCGGAGAGTAGCTACCTGAGGTCGGACTACGTGGCGCGGCCGGTGATCGATGTGGAGCCCGAGAACCTGTTCAGGGTGCTGAACGGCAATAGCTACCAAAAGGGCGCCTGGGTGCTCCACATGCTGAGATCCAGCCTGGGCGACGAAACGTTCTTCGCCGGGATCCGGCGTTACTACTCCGATCACCTGCACGGCACCGCGCTGAGTGCCGATTTTCAGAAGATCATGGAGGAGACCTCAGGAGAGGATCTCGGCTGGTTCTTCGAGCAGTGGCTGTATCGGCCGGGCTACCCCGAGGTGGAGGTGGCGCATTACTGGGACCCGGGAGAGAGGGTGCTGCATGTCTACGTCCGGCAGATACAGCCTTGGGGCGCCTTTCGCTTCCCCCTCGATCTGCAGGTCGAGGGCGACGGCTACAGCCTGCGCCGGACCTTCGAGGTTCGGGACCCGGCGAGCGCCTTCGAGTGGGAGCTGCCGGGCGCGCCGCAGCGGGTCGCGGCCGATCCCGACAACGAGATCCTCGGGCCGGTAGATGTCGTCAACTGACGGTCGTCCGCGGCGGCGGATGTCGGCGACGGAGCGCGAGATATGAGCGAAGACACTGCGGGCCTGAAGAAGCAGGCGGCGGAGCGGGCCGTCGATTTCGTCGAGTCCGGCATGGTCGTCGGGCTGGGCTCCGGCAGTACGACGCTTTACGCGGTGCGACGCATCGGTGAGCTGGTCCGGGAGGGCCGGCTTAAGGACCTCGTCGGCGTGCCGACCTCGGAGTCGACGGCGGCCGAGGCCCGACGCCTGCGGATCCCCTTGACGACGTTGGAGACGAGTCCGGTAGTCGATCTCACGGTCGACGGCGCGGATGAGGTGGCGCCCAACTTCGACCTGATCAAGGGTGGCGGCGGTGCACTGCTGCGCGAGAAGATCGTCGCTCAGGCGAGCCTTCGCGAGATCATCGTCGTGGACGAGTCGAAGCTCTCACCGGTACTGGGTACGAAATATCCAGTGCCGGTGGAGGTCATACCGTTCGGCTGGATCCCGGAAGGAAATTTCCTCGCGTCGCTCGGCGCTGAGGCGAAGCTGCGGCAGACGGCAGGCGGTGAGCCCTACGTTACCGACCAGGGCAACTGGATCCTCGACGCCAGGTTCGGGCCCATAGAGAAGCCCGCCGCGCTGGCCGCCAAGCTGGCGGCGCGGGCGGGAATCGTCGAGCATGGACTGTTCTTGGGACTGGCTACCGATGTAATCGTCGCCGGGCCCGGCGGCGTCCGGCATCTTTCACGGAGTGGTCAGTAATCAGTAGTCGGTGACCTGACTATGAGCGGGCGGGAGGAGAATCGCTGATAATCGGGTCGCCGTTACCGGCCACCGACCACCGATCACTGATAACTGACTACCGGTCCCTAGCCAACCGTAAACGGCACCGACTGTAAGACCGCCCCGTCTGGCCCGACGATGTCCACCCTCCAGCTGCCCGTCCACATCGGGTCGATGTTCTTCGAGCTCCAAGTGCGCCAGTTGGAGCCGGCGACGCGGAGCCGTACCCTGGCCACCTCGGTGTCGTCCTTGTACCAGACGTGATCTACCTGGATCTCGCCCTCCGCACCTGTGATCCGCATCCAGCAGAACACGGTTCCGATGTCCTTGGCGACGGTGGTCAGGCTATCGGTCGGCTGGCGATCGACCACGGCTGTGGTGATGACGGCCTCGGCGACTTCGAGCCCGGTGGTCATCTGCTGCTGGGCCCCGACGGCAGCCGCCAGGGCGAACAGGAGAGCCAGGCTCAAGGGAGCAACATTCCTGCGCATCGGAAATCCTCCCGCGAATGGGCTTTTGGGGGGAATGCTTAGCCGGTGTGGAGCTGTAGGTCCTGTATGTTGTATCAAACTCCGCTTGGAGTCAAGGATTGGTACTTCGAGCGGCCTTGGTGTCTCGGCAAGCGGTATGCAGTGTGCGGTGTGCGGTGGATGCGAGGTGCCAACGCACTGCACACTGCGCACCGATCACCGCATACCGTTATCCCGTTTAATCCACTCGAAGATCGTGCGGCAACGGCGGCAGTAATATTGGGCCACGGAGAGCACGCTGCCGAACGGGTTCTCCAGATGGGTTTCGGTGCCGCCGCAGAAAGGACACTCGGGCGAGTCGGGCAGCGGGTAGGCTGCGTTGCCGGAGTCATTCTCAGATAGAGGATCTTTGTCTTTGGTCACGGTATCTCGGTGTGTAGCGTGCAGTGTGCGGTGTGCGGTATGCGGTATGTTCGAAGTTGGACGTTCAGAATTACAGCACACCGCACACCGTCCACCGACCTCAGTCCATCAGGAACTCGCGGTTCCGATCGCCCCGCGCGCGAGCTACCGCCTCCGGGTCCGGACCGGCGCGGTTCGATCGGCGGCTGGCCGGGTCCCAGGCGGCGAAGTCGACGTCGGTCGCTGGGAGGGCCAGCCCGCACCCTTCGATGACAGGCTTGGCGCGCTCGAGGAAGCGCTGCCTCAGCTCGCCGCCGTTGCCGTTCCATAAGCCGTCTGCCTTGCCCTTATCACCGAAGTCGTCCGGCCCGAACCAGCGGAGCACGGCGGGCCAACGCTCGTCTAGGGCGCGCTGCAGCGAGGCGAGCGACTCGTCGCCAGCGCCGGCGAGGCGGCGCAGCCAGGCGGCGCCGTGCCCGAAGTGGAAGCGCTCCTCCTCGAGCTGCTTCTGCACACGCTGGCGCAGTGGTGCGTAGCGCGAATCGGCGAGCGCCTCGAGTTGTACGGTTAGCGCGGTGTCGACGATGGTGTTGGCGACGACGAATTCGGTCCACGTCGCGAGGCGCGTATCGAGCGCCTCGATGTTGCAGTACTCCGAGGAGTCGCGTTCGTGTTCGAGCTTCTCGGGATCGTCGCCGAAGTCGCTGAGCAGTGCGTAGAGCAGGCGCGAGTGCCCCCACTCGTCCTGCGAGATGCTAGAGGCGGCGATGTTGGCCTCGAGCTCCGGCGCGCCGAGCACCCACTCGGCGTAGAGAATGCCGATCAGCCGCTTCGAGTCGGCGAGCGTCAGGATCAGGTCGCGGAGCGCGCGTCGCGTTTCGGGCGCCAGCTCGTCGGCGCTCGTGATGTCGGGAGCGCTCATTCGGCCTCCGGGGAACCGGCACCCTGCCGCTTGATATTGAACGGCGCTTCGTCGCGGTTCACGGGATGGAAGGCGTCACGAGGGGCGACGACCATCTCGAACCAACGCTCCTCGTCGTAAGTCTTCCAGGCATATACCTTGGCCAGCTCGGGGTCGGCGGCGTGGACACTGCCGATGTGTCGGAGCGGGTCCTCGCGGTTCTTGCGTGCCAGCACAACGTAGACTCGATCAGCCATCAGGCGCTCACACCGTAAGCTCTGAGCAGTTCGCGGCCCTCGGGACTCAGCCGCTCGTTGGTCCAGGGCGGGTCCCAGACGATGTTGATCTGCACGTGTTCTATAGTCGGCTCCTGGCGCAGCCGCGTCCGAATGTCGCTGATGATAAAGTCCATGCAGGGACAGGCGGTGGCGGTGAAGGTGATATCGAGCTCCGCGGTCCGGCCCGTGACCCGCACGTCGTAGACCAGTCCCATGTCGACGATGCTGATCGGGAGCTCGGGGTCGCGGACGTCGCGTAGGGCGGCCCAGACATCGCTTGCTGTCAGCTGAGTGGGGTCATCCATCGTTATTGCCGTTTGGCATAGCCTTTGGGAGCTGAGAATCCATGACTACTTGAGTAATAGACCACTAGAGTACTTGACTTAAGATTGCAGCTATTCTGAAATCGAGTAGTCGATTGGTCCATTAGTCTATTGGTCATGGAGTCCCGCTTCCCACAGCAAAGCCATCACGTGGCGATAATCCGTTGTAACTGC
Organism: uncultured Gemmatimonadota bacterium; assembly: GCA_964345885.1. GTDB lineage: Bacteria > Gemmatimonadota > Gemmatimonadetes > Palauibacterales > KS3-K002. The sequence continues at coordinate 115,920 of CAYFSW010000131.1, read as the reverse complement.
ATGCGTCCCACGCGTACAGATTCAACGTAGAACTCGTTGGCAGGGCCGCGGCGCTTCCAGCGCTCGAACGCCTGCTCCCAGGTGATGGGCTCGTCGAGCAGCCAGGCCTTTTCTTCTTCGTCGAAGTCGACGGGGAACTCGTAGTCGAGTACGGCGCGCCCTTGATTCTCATCCCAGTGTGCGGGGATCGAGATGCCGAGCTCCTCGCAGAGCGGGACGACAGCGGTGAGCCAGCTCTGGCGCAGCTCGTCGTTGGTCATCCCCTTGAGCTTGAAATCGAGCTGAGCGTTGTGCCGCTTCTTGTCGTCGGGCATGCCGAACCACTCGACGCCCATGGGGAACATCCAGTCGACGCCGCGCTGCACCTTCTCCCGCGCTTCGCCGCCCGCCTCGCAGAGCCGCCGCATCCACACCTCGCCGTGGCGCAGGTGGAAGTTCTCCTCGAGGCCGACCTTCACCAGCGCCCGTTTCAGTGGCCCGTACGAAGTGTTGCGATGAACGTCGCCAAGCAGTGTGATGCCGGCCCGGTCGAACAGACCGTTGGCCACGACCAGCTCGGCCCAGTTGTCGAGGTACTGGTCGAAGCCGTAGGGGTGCTTGAACTCGTGCGGTTGGCGCTCGTAGAGCAGGTAGTCGCGGCTCACACCCAGGTCCTCGAGCAGCCGGTAGGCGATGTTGGCGTGCCCCAGCTCGTCCTGGATGATCGCCATCGAGCTGACCATGGTGTTGGTTGAGGGCGCGTCCTTGGCCGGGCCGTAATAGGAGGGGGCGCTCATCAGCTCCGTGTCGCCTTGGACGGTGAGCTGGGTGATCAGCGCCTTCTTGTACGACTCCGTCATCTCGTCTTCCGACTCGACGATGAAGCCGGACTGTACCTTGTCCCTGAGTTCCTGGTCGGTGAAACGTGCCATTTGGGGCTAATCCTGTGCTTTCGGACTTTATCAGATGGTTGAACGATTGAAACTATCCCGGAGGGTCTCGGTGACAAGGTCTCGGTATGCGGTGTGCGGCTGCAGTGTGCGGTGGCGGTTACCGCATACCGATCACTTGGCCCGCTCCGCGGACTCGGGTAGGAGTGGGCAGCTGAAACAGCCGCCGTAGCACGGGTCGCGGACGAACGGCTCGAGGCAGCGAGGACAGACGGCGCTGACGGTATGTGGCACGAACTCGTAGCCGCAGCGCTCGCAGCGGGCCGCGGGGCATATCTCAGGTAGCGCCGTCGCCGACTGGTCGATGTCGTCTGGCTTGTCGGTGCGCAGCCGCCAGAGGATCATTCCACGCTGAAGCACTCTCGGGGTCTTCATGATGCGACTCCCAGCCAGGACAGTAGGTGAGCGAGCAGGCCGCCCACCGTGAAGGCGACTACCCAGGTGCCGACCCATATTCGGATGGCGGTGCGGCCGCCGTGCTCTTTGGCCATCACCATGATCGAAGCCACGCAGGGTACGAAGAGGGTGATGACAACGAGAGCGACGAGCGCCTGCACGGGTGTCAGTCCCATGTCGTAGAGCCCGGCGGCGCCGAAGTCGCGCCGCACCAGCCCCATAACGATCGCCCGTGCCGTCTCCGCCGGCAGCTGCAGCCAGCCGACCATGAGGGGTCGCAGCGTGCGCTGCCAGAGGTCGAGGCCCCCGGTGACCTGGAGGACGGCGACGATCAGCGCGCCGGCTGCGAACCAGGGCGTGGCCTCGCGCATGAACCAATAGCCCTTAGTCAGCGTCTTGCGTGCGACGGCGGCTGGGCGCGGCCAGCGGAACGGCGGCAACTCTATTAGAAGCGGCGTCGACTTGCCGGGCAGCATCCGATCGAGCACCGTGCCGACGGCGATGAGCATGGCGAAGATGATGGCCGCGTAGGCGAAGACCCAGCCGCCGCCGAAGCCGGCGAGCAGGGCGGCGATCACGGCGAGCTGGGCGGAGCAGGGTATGGCGAAGTTGAGCAAGGCCGTGGCGATCGTCTTCTCGCGCTTCGTGGCCAGCAGCCGCGTGGTGATCGTCCCCATCGTCACACAGCCGAACCCCAGGATGATGGGGATAACCGCACGGCCGTTGAGGCCGAGGGCGCCGAGCAGGCGGTCGACCAGCGTGGCGATCCGCGGCAGAAAGCCCGAGTCCTCGAGCAACGCCAGGGCGAAGTAGAAGGCGGCGACCAACGGGGCCAGCAAGAAGACGACATAGGTCACGGTCATGGTGAGGAGCCCGAACTCGCCCACTAGGATCTCGCCCAGCGGGCCGCCGATCCCGATGGATTCGGCGATCGAACGCGCGAACGGCTCCCACAGCTCCTGCCCCAGCCGAGCCTCGGTGAAGCCCACCAGGTTCTGCGCGACCAGCACGCCCACCAGGAAGTAGACGCCCGCTAGCGAGAGGGCGAGCATCGGGATGCCCCAGCGCAACGTGACGGATGCGCGACCCAGCCACTCCGCCACGCGACGCCGCTTCCTCGTCTCGGGTACGACCCGGGCGTACAACTCGTCGGCTGCCCGACGCCGCGCTAGATCGTCCGACCCGTTCAGCGACCAGCTGCCCGGCCGCGCCCGCCCTATCGCCTCCGCCAGCGCCTCCAGGCCCTCACCGGTTACCGCCACCGTCGGGACCACCGGGACACCCAGGGCACGTTCCAGCTCCGCGGTGTCCGGCTCCGCTCCGGCGCGGCGCGCCTCATCGATCAGGTTGAGAGCCACGACCATGGGGACGCCGCTCTCCGCCAGCTGCAATGTGAGGAACAGATCACGATCCAGGTGGGCCGCATCGACCACGTTCACAACAGTGGCCGCTTGCCCGATCAGCTCCGTCGTGATCCGCTCCTCCTCGGAGTGCTCGCCCAGACCGTAAGTACCCGGCGCGTCGATCAGCGGCCGGTCTCGCCAGCTCCCCCTCATCGCCTCGACCGTCGTGCCGGGGAAGTTGGAGACCTCCGCGTACGAACCGCTCAGGCCACCAAAAATCGCCGACTTCCCCACGTTGGGGTTGCCGACGAGTGCGATGAACCCTTCCCGTTTCTGAGAGGTTAATGCCGCCGACGATGCGGCGCCCGCTGCGGGAGACCCGCTATGACAGCCGCTCACGTCGTCGTCACACGGACCCGGCGCGCCAGCTCCCGGCCGATCGCTACCTGGCGGTGACGACGTTGCAGGACGATAGGGCCGAAGGGGATCCGGCTGACCACTTCTACGTCGGCGCCTTCCTCGAATCCGAGGCGCGTGAGCTCGCGCCGGGCGGTCGCGTCATCGATCGCCTCGATTCGGGCTCTGCAGCCAACAGGTACGCGGTCGATCCCCATCCGAGTCTCCGGGGCAAGAGGACTGAGAACGGATCTCAACCGCAATCTGGGTGCAGGTTCCGTACCCGTCAAGCCCGACGGGGCCGATGGTGCTAACTTGTTTCTCCGCAGAGGATTAGCGGGACGAGCGCTAGGCGGCCGATTGTCCGAGCTGTGGCATAGTGTCACAGAGGGGGCATACGGCGACGGGCAGCCTGGGGCGAAGGGGGGTGGCGGCTGTGGGTCGGAGAGCCGATCCCCTTGTCCTGCAAAACGTTGCGCGGGGCGGGGTCTGAGGTTATGCTGCAGGGCGCGGAGCACTCCCCCAAGGTCATTCCCGTCGAGGCGGGCACTCGGAGCTCGCTGAACGTACGCCGCCGGCTAGGCGGCTTCCTTGTCTAGATAATTCCCGGCATGATCGAGATCGACGGTTCGTACGGAGAAGGTGGCGGAGCGATCCTCAGGCAGGCGCTGGGGATGGCGATGTACGCCACCAAGCCGGTGCACATCCGGCGAATCCGGGCGGGTCGCAGGAAGGCGGGTCTGGCGGCGCAGCACCTGAAGGCGGTGGAGGCGGCGGGCGCGGTGAGCGGGGCGCGAGTTCGAGGAGCGAATCTGGGCTCGACGGAGCTGGTGTTCGACCCCGGCCCGGTTCGTCCCGGTACGTTCAGCGTCGACGTGGGGACAGCGGGATCGACGACGCTGGTCCTGCAGGCGGTGCTGCTGCCCTGCCTGTTCCTACCGGGTGAGTTCATCTTCGAGTTGCGTGGTGGAACGGACGTGCCGTGGAGTCCGCCGGCGGACTACCTGGCGAACGTGACGTTGCGGACGTTGCAGCCGTTCGGGATTGGGCGGCTCGACGTCGCGCGTCGTGGCTACTACCCGAAGGGCGGGGGTGTGCTGCGGGCGCGCTTCGTGGGTGGTTCGGGCTTCGGTTTGTCGCTCGAATTCCCGGCGCCCGGAGAGATCAAGGCGATCCGCGGTGTGAGCCACGCGACGACCCAGCTGCAAGAGCGGGGCGTAGCGGAGCGGCAGGCCGATGCGGCCGAGCACCTGCTGCAGCGGTTGGGTTGCAGGGTGGAGATTGTCGCCGAGTACTCGGAGGCTGCGAACTTGGGCAGCGGGATCACCCTGTGGACCGAGTCGGATGACGGGCCGCCGATCGGAGGTTCGGCGCTGGGGTCGAAGGGGAAGGCGGCGGATGATGTGGGTCGCGAGGCGGCGCGGGCGTTGCTGGACGAGTTGAACGCCGGCGCCGCGGTCGATCGGCACCTGGCGGACCAGCTGATCCCGTTCCTGTCGATATCGGGTGGCTCGTTGGTGACCTCGGGCATCACCGCGCACACGCGCTCCACCATCTATGTGGCGGAGCAGATCCTTGGCGCCGAGTTCGAGGTGGAAGGGCTGAGCGTCACGGCACGGCGTTGAAGCTATCGGAGGCGCTCGGCCAGCGCGCGCAGCGAGTCACCGCTAACGTCTCCCTCCAAAATGAGCAGGTAGCCCTGGTCGTCGAGCCAGCGATAGGCTCGGTGGCCGGAAGGCTCCACCGTCATGGCGGGCGCGGTCTCTGCGAACGCCTCGAAGACACCGCCGACCCACTGCTGGGTCAGTATGATCTCATTGCCGGCGGCGTCCTCATAGACGAGGCGGATCGCCGGCAGGCCCGGTTGCGCGCCCTCCAGCCCCGCCCCCGGTCCGACTTCGACCCGCTGGAGGGTCAGCTCGGGCAGCGTGCGCAGCTCCTTCCCCAGCCAGAGGGCGGCGTCGTCGGCCGGCAGCTCGACGAACCCGCTCGACTTGGCCTCGGCGTCCCGCCGTTCGGCCAGCGTCCTCTGCGCCTCGAAGGCGTGAGCTGCGGGCTGGGGCAGTGCCCGGTCCACGGGCACCGCGGCCTGCGGCTCGGCTTCCTCCCGCGCAACATCGATCCCGGCGACAGCGGGCGGCGCCTCCACAACGACGAGCTCGTCGGCCAGCTCGGCGGGCTGGTCGTCGCGCAGGCGCTGGGCTGGCGCTCCCTCCAGGGCTCGGCCGGCGGACTCGGTCGCGGCCTCCTCCTCGGGGGTGACCTTGGCCCGGGGCTGAATCGCCGTCATGTCGGGCTCGCTAGCGCGGGACTGCTCCTGCCTGGCGGCCTCGGGCTGGGCCTCGCCCGGTGCTGCGCCGCCCCGCTGGCGAAGCTCAGGCGCCTGTGAGCGGTCGGTATCCAGCGCTCCAACGACCGTCTCGCGGGCGCCGAAGTCCGAGGCGGCAGTTCTGAAAAAGTATGCTTGGGAGGCCCAGCCGACGGCAAAGGCGAGGGCGATAGAGGCGGCCCAGGCGAGGCCCGGGCGTAAGCGGACGGGGCGGGGCGCAGCGAGGCGCTGTGCCTCGGCGCGTCGCCGGGCCTCGGCGCGCTCCTCGATCTCGAGCCAGGACGGTGGCTGCACGGCGCCCGGCTCGAGCTCGGCCAGGAGCTCGGCGGCGCGACCGCTCAGCACCTCGGCCGCCTCGAGCTTGGCCTGGCACTGTTCGCAGGTTGCCAGGTGGCCTTCGATTTCCGTGCGCTGCCGCTCGCTCACCTCGCCGTCGAGGTAGGAGTGCAGGGTGCCCTCATCAATATGCGACATCTTCATCACTTCCTTCGCTCTTCAACTCGTCGAAGACCGCAGCCAAACGGGCCCGTGCTCGGGCAAGGGTGGTGCCGATCGAGCCGCGTGACAGGCCCAGCACCTCGGCGATCTCGTCGTACGAGAAGCCCTCTTCCCAGAGGAGCAACGCCTCGCGATCGCGACCCGCCAGCCGGGCCAGCGCCGCCTGCACGCGGCGCACCGTCTCGCGCCGCTCCAACGCCACCTCGGGTCCCGGCTCGGGTGGCCGGGCCTCCGCTTCCGCCTTGATCAGCGTCAGGTGGCGCCTGCGCACCGAGGCGCGCCGCCCTTCGTCCCGGGCCAGGTTGGCGGCGACGGTGAACAGCCAGGCTCGCGGCTTCTCCGGCTCGTGCTCGAGGGCGCGGAGGAACGCCTCCTGCGCCAGATCCTCGGCGCGAGCCTGGTCGCCGATCCGCCTGTAGAGGAAACGGACCAGCGACCGGTAGTGCTCGCGATACACCTGAGAGAGATCCAAACCCTCTCTCCAGTTCGATCAGTGGGCCGGCCGGCTCAGAGGCTCCCTTCGAAGCCATTCAGCACGGCCCTCAAGTCGTTCGAGTCCCATTCCGTCGCGCCGTCGGCCACGAGCTTCAAGACCACGCCGTCTCCGGCGATGATCAGCTTGTCGCCCAGCGCCAGGTACTCGCCGATCGCCGGCAGCCTGCGGGCCAGTTCGAAGTAGGCCGCGCTGTACGGCGCCAGCTCGATTACCTGCAAGCTGTCGTCAAAGGTCATATCCGTCCAGGTTCCGTTCTGGAGGACGAACAGCTTGCGACCGACGTGGCGGACGGCCGCTGCCCTGTGTCCGGGACGGCCCTCGGGCGTCATGACCCCGGCGACCAGGGCCTCGGCTTCCTCGAGCGCATCGGCCTGGCGCAGGCGGCTGCTCGCGTCGGCCCGCTTGAACGCCTCGGCTCCCGTCGCCTCCGCCGGCGCCGCGGCCAGCTCGACCGCCCGGTCCAATGCGAAGTCCTGGTCGCGAGTCATCGCCAGCAGCGGTTCCTCCACCAGATACGACGTGTACTCGGTGATGATCCCGTAGCGCAGCCCGAGCTGGCGGATCTCCTCGACGACTTCCGGGTCGGCGCCGTGGAGCCGCACGTAGGCGGTCAAGGCGCCGGCCTTGCGCGCCGCCCAGAGCCGTGGGATGAAATCGTTGTCGTTCTCGCGCCGTGGCAGTTCCACCTCGTAGGTGAAGCGCTGGGCCTCACCGGCACGCGTGCCTTCCAGCACGAGCCGGCCGCTGCCATCTCCCCGGTAGCGACCGAAGAGGATGAGGTCCTCGCCGTAGAAGAGGTCGGGGAGCGGGTTCGGGTAGTGGTCCTCGAGCTCCCCAGGCGCCTGCACGATCCGTAGATCGGAGAGGGCGGGGAAGCTGATCTTGCGGGTCAGCGATGAGACCGCCTCTTCGACGTCGTCGCCCGGCCCCACGTAGCTGACCGTACCGCGGCCGCCCTCGGCCATGCGGTCGAGCAGATAAGTGTTGACGTCGTAACCGACGCCGAAGGCGAAGACGCGCTCGCCGTCGCGTAGCTGCTCTGCCGCTTCGGCGATCTGTTCCGGCGCAGTCTCGCCCACGGTGGGCTTGCCGTCGGTCAGAAAGACGATCAGCGACAGCCGGCCGCGCTCGGCCTCGGGCTCCAGCGCCTCGCGCAGCGCGTCCATGATGTTCGTGCTCCCCTCGGCGCGGACGCCGGACAGGTAATCGCGCGCCTCGCTGAGCGTCGCGCGATCGGCGCGTACGAAGTCGTCGCTGAACGAGCGCACGAAGCTGCTGAATGTGATGAGCCGGAAGCGGTCCTCCGGCCGCAGCCCGGCGAGGATCTGATCCAGCGCATCGCGCGCCTGTTCCATCTTGACTCCGGACATCGAGCCGGAGACGTCGAGCACGAGAGTCAGATCGCGCGGGATGTGCAGCTCGTCGCCGTGCGCCGGCGGCGAGATGAGTAACATGAAGTAGCCAGGCTCGGCTCCGGGCGCGTGCGCCACTAGGCTGGCACCGACAAACGACTCGCGCAGCGGCAGGAACAGCTCGAAGTCGCGTGCGGCGGCGTCGCCGCTGTGCACGATCTCGAGCTCATCACGGCCGCGCTCGCGCACCTCGATCGTGTGGGTGGGCGAGTACGGCGTGGCGAAGTTTGCGGCGCGCGTCACCCGGATCGTCAGGGTGAAGGGGTGTCGGCGCTGCGTGCGCAGATCCGGTCGCGACGTCTCACGCGCCTCGGTCCCGGGCACGATACCGACGATCCGCGGGTAGCGCAGACGAAGCAGGTCGCCGTCCTTCCCGAGGATCTGCGTGTAGCGCAGGATGACGCGTCGCTCAGCGCCCGGGTCGATGGGGAAGACCCTGGCCCGCAGCACGCCGTGGCCCACCAGCTCGATTAGCGCCGGGTCCTTCTTGCGGCGTACGATCTCCTCGTAGATCCGCCGCGCCTCGTCGGCCGGCAGCACCTCGCCGCGCAGCTCCTCTTCGCCCATGAAGAGCGATAGGTTCGTGAATACTGCTTCCGGCGGGATGGGGTAGAGGTAGTCGCCCTCCTCCATCCTGTGCGAGTTGTTGCGGAAGATCTCCTCCACCTCGATGTAGGCGACGCGGCGTTCCCCGTCGATCCGCACCGTGACGTCGCTGCGCACCCGTTCCACCTGGAAATCGGGCACCCAGCGGTTCATCGGCGGCTCGATCCAGCCTTGGGCCGCCGCGCCCCGGGCACCGGCGATAAGCAGGATCAGGGCCAACCCGGTAGCCATCGTCAGCCTAGTGTCTATGCGCCTCATTGCACACCTCCCAGTCGTTCGGGCGAGGCCGTGTTTCTCGCTTCTATACTGGGAGACGCGCGGAGGAGAATTCGTTGCACAGGGTCCTTGGAGGACCCCTGGCGCCTCCCGCGCCGCCTCTCGGGCGCGGTCGATGCCACCTGAAGGCCAGCACGGTGACCCGTGTGCCGAGAACCACGGAACGCGCGGTCTGTTGTGGGTATAGGCCCGGTGCCTGGGGCCTGCCACATGCGAAATCGGGGCTAAGTTATTAGAATAGGGCAACCTCCCCGACCGCTGGATGCACCTCTTCTGCAAACGGGAGAACAGGAGCGGACATGCAATTCCACAAGGCGTGGCTCTGGGTGGCGGCAGGCGGAGTTGTCGCGCTGGTCTTCGTCTCCGTGGCGGTCCCGGAACCGGCGTTCCGGGCGCTCCTTTCCGTCCTGGCAATCGTGCCGCTTCTCTATGTATCGGTCCGGGTCGCCCTGGGCTCGGAGCGGCAGCTGGCGCACGAGCGGCGCAGGTACATGAAACTGCGCAACGTGACCGACGAGTTCATCATGCACGTCCGCAACCTCAACAGGATTACGGTCATCGCCAAGGGCGAGTCGCCGCCTGAGGATGCGGAGGGCATGATCGACGACATCATCGATCGCATGCACAAACTGGTCGACAGGATGCGCGATGCCGCGGGCCAGGAGAGTATCGTGATACCCGAGCAGAAGGGCGACTAGGCGGGTAGGTAGTCCACTGTCTGAAGGCCACGCCCGGCCCCGGCGCCTGCGCCGCGGGCCGGTTCTCCTTTCTAGCGGCAGCCCCTACCGTGAAGCGTGCCACTCCCTGAGAATCTCGGCTTCCCGCTCCGCTGAGAGTCCCGGCCGCATGGAGGCCTGGCGCTCGGGCGATCGCGAGAAATGGAAATCGAGTGTCGCCTGGGTCGTGTCGGCCAGAGAGCGGAACGTGAGTCCGTGTGCGACCTCGTTGGACAGGTCGAACCGGGCAAAACCCTCCCTGCCTTCCGTGGGCGGCATCCACACCGGCATCTCCCTGTACGGCCGCACGCTGCGTTCTGCCAGGAACTCCCGGGGTACCCAGGTGAACGTCGTTTCCGCCGTGGTCACCGCCCTGATCCCATAGAGCAGTTCGGCCATCGGCCGGGGCGTGGCGGGTCCAACCAGATTGAAGATCCCCGTGTGACCCTCGCCCGCCGACAGCGCCATGAAGTCGGCCAGGTCGCGGACGTCGATGATCTGCACGGGATCGGTCCCGTCACCCGGCGATAGCACCTCGCCGCCCCGGTCGATGCGCACCGGCCAGTAGGTGAACCGGTCGGTGGGATCGTCCGGGCCGATGATGAGACCGGGCCGGAGGACACAGTGGTTTTCGGGAAAGACGCGCATGACTGCGCGCTCCGACTCGGCCTTGGCCAAGCCGTAGGGAAGACGGGTGATGTCCGCCGTCGCGCGGTCGACGCCCGCCGTCTCGTACGTATACGATGGGACGGCGGCGGTCATCGGGACTGTCGAGTAGCTCGCGTAGGCCGAGCGAGACGAGACGTAGTAGTAGAACTCGACCGAGTCGCGCAGAAAGTCGGCCGACCTGCTCACCCAGTCGGGACGTGAGCTCGAGTTGTCGATGACCACGTCCCAGCTCCCGCCGCGCAGCGACTCCAAGTCCCCGTTTCGATCGCCCCGCAGCTTTTCCAGCTCGGGGAACAGTCCGGGGTTGGTGCGCCCGCGGTTGAACAGCGTGACCTCATGCCCCCGCGCCAGCAGAGAGCGGACTTGGTAAGGTCCGATAAAGCCGGTGCCGCCGAGGACGAGCACGCGGCGCGCCCGACCGCCGACGGCACTGGCGGTCAGGGGGAGACCAAACGCCAACGCGCTGCTGGCGGCGGCGGTCAGCTTCAAGAAATCACGGCGGTCGGGATGAGCAGGCATCGATGGCGCTCCTGGAGTAGTGGTTTAGGACCCGGTACGTCGGGAAGCATAACACCCGGCACTCGCGGCCGCGACGGTGGATGCGGTAGGTTGATAGACTGCCACGGTCGAGACCGGGGTGATAGTAATCCGTACTGATGATCGGTAGCCCCGGCCGCGACTGAGATCGGAGGTTTGGATGATTCGCGCTCTCTTTCTGCTAGTGATCGTCGTTGGCTGCGCGGTGGCGCCTGCCATGACCGGCGAGGACGTGGGCCGGCAACTGCATCCTGTTCAAGGACCAGACCTGGGTCTTCTTCGAGGCGGACACGCTGGTCCGGGAACAGCCGGGCCAGCACCCGCTGCTGCTCCTAGGGTTCGACGTGTATGTCCAGCCGGTTGAGGAGACGATCGCCACGCTGCAGGGTGTCGGATTAGACCTCTCGCTGGTAGTCCGCGAGGATGAGTGGCAGGGGCGAGCGGCCTACGTGGTAGGGGACGAGAACCGGCAGTTCTGGATCGACAAGGAAGATTTGCTGTTCCTCCGGCTGCTGCTGAAGAATCCGAACACCGGTGCCGAGCGGGAGATCCTGTTCGACGGCCAACGGGTGTCGGAAGTCGGAAGTCGAAGATCGATCGCCGCAGCTAAACTCGGGCGTCGGAAACAGAATGTCGGCTGTTGAATGTCGAATCCGCCCGTACGCCGGGTAGCCCGGTGGGCCGGAGATTGAACGACGGCCGCGAGACTCCCATTATCCCTAGTATACAAATCGCTGAGTAAAGGAATCCGACGATGAAAGCCACACAAAGGATGACAGTGGTTCTGGCCGCAGCCGCGCTCTCGCTGGCAGCCGCGGGCCGGACGTGCCGTCAGGAAGAAGCGCCTCAGCAAGGATGGGAGGCGCTGGCCCGCTCGCTGACGATCTACCGTGACATCTACGGTGTGCCCCATATCTACGGCCCGACGGACGGGAGCGTCGTCTTCGGCGCAGCCTACGTCCAGGCGGAAGACAACTTCTGGCAGGTGGAGGACAATTTCATCCGCTCGATCGGGCGGGCGTCCGAAATCTACGGCGAGGAGACGCTGCTCGACGATTACCTGACCCGTGCCCTAGAGATCCCGCGCCGCTCGCAAGCCGAGTACGAGGCTGCGTCGCCCCGGATGCGGACGCTGTACGATGCCTACGCCGCCGGCTTCAACTACTACCTGTCGAAGCATCCAGAGATCAGACCACGGCTTCTCGAGCGGATCGAGCCCTGGTACACGCTCGCGCTCATCCGCTTCAAGTATCACCACAACGAGTACGTCGGGTACGCCGGGCTCAGGCGAAGTGACACGCGGCTCTTCCTCGCGGAGCAGCAGGGCGAACGACCGACTGGGTCGAATCAGTGGGCGGTCGCCCCGTCGCGGAGTGCGAGCGGCCACGCGATGCTGCTCATCAACCCACACGTGTCTTTCTTCGGTCTCGCCCAGTTCACGGAGGTGCATCTGGCGAGCGACGCGGGTCTCGTGTTCTCGGGCCCGACCCGCTACGGCTACATGCTGCCGTACTACGGGCACAACGAGCACCTGGGCTGGGCTTACACCGACAACTACTCCGACATCGGCGATGTCTACATCGAGCACTTCGACGATCCAGAGCATCCGCTCCGTTACCGTTACGGTGGCGGGTATCGTGAGGCGACCGAGTGGGAGGAAGTGATCGGTGTGAAGACGGACGAGGAGATAGAGGAGCGGAGGTTCCCGCTACGCAAGACGCACCATGGGCCCATCGTGGCCACCGACACGGAGGGCCGGCCGCTCGCCGTCCGCCTCACCAAGCTGGATGAGGGCGGATGGTTCGAGCAGTGGTACGAGATGCAGCTGGCAGAATCGCTGGACGAGTTCAGGGCGGCGCTGTCACGTTTGGCGGTTCCGTACATGAACACGATGTACGTTGATCGCGATGGGAACATCTACTACGTGTACAACGCCGCAGTGCCGCGCCGCGACCCGCAGTTCGACTGGCGGCGGCCCGTCGACGGCAGTGACCCGCGAACCGAATGGGACGGCTATCACACGTTGGACGAGCTACCTCAGGTGCTGAACCCGACGAGCGGCTACCTACAGAACTGCAACTCGTCGCCGCTCACCGCGACCACCGGCATCGAGCTCGCGCGCGAGGACTTCCCGCCCTACATGGTCGGATCGGAGACCGACAACTGGCGGGCGCAAAGCTCGCGCCGCGTGCTGGAGGGTCGCGAGAAGTTCGACTTCGACGGCTTTGCCAGGGCGGCGTGGGACACACGCCTGTCGGCCGCCGAGAGCATGGTGCCGGATATCCTGCACGAGTGGGAACTGCTGCGCTCGGCAGAACCGGCGCTGGCCGCGGCGCTGGCGGGGCCGGTAGGCGCCCTGCGCGATTGGGACTATGTGAGCACGATCGACTCGTGGCCCACGACGCTCTTCGTCTTGTGGGCCGAACGCTTCAACCGTCTGAGAGGCCGAGAGGGCGAAGAGCGCTGGCCGCGGGTCCGAGCGCTGGAGGCGGTCGTCGACACGCTCAAGGCCGAGTGGGGGACCTGGCAGGTGCCGTGGGGCGAGCTGAATCGGTTGCAGCGGCCCGACGCCAGCGGGCAGGTCCCATTCGACGATGAGGCCCCGAGCCTGCCGGTCGCCGGCGCGCCCGGCTGGCTGGGTAGCGTCTTCACGTACAGCTCGTTCACCGCCCCGGGCCAACGGCGCCGCTATGGCGTACACGGGAACTCGATCGTCAAGGTGATCGAGTTCGGGCCGCAGGTCCGGGCGCGCTCGCTCCTGACCTTCGGCCAGAGCGGCGATCCAGACTCGCCCCACTATTTCGACCAGGCGCCGCTCTACTCGCGCAAGCAGTTCAAGCCATCGTGGTTTAGACTGGAGGAAATCGAGGCCAATACGGAAAGAGTTTATAGCCCAGGCTCAGAGGGCGGTCGCGGTAACGGGTAGTTTTTCGACATTGAACAGCCGACAGCCGGCGACCGATTATCGAGTTTAGCTGCAGCGTTCGACGACCGACGTTCAACGTTCGGCGGCCATTGGATGTCGGAAGTCGAACGCCGAAGATCGATCGCTGCAGCTAAACTCGGGCGTCGGAAACCGAATGTCGACTGTTGAATGTCGAATCCCTCAACCCATCCAGCAAAAAATGAAAGAGCCCACCCTAGAGATGTCATCCAACGAGATGCGGGACTTCGGGCACTCCGTGGTCGAAAGCATCATCCGACACTTCGAGACTCTGCCCGAGCAGCGCGTGGTCAATTGGACCGACCGCGATGAGATGGAGCGAATTCTCGGTGGGCCGCCGCCCGAGGAGGGGATGGGGCTGGACGAGCTGCTGGGTGAGTTCGAGGAGAGGGTTGCCCCTTACATGTCGCACGTCGACCACCCGCGCATGTTCGGTTTCATCCCGAGCGCCGGCACCTTCGTCGGTGCCATGGGCGACGCGCTCGCTGCGGGTTACAACATTTACGCTGGCACCTGGATCGAGGGCGCGGCGGCCCAGCAGCTCGAGCTGACCGTCGTCGACTGGTTCCGCCGCTGGCTGGGAATGCCGGAGACGGCGGGTGGGACGCTGGTGAGCGGTGGCTCGGTGGCGAACCTGACCGGGCTCATCTTGGCGCGCGAGGTGCGGCTGGGCGAAATGCGGCAGGACGGTGTGATCTACACAAGCGAGCTGGCGCACTCGTCGGTCGACCGTGCAGCGCGGATCCTCGGTTTCCGGCCCGACCAGATCCGCAAGGTGCCGACGGACGATCACTACCGGCTCGACGTCGCCGCGCTCGCGGATGCGGTAGCCGAGGACGCGCCGCGTCGCCGGCCGTTCTGTGTGGTGGCGACCGCGGGTGACACCACCACGGGCAGCGTCGATCCGTTGGCCGAGGTTGCTGAGCTCTGCCAGGAGCGGGGCCTGTGGATGCACGTCGATGCCGCCTACGGTGGGTTCGCGGTCCTCGACCCGCGGGGGCGGGCGTTGCTGGGGGGGATTGAGCGGGCCGACTCGGTTACACTCGACCCGCACAAGTGGCTCTACACACCGTACGAGGCAGGCTGCATTCTGGTGCGGGACTTCCAGCGCCTCTACGAAGCCTTTCACATCCTGCCCGCCTATCTGGTCGACGTCGCCGGCGGTCCGCGTAACGTCAACATGTGCGACCATGGGCTAACGCTGAGCCGTGGCTGCCGGGCGCTGAAGATCTGGATGGCGATCAAGCACTTCGGCCTGGCGCGCTACCGGGCGGTGATCGGCCGTACGATGGACCTGGCGCGTTATGCTCAGGAGCTGCTGGAGGTGAACCCGAAGATCGAGGTCGTGAGCCCCGCAGTGCTCAGCGTGGTGTCGTTCCGTTATGTACCCTCGCCGGGAAGTGACGACGAGGCGATCGAGCGGGTGAACCAGGAGATCAGGCAGCGCGTGTGGGACAGCGGTAAAGCGATGATCACGTCGAGCCGCGTGCGAGACCGCTACGTTCTGCGCCTCGCGGTGGTGAACCACAATGCGCGGCGCAGCGATGTCGAGGAGACCGTACGGTTGATCGAAGAGCTGGGCGCCGCCGTATCGTCGGATCGAACGTGACGGTGCTCAGATGGGCGCGAAGACGTCTTAGACCCCGCTTGCGGCCAGGTCCCTGGGGTAATCTCTCCGATAGATGCCGATGATGAAGCGGTCTCCAGGCCGGCCTTTCCGAAGCACCGCGGCCGGTCTGTAGCGTTGGCGGAAGTCCAGGTCGGACGGCGGTTCTTTGAGAGGGACCGCGTACCAGAACGTCCCCTCGTAGTTGGGGATTCTGCGCTCGGATAGCTCGGTCTGCGGCAGCATGATGTCCGGCTGCCCCAAGAGCGCGGCCAGCGCGGTCGTGGCCAGGACCACAAGTAGAACCTGTGATCACCTGCGCGGTTTGTCTTGCACCAGGGACCTCTGTCGTCTGGCTGGATTATCGCCGCTGCGGGGGGCCTACTTCACGACGAGGTTGATGAGTCGGTCGGGCACGAACACCGTCTTCACGACCTCCATGCCGTCCATGTGTCGCTGCACCGCCTCCTCGTCCAGCGCTGCCTGCTTCACCTGGGCCTCGCTCGCCCCGCGCTGCGCTCTAATCGTGGCGCGCAGGCGACCGTTCACCTGGACGGCGATGTCGACCTGGTCGGCCAGAGCCAGCTTCTCGTCGTAGGTCGGCCAGCTGGCGCCGGCGAAGATCGATTCCTTGTACCCGAGCCGCTCCCACAGTTCCTCGGCCAGGTGTGGCGCGAAGGGCGCGATCATGGCGACCAGCGGCTCGACCTCGGATCGCCTTGCGGCACGACCGCCGGCGCGGGCCGCGTTGAGGTACTCCATCATCGCGGCGATCGCCGTGTTGTACTGCAGTCCGGCGATGTCCGCGGTGACCTTCTTGACCGTGGCATGGAGCTTCTGGTTGAGCTCGTCGGTCTCGGGCGGCTCGTCGCCCAGCTCGCCGCCCGCCACGGCGTCCCAAACCCGGTCGAAGAAGCGCGAGATACCGGCGATCCCCTGCTCGCGGAAGTCACCGCCTTCCTCGTAGGGGCCGAGGAACATCAGGTACGTGCGGAATGCATCGGCGCCGTACTTCTCCACGAACTCGTCGGGTATCACCACGTTGCCCCGCGACTTCGACATCTTGGCCCCCTCGCGGATGATCAGCCCGTGCTTGCGGAACTTGTGGTAAGGCTCCTCGAAAGGCAGGTGCCCCAGATCGTGGAGCGCCATGGTGATGAACCGCGAGTACATCAGGTGCAGGACGGCGTGTTCCTCGCCGCCGATGTACATGTCCACCGGCAGCCACTTCTTGGTACGCTCAACATCGAACGGCACGTCGTGCCGGTCGGTGGACGGGTAGCGCATGAAGTACCAGGCCGAGTCGAGAAAGGTGTCGGACACATCGGTCTCGCGCTTCGCCGGGCCGCCACACTTCGGGCACTCGACGTTGATGAACTCGGCCGAGCGGGCCAGCGGGCCGACGCCGCTTTCGTCCGGTCTGAAGTTCTCGACGAACGGCAGCGTCACCGGTAGATCCTCCTCGGGGACCGGGACGATACCGTCCTTGTCGCAGTGGATGACGGGGATCGGCGGACCCCAATAGCGCTGCCGCGAGATGCACCAGTCGTGGATGCGGTAGTTCACCGCGTGGGCGCCGCGGCCCTGTTCAGCCAGCCAGCCGGTGATCTCCTTGATCGCCCTCGCTGCCGGCACGCCGTCGAACTTGCCAGAATTGACAAGTACTTCGTCTTCGGTGTGCTCGGTGAACGCGGCTTCGAGCTTGGCGCTCGGGTCGAAGCCCTCGTACTGGTCGGCCGGGATCACGACGATGCGGATCGGCAAACCGTACTGCGTGGCGAAGTCGAAGTCGCGCTCGTCGTGCGCCGGCACGCCCATGATCGCACCCCAGCCGTACTCCATCAGCACGTAATCGGCGACCCAGATCGAGATCTCCTCGTTAGTTACCGGGTTGATCGCCTTGGCGCCGGTGTCGACACCGCTCTTCTCGCGTTCCTCGCCGGCCTTCCGCCGCTCGACCACGTCCATGGCGAGCGCGTTCTTGACGTACTCGTCGACGGCGGCGCGTTGCGCGTCGGTGCTGATCCGGGCCACGTACGGGTGCTCGGGCGCCAGCACCATGAAGGTGGCGCCGAACAGCGTATCGGGCCGCGTCGTGAAGACGCGGAGCTTCTTGTCGGGGTGGCCGATGATCTGGAAATCGATATCGGCACCCTCCGAGCGGCCAATCCAGTTCCGCTGCAACCGCTTGGTCGATTCGGACCAGTCGATCCACTCGAGGTTGTCGAGCAAGCGCTGCGCGTAGTCGGTGATCTTGAAGAACCACTGATCGAGGAAACGCTGGGTCACCTCGGTAGAGCAGCGCTCGCAGCGGCCGTCGATCACCTGCTCGTTGGCCAGCACGGTCTTGCAGGACGGGCACCAATTGACCGGCGCCTGGCGGCGCTCGGCCAGGCCGCCCTTGTAGAGCTGCAGGAAGATCCACTGGGTCCACTTGTAGTACTCGGGCCGGGTAACGTCGACGGCCCGGTCCCAGTCGTACATGAACCCCATGCGCTTGAGCTGCCGGGTGAAGTTCTCGATGTTCCTGGGTATCAGCTCCATCGGGTGCACACCCAGCTCGAGCGCGAAGTTCTCCGAGTGGATGCCGAAGGCGTCGAAGCCGATGGGCTCGAAGACCGTGTGCCCCTGCAGCTGCTTGAAGCGGCCGTGGATGTCGGCGCCGGTGAAAGCGTAGACGTTCCCCACGTGCAGCCCCTCCGCCGACGGGTAGGGGTACATCATCAGGTTATAGAAAGGAGCGTCCGCCCCTTCGATGTCGACGTTGTAGAGCCGGGTCTCGTCCCAGCGCTTCTGCCACTTGGTCTCGACCGCTACCGGGTCGTACTTCTCGGCCATGGTCCTGCGACTTTATGACGGCGTGATGTCAGAAGAGGCGGGCGCTTCCACCCGCCTCGCGAGCTTCGGATCGCATAATTAATAAGGTCGCCGGCCCGGATATCAACCCGGATTCTGCTCTGCACGTTTGAATGGCGTGATACGAAGGCAGGCGGCATCCGGGTTCAGGGCGTCGGGGCGGGTCGCCTCGCTCCGGCCTCCCCCGCGCTCGCGGCTGCGCCGGGATCGCGGGCTCGCTAACACCAGCTCCGGCCGACGACCCGCCCCGACGCCGCAACCGGTGGGTGAGCCAACCTTCCCTCACCACTCTATCCCCTTAGGTGGATACTGCCGAGGGATGCCCCTGGGGTCGACCTCGGCTCAGAGGCCTGGCTGACCCTCGAGTAGGCTCTCCAGGGCCGTCCAGGGTTCGGTGGCGCCGTCCGCCGCCGCGGCGACTCGCTCGATCGACCGGGTCAGGCTCTCGGTCTGCTCGTAGAGCGCCTGGAAGAGCGGCAGGCGGTGGTAGTAGAGGTGCTGGGCGATGAGCGAGGCGTTGTTGAGGCCGCTCGGGTCGTAGCCGGCGAACCCGGGGGTGCGCATCGTCGGGGCGTAGTCGCGCTGAAAGGACTCGGCCGCCGCAGCTAGCAGGGCCGTGCGGCGCGGGATGACCGAGTCGACCGGAAGGTCCTCGCCGTAGAGCGTCTCCAGGTCGGTCCACAACCGGTCGAGGAACTCGCTCAACCGCACCGTATCGTGCCAGCGGCCCGCGGCGAGGTCACAGAGCGATTCATCGTAGCCACGCCCGCAGAAGAACTCCATGGCGCCGACCGAGCCGACGAAGTTGGCGAAGCTCTCGTTGAACTTCACCTGACCACTAACGAACAGCGTGTTGTGGGTCACCTCGTGCACCACGGTTTCCACGAGCCCCACGCTATCCTGGCCGAGAACCGTCGAGAGGAGCGGGTCGGGGAACCAGCCCAGGGTACTGAAAGCTGCCGTTGGCCGCAGGTAGGTGTCGTAGTGCCTCTCTTCCAGTCTGCGCGCCTCGTTCTCC
Organism: uncultured Gemmatimonadota bacterium; assembly: GCA_964345885.1. Classification (GTDB taxonomy): domain Bacteria; phylum Gemmatimonadota; class Gemmatimonadetes; order Palauibacterales; family KS3-K002. The sequence goes on along the minus strand of CAYFSW010000131.1, from coordinate 96,893 downwards.
GCCGCCTCTCGGCTGAAGAACCCTTTGTACGGTACGCGTCCGACGATGGGGAACCACCAGGTGTGGGCGGCCAGCCGGTTCACCGGGCTGGCGGAGAGGACCAACGCCAGAGTGTCGCGCCCGATGTCGGAGAACGATGTGTAGCTGTCGCCGACGTCGAGCTTCAGGTCGCGGGCGGCGAAGCTGCGAGCCTGAACGACGAGCTCGAGCTTGGCCCGCGTCTCCATGTCCAGCGTGGGGTCGTTCAAGATGTCGGCGATCGAGCGGCGCCTTGCGAGAATGCGGGCCTCCTCCCAGGCGGCACGGATCACATAGCCTGGCGAACAGGACATGAACGACGCTCCGATGGCGATGGCGATAGTGATGGCGAGAGCGAGGGCCACGGTCCGGCGCTTCATCGGGCCTCCCAATCGGCGAGCCGCCGCAAGGCGCCCAGCCGATCGCTGTTGCCCATGCGGGCGCGGCCTACGGCGTCGCGCAGCCACTCGATGGAGCGGTCGTAGTTCTCCCGGTCAACGGGGTAAGGGTAGCCGTCCTTGCCGCCGTGGGCGAAGGAGAAGCGTGCCGGGTCACGGAAGCTGGGCGGTTGGCCGTGGGCGAGTTCGGCGATGAGCGCCAGCGCTCTGATCGTTTTAGCGCCAACCCCCTTGAGCGCCAGGAGCGCCTCGAAATCGGCGGGCTGTGCCTCGTAGGTTGCCAGCAGCACCTTGCTCAGGTTGCGCGGGCGCACATCGCGGCGGATGTCGATGTGATGGCGCTTCGGTAACTCCAGTTGTAGGATGCCGGCCACCTCGCGCTCGACCCGCTTCGGTTGCTCCCGCGCGATCTCCGCTGCGGCGCTCCGCGCGCCCGCCGACTCGTCGGCGACGAAGTTGAGCACGGCCTCGCTGCGCCCCTCCGAACAGATGGCAGCGTGCGGCTCGCAGACGAAATCGGAGACCTGCGTCGAGAGCCAATGGTAGCGCCGCGCCGAGCGGTCGGCCTCCTGCATCCCCTGCTGGACGACGGCCCAGTCGCCGGTCGGCGTGAAGAAGAAGGAGTGGTGGTAGATCTGATAGCCGTCCTGGACGGCGGCGCTGTCGACCTTCGCCGACATGCGGCTCGCGTAGACCAGCGATTCGCCGTCGAGGCCGATGCCCGCGGCGGCGGCGCGCAACTCGTCCGGCGTCTTGCGTGACGCCGCCCCTTTGCCGCCGGCCACGTAGATCGCTGTGTCCGCCTCGGTCCCCGCCAGGCCTGCCCTGAGGGCACCGCAGACCGTGGTGGTCACACCGCTGGAATGCCAGTCGAACCCCAGCACGCAGCCGAATGCCTGGAACCAGAAGGGATCGGCCAGCCGTTCGAGGAATGTGGTCGGGCCGTGCTCGATGACGAGCGCCTCCGTCAGGGCGCGGGCCAACTCGGTCATGCGCTGGAAGAGCCAGCGCGGTGCCCGTCCGGTGTGCAGTGGTAGCGTTGCGGTTCCGGTGCGACGTGCCATGGTGCTTGACTATCCGTGACTCGCGATTTGATTCTGGCCTATTATACTCAAGCGTATCGGACGCGATCCAGCGGTCCGGGAGCCGGCGGGGCACATATTCCGTTTGAAGGGTAGAAAGGGTAGTAGCTGGTGCCCGGCGGTTCCCGCTGGGAGGCTCGTTAACGGGAAGGGGTGACGGATGGCGAAGGAACCCGACCAGATCGACCCGAAGGAACTCCGGCAGCAGCTCATCGACCTCGCCCGCGCGATCATCGAGTTGGAAGAGCAGGGCGACCTGCTGGAGGCGACCCCGGAACTGATCAAGATCATGGGCGATCTACGGGCGCGGCTCTTCGAGTATGAGGTGCGGTTCACCGGTCGGCTGTTCGGCGAGGACGACGACCTCCCGGAAGTGCTGGAAGCACAGCGCATCGTGGACGAGGCAGCGCGCCGCCTGGAGGAGGAGGAGGAAGAGGAGTGGTGGCGGCGGTGGAGTACGGACCCGGACGCTGGCGGGGATGTTAGTGGGAATTAGGCGGGAACTCGGCAATCCGTGACTATTTGACTAATTGAACCATAGAATACTCGAAATCAGAACGGGTCGCTTGGCTTGCCTCGCGGCCCGTTCTGCGTTCAAGGGATTCAGATCCTAATGCGACCTTCCAACATCGCCACCGCCCCGCCTGCAATCTCCAGATCGTTGACTGTTCCCTTCTCAGCGTGAACCCGAACGACGACCCGGCCCGGCCGCCCGAGGCCGTCTCCTTGTTCGCCCTTTAGCTCCGTCCAGCCATCCTCGGGCGGCGCCCCGGCCAGCCGCAGGTGGAGGGGGCCCATCGGTCCTTGGGCGCTGCCGGTAACGGTGTCCTCGGGCACGCCGAGGAAAGGTGCGAAAAAGCGGAGGTGCCAGTGCGAGTCCGGTTCGACCGTGTCGCCGGTGAAGAAGGCGAAGGAAGCGCCAGGGTCGATCTCGGCCAGCGCCTCGCTGTTGAGCGTGAGCGAGCGTAGCGCGTCAGCGTCGCGGACCGGGATGTACCAATACTTGGTGCTGGGTAGTGCCCACCAGCCGCCGTCGAGGTCGGCCGCGCCGACGCCCCAGAGCGCCGCGAAGGCTGGGCGGTCGAGTTCCAGCGGCTCGAAGCCGGGCACCGGGATCTGCATCGCTACCCGCACCGCCCCCTCCCGCTCGCCGATCCGGATCCGCAGGATCCCCGACAGGGTCTCCACTCGCAGCTCCCGTTCCTCCCCCGGCTCGCTCGGGTAAACGCCGTGCTCCGCTGCGGCGGCGAAGGCGGCGATCGTCGCGTGTCCGCAGAGCGTGACCTCCTGGGCCGGAGTGAACCAGCGCAGCCGCACGTCGGCAGCCGAGGAAGATGGCGGAACGAGAAAGGCCGTCTCCGCCAGGTTCATCTGCCGGGCGATGAGCTGCATGACCTCATCGTCGAGCCCCGACGCCTCGGTTACGACGCCCGCCGGGTTGCCGGCAAATGGCTTATCGGTGAAGGCGTTGTATTGAAGGATCGATACGTATCGCGGGGACATTTTTCTCGGTGACCAGTAGTCGGTGGTCGGTAGCCGGCAACTCACAACTAATAAGCAAAGAATAGCCGGTGAGCCAGATCAGAGGCTCACCGACCATCGTGTGCTGACTACCGGCTACCGGCCACCGACTACTGGTCTTCGAAGTCCGCCTCGTCCAGGTCGCCCTGGGCGTCCTCAGGGTCCTCGGGGAGCTCATCCTCACGCAACCGCCTGTACAGGATGTACGAGAGGCCCGCGGCGCTCAGCGCACCGGCGGCGGAAGCCACGACTCCGGCGAAGCGGCGGCGCCGCTTGCGCTTCGACTTCTCCTTGCGCCGCCGTTTCGCGCTTGGGCTGGCCCAGGACCAGAGGTGGCGGTCCAGATCGCTCTGGTAAAGCTCGCTGGTGCTCCGGCGGCCGTCACGGCCCCTCCCGCGCCGCTCCTTGCCGATGCGGCGCTCCCTACCGGTGCGACGCTCTTCGCCCTCACCCTTGGGGGCGCTTTCGCGATCGCCTCTCTTCAGCCACAGGGGAGACACTCTATTACCTCCGTCGGCTCCGGTGTGCCCGCGACGCCGGCACGTCGCGGCGATACCAGCAGGCTTATTCTAACCCCAACCCACCTCCGCGTTCCAGGTCCGATTCCGTTTCAGGGCAGGCGGACGTAGTAGAGAAGCTCGGTGACGCGGTCGCCCTTGTAGCGTCGCGTCTCGCTGTCGCGATCGCTGCGGTAGCGCTTGTACGTCTGCTCGAGACGCCGGTAGCTGCCGGGTAGCCCGCGCTCGCGCAGCACCCCCTCGATACACTCTTCCGAGATGATCCCCTCGCTGTTGTAGCTCATCAAGATGTGTCTGCAAGGCGCGGCGTTCACCAATTCCTCGAAGGCGATTTCGCATTTCCGGCGTCGTGACCAGTCGGAACGTTTGTTCCCGTCCTCCGGTAAGCCCGTCTTACCGCGTAACTTAGGCGGCTCGGCATACCAGCCTTCCGTGATGATCTCCGGGATGTGGTAGTAGCCGGCGTATTGCCGCGTGTTGTACGGGGGGTCGAGGTAGAGGAGGTCGAAGGGCTCCAACTCGCCCATCAACTCGATGGCATCGAGCTGGAAGGCCCTGCACTCGCGCCCGGTCCCGGTGACGAGGCGCGGCGGCCGGAGTCGTAACCGCTTCTCGGCGTTGGGCTGCCAGCTCTTCACATAGGCGGCGTAAACGCCGGTGGTGTTGGCCACCCGGTCGGCGGCCTCGAGCAGCGCGGCGAGCAGGACGAAGTGCTCATCGTCGTTGAGTCGGCCTTCCTCGCGCCATACCCAGATCGCTCGGCGCACCGCATCGATGAGCGCCGCGTTGTGCGGGGTGAAGTAGCGGCGCTCGTGCTCGGAGCCGCCGTGGCCATCGGGACAGAAGTGCTCGAAAATGAATTCGGGCTGGGGCTCGAGCCGGTTGAGATGGTCGATCACGTCGTGCAGGGCTTCGCCGCGCCGTTCCACGGCGTCGGCGAGGCCGCGGAACTCGGGCCGCCGGTCCACCACGACGTAGGCCCACTGCAGCGCGTAGCTGAACGACATGATGTCGCTGGTCGTGACCGCGTAGCCGTGTGCCTTGAGGAACCGCGCCACCGATGCCGTGCCGGCGAAGGGATCGCAGGCGCTGGCCCCGGCTATGCCGAGCTCGTCGAGGCCCTTACGGATGAAGGGGATCAGCTTGCGCTTGTTTCCTATGTATCGCACTGGCCCTTCGCTGTAGTGGACGTGACCGCTGGAAAGATCGGCCGACGAGGGGTGACCAAGCAAGCAGCGCAGCCGAGATGCTGGAGGCTCGCCAGCTCGAGCTGCGCTGCTCCGGTCGGAGGACCAAAGGGTTCGAGGAGGAAGCCTGCCGAAGGAGTGAGCGTTCGCAATCGCGGCGAGCCTCCTTAACGAGTAAGAGTAGAGAGCACCGATCAGGCGGAGATCATGTGGCGATCAGGTGGGGATCAGGTCCATCATGTGCAACTCACGGGGTCACTGAGGTGACTCTCCCGCCTCCTGCTTACGGCAAAACGCCAAGCCGGGAGGAACAGTCCTCCGGGCCTATTACCGTGACGGTACTGTCACGCTCTGCGCGCCAAACGGCTATCGGAAGGTAGGCTCGCCGCTTCAGAAAGGTCAAGCCATCTTCGCGGGAGAACCTGGCCTGTTGTGGCGGCGTGCGGACTCATCTGATCGTGAAGCGCGAACGGCGACGCGGTACAGGGCGGTGCGGCGTCAGTGATCCCCAACGGATCAGCTCGGCGTTGCCGAGAACGCATAGTTCCTTCAGTTTGACTCCATGAAGTTCAGCGAAGTGCTCTACGATTGGGGGACCGAGGCGGGCCGTGCCCTATTGCCGCGGGCGCCTTTTCTGCCCGAGAAGACCAAGCGCAGCGTGGAAGGGCGGCGCGATCTGCTCGAGCGGATCGAGAAGTGGGCTGAGGGTAGCCGCCGCGACGGGCCGCTCGTCTGGTTCCACGCCCCTTCGGTGGGCGAGGGCCTGCAGGCGCGCCCGGTGATCGAAGCGCTGCGCGAGCTGAGGCCCGAACTGCAGATCTTTTACACCTTCTTCTCGTCGTCGGCCGAGAAGTTGGCTGTCCAGCTGCCGGTGGACTTCGCCGACTATCTGCCGTTCGACGTGGTCGCCGACCTGACGCAGGCGTTCGAGGCGGTGAAGCCGGATGCGCTCGTCTTCGGCAAGCTCGACGTCTGGCCCAACATCACCCGCGTCGCACGCTGGCGCGAAGTGAAGTTGGCCCTGGTAAGCGCCACCCTGGCGCCTGACTCGACCCGACTACGCTGGCCGGCGCGCAACCTGTTGGGGCCGGCGTACGAGCGACTCGACGCGGTGGGCGCGATCTCAGAGGAAGATGCATCGCGGCTGACGCAGCTGGGCGTGCCGGGGGAGCGGATACAGGTTACCGGCGACGCCCGGTTCGATCAGGTGTGGCAGCGGGCGCAGGCGATCGACAGAACGAAACCGCCAATCGCGCCGCTCGCCGGCCACGACGGCGTCACATTCGTGGCTGGCTCCACCTGGCCGGAGGACGAGCGGCACCTCGTCCGCGCACTGGCCCATCTGCGCGGGCGTCACCCCGGGCTGCGGGCGCTGATCGTACCTCACGAACCCACGGAAGAGCATCTGACGCGCCTGAAGGCTCACCTCGAGATGGGCGAGCTGGGTTACGTGCTGCTGTCCCAGATCGGGAGTGGCGCTGCCGGGCCCAGCGACGTCGTGGTCGTCGACAGGGTCGGAGTACTGGGCGAGCTGTACGCGGTGGCCGACATCGCGTACGTCGGCGGTGGCTTCGGTCGGCGTGGCCTGCACTCAGTGCTCGAGCCGGCGGCCCTCGGAGCGCCGGTACTCTTCGGCCCGCGCCACGCCAACGCTCGCGAAGCCGGCGAGCTGATCGAGCAGGGTGGCGCACTCTCGGTGGGTGACTGGGCGGCGCTGGAGGCGAAGCTCGGTCGCTGGCTCGACGACGCCGAAGTGCGAAGCAAGGCGGGCGCCGCGGCCCTCGACTACGTGAAGGCGAACCTCGGCGCCGGGCGGCGGAATGCGGAGCTGGTGCTGGAACTAATCGGTGGCCGGTAGCCGGTTGACCGGTAGCCGGTGGCCGGTGGAATTTCGAAGTTGGACGTTCAGAAGTTACCGGCCACCGGCCACCGTCCTACTGGCGACACGGCGCGTTCGGGTCCGGCTTCGGCTTATCCACCACGATGCGGTGATCGAGGTTCGCGATCGTCTCGGCGATCCCGTACACCAGCCTCGACACGTCCCTCAGCTTCTCGTAGTCGATGTACTGCGACTCGTCGGTCAGCTGGTGGTAGTCCTGGTGGCTGCCCGTGCTGAAGAAGACGATCGGGATGCCGTAGCGGGCGTACATGTAGTGATCGCTGCGGCAGTAGTAGTTCTGCGGATGGCCGTCCGCATCGTACTGGTAGTCGAACTCGAAGCCGTGCCCTTCCGTCGTGTTCACCTCCTCGACCAGGTCGCCCAGCTCGGTTGATAGACGTCGTGATCCGATGAGCTGGAGGTAAGCGGGGCCGCCGCCTTCGATGTCGTCCTCCATACCGCGCCCCACCATGTCGAGGTTGAGGTTCGCGACGATCGAGTCACGCGGAACCGTCGGGTTGTCGGTGAACCAGCTCGCGCCGTACAGACCTTTCTCCTCACCCGTGTGCCAGACGAAGATGATCGAGCGGCGCGGCCGCTCCGCGGCATTCACCAAGGCCTCGGCAATCTCGAGCATGGCGACCGAGCCGGATCCGTCGTCGTCGGCGCCGTTGAAGACGGAATCGAGTCGCGAGCGGCGAATCGTCTCGAAGCTGGCGCGGAGCTGTCGGATCGTCGCTTCTTCCTCGGCGGTCGGCTCGCGCTGCGGACTCTCGGCGCCCATCGGCCGCACGATGTGATTGAACGCCCAGACCGAATCGTGGTCGAGCGGCTGTGAAGTCGTCCCGACATGATCGGTGTGCGAACCGATCGCCACGTATTGATCGCGTACGCTCGGATCGGCCCCCCGTAAGATGCCGACTACATTGCGTGCCGGATGAGCGGCTGGGGTCTCAACGAATCGGAAGCTCCCCTCAACGGTGACCCCGGGATCACCGACCGACGCGCCCTCGATCGAGCCTCCCAGCAGGCGTGCCGCCGCCTCTCGAGTGACGACCATGCCCAGGGGGCCCTCGGGCAATTCGCCGCCGCCGAATGTCATCTGCGGCTGTTGAATAAAGCGCAGCCAGGCGGGTGGCATGAGCTCCAGCAGAGCGATGGCGATGCCGGCCGCGGAACTGTAGGCGCGCAAGGTGAACGGCCTCCACGCCTGGAGGTTGGGCTCCCCGTCGGGCCCGACCGGCACATCGAGCACCACCAACTTGCCGGCGACCTGCTCCGCGGTCAGCGCGGGCGTCTCGTCGCTCGCCCGGCCGGCGAAGATCGTCTCCACGCCGTCCAGTGAGCCGGCCATGCCGAACGGGAGGAAGTGGCCCATCCCAGGTAGGGGGACGTAGTCGGTCCCGAGTTCGAGCGGCTGGCCGCCCGCGCCCAGCGATGCCTCGGGGTCCAGCGCGCGCTGGACCAGCGGCAGCGTCTGGAAGTACGTCCCGACGTCGCCGGCGGGCTCGAGCCCGATACGGGCGGCCTCGGCCGCCAGGTACTCGGTCGCCAGGTAGTTGCCGAGCGTGCCCGACTCGCGTCCCATCATCGAGTCGTGGGCAAAGGCCGCGAGGTGCAGCGCGAGATCGTCGGTCGTGATGGCTGCCGCCGTGATGCCTTCCGCGGCCTCGGCAGTGGCCTGCGGCGCCGGCGCCTCAGGCGAAGGCCCGGACGAACATGCGACCGCTGCGACCAGAGCGCCTAGCGCAATGAGCCGTGAGTATTCCACCGTTCTGCTCCCATTGGAAATGCTGTCGTGAGGATCGGTCGGCGTAATCTGCCGCCGCAGGTACCCGCCGGCAACTGACCGATTTGCCGAGACAGGCCACGCCTACCCGGTGAACCACACACCGCCCACCGACTCACGCAACACCTTCGCCGACGAATTGCAGCTCGTACAGCCGGGCGTAAAGCTCGCCCCTCTCGAGTAGCTCCACGTGCGACCCCTCTTCGACAAGTTCGCCGTGGTGCATGACCAGGATGCGATCGGCGTTCTGCACTGTGGAGAGCCGGTGTGCGATGACCAGACTCGTGCGGCCGCGCATCAGCTCCTCGAGCGCCGACTGGATCTGCGCCTCGACCTCCGAATCGACCGAGCTGGTGGCCTCATCGAGGATGAGGATCCTGGGGTCGAAGGCCAGCGCTCGCGCGAACGACAGCAGCTGTCGCTCGCCGACGCTCAGACTCGCGCCCCGTTCGCCCAGCGGCTGGTCGTAGCCAGCGGGCAGGCGTCGGATGAAGCGGTCGGCACCGACGCGTCGCGCCGCCGCCTCGACCTGCTCGTCCGAGATCGCCTCGTCGCCCATCCGGATGTTGAAGCGGGCGCTGTCGCTGAACAGGTAGACATCCTGGAGGACGAGCTTCATCGCTCGGCGTAGCTCGCGCTGCTGGAGCTCGCGGATGTCGACGCCATCGAGCAGGATCGCACCGCCCTGCGGGTCGTAGAAGCGCATCAGCAGGTTGATGAGCGTCGTTTTGCCGGCGCCCGTGTGCCCGACGACGGCCAGTCGTTCGCCGGGACGCGCGGCGAACGAAACGCCCTTCAATACCCAATCGGGCGGTGTGCCGTCGTCCTTGTGGCCGGCCTTGTTGTAGGCGAACCAGACGTCGCGGAACTCGAGGGCGCCCCGCAGTGGTCGGGGCAGCCGGCGTGGCCGTTCCGGGTCGGGGACTGTCAGCTCGGCGTCGAGCAGCTTGAAGATGCGCTCCGAGCTGGCCATGGCGCTCTGCAGGATGTTGAACTTCTCGGACAGGTCCTGGATGGGGCGATAGAAGCGCCGGACGTACTGGAGGAACGCCGCGACGACGCCGACGGTGAGAGTGCCTTCCAGAACGTGCATGCCGCCGTACCAGAGTACGAGCGCGACGGCGACGGCCGCCAAGATCTCGATGAGCGGCCAGAAGAGCGCGTAGTAGTGGATGGAGCGCAGGTGCGCGTGTAAGTGTTCGGCGTTGATCTTCTTGAACTTGTCGAGCTCGGCATCCTCGCGCCCGAACAGCTGCAGCACGCTCATCCCGGTGATCCGCTCCTGTAGGAACGCGTTGATCCGCGCCAATCGAACCCGGATGTCGCGATAGGAGCGCCGCACGTTGATCCGGAACCAGTAGGCGGTGACCCAGACGAGAGGAATGACGATAAAGGAGACCAGGGCCAGCTTCCAGTTCATGGCGAGCATGATGGCGACGATAAACGCCAGGGTGAAAACGTCGCCGAAAATCGCTACCACGCCGGAAGTGAACATCTCGTTCAGCACTTCGACGTCGCTGGTCAGCCGTGTCATCAGCCGACCCACCGGGTTGCGGTCGAAGAAGCGCAGGCTCAGCCGCTGCAGCTGGGCAAAGATCTGGGTGCGCAGGTCGAACATGACCCGCTGGCCGATCCAGGTCGTGAGGATCGTCTGCGCGTAGCTGAGCAGCAGCGCGAGCACCAGGGAGAGCGTATAGATTCCAGCCAGGACCGCGAGCAAAGTCATGTCCCGGGCCGGGATCGCTTGGTCGATGGCGACGGCGGTGAGATACGGCCCGATCAGCTCGAGGCCGGAGGCGGCGACGAGCATGACGACCGCCAGCGCCACCTTGAACCGATAGGGCTTCAGGTAGCGGAGCAGCCGCCGCATGAGGCGCGCGTCGTATGCCTTGCCGAGTGCCTCTTCCTCGTGGAAGTCGAGGTCGGGTGCTGTCTGCATAGGAACCGAAGATAGGGGGATTGGCCATTGCCGGAAGGGGGGAGGTGCTGGGAATTCTCGAATATCGATTCGGGGACCGGTGCAACAGGGGAGGTGGGGAAGCGGGAAGGCTTCTATACCTCCCTACCTCCCCTGTTGCACTGGTCCCTTGCTCGACATTCGAGAATTCCCAATAGAATTCGGTATTTTGATAAATTGGTCTAAATGGAAGAATTCATCCGCGTCAGAGGCGCCTGCCAACACAACCTGAAATCGATCGACCTCGATATTCCCCACCGTTCTTTCACGGTGGTGACGGGGCCTTCGGGTTCGGGGAAGTCTTCGCTCGTCTTCGACACGATCTTCGCCGAAGCGCAGCGCCGCTACGTCGAGTCGCTGTCCAGCTACGCCAAGCAGTTCCTCGAACGGATGCAGAAGCCGGCGGTCGAGTCGGTGGACGGGATCAGCCCGGCCGTCGCGATCCAGCAGAAGAACCCCACCAAGACCAGCCGCAGCACCGTAGGCACCGCCACCGAGGTCCACGACTACCTGAGGCTGCTCTGGGCGCGGGTGGGCCGCACCGTCTGCCCGAGCTGCGGTCGCGAGGTCAAACCCGATACCGTGCAGCAGGCTGTCGATCGGGTGCGCAAGCTCCCCAAGGGGGCCCGCATTCAGGTCGCCTTCCCGCTGCCGCTCTCGTCGGAGGTGACGGACGAGTTGATCGTCGAGAACCTCCGGGCTCTGGGTTTCCTGAGGGTGTTGGCCGACGGTCGGGAGATCTACCTGGGCGAGTCGGGCGATTCGCAGGATGATGAGACGCCGGCTCTCGCTGCCGCGCGCGAGCTGCTAGTGATAGTCGACCGGCTCAAGGTGGGAGACGCGTCGCGCTCGCGGCTGGCCGATTCTCTGGGTACGGCGTTTAGCGAAGGGGAGGGCGAGGCGCTGGTACTCGTCGCGGCTAACGACCGGGCAGCTGAGCGGCTCGCTTTCACCGAGCGGTTCCGTTGCCCGAGCTGTGACCTCATGTTCCCCGACCCGGTCCCGACGCTCTTTTCCTTCAACAGCCCGCTGGGTGCCTGTCCCACCTGCAACGGGTTCGGCGCCACGCTCGAGTTCGATCTGGATCTGATCGTCCCGGACCCGGAGGCCTCGCTGGCCGATGGCGCGGTCGACCCGTGGACGAAGCCTCGCTACGAAGACCGGCGCTGGCAGCTGCAAGAACTGGCCAGGAAGCACAAGGTCTCGATGCGCGCGCCCTGGTCCGAATTACCCGAACGATTCAAACAGATCGTGCTGCACGGCGAGCGCGGCTTCGAGGGCGTGCTTCCGCAGCTCGAGCGGCTGAAAAAGACGAAACGCTACAAGCAGTATATCCGTGTCTTCATCCGCCAGTACCAGACCCAGCAGACCTGCCCGTCGTGCGACGGTGCGCGGCTGCGTCCCGAGGCGCTCAACGTAAAGGTAGACGGTCGCACGATCGCCCAGCTGAGCGTGCTACCGGTGGAAGAGCTACGCGCCTGGCTGGAGAATCTGAAGCTCAGCAAGCACGAGACGCAGGTCGCCGAGACGATACTGCGTGAGCTGCGATCGCGCGTGACCTTCCTCGACGATGTGGGACTCGGTTATCTGACGCTCGACCGTCAGGCCAGGACGCTTTCCGGTGGTGAAGCGCAGCGGATCAACCTGGCCGATGCGTTGGGTAGCGCTCTGGTCGACGTGACCTACGTGCTGGATGAGCCGTCGATCGGTCTCCACCCGCGAGATACCGAACGGCTGTATCGGCTGCTCGAGCAGCTGCGCGACCTCGGCAATACGGTGCTCGTGGTGGAGCACGACCCTGCGGCGATCGAGCTGGCCGACCACGTGCTCGAGTTGGGTCCAGGCTCCGGCGAGCACGGCGGCGAGTTGGTCTACGAGGGCAGCCTCCAGGGAATGCTCGAGTCCGAGACGTTGACCGGCCTCTACCTGTCGGGACGCGAGGCGATACCGGTGCCGGCGCAGCGGCGGCCCGTGGAAGGTCCGCACATCGTCCTGGAAGGCGCGTGCCAGCATAACCTGGACGGCGTCGACGTGAGCGTTCCGCTGGGCGCTCTCACCCTGGTTACCGGTGTCTCGGGTAGCGGGAAATCGACCCTGGTGCACGACGTCCTCTACCGCGGTCTGGAGCGGAAACTGGCCGGCCAGACCAGCGCCAAGCAGCACCTGGGCGAGCCGGTGGGCGGTTACAAGGCGCTGAGGGGGAGCGGAGCGCTGACCGGGGTCGTCCTCATCGACCAGAGCCCCATCGGCCGCACACCTCGCTCCAACGCGGTGACGTATCTCCAGGCCTACTCGGAAATCCGCCGCATCTTCGCGGAGCTGCCGGACGCCAAACGGCGCAAGTTCGGACCCGGCCACTTCTCCTTCAACGTGGCGGGCGGCCGTTGCGAGGAGTGCGAGGGCGCCGGTCAGCTCGAGGTCGAGATGCTGTTCCTCGCCGATGTCTTCGTGCCGTGCGAGATGTGCGGCGGCAAGCGCTTCAAGCCCGAGGTCCTCGAGGTACGCTACCGCGGCCGCAACATCCACGAGGTGCTGGAGCTGACCGTCGACCAGGCGATCAAGTTCTTCATCAAAGAAGCGAAGCTGGGCCAGATGCTCTGGCAGTTGCAGCGTGTGGGCCTGGGATACCTGCGGCTGGGTCAGCCGGCGACGACGCTGTCCGGCGGCGAAGCGCAGCGATTGAAGCTCGCCCGCGAACTCGCAGCAGCGGGTCGCAGGGCGGGACACAAGCTGTACTTGCTGGACGAACCGACTACCGGGCTCCACCTGCACGACGTGCGCCGGTTGCTCGATGTGCTGGAGCAACTGATCGACACCGGGAACACGGTCATCGTCATCGAACACAACCTCGAGGTGATCAAGCAAGCTGACTGGATCATCGATCTGGGTCCGGGCGCCGGTGTGCACGGAGGTCGCGTCGTCGCCATGGGTCGCCCGGAGGAAATCGTAGCGAACGAAGAATCTTATACCGGGCGGTTTCTTAGAGAGGTGCTCACCCAGCGGGTGGCGTGAAGCTCCTTGGTGTGGGCGAGACGACCCCACGCGCCCCCAACACCCGGAAGTTGACCAACGCGCGCCCCTGGACCATTATCAGCGCGCTCCAAGCGAACAGGATTCACATGCTCCCGATGCCGAACCAGCCGACGGGCCCGCGCCGTGAGTGAGCCCCGGCTCTCTGTACTCCTCCCATGCCGTGACGCGGCCGAGCACCTCGCCCAAGCCGTCCGCAGCCTGAGCCTGCAGACGTTCCGGGACTTCGACGTCGTCGCCGTGAACGATGGCTCACGGGACCGGACCGCTGAGGCGCTCGAGCACTGGGCTGGCAGGGATGATCGCGTGCGGGTCGTCCACCTGGAGCGGGTCGGGCTCGCGGCAGCCCTGCAGGAGGGTGCCCGGCACTGTCGTGGCGAGCTACTGGCGCGGGCGGACGCCGACGACGTGGCGCATCCGCGTCGTCTCGCCGAGCAGGTCGAGTTCCTGACGGAGCACCCCGAGATCGCCGCCGTCGGCACCAAGGTCCGCTACTTCCCACACGAGGAGGTGGGTTGGGGCGCCCGCCGGTACCAGGATTGGCTCAACGGACTCTCCGATCCGGACAGCGTCGCGCGTGACGTCTTCGTCGAGTGCCCTATCGCTCACCCCACTCTGATGGTCCGCCGCTCCGCCTTCGAGCAGGTGGGCGGCTACCGCGTCAACGGCTGGCCCGAGGACTACGACCTGATACTGCGGCTGCACGTGGCGGGCGCGCGACTAGCCAACTTGCCGCGCGTACTCCACTTCTGGCGCGAGGGCAACCACCGCGCCTCGCGTACCGATCCACGTTATGCGCCCGAGGCCTTCAGGGGCTGCAAGATCCACTACCTGCGCCAGAGCTGTCTACAGGGTCACGATGAAGTGAACATCTGGGGGGCCGGGCGTGTGGGGAAGGACTTCGCACGCGCACTCGCCGATGAGGGTGTGAAGATCCGCGGCTTCTTCGACATCGATCCCCGCAAAATCGGCCAACAGATCTACGGTGCCCCGGTTCGGGACGCGCACGACGTGATACGCCACCGCGACACCTATCTGCTGGTCGCGGTGGGCGCCGCCGGCGCCCGGGAGCTCATCCGCGAGCAGCTCGACCAAGCCGGTTTCAGCGAACCAGAGGACTACCGCTGCGCCGCCTGAGCGGGGCTCGGGGACGAGCGGAGCACCTCCGCTGGTCCCGACCCGACCCTCCGAAGAACCCGCTAGATCCGCCATCTCCCCCCGCCGCCGCGGGCGCTCCTTCAGTCGGCGAAAGCCTAGTGTTCAAGCGGCTTCTGAGGCCCCGCCACGGGGTAGAGAGGGGCCTCGAAAATTGATAAATTACAGGCGTCGCAAAGAACCCCGTGGAGGCTACGGATCGTAACTCAAGATACAGTTTGGTCGCGTGCGGTCCAACGCGCGCGACCGTGCTGGGCGAATGCAAACGTGGGTGTCGGCGGTGGACGATCGCTAGCCCGGTGAGGTAGTAGATGGCGGAGAACAACAACGAGCATAAGGTCGTGCCGCGCTTTCTCGAGGACGAGATGCGCGAATCGTTCATCGACTATTCGATGAGCGTGATCGTGCAGCGTGCGCTGCCCGATGTACGTGACGGGTTGAAGCCGGTCCACCGGCGGATCCTGTACGCGATGCATGAGGTGGGGCTGGCGCCGAACCGGCCACACAAGAAGAGCGCGACGGTGGTGGGTGAGGTTCTGGGCAAGTACCACCCGCACGGTGACATGGCGGTGTACGACGCGCTGGTACGGATGGTCCAGGACTTCTCGTTGCGGTATCCGCTGGTGAACGGGCAGGGGAACTTCGGCTCGATCGACGGAGACAGCGCGGCAGCGTACCGGTACACGGAGGCGCGGCTGGGGCCGGTGGCGGTCGAGATGCTGGAGGACATCGAGAAGAGCACGGTCGATTTTGCGCCGAACTTCGACGATCGGCTGGAGGAGCCGACGGTTTTGCCGGCGAAGTTCCCGAATCTGCTGGTGAACGGCTCGTCGGGTATCGCGGTCGGCATGGCGACGAACGTGCCGCCGCACAACCTGCGCGAGGTGGTGGCGGCGGCGAAGTATCTGATCGACCACCCGAAGGCGACGGTCGCCGACCTGATGAAGAAGGTCAAGGGACCCGACTTTCCGACGGCAGGGATAGTGCACGGGAAGAAGGGGATCAGAGACGCCTACAAGACGGGTCGTGGCCGGATCGTGATGCGGGCGCGGGCGCAGGTCGAGGAGGTCAAGCGGGGCGAGCGGATCGTCATCACCGAAATCCCCTTTATGGTCAACAAGACGCGCCTGATCGAGCAGATAGCCGAGCTGGCGCGTGAGCGGAAGGTAGATGGGATCAGCGACCTGCGGGACGAGAGCGACCGGGACGGCATGCGCATCGTCGTGGAGCTGAAGCGCGATGCGATCTCGCAGATCGTGCTGAACCAGCTGTACAAGCACACGCAGATGCAGTCGACATTCGGCGCGATCATGCTGGCGCTGGTCGATGGTGTCCCGAAGATCATGGACCTGCGCGAGATCATCAGGCACGTCGTGGATCACCGCCACGATGTGGTGGTGCGGCGCAGCAAGCACGATCTGAAGGTCGCAGAGGATCGGGAGCATATCCTGGTCGGTCTCAAGAAGGCAGTCGATAACATCGACGCGATCGTCGAGATCATCAAGAAGGCGAAGGACCCGGAGCAGGCGGCGAAGAAGCTGCGCAGCCGCTACAAGCTGACGGAGCGGCAGGCGGAAGCGATCCTCAACATGCGGCTGGCGCGACTGACAGGGCTCGAGGTCGAGAAGCTGAAGGCCGAGCTCAAGGAGGTCCGTGCGCAAATCAAGGAGCTGAAAGAGATCCTCGCCTCGAAGCGGCGGCGGATGACGATCATCAAGCGCGAGCTGGACGAGCTGGCGAAGAAATACGGTGACGATCGTCGCACGGAGATCGCCGGCGAGATCGAGGAGTTCTCGCTCGAGGATCTGATCCCTGAAGAGGAGATGGTGGTCACCGTCTCGCACGAGGGATACATCAAGCGCATGCCGGTGGGCACCTACCGGCGGCAGCGGCGCGGCGGCCGCGGTGTGGCGGGCATGGCGACGAAAGAGGAGGACTGGGTCGATCGCCTGTTCGTCGCCTCGACCCACGACTACATCCTCTTCTTCACGGCCCGGGGGCGGGTCCACTGGCTCAAGGTCCACCGCGTCCCGCAGACGGGCCGCACGGCGCGCGGGCGCCCCATCGTCAACCTGATCCGAGTGAACAGGGACGATAAGATCACGGCCATGGTGCCGGTCCGCGAGTTCCGCGAGGATAGGTACCTGTTGTTCGCGACCCGGAAAGGGATGGTTAAGAAAACGTCGCTGGCCGCCTACGCGAACGTCCGGTCGAGCGGCATAAACGCGATCAGCGTGGTCGACGGCGACGAGCTGATCGACGTGCGGCTGACCGAACCGGGCGACGAGGTCGTGCTGGCCACGCGTAACGGGAAGGCGATCCGCTTCAAGGAGGAACAGGTTCGCGAGATGGGTCGAGTGGCGCGCGGCGTCAAGGGCATCGTCCTCGGTCGCGCCGACCATGTCGTCGGTTTGGTGGTGGTCAGTGGAGAGGCGGCTCTGCTGGTGGTGACCGAGAAGGGGATGGGCAAGCGCACCCAGATCGCCCAGTACCGGTTACAGCGGCGCGGTGGCAAAGGTGTGATCAACATCCGCCTCACCCCAAAGACAGGCAAGGTCGTCTCGATCAAGGAGGTCAGGGACGGCGACGAGCTGGTGCTGGTGACCCGCAAGGGGATCGTTAACCGCCAGCGTGTCAAGGAGATACGCGAGACGGGCCGCAACGCCCAGGGGGTCCGGCTGGTCAACCTGGACGCCGGGGATCAGCTGGTCGATGTCACCCGGGTCGTCTCGGAGAAGCAGGAAGCCGAGCTGACCGCGGCTGAATAGACGGGTGACACCCCGTCTGAATCCGGGCGCAGATTCAGCAACAGCCGTTGACTAATCGGGGCGTCGGGCCGAGATTGGAATGCCTCCACTCCCCCCCGCCGGAAGCATACCCTATTGCACACGAGTGTGCCCTGGAGCCTGTAGAGATGCCGCAGCTCGTCAGTCTCGACGAGATTCGTGCTGCCGCCGAGCGGATCGGTGAAGTGGTACGGCGAACGCCGCTGCTGGCGGAGCGCCGCAGCTCGCCGGTCGGCGAGGGACGCCTGCGGCTCAAGTGCGAGAACTTGCAGCGTGGTGGCGCCTTCAAGCTGCGCGGCGCCTTTAACTTCATCGCCCAACTGCCCGAGGAGGCGCGCTCCCGCGGCGTGATCACCTACTCGTCGGGCAACCACGGGCGGGCCGTGGGACTGGCCGCCCGGGAGCTGGGGATGCCGGCGGTGGTCGTGGTACCGGTGGATGCGCCACAGGTCAAGCTCGAGGGTATCCGGCGGCTGGGCGCCGAGATCGTCGAGGAGGGCACGAAGTCGGTGGAGCGTCAGCGGCGGGCCGAGAAGATCGCCGCCGAGCGTGACCTGACGATCGTGCCACCCTTCGATCACCCCCAGATCATCGCCGGCCAGGCGACGGTCGGGCTGGAGATCGTGGAGGACTGGCCGGCGGTGGAGCGCGTCCTCGTCCCCGTGGGCGGCGGCGGCCTGCTCGCAGGGGTCGCGGCGGCGGTGCGGGCTCTGGCGCCGGACGTGGAGGTGTTCGGTGTCGAGCCGCGGGGCGCCGCCTCGATGCACGCCTCGCTGGTCGCGGGCCGGGCGGTGGAGCTCGATTCGGTGGCCAGCGTGGCGGACGGCCTCAAGCCGGTGCGGCCCGGCGAGCTGACATTCGAGCATGCCCGCTCGCTGGTCGAGGAGGTGCTGCTGGTCGAGGACGAGGACATCCTGCGCGGCCTCGCCTGGTGCGCGGACGAGTTCCGCCTCTTGGTCGAGCCCAGCGGCTCGGCGACGGTGGCGGCCCTGCTGGCCGGGAAGCTCCCGGGCCCCGCGAAGGCAACGGCGGCCGTGATCTCGGGGGGGAACGTGGACTCGGTCAGTTGGGGTAAGTGGGTTAACGAGTACGGAACGGAAACGGCCGGAGCGGCATGAGCGATAGGGGCTACATACTGGTTGGTCATGACGGCGCGCAGGCGCTGGCCGGGCTCGATGACGCCCTGGCAGGGGACGGCTACAAGGTCCGCAGCGTGGGAGACGGCACCACGCTGATCAGCTACATCGCCAGCCAGAACCCCGACCTCGTCGTCATCGACGAGTCGATCCGCGAGATGGCGCCGCTGGAGATCGTCCGCCACGTTCGCCACCGTGTCGGGTCGCGTGACGTCCCGCTGCTCCTTACCTCGTCGCAGGCGCAGGGCGAAGACGCCGCCACCGCCATCCGGGCGGGCGCCACCGACTATATCCGCAAGCCGTTCGAGATCGGCGAGCTGCTGGCCCGGATCGCCGCACACGTTACGCGTGGGCGGCTGATCCGGGAGGCGCGGCGCGAGGCGGACACCAGCGGGATAGTACTCGAGATCGTACGCGATGTGACGGCAAGCCTGTCCTCCGAGGAGATCTTCGACATGTTGGTTCGCCGCGTCTCGCGGCTGTTCCAGATCCGGCGCTGCTCGATGATCTTGATCCAGGAGGGCGGCGAACGCGGTACTGTCGTCGCGGCGCATGACGATCCGAGTATCAGCGCCCTATCCCTCGATCTGACTCGCTATCCCGAAATCCGCCAGGCTGTCGAGACCGGCGCGCCCGTCCTGGTGAAGAACCTGCGCGGTTCAGCGCTGTTCGAGCAGATCCGGCCGCTTTGGGAGACGGAGAACATCGACGTCGACATCCAGTCGATCGTCGCCATACCCTTCACATTCGATAAAGGCCAGCACGGAGTCTTCTTCCTGCGTTCGAGCCCCGACGAGCCGGTCCTCGACGAGGAGTCGGTTCGCCTCACGTCGGCGATCGCCCAGGGCGCAGTGCGGGCGCTCAACCGAGCGGCAATGTTCGAGAGCGTGCTCTCGCACCAGGAACAGCTCGAGATCCTGGCAAAGACCGACGAACTGACCGGGTGTCTCTCGCGACGCTATCTCATGGAGCGGCTCGAGAACGAACTGGAACGCGCCGCACGTTACGAGCGCCTGCTCGGTGTCGTCATGTTCGACATCGACGACTTCAAGCGCCTCAACGATACTCACGGCCACACGACCGGAGACGCGGCGCTCCGCTCGATCGGTGAGGTCTTGCGCCGCTCGCTACGAACCGCAGACTTCGTGGGCCGCTACGGCGGCGACGAGTTCCTGCTCGTCTTGCCGGAGACGAGTGCCCACGGTACGCACCAGCTGGCCGAGCGAATCCGCAACGGCGTCAGTCGCCGCGAGTTCGACCTGCGGGGTGGTATGCTGCGGCTCACGGTGAGCGGCGGCGTCGCTGGCTTCCCGGATTCGGATGTGATGGCTCTCGAAGATCTGATCGACCGGGCAGACGTGGCGCTGTACAGGGCCAAAGCGGCTGGGCGCAACAAGGTCTTCATCTACAGCCCGGACATGGTGGCCGACCAAACCGAAGAGATGGAGAAGAAAGCATAAAGTGGTCGGTAGGCTGTTCACCGACCACCGACCACCGACGATGTCTCCCCCGCTCCTTCCCAACCAGACCCTCACGGCCGTTCCCGGCATATCAGTCGGCCACGCCCAGGACGATGAAGCGAAGACGGGCTGCACCGTCGTGCTTGGGCCGTTTCGGGCGGCGGTCGACGTCCGCGGCCTGGCGGCAGGCACCCGGCAGTTCGGTGCCCTGTCACCGAGTCACCTGGCGCCGCAGGTCGATGGGTTGCTGCTGACCGGCGGCTCGGCTTTTGGGCTCGCCGCCGCCGACGGTGTGATGAGCTGGCTGGAGGAGCGTGGGCTGGGGTTGCAGACAGGCGTGGCTCGTGTACCCATAGTGCCGAGCGCGGTGATCTTCGATCTCGGGGCGGGCCGGGCCGACCGGCGCCCGGATCCGGAGATGGGCCGCGCCGCGTGCGAGGCGGCGACGGCGGAGTCGGTGGCGGAAGGCCGCGTGGGAGTCGGATGCGGGGCCACGGTGGGCAAGCTCTTCGGTAGTTCGGGCGCCATGCCTGGCGGTCTGGGCAGCTGGGCCGTCGAGTTCGGCGCGCACAGGGTGGCGGCACTGGTAGTGGTCAACGCTTACGGCGATGTTCTGAACGAGCGCGGGTTGATAATCGCTGGTGCTCGTGACGAAAGTGGGGCGTTCGTGGATACCGCGGCCTACCTGCGAGCGCGCGGGATTCCGCCCTGGACGGCACCTCAGCCGGGGACGAATACGACCCTGGCCGTAGTGGCGACAGACTACCCGTTGAGCCGCATCGATCTGGTGACACTGGCGGGGCAGGCGATGAACGCCATCGTCCGCCGCATCGCACCGGCCAACACCCAGTTCGACGGCGACCTGGTCTTTGCCTGTTCCACGGCACCGGAACCAGCGGAGGTGCCAGCGGCGGAGCTGCTGCGCGTGGGAACCTGCGCCGAATCGGCGCTGGCTCGGGCGATCGAACGGTCGGTGGCGCCCTCCTGACTGGCGATCCACCTGGCTCGGGACCAGATTTAGACGTTTAGTGTATTTCAGGCGAAGCCGGCAAGGAGGAAGTTGTTGGAAAAGGCCGCGGCCCCGATCCGGGTCCGGGTATTCTTCGATATCGATGGGACTCTCCTGTACACGGACGGTGCGGGGCGTGTGGCGATCCGCGCCGCTCTGGAACAAGTGTACGGGACGAGCGGTCCTATCGACGGCTACGTCTTTCACGGGAAAACCGATCCGCGGATCGTCTTCGAGCTGATGATAGCAGCGGGTCTCGAGGCGGGCGAGGTCCGCAGGCGTATGCCCGAAGTGTGGCCGGTCTATCTCCAGGCGTTGGAGCGCGAACTCGAAGAGCGGCAACGAGAAGGCCGTATCACGCTGCTGCCTGGCATCCTCGAGCTGCTGGCGGCGCTCGCTGAGCGGCCCGATGTGACGATCGGACTGCTCACCGGTAACATCGAGGAGGGTGCCCGGTTGAAGCTCGCGGCCGCCGGCTTGGGTTCGACCTTCGCCGTCGGTGGCTTTGGATCCGACTCCGAGGATCGGGCGGATGTGGCGCGTGCCGCGCTCAGTCGCAGCCGGGACTTGGACGGTGAAGAGTCGGCGACAGTCGTGCTGGGAGATACGCCGGAGGACGTCGCCTGTGCGCGAGCGGTGGGTGCCTTCGCGGTCGCGGTGGCCACCGGCCGGCACGAAGTCGACGAGCTGCTGGAGAGCGGGGCAGATGCCGTTTTCGAGGACTTCAGTGACACGGAGGCGGTTCTGGGCTGCATATTGTCGCTGGCCGGGCCGGGTGGTGCATCCGCAGAAGCGGCTGGCAATGGCGGGGATCGATGAGCTACGAGGGCAACTTCGACGTAGTGATCGAGGGCGTGGGGGCGGAGCGAGGCGCTAGAGTCTTGGCGGCCCCCGAAGGGCTCTACGTCAACAAGCACCAGGTCCCCTACTCGACGCTGCTGGGCGTCGCGTTGCGGGGCTCAATACTGCTGGTCGTAGGCACTCAGGTGGCTATGGCATTGCGCGGGAGCCACGAGGGTCTCGCTACGCTGGCAGCGGAGCTGCGGACCCGCGCCGGTCTCGAGCACTTGGCGCAAGCCGACCGCGATGCCTTGGAGGGCGAGCGCGTAGTCTTCGCGACGCCGGTAGCGCTCTCCGGGCTCGTCGAGATGGAGCGCTTCAAGGGTATGGCGCTGGAGGTGGTCACCGATCAGGCGCTACACGTCTTCGAGCGCGGTGGCCGCCACTTCCGCCTGTCCTGGGATCGCATCACCAAGGTCGATGTGACCCAGGCGAAGTTCGGCCGCCTGCTCCGGATCGGCAGCGGCCCGACCCAACTCGAGATCCTCTACCTCACCGACGCTCAGATTCAGACGATTCGCGGCCTCGCCTCCCGCCATTCGAGCGCGCTCTTGGGGGTCGCCGGCGATGCACAGGCTCCCGAGCCGGTGGCCGAGGATGCGCCGACGGTACCGGAGTCGCGCCCCGATGAGAACCTGACCCGGCGCTTCACGATCCCCGAGTTCGAGGCCTCGCTGGGTGCCGTCGGCGCCGGTTCCGACCGGCCGCTGGGCGCCGCCATCGACCGCTTGCAGATGTCGTCGCTGTTGCCGGTAGGGTTCCTCGAGGAGCACCTACGCGAGCTCCGCAACATTTATGACGGCGCGCTGCTCAGGGCCAAGCGCGAAGCCGCCGCCTCGGGCGAGCTGTTCGGCGCCGCCGAGGCGCTCGGCGGCCGGCGCCTCTGGGATGCCGTGGTGGACAACATCGGCGTGGCAACAGATGCGACGGTCCGGGCCTTCGAGCGCCAGACGCGACGCGTCGCCGCCAACCGCCGGATCCCGTGGCGCAAGGCGCGGAGCAAGTTCATGCCCTCGCCGAAGGAGATCTCCGGCGTGAAGCAGCGGCTGACCCGCGGCGTGTCTATGCTCGAGGGGCCACTGAAGACGGTTAGCCAGGCGGCAGAGGGTTTGCGGCCGGCGGCCCAGGCGGGTCCTGCGGAACTCAAGGAGGCGTACAACCGTTGGCAGACCAGCCTGATGGAACTCGATCAGGCTTACGCCACGGGTTGGAGCGGGCTGAGCCGTGAGGTGATCGGCGTTTGGCAGGATGCGTTTCTGCCGCGGCTGACGCGCTTGGGCGGCGAGCGGCGGCGCATGTTCCCGCGCCCGCTCAAGTACGCGTTCTACTTCTTGCTGCTGTTGGCTGTCGCTGCCCTGGCGTATCTGTACTTCACCGGCCAGCTGACTCAGATAATCCAATTCGAGCCGGCGCAGTAGCCGGCGAACTGAGGAAGTGAAGGAGTTAATCGGGATGGCGAACTCGCAATCTAAGTTTTACGGATTTCTTGCGTTGATACTCGTCGCTGGAGCGGCGTTGATCGGATTCGTCGTGATCAGCAATCGCGGCGGAGCGAGTGTCGGCGAGGTAGACCCCGTGGTGCTCCAGAACCTCATCGATAGTGGGCCCAGCGATCAGTTGGCTGTGATCAGTGGCGCGGACGATGCGCCGGTCTCCGTCGAGGAATTCGCCGACTACCTGTGCGGGGCCTGCGGCATGGTGGCGACCCTGAGCGTGCCGCAGATCCTAGAGAACTACGTCGATACCGGTAAGGCACGTTTCGTCTTCTACGATTACGTTCTGAACCCCGCATCTCATGCCAAGACAGCCGCGCAGGCGGCCCGCTGTGCCGGTGACCAGAACGCCTTCTGGGCGATGCACAAGGTGCTGATGAGCCGGCAGCGTGAGTGGGGCACCGCGCGCAACCCCCTTAGGGTGATCCGCGAGTACGCCGACGGCCTGGGCCTGGACGGCGCAGCCGTCGAGACCTGCGTCGAGAACGGCACGTACCTTGACGTGGTGATGGCCAGCACCCAACATGCGAAGCAGCGCGGCCTGAACAGCACGCCGGTGTTCTTCTTCAACGGTCGGCCCTTCGCGGGAGCGCGGGGCTACGATCAGATGGCTCAGATCATCGAGGAAGAGTTGGCCCGCGGCCAGAACCAGTGAACCGACGCAGGGCAATCGCGGTCCTGGCGCTGCTCGGCGCCCTGGACGCCACTTATCTTCTACTCGGAAAGCTCGGCATCACGAGCGGCTACGTCTGCAGTGTCGCCGGGGGCTGCGAGGTCGTCAACACATCGCCGTACTCGGAGTTCTTGGGGATACCCGTGGCGGCGATCGGGGCCGCCGGCTACCTGGCAATACTCGTCGTCGCGCTAGCGGCGATACAGCCGCGCTGGCTGGCCGACCGGCGGCCGGATCTGCTACTGGGCCTGCTGTCGGGTGTGGCCGTCGCCTTCTCGCTCTACCTCACCTACGTCGAGCTGTTCGTCCTGCGTGCGTTGTGTCAGTGGTGCATGGTATCGCAGGCACTGATAATCGCGATATTCGTGCTCGCGCTGGTGGGTGTGCGGAGTTCAGTATCCAATAGCCGACAGCCAACGCTCGGGTGAGAAGGTGTATCCAATAACCAACTCCCAAGATCCGACGTCCAAGCACCAAGGCTCGGGGAGTTGATCTCCCCGAGCCTTGGGACTTGCTCCTTGGCGCTTGAATCTACCTGGTTACCCGGACATTGAATGTCGGATATTGGATGATGAAAAAGAGGGCAACGCGGTCGCGTTGCCCTCATCTACTAGCTCGGCGCCCAGAACCCCTCGAGCGCCTGCCCATCCGGCGACTGTCGTAGTTTCTCGAAGGCGCGGTTGCGGATCTGGCGGATTCGCTCGCGCGTCACGCCGAGCAGCGAACCGATCTCTTCCAGCGTCATCTCCTCACCATCATCGAGCCCGTAGTAAAGGACGAGGATCTTACGCTCGCGCTCGGTGAGATACTTCTTGAACATGTCCTGGAGGAACTGGCGACGCGCTTGGAACTCGATCTCGTCCTGGATGTCCTCTGTCTCCATCCCGGAGAACCGTTCGCCGAACGATGCGCTGTCCCTGTCGGTGCGGTCGAGCGGTGCATCCAAGCTGAGCTCGGCCGAGGCCACCCGTCTCAGGGCCCGGATCGTCTGTACCGGCTCGCCCATCCGGTCGGCAATCTCGCGGTCGGTCGGCGTGCGGCCCAACTGCTGGGTCAGCGCCGTCTCCGTCCGCGACAGCTTCACCAAGTTCGAGTTCTGATTGAGTGGGATCCGCACCGAGCGCGTCTGCTCGGCCAGCGCCTGCAGCACCGTCTGGCGGATCCACCAGACCGCGTAGGAGATGAATTTGACGCCCTTATCGGGGTCGAACTTCTTGACCGCCTTGAGCAGACCCTCGTTACCTATGCAAACCAGCTCGGCCAGGTTCAGCCCTCGGCCCTGGTACTTCTTCACGTAGGAGATCACGAAGCGCAGGTTCGCCGTCACCAGCCGCTCGGCGGCGCGGCGATCGCCGGCCCGCGCCCGGCGGGCGATCTCTCGCTCCGTTGCCGCGTCCTCGATGAGTGGGTACTTCTCGACGTCGTGCAGGTACTGGTCGAAAGAGTCTAAGGCCTTGGAGCTAAAGAACATGCTCACGCTGCAACTGCTCGAGGTTCAGTTGATGGCCGACAAAAAGGCGAGAACCCGCAGGCGGCCTCGCTGGGGATACAACGACGCCCGAGCGCCATGCGCCTCGCCAGCCAGCCGCCCCGTAGCGAAACCGGTGGCGGAAACGGACGACCCCAAGACGTAGGTAGACAAGACTGTACAGTATATGCCCGTTTCCGGGTCTCGTAAACCCCCGAACAGAAGGCGAATCGCCGTAAAAATAAGCTGACAAACACCTTCCAACTCCCGTACCAACCCTTGTTACACCGCGCCGGGGTCCCGTGGTTCCAGCCGCCCGCCACCCCCCTCCGCCAGTGCTGCCAGTATGGCGGGCCCCGGCGGCGCGTCGGGGCCCAGGCACAGGCTATACGGATTCGGCGTGTCCAGCACCACCGTCTCCACCAGCGCTTGATGGTCGGCCTGGCCCGCGGCTCGTTGTAGGGGGACGAGCTTGGCCCTGAAGCCGCGCCGGTGGGCGAAGAGTGGGGTCCGTTCCCGGGCGACGACGAGGCGGCCTCGGAGGTAGAGCCAGCGGGTGCCGATCCGGGCAAGGCAGACTCTGGCGGAACGAACACGGCTGAGCGGCACGCCCAGTTCGGCTTCGGCGGCGCGGCTCAGCCAGCGGGGCAGGCCGCGAGGCCCGGCGTCCCATTGGTGGTAGCGCCCGGCGCGGGTGATTACCGCGAGGGTGGCGGCGATGGCGAGGTGGGCGGCGCCCCAGAGCCGGGGCCACCAGGGCACGGGCGCGAGGACCAGGACAAGGGCGGCGACCGCAGCGAAGGGCGGCGCCGTCCAGGCGACGGTCGCGATTGCTCCCGCCAGGACGAGCTGAACGCTAGTGAGGCCGCGGAGCTGGGGTGCGGGGCCGGCCGTGCGGGAGGCAGTGTGCGCGGCTAGGACAGGAATGTGGACGAACAGGGCGACGGCCAGCGCTAGCAGCGCTGCCCACCACTGGATGCCCTGGCCCTGGCCTTCCAGCGCTGCGGATGCGAACAAGGCTGCGGCAGGCGGCCGAATGATGGTGTGCAAGGCGCTCCACCAGAGGTCCGTCAGCCTGTACTGCGAGGCGGCCAGCTCGACGAGCGCCAGAGCCACGAGCGTCAACCAGACCAGCGGTGTGCCGAGCCCGCTGAGCGGTTCCGGTAGCTCGAGCAGTCCGAGGTGGCTGAAGGCGCCCGGCACGGCGAGGGCGGCGTAGAGGCTCAACCCGACGGCGGCGGCGCAGGCCAGCACGCTCAGCAGGAGCTGGATCGAGTCGTGGTTGAGTGTCTGTTCCACAGGTCGTCCGACATTGGCGGTCAGCGCTGGGCGTCTTCGATGGCCGCGAGGATCTCGGCCCTCAGCTCCTCGTAACTTGCCAGGCCGACCAGCGAACGGTTGCCAAGTACGATCGTCGGTGTGCCCGTCGCGCCAGAGTCGAGTGCCTCACGCACATCCGATTCTACGACCGCCAACGTCTCGGGCGCGCTCAGACAGCTGGTGAACTCTTGCGGCTCGAGCCCTAGGCTCTCAGCGTAATCGATCCATAGCGAGTCGGGTGCCGCGGCGCCGGACCACTCGGGCTGCCGCACGTACAGGTAGTCGTGGTACGCCCAGAACCGACCCGCGACGCCGGCGCAGTGCGCGGCCTTCGCCGAGGAAACCGCGTTACGATGGATCGCCGCCAGCGGGAAATAGATATAACGGAGGCGAACCAGCTCGCGGTCGACGAACTCGGCGGTGATGGCGGGCAGCGCCGCCAGCGCGAAGTTGCGGCAGTAGGGGCACTCGAAGTCGGAGTATATCGCCAGCTCGACGGGCGCGTCGGGAGAACCGAGCACCCGGTAGTCGGCGGAGTCCTGGGCCCGCAAAAGGCCGGGGAGCAAAAGAGCGGCGAGCAGTACGATCGTGTTAGTCTTCAATACCTAATATCCCACACTCAATATCCTGGTCACCAAGGTAGGCCTCACGTGTCAAATACCAAGCCCCAACGTCCTATGATCAATTGTCTCAAGGGCTGATACTCGAATGTTGGTCCTTGGCTCTTGAGTAATCCTTGGCTACTCGGGCGTTGGATGTCGGATATTGGATATTGAGATCACTCACCCGCAGCCCGCAGCTTCCTCACTCGCATCAGATCATACTCACGAACCACGGCCGGCGGCCATTCACCCGCTCTCACCTCCGCGACGATCCGTGAGAGCTCCGATCGCGCCCGCTCGGCGGTGACCGGATCGATCCAGTTGCGATCGACCGCCTCATCGAACTCGTCCTGGTCGAGAACCTGGAGGCAGCCGTCCGCAGCGATCCAAAGGTCGAGACACAGGTCGAACATCTCCCAGGCTGGCCCTTCTAGTTGGGCCGGTGCGATGAGGTTCACGTACCAGCCGGTGAAGCTGCCGTCCTTGAGATGGAAGCGGCCTATGTCGTGCCATGCTTCCGGGAAGACGAACCAGACGATGGCGGCGCCCGGCTCGTAGATCACGTCGTCTCCGACCTTCAGCGTCGCCGCGACGGTGGCCGGGTCATGCAGGGTCACCTTGTAGTCGGGGCGATCGACAACCAGGTCCTGGACGAAGACGTCCAGTCGGTCGGGCGGCCGGTGGTAGTGGATCTCGACGCGCGGCATCGCCTCAGTCGTAGAACGCCTTGCGGTTCTCCAGGTTGGGCGCCGGCTCGAGGCGCGGCCCGGCGTCGGCAGCGTAATGGCGCAGCCGCTCTCGCACGCGGTCGAGGCCCAGGGAATCGGCGTAGCGCAGCAAGCCGCCTCGGAAGGGTGGGAATCCGGTACCCATGATCATCGCCACGTCGAGCGTACCCGGCGAATCGACGACTGCGTCGTCCAGAATGCGCGCCGCCTCGTTGATCATGCTGAAGACCATCCGCTCCTCGGCGGCGGCCGAGCCGGGTGGCGTGCCCGTGGCCTCCCGGCGAAGCAGCTCCTCGACCTCCGGGTTGACGCCTTTGGCCCGTTTGCCGTCGTAGCGGTAGAAGCCCAGGCCGCCTTTCCGCCCGGTCACACCGCTGGCCAGCACCTCACCCATGACCGGTGCCGGCGCGAACCGCTCGCCGAGGCCTGTCACCATAGTCTGGCTCACCTCGGCGACGACGTCGAACCCGATCTCATCCAGGAGCCGCAACGGACCGACGGGCATCCCGAACTGAGACATCGTGCGGTCGAGACGCTCGATCGACATCCCACCTTGCAGCAGGTAGCCGGCTTCGGTCAGGTAGGCGGCGAGGATTCTGTTGACCACGAAGCCTGGTGAGTCCTTCACGACGATTGGTGTCTTGCCGAGATGGACGGCGAGTTCGAACGCCGTCGCCAGGCTGTCGTCCGCTGTCTGTTCACCACGCACGACCTCTACAAGCGGCATGCGGTGCGGCGGGTTGAAGAAGTGGAGGCCACAGCTGCGTCCCGGGTGGCGCATCTCGCGCTGCAGCTCCGAGATCGAGAGGGCCGAGGTGTTGCTGACGATCAGTGACGTCTCGGGCACGTTCTCCTCGATCGTCCTGAACACTCTCCGCTTCACGTCCATCAACTCCAGCACGGCCTCGACGACGACATTCGCTCGCTCGAAACCCTCGTAGCTAGTGGCACCCCTCAGGCAGTCGCGCCGCTCCTTGAGCTCGTCGGCGGACCAGCCGGAGCGGTCCGCCGCCTTCTCGAGCAGCCCCTTCGCCCGCGCCACTCCCGCGTCGACGCGCGCCCGGTCCAGGTCCACGACGCGGACCGGGATGTTCTGGTAGGCGAAGAGCTCTGCGATCCCGGCACCCATCAGGCCGGCGCCCACGACCCCGGCCCGCTTGACCTTGGCCGGCTCGCCGGCCGGTACACTTTTCCGCGCCGTCTCGGTGAGCTGGTAGATGGCGATCAGGTTCTTGCACTCGGGTGTAACGCTGAGCGCCCCAAACGTCTCCGACTCCTGCGCGTACGCCTTTTCAGGAGACATGGTCAGGCCGCTTACGGTGACGTCGAGCGCGGCAGGCAGCGCCGGATAATGCCCTTTGGTCCGGGCCGCTACAGCTTTGCGTGTCAGCCGCGTGATCAGCCAGCGGGCCGGCGCCCCGTCCTGAACGGCTCGGGCGAAGAACGAGCGGCGACGTCGTAGCGGCTTCTTACCCTTACCGGCCATCCTCTTGGTGAAGGCGCCGGCCTCCTTGTCGAAGCGGTCGGCCTCGAATATCTGGTCGATCAGGCCGAGCTTAGAAGCGCGCCTGGCGCTCACCTGCCTGCCGGAGAGTATCAGGTCGAGGGCGTGGCGCAGCCCGATGAGGCGCGGAGTGCGGACGGTACCGCCTAGGCCCGGCAGGATGCCGATCTGAGTCTCGGGGAAGCGGAGGCGCGTCCGCGGGTGGTCGCTGGCCACCCGGAAGTCACAGGCGAGTGCGAGCTCAAGGCCGCCTCCCACACAGGCACCGTCGATCGCCGCCACCGTTGGCACCGGCAACCGCTCCAGCCGCAGAAAGATCTCCTGGCCGCGGCGCGACATCTCGGCGGCCTCGGCCGCGCTTTCGATCGCCGCCAGCTCGTCGATGTCCGCGCCGGCGATGAAGTTGCGGTGCTTACCGCTCCGAATCAGCAGAGCCTGGACCTGCCCGCGCTCTACCGCCGCCTCGATCGTTTCGAGCAGCTCATCGAGCCGCAGCATCACCCGGCGCGTCAGCAGGTTGACCTTGGAATCGGGGCGGTCGAAGGCAAGTAGGGCGAGGCCGTACTGGATCTCGAGTTGGAGGTCGGGGATCGCTTCGTTCATCGATTGGACCTCCTGTGGCGGGTACGGCGGGCGGCGCCGCCAGCGGCGCCTCCCGGGTAACATCGGCTGAGCAGGCCGGTCCGCTCAGTAGATAGGGCGGATCTCGGCGTTCGACTCGTCGATCACCAGCGTGTCCGCGCCTCCCGCAGACTCGATAGGCACGTTCCAGTACAGCTCTTGGAAAACAAGCACGCTGCGCGTATGGATCCACCAGCGGCCGCGCGGCACGCTGAAGAAGGCCCAGCCGCTGCCGTCGGTCGTGTCCTCCAAAACCTCGCCCAGCACCTCGACCAGGCTGTCGACGACCTCGCCGTAGTCCACGAACGCCCGCTCCTCCCAGGCCTGTAGCACCGCGTTGAACGAGTCGGCCCGCGCCCGGTACGTCCCCTGCAGCTCGGTGAACTCGTCGAAGTAGCGCGTCTGCGTCCGCTCCAGACGCCCGACCTGCGAGTCGAGCTGGTCGAATCGGCTGAACAGCCTGGCGTACTCGGTGCTCGACCGGTCCATGCCTCGCATCTGCTCCGACAGTGACTGCAGCTCCGAGCGGATCTCGTTCCAGGCCGCCTCCGCGTCCGTCCAACGCTGCCGGGCAACGGAGACCGAGTCGCGAAGCTCGGTGAGGTCCGCCGGAGGCTGCGGCTCGGGCTGGGTCGACTGGGCGGCGAGTGCCTCGAAGATCGAGTCCCGGTCGTACGGCAAGGCCTGGATGATCAGCTGCGCACGGCCCGTTACCTCACCCTCGGCGCCCTCAGAGGCGGCCCGCACCGCGAGCTGGGTTGAGCGGCTGCACGCCGACAGCGCTACCAGCGTGACAAGTCCCAAAACCCAATGCTTGTTCATTGAGCTCTCCCAGATTAAAGTTTTCTGCTCGCTGATTCGGACAGAACCTAGGAAGGAGCCTGGGAGTTTTCAAGTTCCCGGCGTGGAGGCCTGTGATTACCTGGCTGAAGACCCCTCGCGGCCCGGCGGCACGTCGACCCCGGCGCACGGCGGCAGCCGCGGCACGGCGCGCCCTGGTACTCCTGCTGGCCGCCTCGACCCTGGCGGGCTGCGGCTACAGCCGCATCCACGAACTGGACGACCAGGCCCTGGTGGCGCGCTCCGACATCGAGATCCAGCTGCTGCGCCGGGCCGAGCTGGCTCCCACCCTGGTCGAGACCGCCCAGCGCTATACCCAGCTCGATTCGACGGTTGTCGAGGCGGTGGCAGATTCACGGGCTGGGCTGGTGGCCGCCGTCAGGGCGACCGATCTGTCGGCAATGGAAGCGGCCAGCCTGTCGCTGTCCGATGCGCTGAGCGAGTTGCTGTCCGCGGTCGCCGGCTACGCGGAACTCCAGGCGGACCCGGGCTTCCAGCGGCTACTCGTTCAACTCGAAGCCACTCGGCAGCAAGTCGTCTTAGCGGGTCGGAGCTACAACGAGGCGGTGCGTCTCTACAACGAGTATATCGGCGGCTTCCCCCAGGTGCTGACCGCCAAGATCATCGGAGCCGAATCGCGCCGACCATTCGGGACTCCGGAGTCCACCGACTCGGACCCCCCGGCCGACGGGTGATACCTTAGCCCACTAACCGCTTCAGCAATTCGAGCCCGATCAACACGATCAGGGGCGACAGATCGACCCCTCCCGTTTCTGGTAGCGCCTTGCGAGCCGGCTCCAGCACCGGGTCGGTCAATCGCTTCAGCAGATCGATCACCGGCTGGTCCGCGTTTGGCGATACGAACCAGGAGAGGAGCACGCGCAGGAGGATGAGCCCCTGGTACAGCGTGATAAGAAATACGAGAAGTTCGCCGATTCTCACGAGTCCCACCGCCTGTTCGGAGTTGGTCCGCTGGTCCCGGTTCCACTACGGCGGCGCCCGGTCGGCGGTTTCAGCCGGCGGCGGCCGTGGACGGATTGTGGGAAGCCCCACATTTTTGACGCCGCCGACGGTACCTGACTAGAATTGGTGACTTCTTCAGTTGGTTCTCGACACTGGAAAGGAATGCTGATGCCCTCTGGGGAGGAAAAGCGACAGCTCGTTCGGTATCTGTTCCTGAAGCTGGACCCTTCGTGGCGGCGGCTGAGCGTGGAGAAGCAGATCGACCAAAAGGTCGAGCTTGCCGATACGATTCGCGGGTTCCAGGCGAAGTGCTTGCTCAGGTCCTACAGCACAATGGGTACGCGGGGCGACTGCGACTTCATGTTGTGGCAGGCGGCGGAGGAGCTGGAGACGCTGCAGGCGCTGGAGACGGCGATCTTCTCCACCCGCATGGGCGCATACCTGACGACGCCGTACAGCTACCTAGCGATGACCAAGCGCTCGGTTTACGACTTTCCGGACGACCCCGAGCACGATGAGCGGATCACCGTTCGCCCCCAGGACTCGAAGTACCTCTTCCTTTACCCGTTCGTGAAGACGCGGCCGTGGTACAAGCTGCCGCACGCGCAGCGGCAAGAGATGATGGGCGAGCATGTGCGCGTCGGCCGGAAGTACCCCGACATCAGGATCAACACGGCCTACTCCTTTGGGCTCGACGATCAGGAGTTCATGGTTGGCTTCGAGGGCGACGATCCCGGCGACTTCCTCGATCTGGTGATGGAGTTGCGGGAGAGCGACGCCTCGGCCTACACGCTCCAGGACACCCCCATCTTCAGCTGCATCCAGATGTCGCTCTGGGACGTGCTCGATTCGCTCGGTGGCGCTTCGGTCTCCGAGCTGGCGCGCGTGACCGAGCGCGATTCCCAGGGCTTCGTCGCGGTGGCCGCGCTTGACGAACTGCCGCCCGGCGCCTCGAAACGGGTATACAACGGCGCCGACGCCATCGCCCTGTTCAATGTGGATGGCACGTATTACGCCGTGAGCGACCGCTGCTCGCACGGGCGCGCCTCGCTCAGCGAGGGTTCCGTCGATGCCGACAGCTGTACGCTCAATTGCCCGTGGCACGGTGGCAAGTTCGATATCCGGACCGGAGAACCGGTTGACGGCCCGGTCAAAGAGGGAATTAGGAAGTATCGGGTGAAGGTGGAGGAGGGCCGGATTCTGGTGGGCTAAGTTGGAATTTCCTCTGGGAATTCTCGAATATCGATTCGGGGACCAGTGCAACAGGGGAGGTAAGGAAGCTGGAAGAACTTCTATACCTCCCTACCTCCCCTGTTCTACTGGTCCCTTGCTCGACATTCCCAAAGGACCTGCCGATTGACCCATCAAGAAGTCGGAACTCCCCCCAAGAAAAAGAGCGGGATCTTCTTCCCGCTCTCTTGTATCTCGTGGCCCGTTCCCGAATTCTATTCGACGATTACGGCCTCGAGTCGGTAGTGCTCCGGGTTCACCGCTCTGCCGCTTACCAGCACCTCGTAGTGCACGTGCGGGCCCTTCGCCAGCCCACTGCTCCCCACGTGCGCTATGACGTCGCCGCGCCGCACCTCATCGCCGACCCCGACCTTCAGGTTCCGCTCGTTGTGCGCGTAGCGCGTCTTGATGCCGTTGCCGTGATCGATCTCGACCGTCCAGCCGTAGCCGGGCCGCCAGGCCGCGTACGTCACACGGCCGTCGGCCGTCGCCACCACCGGCGTGCCGCGGCGGGCCGAGAGATCGATACCTTCATGTGGACGACGAACGTTCAGCAGGGGGTGCCAGCGACTGCGGCTGAAGGAGGAGCTCAACCACCCACTGGTGGGGTCGATCGACGGGTAGCTGGCCAGCCGATCGCTGTGCGCCTCCAACGCTTTCGACGCCTCCTGCAGACTCGCCTGCAACAGGTTCGACTGCCGCAGCAAGCGGTTCAGGTCGGTCGTCGTGCCGAAAACCTCGCCGCCGAGGTCCGCATCCAGCTCCAGCAGCGGCTCGCTTTCGATCGAGCCGGTGCCCGGTCCACCAATACCCACCTGCCGTACTTCCGGATCGATCTCCGGTAGCCCGGCCAGCAACCGAAAGCGCCGGTCCCGCTCAGAGATGTTCGTGAGCGTCGCGCTCAACTGGTCCACCGTCTCCTGCATCCGCTCCACATCCGCCACCAGAAGGGCGTTCTCCCGCTCCAGCCTCTCCGCCTGCACCAGGTCTCCCAGCTTGAGGAGCAGCGCTGCAGACGCGACCAGGATGAACAGGAGGAAACCAGCTACCCCGGCTACCGCGTAGCGCAGCACTCGGCGAGAGATCTGCAACGAGTGCGCAGGCTGCGGTGAGTCGGTGATAACTAGGAACGTCAGGCGGTTTCGTTCCATTCGCCGTTTGGGTTCTCTAGGCATTCACGGACAAGTCCATCGGCGACATTGCGAACCTGCCCCTCAGGCGAAGTGCGTCCGCCTGCTGGGCTCCCGGCATGCCGATGGAGGAGGGGCGGCGCCACGTTAACAGCTTCGGGCGGCACTGTCAAGCCACCGCGTCGCTCGCCTGTGGTGCAAAGTCTGTACCCTGTTAGACAATGGTGTGTAAACATGCGTATTTGATAGACTTACCCCCCAAAAACGCCCCGCTAAAAGTGCCTTTTTCCGGTAATTATTGCCCAGGAAAGCGGAAATTTTGCCCGAATTTCCCGAGCCGGGCGGTGCCCCGGTTGCGCCCGCGTCTGGGCCCCGGCACTATTGGGGCAGCCCCACCGAATACGGGTGTCGGAAACAGGAGCCGTCCTCGCGTCGGCCCCCGACCGGAGAACCCAAGTGCTTGGACTCTACATACTTGCCGCCATGGTAGGCGGAGGTTTGCTCGTCTTCTCGGTGCTCGGCGGTGCTCACGACGATGTGGGCGACGTGCACGTGCATGGGCTGGATGTGGATGCCGCCGGCTTCGACGCCGATCTCTCGGGAGTCGATGTTGACGTCTCGGGAGTGGACGTGGCGGGTGCCGATGTGCACGTTGGCGGCCTCGACGCGGACCACGATGTCGATGTCGGTCACGGTGGTGCGGGCGCCTTAGTGCTGGGTTTCTTCCGGCCGCGCAACCTCATCTTCTTCCTCGCCGCCTTCGGCCTTACCGGGACCGTGCTGACCGTGACTAACGCGTCGACGCCGAACACGACGCTGCTGTTGTCCTTGGCGATGGGCGGAGGCGCGCTGCTGCTCACGCACTCGGTCTTCAGTTGGCTGAGGCGCAGCGAGGTCGGCATCGACACGGTGGGTGACAGGGAGATCGAGGGTCGAACGGCGCGGGTCGTGCTGCCGCTGGCGCCGGGAGGGTGCGGGCGCGTGGTCTGCACGATCGCCGACCGCGAATACTACCTCACCGCGCGTGTATCTAAGGATGTAACGGAGCAACTAGCGGCCGGCAGCGAGGTCGTAATACTCGGGATCCGGGATGGGGTCGCCGAGGTGATCCCCTTCGACGTGCCGGAGCTTCCGCCAGCAGAAAGTTGAGGGTATCCGAGTGGACCCGGAAACTGGTCTCGTATTAGGAACGATCGGACTGGGCGTCGCCATGGCGCTCATCTATGTCGTCAAGTCGCTGATCGTGATCTGCCAGCCCAACGAGATGGTGGTGATCACGGGCCGCAAGCGGCTGACCGCCGACGGGCGCCGGGCCGGCTACCGACTGCTGCACGGCGGCCGGACCCTGCGGGTGCCGATCGTCGAGCGCGTCGCCAGGCTCGACCTGACAACGCTGCCCATCGAGGTCGTCGTCAAGAACGCCTACTCGAAGGGCGGCATCCCGCTCATCGTCCACGGCATCGCCAACGTGAAGACCAGCGCGCGCGATCCCGTCGCGCACAACGCCTTCGAGCGCATGCTCGAGAAGCCGTTCGAGGAGGTAATGCAGATCGCCAAGGACACGCTCGAGGGTAATCTGCGCGGCGTGCTGGCGACGCTGACCCCCGAGGAGGTGAACGAGGACCGGCTCAAGTTCGCCCAGGTGCTGATCGAGGAGGCGGACGAGGACATGAAAAAGCTCGGCCTCGAGCTCGACACGATGAAGATCCAGAACGTCACCGACGAGGTGAACTACCTCGACTCGATCGGCCGGCAACAGACTGCTGATATCCTCAAGAAGGCGCGCGTCGCCGAGGCGGAGCGCTTTTCCGAGGCCGAACAGACCGAGGCGTCGGCCCGCCAGGCCGCCGAGATTGCCAAGATCCAGGCCGACCTCGCCATCGTCGAGCAGAACAACGAGCTGCGCGTCCGCACCGCCGAGCTCGAGGCCGCCGCACTGGCCAAGGAGCGGGCCGCTCCGGTCGCCGGTGAGAAAGCCAAGACCGTCGCCGAGCAGGACCTGCAGCAGGAACGGATCGCGCTCGAGCAGCGGCGGCTCGAGGCCGACGTGCTACTGCCCGCCCGGGCCGAGCGCGAGGCGATGGAAGAGCGGGCCAAGGGTGCCGCCGCTTCGATCACCGAGGACGGCAGGGCACGGCTCTTTGTGCTGGGTGAGATGATCAAGCTCTACCTCGGCGCGGGTAGCGAGGCGGAGCGCATCTTCATCCTCAACATGCTGCCCGAGATCATCAGAGAGCTGTCCAGCTCGGTCGAGGGTATCGACATCGATCGCCTTACCGTCATCGATTCCGGCGAGGGCGCCGGCGTCGCCAACGCCGCCGGCCAGTTCCCGGCGGCGATTATTAAGCTGACCGAGCAGATCGAGAACGCGACGGGCGTCAACATTCTTAGCAAACTAGGCTCCGGCTCGGCAACGGAAGTAGAGGCAGAACTCGAGTAGGGTAGGCTGAACGTTGAACATCGCACATCGAACATAGAACTTCGAAGTTCAACGTTCGATGTTCAGTTGTTTTTC
This sequence comes from uncultured Gemmatimonadota bacterium, assembly GCA_964345885.1. Lineage (GTDB taxonomy): Bacteria > Gemmatimonadota > Gemmatimonadetes > Palauibacterales > KS3-K002. The sequence goes on along the minus strand of CAYFSW010000131.1, from coordinate 60,041 downwards.
ACCACCGACCCGTCGGCCAAGACCCGCCCCGCACTCTCTGGAAAATCGAGCCTGCCCAGCGAGTCCACCAGAAATGCTCCTCTCCCCGCGGGATCGAACTGGACTAGGCCCGGCGCCACCTGGTAGGTCGAGCGGAACTCGACGTCGCTGACCCGGCCCGCCGCATCGACGTAAGCACAGACGATACCGCCGATGTTGCCTGGCTCCCGCATGTTGAACGGCCCGTAGGTCAGCAGGTTGCCCAGCGAGTAGAAGGTGAGAGCGGCGCCGCGCCATTCTGCGGCGCGGAGCACGTGCGGTCCATGTCCGATCACCAGGGCGGCGCCTGATTCCGCCGCTGCGCGGGCGATCGCCACCGGGTTCCCTCTGTCCTCGCCGAGGAAGATCTCGCTCCGGTTCGGCGTGCGCTGGGCGCCGGCGCCTTCGGCGCCCACATGCATGTTCACTATGACTCGTCGGTACCTGGCAAAGGCGCGGGCGACGTGGCGTCGCAAGGCGCTCAGGTCACGGGGATCGGGGCCGGCCAGAAAAGGGCTGAACCCGAGCACGGCGACGGTGTCGCCCCCTGGAGTGACGACAGGCGTTGCCAGCGTGTCGGCGCCGGTGACGTGAGCGCCCGCCTGCTGCAGGTGGCTCATCGTAGCGGTGAATCCTTCGTAGCCGGCATCGTTCGCGTGGTTGTTGGCCAGGTTCGCCACGAAGGCCGCGTCGCCGGCGACGCGGCGCAGTGCGGCCGCCGCTGCGACGGGCTGACGGAAAGCGTAGCAGCGCGTCGACCCCGGTCGGCACTTCCGCGGTGCCGGGCCCTCGCCGATCGCGCCTTCGACGTTGAGCAGCACGACGTCGGCGTCGCTCACCAGGCCGTGCAGCGGTGCCAGAAGCGAGTCGGGGTCGGGGAAGGGGGGCACGTCGCGGCCGAGCCTGGCCGCCCAGAGCGTGTCGAGGTTGTTGCCCATCAACACGTCGCCACCTGCACAGATGCGGACTGCGCGCTCCGCCGCTGCGGGGGCGGGGACGGCGGTTCCCGACGTGTCGGCCGGCGGCGCTGGCTCGGCCTCCGCTGGGGTGATGGGCGCCGGCTCGGCTGGAGGCCCGGTGGCCTCGACCGGCGGCTCGGCTTCGGGTGCGCCGGGAGGGCCCGCTGGGCAGGCAACCAGCGCGGACAAGAGAAGCGCCCCAAGCGGCGCCACCGCCCGCCGCGGGGCCGAGCCACGGGCCAGGGCGCTCATCGGCTCCGCCCTAGCTCTCGATCTTGGGGAATAGCACCGCCTGCCGGTCCACCGCGCTGCCGGTCAGGTCGAGGTCGGCGAGGCCGGCGAGCCCTGGAAGCGCGTCCTCGCGGCCGAGTGCTTTCCAGAGCTCGCCGCACTTGCAGGGCATGAAGGGGCTGAGCAGCACGGCCAGCCTACCCAGCGCCCGGGCCAGGCTACCGAGGACGGTGTCCAGCTGGGCGCCAGCCGATTCGTCTTTGGCCAGCTTCCAGGGCGCCTGCTCCTCGATGAAGCCGTTGGCTGCACGGGCCAACTCCATGGCCGCCGATATGCCCTGGTGGAGCAGGTAGCCGTCCATCGCCGCCCGGTAGGCTGCCAGAACTTCGCCGGCCCGTCGGTCCAGGTCGGTCTCCTCGGCCCTCGGCACCGCGGCCCCACGGTACTTGTGGATCATCGCCAGCGTGCGGTTCGCCAGGTTGCCCAGGTCGTTCGCCAGCTCGGCGTTATAGACGTCGTCGAAGCGCTGCCAGGTGAAATCGGCGTCGCCGTCCCAGGGGACCTCGCGCAGCAGGTAATAGCGCAGCGGGTCGGGGCCGTAGCGCTCGGTGGCGCTCTCCAGAGTCACCGGGGCGCCCGCCGACTTCGAAACCTTGCGGCCGCCCCAATGTATGTAGCCGTGCGCCCAGACCGTCTTCGGCAACTCGACGCCGGCAGCCATCAGCATCGCCGGCCAGATGATACAGTGATGTCGAGTGATGCCTTTACCGATCACGTGCAGACTCGCCGGCCACCACTCGCCGTGTCGATCATCGGAGAATCCGACCGCCGACAAGTAGTTGATCAGCGCGTCATACCAGACGTAGACCGCGTGCTGCTCGTCGCCGGGGAAGCGGATGCCCCACTCCCGCTGCGGCCGTGACACCGAGACGTCCTGCAGCCCTTCCTTGAGGACGTTGTGGATCTCGTTGCGCCGGATCTCCGGCTGCACGAATTCCGGGTGCCGCTCGATGTGCTCGAGCAATGCGTCACGGAACGCCGACAGCCTGAAGAAGTAGTTATCTTCCTTCGTCCACGAGATCTCGCGGTCCGGATGTTCCGGGCAGCGGCCGTCGACCAGGTCTTTCTCCTGCTTGAAGGTCTCGCAACGCTCGCAGTAGTAGCCCTCGTAAGTGCCCTCGTAGATGTGGCCCGCCTGCTTCGTGCGCTCGACCAACTCGACGACCGCCTTCACGTGACGCGGCTCCGTGGTCCGGATGAAGTCGTCGTGACTGATCGCCAGGCTCTTCCAGGCGTCCTCGAAGACAACCGCCAGTCGATCCACCCACTCCTGCGGACGCAATCCCGCTTCCGCCGCCGGCTCCAGGATGGTCTGCGAGTTCTCGTCCATCCCGATGACGAAATGGACTTCGTCACCGCACTGCCGCCGGTAACGGGCGATGGCATCGGCTCCGATTTTCTCGAAGGCGTGACCGAGATGCGGGTCACCGTTCGAATAATCGATCGCGGTCGTAATGTAGTATCGGGACAAGGCTTGGGCCCTAGTTCTTCCTCGAGCTCCTGCGTGCTTCGGCGGTCTCGCGCTTCAGGTCCTCGAGCGCCACCGTCCGTAGCTCGCCCGCAGGGCCCTTGAGCGTTACGCGGTTCGAGAAAATGTTCACTCCTACGACTTCCTCTTCACCTACCGACGTGCGGACCTGCCGACCTTCCTTCGGGAAACGCTTGCGCGCTTGGACGTAGAAATCGTGCTCGTAGCGCAGCGAGCACATCAGCCGGCCGCACGCACCCGAGATCTGCGACGGGTTTAGCGACAGGTTCTGGTCCTTGGCCAGCTGCAGCGTCACCGGCTTGAGCTCGGGCAGCCAGTTCGACGAGCACAGCTCGCGCCCGCAACGCCCCACGCCGTCCAGCCGTTTCGCTTCATCGCGCACGCCGATCTGCTTTAGCTCGATTCGTGTGCGATACTTTTTCGCCAGGCTCCGGACCAGCGTGCGGAAGTCCACGCGCTTCTCGGCCGTGAAGTAGATGATCAGCTTGTTGCGGTCCCACTGCCACTCCGCATCGCTGATCTTCATCTTGAGCTTGTGGTCCGCGACCATCTGCCGGACTTCACGGCGGATCCCGCCTTCCTCGTCGCGCAGCTCGAGGATGCGCTCCACGTCCACTGGTGCGGCGCGCCGCAGCACGCGCCGGTTCGGCAGGCTCGTCGCGTTGCAGCCCTCGCAGGCCTCGCACTTGCGTCGCGCCAACTCGTCGGTGGCGCTGACCAGGCCGAGGTCCTGACCCCGGTCCGCCTCGACAACGATGTACTCGTGGCCGCGGAGCGGCGGCGTAACGTGTGCCGTGAAGAAGTCGCGGCGCTTGCCTTTGAAGCGTACTTCGATGAACTGGGGTTGCGGACCACGGGAGATGATCCCGTGTGCTGCAGGTAGCGGTGCTTCGCCGGACGCTTCCTCCGGGCGCTCGTCCGTCGCGTGCGGCGCCCGATCAATCACCGTCCCACGCTCCCATCTCGCGATACTTGGCGTAGCGGCCGTCGAGCAGATCGGCCACCGACCGTTTGTCCAGTTCTGCCAGGTTACGCGTAAGCGATTCCTTCAGCGCCGTTGCGGTGGCGTCCCAATCCTCATGAGCGCCGCCCGGTGGCTCGCCGATAACCTCATCGATGACGCCCAGCTCCAAGAGATCGGGCGCCGTCAGCTTGAGTGCCGACGCGGCCTTCGAGCGGGCTTCCTCCGTGTTTTCCTTCCAGAGGATCGACGCGCAGCCCTCCGGCGATATGACCGAGTAGATCGCGTATTCGAGCATGGCTATGCGGTCGGCGACTGAGAGTCCCAGCGCTCCGCCGCTGCCGCCCTCGCCGATCACCGCGGCGACGATCGGCACCTCGATCAGCGACATTTCCAATAGGTTCCTGGCGATCGCCTCAGCCTGTCCGCGCTCCTCCGCCCCGATTCCAGGGTACGCCGCCGGCGTGTCGATGATCGTGATCACCGGTCGACCGTACTTCTCCGCCATCCGCATCATGCGCAGCGCTTTCCGGTAGCCCTCGGGATGCATCATCGCGAAGTTTCGCTTTAGGTTCTCCTTCGTGTTGCGGCCCTTCTGCTGAGCGATGACCATCAGCGAACGACCGTCGAGGCGGGCCCAGCCGCAGACGACCGCCGGGTCGTCCCGGAACGCGCGGTCACCGTGCAGCTCGACGAAGTCGGTGAAGACGCGCTCCATCATGTCGAGTGAGTGCGGACGTTGCTGGTGTCGCGCGATCTGTACCCGCTCCATGGGAGTCAACGACTCGAGCGTCTCGGTGCGCAACTCCTCCAGGCGGGCCTCCAGCTTCCTGAGCTCAGCTTCCACGTCGAGCCCCCTCTCGCTGGCCAACTCCTTTAGCTGCCCGATGCGGGCGACGACATCGCCGATCGAGCGCTCGAAATCCTGATGAGATGCCATAAGTTGCTCTACTACAGCTGACTACGCGTCTGCCGGAACCAATTAGTATAGCAGAATATCGGGGAATGCGCAGGGGGCATCGGTGTGCAGTATGCGGTCAGCGGTGTGCGGGGGTATACCGACGGCACACCGCTGACCGCATACTGTATCAAGTCTCCACCAGGCGCACGCGCGCTTCACCTAACACGCCACGCAGCTCCGCCAGCACCTTTGGGACCGGGGCGACACGCAGCCCGCGGGAGCGGAGGCGCGAGGGCTCATCGCCGCCGTTCTCGAGGACGACGTGGATGGCGGCGGGCCCCGGATGCGCTCGGGCGATCTTGATCGCCTTCTCCAAGCGCTCGGCGTCGACTTCGGACGAGCTGGACAGCTCGAGGCAGACGGCGACGCGCCCGCTCTCGTATACCTCTTCCAGCGGGGTGGCGGCGTCGAGGAAGAGCGGCGGGTCACCTTCGTCGCGCTCCCGACCCGAGACACTGCCCCGCAGCAGCACCGGCTTGCCCTGCTCCAGCGTGTCGCGGTTCCTGCTCCACGCGTCGCGGAAGGCGAGCGCGGTGGCTGTGCCGTGGTAGTCCTCGAACACGATGCGCGCCCACTCCGAGCCGTCCTTGCGCGAGATGCGCCGCGAGACCTCGGTGACCACACAGGCGACCTCGACCTTGCGATCGCGACGCTCCGCCAAGTTGCTGGCGTTGGTGTGTTGCGCGTACAGGTCGACCAGGTCGCGGTGTGCGTCGAGCGGGTGGCCCGACACGAAGAAGCCAACCACCTCCTTCTCGCGCGCCAGCTTCTCCTGCTCGCTCCACTCCGGTATGCCGGGCAACGGCGGCTCCGACGGACCGACGTGGCTCTCATCGTCGCCACCGAACAAGCTGGCCTGACCCGTCTCCCGTTCCCGCTGCTGTAGCTGTGCCTCGCGCAACGTTACCTCGAGCCCCTGCGCCAGAGCGGCACGCGGGCCGAGCCCGTCGAAGGCGCCGGCTCCGATCAACGCCTCGATCACCCGCTTGTTGTTGAGTCGCAGGTCGACCCGGCTGCAGAAGTCGAACAGCGAGACGAAAGGTCCGTCGCTGCGACGTGCCTCGATGATCGAGTCGATCGCCGATCGCCCGACGCCGCGGATCGCGCCCAGTCCGAAGCGGATGCTGCTGTCACTCACCACCGTGAACTTGTAGCCCGACTCGTTCACGTGTGGTGCCATGACCTCGAGGCCGAGCGACCTGCACTGGTTGATTGAGCCGACCACCTTGTCGGTGTTACCGATCTCCGACGTCAGCAGCGCCGCCATGAACTCGGCCGGGTAGTGGCGCTTCAGCCAGGCGGTCCGGTAGGAGAGGAGGGCGTAGGCCGCCGCGTGAGCTTTGTTGAAGCCGTAGCGCCCGAACGTCTCCAGCAACGAGGCGATGTGCTCGGCCTCGCGCCGCCGCACCCCACGGGCGATTGACCGCTCGATGAACCGATCGAGCTCCTGGCGGATGAGCACCGGGTCCTTCTTGCCGACCGCTTTGCGCAGCACGTCGGCTTCGGCGAGGCTGAACCCGGCCATGCTGTTGGCGGCCTGCATCACCTGCTCCTGGTAGGTGATGACCCCGTAGGTCGATTCCAAGACGGCGGCCAGCGTCTCGTGCGGGTAGCTCACCGGCTCGCTGCCCCGCTTGCGCCGGATGTAAACGTCGGTCATGCCCGAGTCGAGCGGGCCCGGTCGAATCAGCGCGTTGACCGCTATCAGGTCGTCGAAGCGGTCGCAGCGCATCGCCCGCAGCTTGTCGGTAGCCAGCGAGGATTCGAACTGGAAGACCCCGGCCGTCGCGCCGCTCGCCAGCATCTCGTAGACCTCCGGGTCCTCGAGCCCCAGCTCGTCCCAGTCGAGATCGACGCCGTGCCGCTCCTTGATATTCGCCGTCGCATCGCTGATCACCGTGAGCGTCTTGAGGCCGAGGAAGTCGAACTTCAACATCCCGGTCTTCTCGAGGCTCACCATGTCGTACTGCGTGATCACCAGGTCGCCGTTCGCCGACTCGGCCGCCGCGCCGCGCGCCGGCGCGGTCATCACCGGCACGTAGTCATCCAGCGGCCCGGGCGCGATAACGACGCCGGCGGCGTGCACTGACGTATGGCGTGAGAGGCCCTCGAGGGTCGCTGCGTAGTCCAGCAACTCCTTGTACCGCGGCTCTTCCTTGTAGAGATCTTTCAGCTCCTCTACCCGCTCGACCGCGTCCTTCACAGAAAGCGAGTAGCCCGGCGAGCTTGGGATGAGCTTGGCGATCCGGTCGGTCTCCGCCGGCGTGAAGCCCAGCGTACGGCCCACATCGCGAACCACCGCCCGGGCTTGCATCGTCCCGAAAGTGACGATCTGGCCCACCGAATCGGTTCCGTACTTCGATCGCACGTACTCGATCACCTCGCCGCGCCGCTCGTAGCAGAAGTCGACATCGATGTCGGGCATCGAGATGCGGTCCGGATTCAGGAAGCGCTCGAACAGCAGTCCGAACCGCAACGGGTCGATGTCGGTGATGCGCAGAGCGTAAGCGACCAGCGACCCGGCCGCCGAACCACGGCCCGGGCCGACTGGCACTCCGGCCTCCCGCGCCGCCCGGATGAAATCCCAGACGATGAGGAAGTAGCCGCCGTACCCGGTGCGCGTGATGACATCGAGCTCGTAGTCGAGCCGCTTGCGGATCTCTTCCGGCAGCGGGTCGCCGTAACGGTCCCGGGCTCCGCTTTCCGCCACCTCGCGCAGCAGGTCGTCCTCGCTGGTATACCCTTCAGGCCGCGGGAACTCGGGTAGGTAGACCCGCTCTTCGAACTCGACGTCGCACAGCTCGGCGACCTGTTGCGTGTTGGCGATGACGTCGGGCCGCTCCGGGAAGAGCGTCGCCATCTCCTCGCTCGACTTGAAGTAGCTCTCCTGCCCGTAGAAGCGCAGACGCTTCGGATCGTCCCGGTCCTTTCCCGTCCCGATACATAGCAGGATGTCGTGGGCGTCGGCGTCCTCGCGGTGCAGGTAGTGCGCGTCGTTCGTCGCCAGCACCGGCAGGCCGAGCTCGTCCGCCAGCTGGAAGATCCCGTCGCGTACCTTCTCTTCGCCCGGGATGCCGTGGTCCTGCACCTCCAGCCAGTAGTTGCCTTCGCCGAACAGTCGCGCATGCCACTCCGCGGCGCGCTTCGCCTTTTCGTACCGGTCCTGCAGCAGGTAGAGCGCCAGCTCGCCTGACATGCAGGCCGAGGTAGCGACCAGGCCGGCGGCGTGCTGCTCGAGGACCTGGTGATCGATGCGCGGTCGGCGGTAGAAGCCTTCTACCTGCCCAATCGAGACCAGCTTCACCAGGTTGCGATAGCCTTCCCGGTCTCGGGCTAGCAGAACCAAGTGCGCGTAGTCTTGAGGCGCATCGGGCGGCTTCTCCTTCGAGCGGTGGTCGCCGAACGCGACGTAGGCCTCGCAGCCGATGATCGGCCGTATGCCCTTCGCCCGTGCGGTCTCGTAGAAGTGGTAAGCGCCGTGGAGGTTGCCGTGGTCGGTCAGGGCGAGCGCCGGCATGCCGAGTTCGACGGCACGGTCGACCAACGCGTCCAGCTTGTTGGCGCCGTCAAGGAGAGAATATTCGCTATGACAATGAAGATGAACGAACGTCATGTTGTCAGTGGGAGCCTTTCAGACACGTCCAGCTTCCCTACCTCCCCTGTTCCCGTGCTCCCCAAATCGAACATTCGAGAATTCCCAACGACTTGGGCCAGTGGGGAAATCTCTAATTCCCAGCGCAGCGGAACGAGTCCAGCAGTATCTCCAATTGTCTCAAGTAAGGATACTTGTCCGTACCGGGAGCGAAGAGCCAGGCATCGATATAGTACGTGCGATCCTGTCGTGGACAGGCTATCGTCCGTGTGATGAACGGCCCGGCCGCCGGAAAGTCCGCGCGGTCCTGCCATACGCCGCGCAGCTCGAGTCCCGTCAAACCGTTCACCTCGATCGGCCCCGAGCCCATGCCTTCGTCCAGCATGTCCTGCGGCGGGTCGTATTGTGATTCACCGACGGTCTGGCGCCAGGCGCGCAGGCTCTCCGGCGTCACCTCGTCGCTACCGCTGCGCCAGGTCAGCAAGATCGAGCGCAGCAGGTCGGTGTCGCCCTGGCGGTACGGGTTGCCGAAGCGTAACAGCGAGTCCTCTACGCTGAACAGGTAGACGCTCGGCAGCTGTAGGGTGAAGCCGTACTCTCTCAATGCCTCCGCCAGTGAATCGTTCACTCCGGTGGTGTACATGCGATCGATGATCCACTCGTCGTATCTGCGCTCCAGAAGATCGTAAAGCTCGGGCAGCAGCCCGCGGACCGCCTCCGCCTGGCCCTCGGAGGGCAATAGCAGCGCCGTCGCCAGCTGATTTCGGGCCCAGACCTCCTCGGCCTGGACGATGGCGGGCGGTTCGGGGGCCGGCGTCGGCGAAGCGTCCAGGATGCGCCGCACGGCGCGATTCTCGCGGCTGCCCAGCACGACGACCTGCTGCCAGATACGCATGTCTTCCCAGAGCGTGTCGCCGACCGAGAGGTACGTCACCTCGAACTTGCGCTCCGGTCGAGTAGTGAACACGCGCTGCTCGAGTACCTTCATCACGTCGGGCCCCACTTCTCCCCAGAGCGTCGACTCGGCGAGCGCGATGATGCTGTTCCGATCGCCGAACGCCTGCGGCGCCTTGCAGCTGGGTAGCGAGGAAGCAACGAGGAGGACGGAAACGGAAACCAAAGAAGTTCGTTGGGTGATCATCGACCTAACATATATCGACGCTCAGCCGACGGACAGGCCACCACCAGCCCCGCCGCCGGGAACGGCGCCCACCGCCCCTGCAGAAAATGCTTGACAACTTCGGCCTTGCCTATTATTTGGCGTTTTAGGTGTCATGTAGCGGCCTGGAGGCCGTCGATCGTCGGGATCTCCCCCAGATTCCCCAGGAGGAGGGAAGATGAACGCGATGCGGGATCCGAGCATGGATCCGGACGATTTCTACTCCGCGCGTGACGAGACCGAGCTCGGGTACGAAGACGAGTTCGACGAGTACGGGGAGGAAGAGCTCGAGCTTGAGGAGGAGTTCGAGGACGAAGACGAGTGGGAAGACGAGTACGACGACGAGGACTTCGAAGACGACGACGTGGCGGCCCGCAGACCACGCCGCGAAGATTGGGACTGAGCCTCGTCGCCGGGAAGGTGGACGGCTGATGAGAGGGCCCCGAGGGCCCTCTTGTCGTCTCTGGCCGGGCATCATCGCCCTCGCCGCCGCTTCTCAAACACCCGCTACCCTGGCCGGGCAGGACCCCACAGCACAAGAGCCGCCGGCGTCGCCGATCGCCGGCTTGGTGGCCGGCGCACTCGACGCGCCCGAGCTGCCGGTCATGGCGGCGGGCCTCATCGACACGATCGGCGGCAGGCTGTCGGGCACCCCGATCGGCACCCGGGCCGAGGCCTGGGCCGCCGGCTGGCTGCGCAGCCTCGGCGCCGACTCCGTCTGGTACGAGGTCGTGCACATGCCGACCTGGCGGCGCGGCACAACGCAGGTGCGGGTTGTCTCGCCCGCCGCCGTCCGCCACCACAAGCTCGCTGCCATCGCCTACGGCTACTCACCTGCCATCGCTGCCGACTCACTGCCGCTCATCGACATCGGCCGCGGCGACTCCACGACCCTCGAGGGGTTCGGCACACAGGCGCAGGGTGCCGTCCTCCTAACCGACGTGGTGAGCCCCGAGGTCGTGACGGCAGCTGCCGAGCTCGGGGCGGCGGCGCTGCTCCGCGTGTCCCTACAGCCGGGTCGTCTGCCGCAGGCGCGCGTCGCGCCGACGCCCGAGCGGCCCGCGCCGCTGCCCATACTCGCCCTTTCCCGGGAGGACGGCCTCTGGCTGAGGCGCCTGCTGGCAACGGGCCCGCTTACCGTAGGCCTTCATGTCGAGGCGGAGACCCGTCAGGGCACGGCGGCCAACGTGGTGGGCGAGTGGAGGGGCAGCGATCCAGCGGTCAGCGGCGAGGTCGTGTTACTCGGCGCACACCTCGATTCTTGGGATCTGGGCGCCGGGGCCCTCGACAACGGCACCGGGGTGCTCGCCGTCATGACTGCGGCCCGGGCGATCGCCGCGGCTCCGACCCGCCCGCGTCGCACGGTGCGGATCGTCCTATTCGCCGGCGAAGAGCTGGGACTCATCGGCTCGCGTGAGTACGTGAGTGTCCACGCCGAGAGGCTGACGGACATCGTGGCGATGATGAACCTTGACATGGTGGGTGCACCCCAGGGCTACGGCGCCACCGGCCACGACGAGGCAGACACCCTATTCGCGCGTCTGGCCACCGAGCCCGCGCTCCGCGACTTGGGGCTCACGGCCGAGGTCAACCACGGCGGCGGCCCGGGCAGCGACCACCAGCACTTCCTGCTGGCCGGCGTCCCGACCATCTACGTGCGCAGCTCTCTACCCGAGGACGCTCCTCGCTGGTACCACAACGCCGGCGACACCTTCGACAAAATCGACCTCGAGGCGGTACAGGCGAGCGGCGCCGCCGCCGCGGTCGCGATCTGGGCGCTGGCCGACCACCCCGGCCGCCCGCTACGCCACCTGAACCCGGAAGCGACCCGCGAGCTCATCGCCCGACTCGGCTGGTGAACCCTTGACCGGGGCCGCCCGCCCGCATAGCGTGCGGGAACAGGGCCTGTAGCTCAGGTGGTTAGAGCGCACGCCTGATAAGCGTGAGGTCGGTGGTTCGAGTCCACCCAGGCCCATCAATCAGAAGATCACACCCTGCTTGGTGTTACGGCACTAGGCGGGGCTTCTTTTTCGCTTGAGCTCGGCGGATGGTGTTGATTCGCGCGAGCGCATGAACGGTGAACAAGCTGCGGAGGAACAGGCCAAGTAGCGACTCAGAATCGTCGTAAGACGCAAGCAATGAATTGCACATCTGAAGACCTCTGCGCCGCAGGATTACACGGCCCCGTGGCCTGGCGCCTTCCGGTAACAAACGCGAAGTCCAGCGAGGGAAAGCACTGGCTGCCAGACTCCTCATCCGAAGGGGAGATCCTCAGAAAGTCCCAGCACACGTAGAGGTCACATCGATAGCAGTAGTTGTCACAAGTATCTGTTGCTCGTTGGCGTCCTTAGCCACGTAGTGGAGCCACACACCAATGGGGGATGGGCTGATAACCGTCGTGAGTAGTCCTGTGAGTACCGGGGGACCTCAGCCGTGGCAGTTCGCAGTAACCTACCCTTTCCTCAAGCTGGCCTGCAGTTCAATCCGGCCCCTCTTTTGTCGCGCTGTCTTTCCGAAATGGGATGGTGCTCTCTGTGGGAGCGGGCTCCGCCCGGCATCTCTCCGCGTTTTACGACTTGCCTGAAGCAGACGCTCTTCAGAGAGAAGACCCAGACTGGAGGTGGCAGGTGAACAGGTTTGCACTCCTCTTGATGATACTACTAGTGACCCCGGCCTGCCTTACGGCGCAGGACAAGCCCAGCTTGGAAATCGGTATGCGCGCCGGATTCAGCCTCGTGCTGCCAGAGGAAGGTTCGATATTGAACTTCGCCGTCCCTGGGGGCGGTGCCAGTCCTGTAGCATCGCTTCTCGGGGGTAGTTCGACCGTGCATTTTGCGTTCTTTCCCACTCCACAGATCATGGTGGAGCCGCAGCTCAGTTTTTCAGTGTTGTCAGTTTCTAACGGCGATACGGAAACGCTTACTACTGTCGGAGTGACGGGTCAGGTGGCGTACTTGTTCACTGGCGCTATGGCCAATTCTGCGTACGTCGGCTTCAGTGGCTCCTTCTTCAGTATGTCGAATGGCGGGAGTGAGAGCGATTTCGCTGTAGGCGGGACTGTTGGCTATCGATTCTTGCCGCGGGATTTCATGGCGATTCGGATCGAGGCAAGCTACCGTCGCTGGTTCGACTTCGAACTCAATGAGATTAACGGTGCGATCATTCTCGGCTTTGTACTCGACTAGCCGCTAATCGTGCCTGGAAAGACCCGGGGGGTTGGCGTTGTCGCCAGCCTCCTGGTTTTGTAATCTGAGGATCTAGCAAAGCGAGTTCAACCAGATCGCGTTCCATCCAGGAAGGCGAAGCTAGAATCCGCGACCCGCTGTTCGCATTCCGCCTGTAGGGGAGACACTACTACACATCTGTAGCCTTGCTGAATAAGCGGCTTGTACCCGAGTACTAGGCCGATGTGTGCCTGTGAGTGATAGGAGCTGGAAGGGGATCCTAGTCCGTGGGTTGTGGGTCGAGAAGACGAGGGCGGCATCGTCAAGGTCATGCAGCAGGGATCTGAAGGAGCCGCTACCGGTGGTGTCGATTGTGGTGTCGATTGATCCCGGCAAATCACGACATAGTTCGGCCGAAAGGCAGGCAAATCGCGTCATCTGTCCTGAAATCACGGCAAGATGTCGGAGTTCTGTGACGAACTTCCGCCGCAGGCTGTACCTAGTGAGACGCTAGCGCGTGGAAACCGGTTCCTGGCTTCCTGATTACAATCCCAGCTGCAATCGGATCGTCTTGTCGAGCGAGGCCACGAGCCACCTCTGCGGAGCGGTGATATCTCCCAGCAGTTCCAGCAGCGTGCTATCCACGTCATTCTCCGACCGTTGATTCTGGAGGGAGAATTGCAGGGTTCTGCAGACCGTTTGCATACGCTCGCGAATCGGAGCATGACGTATGTTTCGTGCGCAGACGGCGAGTGCTTTAGCGGTGTGCAACTCGCCCCCGATGGCGCCGAGAACAATATCGAGGTTGTCAACGAAGTTCCAGTTGCATGGAAACATCAAGTCGATGGCCACGGCCAGGGAGATATCGGCAACCTCGCCATTCACGGTATCGTGGATGCGCATCTGCATGGTCTGCTTCCAGAAATCTTCACGCTCACGATAGTACTCGGGGCATTCAGCATCGCTCGGAGGTTCCCAATCAGCGCCACACTCCTCCATGAAAACATACACCGAGTCATCATGGTGCATCGAACGAGGCCAGCCGATGAACTCGCGGATGCGTTCAATCACACGCTGAAGCTGCCACTCCTTGAGAGCCGAGCGCTGACCGAGCTTGCTCAACAGACAGCTCGCTGATCGGCCCCCTATCTTGATTTCGACGCAAGCGGCCGGTTGTCCTGCACACCAGGCTGTAAGCGCCGTACAGGCGTTTATCCAGTCACGCTCCGCCGGATGAAGCTCACCGGCCGTTCGAGTGCCGAGTCCCTTGGATGTATCTCCCTCGCCGATCGCCTCGATGATATTCGTAACCCAGCGCTCGGCCTTGTGATGGCAGAGCTCGAGTGTCGAAATGAGCTTTCTTATGCGCGTGATATTTTCGGGCAGCGGCGAGAGCTCGTCCTCCAGCCGGTCGATTTCTCGCATCTCCTCGTCGGCCTCGACACCACAATTTGCCCAGCATTCCCTGCAGGGTGGTGTGCTCTCAAGGTCAGGGCTCGCGTCAGTCGTCATTGGTATGCTCCTGTCAACGCGTTCCTGCCTCCTACATGATCAGTGACACGGGACTCTATTGTAACGATTTCACCATCCGGGCAGCCACACTTCCGAGATCTCTTCTCAACGCCTCGACGGAGTGGTATCTCCGCACGTGCTGAAGTATTCGATGAACGAAGACTCGATGAGGGGGGCGTCACATGAAAGCAGCCGTGAATATCGCCTCTGTCTGTATGGTGTTGATGGCTGAGCCGGGCCTTTTTGATCAGACGCGTGGCGATGGCGCGGTAAACGATAGCCAGCACCTGGCCCGTGACCACCGGGCGTCGTGCGAAGAGATGGCACAACTGCAATGGCAAGCCGGGCACCCACTGGCGTACCGGTTGAAGCACTCGCCGCCTCGCAGAACGGGCAGGTGGATCCATGGCTAGAAGCATGTCACCTGCCGAGCGATGGTGTCGATTGTGGTGTCGATTGATCCCGGCAAATCACGACATTTCGGAGGCCGAATCACGGCAAAATCGCGCAGTCTGTCCTGAAATCACGGCAAGATGTCAGGATATGGGGGAAATACGACACGCGGGCGGTAGTAGCTCCACGTATGACGCCGCCAGAAGAAGCAGGTCTGCGCAGAAGAGGAAGCTTAGAGTCCCGTAACCGACGAAGCCGAAGAGATTGACGAAGAGGATGTTGGAAAAGACGATCGACACGAGAAGAAGAAACCATGGCGTGCGCCTGCGCGCCTGAGAACGCGTCGCCCTCGTATCAGCTCCCGGAGTTGCCTTCTCTTTCTCCAGGAGCTGCCAGGCCAGAAAGGTCTGGGTGAAGGAGATGAAGACGAAGTCGATTGCCCATGATGTCTTCAGAACGAAGGGGATCGTCAGGAAGACGACTTGGACGCTCCACAGATCGGCATGGCGCGGTCGCGCGCGCTGAACCAGAAAAACGAATCCCATGTTGACAGCCGCAACGCCAAACCCGATCCAGCGCAGGAGAGGAAGAAGGGCGTGAGCGTCGAGGCCGGTAGCGTCCGCCAGCCGAAGCACAACGTGTGGGAAGTACTGCGAGTGCGGGTTTACAACGACCCAGCCGGAATCACGGAACGCGTCGAGGAGGGAACCGTAGAACCGCAGCGTATCGCCGCCCCCCAGGACAAGGCCGGGAAACACGATAAGGAACGCGCCGCACGCGGCGGCCGCGATCAGGAGAAAGCGAGTGTCGCGGCGGGCGGCGTACGGTGCGAGAAAGATGATCGGGTAGTACTTGAAGCTAACCGCAAAGGCGACGGAACCGGCGGCGGCGGCGCGGCGCTCACGCTGATAGAGAACGACCATGCCTAGAATCCCCACCACCATGAAGACGCTCACCTGGCCCGCCATGAGATTGAGCAGGATGGGGTAAGAGGTGAGGGTGAGGATGACAAACAGAAGCTGAATCGGCAGCCCTGCTGGGACGAGCCGGCGGAAGAGAAGAACGTAGAGAGAGACGAACAAAACCTGGAGGACGCCCCAGAGAACCAGCGAAGCGTTGAGTCCCAGCGGGGTAAATGCCGCCAGCAGTATAGCGTTAAAGGGGGAATAGAGAAAACCCGAGATGGGGAGACCGGTCCGGAATATCGCCTCTCCCATCGGGTAGTAGTAATCCACGAAGTCGCAGAACGATATCGGGCATATGTCACGGACCGTGGCGAAGCTCCCCCAGGTGCGGACGTGGTAGGCGAAGGGCAGGGCCATAATCCCGGTAACGAACGGCATGGCGCGCGTAGACCGAGGTTCTTTAGGCTGCAGAGTCTGCTCCTGGTCTCCGCGCCGAACACCTTCCTGGTCAGACGCGGTACTCATTCTGCACCATATGGGCGCCAGCTCCTTCGACTAGCGTCAGCGTGGCGTGCTTGTCACCGCTTCGGTAGGGCTTCGATGAACTTGCCCACCAGGTTGACGTTCGCTCTTTCGTGCTTCCATGATTCGTCATCATGTTGGAGGTAGAACGGATCTGCGGTAACGACGACAACCATTTCGAGCTCATCCAGCAGGATGATCAGCTGTCCGCCGTGTCCCCACGCGTAATGGGAACGATGATCCGCTGCGCTGGCGGGCCAACACTGATGGCCGTACGCGACGTGGCGGAGGTAGCGGCCCACTTCGCCGGATACAATCCCGCCTTCAGTGATATCCTCCGAGTAGCGTTGTAGTGATTCCCTGACCCAATTGGCGGGAACGACCTGGTTTCCCTCGTATTCACCGTCGTTTAGATACAACAGGCCGAACTTGGCCGCATCACGTGCCGTGAAGCGGAAATCCGCCCCCCCGATGTAATAGCCGTCCCTGTCCTGTGTCCACTCGCCGACCTCCGCGTGCAACGGCGAGAAGAGGTGATCTTGAGCGAATGACTTGAGATCCGTATCGCACGCCCGCGCTACGATGACCCCAAGCCAGTGGGAAGTCAGATTGCTGTAGTGGAACTCGGTTCCCGAATCGCGATCTGCTCCTTCCTCGGATCGGCTATCTGATCGGCGAATTCCAGGAAGAATTCCAGCATCTATTCTAGATCTCATGTGGAGCGTACGTGTTGTGTGGGGATCGTCGCACGAGTGAGGCGTGTGACTCAATCTAGACCGTCAGACTGAAGGACGCACCCCGCTTGGTGTTGCGACGCCCTGGCGGGGTTTCTTTTTCCCCTCTTGTGTGGCAGGTAGTGACAGTTTGCTGGGAGATCCAGTAGCTGTGGCGCCAGACCTTACCTGGTGAGCATGAGCTCGGTGACGAGCTGGCGCCTCCTGAATGGAGGCGCCTAGCCATCATGTCGCTATCGACTGAAGCTACCAACAGCTTGCATATAGGTGGGGCTAAACCCGGCCAGCGCTTCTTTGACTTCCTCGCTTGGCGACCCGAATACGTCAAAGCGGACGGGTTTCAGTATCTCGAGGAATCGGCCGGCGAATTTTTCGCCAAACGTATCCAAGTGAGTCATGACCGCGGCAGAGTCGACGTAGCGCTCGTAGATATGACATACCTTGCCATCGGCGCTCGTGCTCCACTCGTAGTTGATGGTGCCAGGCTCATTCGTTTGTGTTGCCGTGACCATATCGTTCATCAGAGTCGTTAATTCGTCCGACCCACCTTGAACTTCCAGTTCCAACGTCCAGTAGACTTGCGCGTTCATGTCAATTCCTTTCGTGGAGATTTCGATCGCCCGGCAATCTCCCAACATATCCTGCCGCGAAGGGTAAACGCCTCCTGAACGAGGCGCCTCGCCGTGAAGCAGCTTCTCTGCGCGAGCCGTCCGTGGGGTCAGAAGCTCAATGTCGCTGCGCCTGCCTTGATGAGCTCATGCATGGCGCCGGACCCGGTGATTATGACACCGTCGAGAAGATCCTTCTCCTCGTAGCCTCGGACCTTCGCACACGGGGGACATACCAGGATGGTCCCGCCGTTGTCGATTAGAAAATGGATCATCTCCTTCATCGGGGGATCCAGCGGGTTCAGATGCGCCGTCTCCAGAGCACCCTTGCGTACCCAATCCACCCCTGAGCTGGTCAAGAAGACGGTAACTTCGAGCCCTGTTTTGATGGCCCCATTGATGACGCTCCAGGCAACAGACGAACGCTCGTCGTCAAATCCACGCGTGATCATCACTACCAGTTTCTTCGTCTCTGCCATTGCCACCCTCCATTGACTTTGATGGTTGTCGATTGTGCGGCGCGCTACTCTAGATCGTAGTCGAGCGTCATCGAGTAGCTGTCGGCGTGCGCCGAAGCGAAGCCGCCTTCACCGCGCAGACCACGCAGCTCGCCGGCTCCCGACCCCGGCACGACGATCCAGTTCGCCTTCGCCGCGCCGCCCTCGAAGGCGCCGGTGTACTGGAGGACGAAGTTCCCCGTTCTCGTCCCAGCCGGTTACCTGGAACGTGGCCGTCGCGTGATTGCTCATGGCTATTTTGCCTTGAAGGCGCGGAAGTTTATTCCGAGCGTTCCGAAGGCCGCCGCGCTCGACTGTTGAGGTGCGCCGGCGAACACGTCGTCGCGCCAGGTAATCTCGAAGCCCTGGAATCCGGCCGCTTCGACAACCGCCTCGAGCTCTGCTTCCAGCAGAGCGCCGGCGATTCAACCCTTCCAGAGATCGATGTCGGCTTTGGCGTCGGCCGGAACGGCCTTCTGGACGAGGATGTCGCCAATCTGGATTCGGCCGCCGGGCTTGAGGACGCGGAACATCTCGCCGAATGCCATCAGCTTGTCTGGACAGAGGTTGACGACGCCGTTCGAGATAACGACGTCGGCCCAACCGTCGGGGACGGGAAGGGCCTCCGCATAGCCCTCGCGGAACTCGACGCGCGTCATGCCTGCCGCTTTCGCCGCCGCAGACGCCTTCTCCAGCATCTCGGGCGTCATGTCGATCCCGATGACCTGGCCTTCGGGGCCGGTCAGGTGGCCAGCGATCAGCGAGTCGATCCCGGCACCCGAGCCCACGTCAACGACGCGTGCACCCCGTTCAATTTCGCCCAGGCTGAAGGGGTTACCGGTGCCGGCGAAGGACTCGATGGCGCTCTCCGGGACCGCATCGAGGAGCTCTTCGCGGTAGCCGAGGATCTTCGCTAGGGGGCGCCCGGTGTGAAAGTGGAAGCCCCGTCCCGGGTTGTCGGCAACCTCGGCGTACTCGTTGCGGATCTCGCAGCGCAGGGAATCGAGATCGACGTCCGGAATCGGTGGTGCCTGAGTCATTGGATCTTCCCTTTTCTGGCTTGTTTCTCCGGCTGACGGAGCACTAACGCACAAGGGTCCCTAGCTGTTCCAGGGGGGTCTGCCTCGGAGTCGTGGAGATAGGCCAGGGCGCGCCGCCGCGGATCACGCGGTCGGCGGCTCGTAGTGGTGGGAAGAGGTGCCCCGGGGCCTGGCGCCTATGCTGTCACTCTTACGCTTGGGAAATCGAAGAACTGCTAGGGGGAGCCGTGGGCTTCTCTTCTTTGGGCGGCCTTTTTCTTTCTCGTCCGCCGCACCCGGCTGACCATCGTCTGCTCCCACGGCAGTTCCGACGTGGGGCCGCAGATGCGGTTGTTTTCGATCCAGTAGCCCGTGTTGCCTTCCAGGCTGGAATAGATGTGGTCGCCGTAGATCCAGTGGCGTGTGTCGCCCTTGCGGCCGATGATGTGGTTGCGGCGGTTGAGCCGGTACCCGGTGTAACCGGCGGATCCGTAGATAGATAGGCCCTTGATGTAGTAACCAGTGTCCATCGTCCTACTCGAATTAGCGGGTCCCGGCAGGACCGTTGAGCCTGATTGCCTGAGGCGGGATCTGGCGGAGGGGTTTCCCGGGTCAGGAACGCAAGTTCCGAACCTCTGGGGCCAGCGGGGTCCGATCAGCGTAAATGGTTTCGGAGCAACAAGTTGGTCTTGGGGGAACCGCCCGGCGACGTGCTACGGCTGCCCTGCATGTTGCACGGATCCTATGCAAACTGCCCGCAAGTGCAGCCCGCTGTGGTCACTCCTCCCGCTTGGCGAAATGGCGGTAGAGCATGAAGGTCCCGAAGGCGGCGATGGCCAGGAGCAGCGCTGGGATCACGTGGCTCCAGAGGAGGCCACCGATGGGCGCTTCGGCGGGTAGGGGTACGACCGCGGCGGACTGGAGGGTCGCGGCGAGAGTTGCCGGCATCATCACGCCTCCTCGTCGCGGGCTTCAGGTCGTAGGTGCTTCTTCCAGCCCCAGTAGGCGAACGCGAGGCCGGCGAACGAGGCGACGTAGGCGATGCTCATACCGATCAGCGTGACGAGTCCGCGGTCCATCTCCTAACCCTCCGCCCCCACGTCGAGGGCGCCTTCGTCCCAGCGAACGCTGCGTTCCAGCTCCTCGAGGTACCTGGCCTGTTTCGCTTCGTAGTCGACGGAGACGGCGCGCAGCTTCGGATCGATCACCCAGTAGAGCAGAACGCCGCCGGCCAGTGCAGCGAGCGTGATCAGCGCGCCGTCGAGCAGACCCAAGAGCAGCCGCGCCACGCCCATGATGATCAGCGCGTAAACGATCGGTGACAGGACGATGGCGATCCAATCCTCGCGGCTCCAGCCTTCGGCTTCCTCGGGCGTCCAAGTCCGGCGGATCAGCGGTCGGGGGCCGACCGGCTGCGGTCTCGTTTCCGGCGCGATCAGGCCGCGGCGTTCCGCCTCGCGTTGCACGGGCCCCCACCAGCCCAGCGGCCGCGTCTGCACGTAGTAGTGGACTAGGTGATCCATCTTCTCGGGCGCGGTGAGCAAAGTGGCGGGGATGAACACGACCGCGCCCAGCGCCATCAGCAGCCAGAACTGTCCGTAGTCGGGGAGCGGCGGTATGACGCCGAACGCCGGGAAGATCCAGACGACCAGCCAGGACACGCCGAGGTTCGCCATCCAGGCGGCCAGGTAGCCCCAGGCGTTGAAGCGCCACCAGACGACCTGGAGGATGTTGGGCAGCCAGATACCCGCCATCATCAGCCAGAGGGCGAAGATCAGCCAGCTGGTGATCTCCTCCATCATCAGACCGTAGAAGAACGAGCCCAGCAGCAGAACGAAGGTCGCCGCCCGGCCCATCCACACCAGCCGGCGCTCCGACGCTTCCGGGTTGACGTAGCGCTGGTAGAGGTCGCGGGTGAAGTAGAGGGCGCCGAGGTTCAGGTGGCTCGATATGGTCGATAGGTGGATCGCTAGGATCGCACCCATGAAGACGCCCACCATGCCCACCGGCAAGAGTTCGAAGCCCATCCGGAACCAGCCCAACTCGTAGTCGGCGACCTCGGCGATGTTGGGTGCCAGCACGAAGAAGGCGAGGATGACGGCGGCCCAGAGTCCGTTGCGTACCAGGGTCAGCGCTCCGCCCGCCCACAGTCCGTAGCTTGCATCGCGGACGGTCTTCGCGGACTGGATCCGCTGCGCCTCCACAT
Organism: uncultured Gemmatimonadota bacterium; assembly: GCA_964345885.1. GTDB lineage: Bacteria > Gemmatimonadota > Gemmatimonadetes > Palauibacterales > KS3-K002. The sequence continues at coordinate 39,051 of CAYFSW010000131.1, read as the reverse complement.
ACCAGTCGATACTGGTACCCATCCCGAAACCGCCGATCACGGCGATCACCAGCATCGTCAGCCACCAGGCGGCGGGAAAATCGCCGCTGAACAGGCCGGTGAAGGCGAACACGGCGAGCCGCCACGCTTCGCCCATCTCGACCAGGCGTGCCGAGACCGCGCCGGGACCGCCGACCGCCCAGAGCCCGACCAGCGTGACGAGCGCGATGGCGAAGATAGCGACGATCCCCTGCAGGAAGTCGCCCATCACAACGCCCCAGTAGCCGGCGGCCAGCGTGTAGATGGCCGTTATGGCGCTCGGGATCATCAGCCCCACCCAGACCGGCCAACCGAAGACCAGGTTGCCGACCTTGCCCATGGCGATGCCCACCCAGCCGAGGATGAACATGTTCATGAAGACCTGCCAGCCGGCCATCCAGCCGCGCAAGAGCTCCGCACCGAGGCCGCCGAACCGCATGACCTGCCATTCCGCCTGCGTGTAGGCGAGCGAGCGGCGGAAGATGCGGGCGGAGACGAACGAGGCGATCGCTGTCCACGCCGTGAAGAACGTGTACCACAGCCCGCGCAGTCCGTGGGCGTAGATGACGCCCGTTACCCACATCGGAGTGTCCGTCGCCGTGTGCGTGCTGAACACCGACGATGCCGGCAGCCACCAGGGCAGGCCGCGGCCGGCCAGGAAGAAGTCGGACTCGGAGCGCCGCGCCAGACGGTAGAAGAAGAACGCGCCCCCGACCATCAACAGCAGGAACGTGGCGGCCCAGAACCAGTCTAGTCCCGTGAAGGTGACCAAGGTGTTCGCGGGTTGAATTGGGCGTTGGGTTCGTCAGCGGCGCATCTTACCCGCGCCGCGAGGCCGGTGCAACCCGGTGCGCAGTTGGTCGGAGCCGGGGGACCGCTCCCGGCCCCGCTCCCAGCCGTCCTGGCTAATTCTGCGCTTCCCGGTCCAGCGCCAGGATCGTCTGCAGCAGGACGTTCGCGCCGTTTGCCATGTCCTCGGGGCGAGTGTACTCGTTCGGCGAGTGACTGACGCCGCCGACGCTGGGGACGAAGATCATACCGGTCGGCGCGATGCGCGCCATGTCCTGAGCGTCGTGGCCCGCACCGCTCGGCATGTGTTGATAGCTGAGCCCGAGTCGCTCGGCGGTCTCGGCAATGACCGCGCGGATGCGCGGATCGGTCGGTGCCGGCACCGCGCCCCCTTCGGAATGCGAGAACGAGATCTGCGTCCCGCTCTCGGCGGCAATGCGCTCTCCTTGCTCTTTTATGTCGGCGATCAGCGAGAAGATCGTCTCTGCCGATAGATCGCGAAGTTCGATGGTCATGGCCACACGACCGGGGATCACGTTGGGGGCACCGGGCTCGGCCCGGATCTGTCCCACCGTGCCGACGTGCCGGCCGGGTCTGCCGGTCACGATGTCGTTTACCGCGATGACTAGACGAGCGGCGGCGAGCAGCGCGTCGTGGCGCTGGTCCATGGGTGTGGTGCCCGCATGGTTGGCTACGCCTTCGATCGTCACGCTCCAGTGCTCGATGCCGACGATCCCCTCGACGACTCCGATCTCGATCCCCTGCGACTCCAGGCTGCCTCCCTGCTCGATGTGGAGCTCGAGGAACGCCTCGAGCTCACCTTCCTGACGCCTGGCTTGCTCGAGGCGATCCGGGTCGCCGCCCAGAAAGCGGATCCCCTCGCCGATCGTCTTGCCGCTGTGGCTCACGACTTCCAGCGCGTCCGGCGTCAATGTACCGATGACCGCGCGGCTGCCCGTCAGGCCGCCCTCCTCGTCGATGAAGACGATGACCTCGAGCGGATGGCGCGTCGTGACCTCGTTCTCGTGCAGCACCTGGGCGCACTCGATGGCGGCGAGCACCCCGAGGTCGCCGTCGTAATTGCCGCCGTGGGGCACGGCGTCGATGTGCGACCCGAACATGATGCTGGGGCCCTCCGGGTCCCGGCCTTCGCGCCGGCCGATAATGTTGCCGGCCGCATCGACCCGGACCACGAGCCCCGCCTCGCGCATCAGGGACATGGTGTACTCTCGACCCTGGACGTCGGCATCGCTGAACGCGACCCGACCATTACTACCGTCCGGGTTGCGGCCGAACTCCGACAGCTCATGGATGCGCCGCTCGATCCGTTCGGGGTCGACGCGCAGGTCCCCGAGAGCGGTCTGCGCACGGAGCGTCCGCGGCGTTCCCCCGAGGCTCAGTATGAGCGGGATTGTGATCAACAGCATCTGGCGCCTCATCTCACGACTCCCGGTTTCTGGTGTTGGATCGACGCTGAATGTACTTGCAGGTCGGGAGGCGGGCAAAATAGCTTGTCTGAGGGAGGTGATCATGAGAACACGCGCATTCACATCGCTCGCCTTGATCCTCTTGATACTGGTCGGCGGTTGCGAGGCGAACGGGCAGGCGACCTTTCAGGAGGACGTCATCCCCACCGCCGCAGGTAACCTGACCATCACCTTCATCGGGCACGGCACCCTGATGTTCCGCTTCGACGGCAAGGTGGTCCACGTCGATCCGGTGGGGCGAGAAGCGGACTACAGCACGATGCCGGACGCCGATCTCGTGCTCGTCACGCACGAGCACGGCGATCACCTCGATCGCGACGCCATCGCCGCGATCAGAGCGGAGGAGACGGTAGTCATCTACTCGCCCTCCTGCGAGGGCAGAGTGGACGGCGCCATCGTGATGGAGAACGGTGAGACTCGGACCGAGGCCAGCATCGGCATCGAGGCGATTCCCGCCTACAACCTCGTGCACATGAGGTCGAGCGGGCAGCCCTATCACCCCAAGGGCAACGGCAACGGCTATGTCATCACCTTCGGCGACACACGAGTCTTCGTCGCCGGTGATACCGAGAACACTCCCGAGATGATGGCGCTGGAGGACATCGATATCGCCTTTCTGCCGATGAACCTGCCGTACACGATGACCCCGGAGATGGTGGCGGAAGCGGCGCGGGCCTTCCGACCCAAGATCCTCTATCCCTACCACTTCGGCAGGACGGACCCGAATGAGCTGGTGCAACTGCTGGAAGGCGTCGAAGGGATCGAGATCCGGATCAGGGAGATGAGCTAGCCGACGGCCCGGTATGTAGCTGTCGAGACCTTTCGGTCGGCTCTCCAATGCCGAACCGGGGTCACGCGCCACGATGGGCCCGTTTGCCCTGGGGCGCGGACCGGCCCATAATGTCCGGGCAGTCACTACTTCACCATCCGGCCCCACCTGGGTCCCGAGGGCTTCTGGTCCTGAGGGACTTGCCAGAACGGCATCCCAACGACGCTAGGAAAGACGAGCGAGCCATGATCGAGGAACTCTACACCGCAGTGCAGGTCGATCTCAGGAACCGCGCCCGGGAGCTGGCCGAGACGGTCATGCGTCCCGTCGCCGCCAAGTACGACGAGGCTCAGGAGTATCCCTGGGAGGTCCAGAAGGCGGTCAAGGAGGCGGGCCTCTCCGGTGTCTGGATCCCGGAGGAGTATGGTGGTCTGGGCGGCGGCGTTCTCGACCTCTGTATCGTGGTGGAAGAGTTTTCACGGGCCTGCGGCGGCATGGGCGTCGCCTTCGCGGTGAACGCACTGGGGTCGTTTCCGATCATCGTCGGCGGGACCGACGAGCAGAAGGAGCGCTTTCTCCCCGGCATCGCGGCGGGAGAGAAGCTCATCGCCTTCGGGCTCTCGGAGGCGAAGGCAGGGTCCGACGCGGCGTCGATGATTACCCGGGCCGAGCGTGACGGCGATGACTACGTGCTCAACGGCGCGAAGAAGTGGAACACGAACGGCGCCGTCGCATCGATGAACACGATCTTCGCGGTCACCGCTCCGGATCGCGGGGCCCGCGGCATCTCGGGGTACGTCGTCGAGGAGGGGACACCCGGCTACAGCGTCGGCAAACACGAGGACAAGCTGGGGATCCGCTGCGTGCCGGTCGTCGAGATCAACCTCGAGAACTGCCGCGTCCCCGCCGCGAACCTACTGGGCGGCAAAGAAGGACGAGGCTTCAAGCATGCGATGATCACACTCGACCGCGCACGCCCCGGCGTCGCTGCACAGGCGGTCGGCCTCGCCCAGGGCGCCATCGACCTTGCCATGCAGTATACCCACGAGCGCCAGCAGTTCGGCCAGCCGGTCAGCTCGTTCCAGGGCGTCCAGTGGATGTTCGCGGACATGTCGACGCAGGTCGAGGCAGCTCGCCAGCTGGTACACACCGCCGCCCGCACCATCGACTCCGGGCACAAGAACATCAGCAAGATCTCGGCGATGTGTAAGCTGTTCGCCACCGACGTCGCCATGAAGGTGACGACCGACTGCGTCCAGCTATTCGGCGGCTACGGCTACTGCAGAGACTACCCGATCGAGAAGTACATGCGGGACGCGAAGATCACTCAGATCTACGAGGGCACGAACCAGATCCAGCGCCTGGTCGTCGCCCGCAACCTGTTGCGCGAGGCGGCAGGGAGCACCGACTGAGGGGCAGGTGCCGCGTGAGCGGACAGCTGGCCTAACCTCGGACGAGCAGGTCGGCCAGCTGTTCAGCCGCTGCCGTTCCACTCAAGAAAGCACCTTCGATGCGGTCCCCGCCCAGCCAGTCTCCGCAGACGGCCAGTCGGGCGTCGTGGTCGATGATGCAGCCGTCGGTGCGCGGCTCGAGCGAGCGGGCGTAACGCCAACGGTGTGCTTCGAGGTGGACGGGGCGCAGATCAGCAAGCTCGGCCACGGTCGCGAACTCGCCCAGCAGCATCTGTGCGACGTCGCCGGCCTCGTCTTCGATGTGCTCCGCTGACCACGTCGGGCCTGCGTGTAACACCCAAACCTCCGTTGTCTGCGGCCGCTGAGGCTTGCTGGAATCTCGCGCGATCCAAACCAGCGGGTTGTCCTCGACGAAGGCGGCGTCGTACGCCAGGGCTAAAGGCTCGGGAAGGGCAGCCAGCACCGCCCAGCACGGAAGCATGTCGACGGCATCGCAGGCGTCGGCGAGAGCCGGCGCCGCCTCCCGCAGTAGAGTCGACGTCTGCGGGGCCGGGGCGCTGCTCACCAGAGCGTCAAACCGACCGAGGTCAACGCTTCCGGCACGCAGTCGCCAGCCCCCGCGCTGCGGCGGATGGATCCCATCGACGCGAGTCTGCCAAGTAACGTTCAAGTCAGCCGCTAGCTCACGCGCTAAGCGACTCATCCCCGGAACACCGACGTAGCGGGGCACATCGCCTTTGGTCACGCACGAACCGTTGGCCTGCAGCTCGACGACCCGCCCATGCCACTCTGCCGCGATTCCGCGCCGCTCCCAGGCGGCGACTTGCTCGGCAAAGCGAGCGGAGCGCACGGTGAAGTACTGGGCGCCGTGATCGACCCGCCAGCCATCGCGCCGCCGCGTGGACGCACGACCGCCGGCGCCCCGCGATTTCTCGAACACGCTCACAGCGCAGCCTCGACGGGTTAGCTCTTGCGCGCAGGCGAGCCCCGAGATGCCTGCCCCGATCACGGCTACTGACGGCGCTCCCAGCCGCGGGTAATTCACGTCAGTTCAGCCCGCTCGGAGCCAAGAACCACTCGATCTGACCCTGCTTGAGCCTGAGCCGCGCCGAGCCTGGTTCGCGAGCGTCACTGCCAGTGCGGGCCGCCACGAACTCGACGATGCCCTGGGCCGCCAACTCCTTTGCCACGGAACGAGCGCGCTCGATCAGCGCTCGCCAGCTCTCACCGCCCACGGCCAAGGCCGCCTCACGCAGCGTGATCGTACCCCCTGGGCCACGGGACCCGAGCAGCCGCAGAACCGCCATCTCCAGCTCACGGTCGATCTCATCTACCAGGCTCCAGAACCTGGGACTGCTGCTCTTTTCGAGCATGGTTTAATCCTTTCTATAGCAACGACTTGAGTGCCGTCGCCGATGATCGAGGCGAGGCGCCAACCTGGTCCATCCTCGCCTGTCGAACACAAGATGAGGGCTTGGACTGGTTTTGTCAATGGTGTGTCCAATATACTACTTGACAAATCATGGACAATTGCTATCTTGTCGGCGTGGGAAACAAGGATCAACGACAGGAGGGGATTCCTGATGGATAAACAGAAGCTAATCGAGCGCCTGAACGAGGACCTGGCCGGGGAGCTGGGGGCCATCATTCAGTATTTGACGTACGCGGCGAAGGCCACCGGCCCGTATCGGCCGCAGCTGGTGCAGTTCTTCTTGGGCGAGGTGGCGGATGAACAGCTGCATGCGCAGTTCCTGGCCAACAAGATCGTGGCTCTGGGCGGTGAGCCGACCACGGAGGCGCGGCCCGTCCCGGCGGCCGAGACGAATCTCGAGATGGTGAAGGCGGTGCTGGAGGCGGAGCGCCAGGCGACCCGGGACTACACCGAGCGTGCCAAGCAGGCCGAGGTGTACGGCGATAAGGGCCTGGCGGTACAGCTCGAGGACATGGTGCGGGACGAGAGCGGCCATTCGGAGGAGACCGAGCGCATACTGCGTGATTGGCCTCTATAGTCAGGGGCGCCACGCTCAAGAGGCCGTAGATCAAAGAGGAGGGCAGCATAGAGCTGCCCTCTCGTTTATGGCCTTCGGCGAGGACTGCTTGTTGCCTCATTAGTGCGCTGCCCCGATATTGCAGAGTTCAATCGCAACAGGACCCGGGCAGCCTAGCCCCACTGCGAGGGGGTCTCTCACCGTGGTAGTGCTCCCCTGTGGCCCCAGGGCCGCGGGCAATCCAGCTGTCCCATCGTCCGGAGGTGAGGCGCGGCGGCCTGCGCCGCCGCCCAGGCCCTTCAGAGGTCCAGGTAATGTCCCAACCCAAATGTCTCAGGAGGTTCTAATGAGGGGATCCAGGAATCCTATCATCTTGGTTCTGGCGCTCTTGCCACTGGTGGGGTGTCAGCAAGAGCAGGCGGGGAGGATGGAGATGGCGACGGCTGACGTCGTCATGGTCATGCCCGTGACGAGTTCGTCCGCGGCGGCGATGGAAACGTTCATGGACGGCCAGCACGCGATGGACATGGGCAGGTTTGTCGATGCCAACGAGCACTTCAAGCAGGCCGTCGAGCAAGACCCCGAGTTTTGCATGGCCCACCTGAGAATCGCGAACACCGCGCTGTCGCTCGAGGAGTTCCGCACGAACCTGGAGATGGCAGCCGGCCTTGCCGAGGGTGCCAGCGAGGCGGAGAGGCTGATGGTCGACATCACCCAGAAGGGCTTCGAGAACAACGTGGAGGGGCAGTTGGAATCGGCGGAGCGGCTGGTCGAGATCGAGCCCACGAGCCCGCGTGCCTGGCTGACGTTGGCTGGGATTCAGACGACACTCGGTCAGATCGGCGAGGCGCGAGCGTCGATGATCAGGGCGACGGAGTTGGCGCCGGAGCTCGTTCCGGCATATGTGCAGCTCGCGAATTCCTACCTGTTCAACGAACCGAAAGACTTCGCGCAGGCGGAGGAAAACGCGCAGAAGGCAGTCGACATCGCGCCGAACGAGCCGACGCCGCATGACATCTTGGGCGACGCTTATCGGGCACAGAACGAGCTGGAGCAGGCCCGCGACGCGTACACGCGGGCGGCCGAGCTGGACCCGACGAACGGCTTGCCGCTCCAGCAGCGGGGCCATGTGAATTCGTTCCTCGGTGACTACGAGCAGGCGCGGGCCGACTACGACGCCGCCATCGCGCTCGGTACGCCGAACGAGAAGGCGCAATACTCTGTCTACCGAGCGCTGGTCGGCGTGCATGCCGGCGATCCGCAGGCCGCCATCGACGAGCTGAACGAGCTGGTCGGGGCCATCGACGGGATGGGCACGCCCAACGCGCGGGGGAACAAGATCTTCGCGCTGCAGACCGCCGCGAACATCGCCATCCACCACCGGATAATCCCCGCGGCGGAACATGCTGTTCAAGAGGCGAGCGCGCTGATGATGGAGCAGGCGGAGGAGGTCGGCACGGACCAGTTCCGGCGGGCTCAGCTCGCCAACATCGCGCTGTTCGAGGGCTGGCTCGCCGCATACCAGGGCGACTACGCCACGGCGAGCGCCAAGGCGGGCGAGTACATGGCCCAGGTCGAGCCCGACCAGAATCCACGGAAGAACGAGCCAGCTCACGATCTGATGGGGCAGATCGAGCTGCTGCAGGAGAATTACGAGGCGGCGCTCGCGCATTACGAGCAGGGCAACCCTGACAACATCTACATGACCTATATGAGAGCCCTCGCTCACGAGGGCGCTGGCAACGCCGATCGCGCGCGCGAGCTCTTCCAGACCGTGGCGCGCAACAACTTCAACAGCACAGGCTTCGCTCTGGTGAGAGCTGACGCTGTGGCCAAGATCTCCGGCTAGAGAACTGCCGGCTATGGAGAGCCCCACCCGACCTCCACCGTCGGGTGGGGCTCGTTATGCAGACCGCCCAGTGATCTCAGGTTTCCGTTGTGCTCAACGGCGCGAGTCCCTGGTTCTCGAGCAGCGTGTTCAGCTCGGCCAGTTCGGTCTCCAGCAGCCGCTCGATCGCAGCCTGGTGACCCGCGAGTTCCGCGTTCAACTCATCGAACCGCGTGTAGGCATCGGCGCCCAGCTTCTGGTCGGCGTCGTCCGTCATGTTACCCAGGTAGCGGAGCTGGTCGAGGAGCATCGGCTGTGGGTACCGGCCTACATCGCTGGTGACGAACAGGCTCTCGATCGCTGCCAGCTGATCGTCCAGGATCCTCGCCCGGCGCAAGAGACCTCTCTCGTCGGTCACCTCGGATAGACCGGCCAGGTCCTCGCGTAACCCCCTGACGCGCCGCGCCGCCCCGCGCGCTTCGCTCGTCATCTCGAGCAGCCGCAGATTGAAGGCGAGCTGTTGCTCCAGGTCTTCCTGCGTGACACCGTCGGCTGCGACCCGCGGGTCGATGAGCAGCTGGAAGCTGCGCGTTTGGCGCCAATCGCCGACGCTGAGCCGTGCCTGGTAGGTACCCGGCGGCGCCATCGGCCCGCGCCCGATCCGCCCCGATTCGGGATCTCGAGCGCCCTGATAACGCAGATCCCAGGTGAAGCGGTGCATGCCGGTGGTCTTCTCGAGTCCCGCGCCGCTTGCGCTCCCGGAACCGAAGCCCATCCGCTCGCGCTGTGCCGGCGCGCGTCGGGCCGGACCCTCGCTGGTGAAGCTGCGGATCAGGTCGCCGCCCGCATCGAGGATCTCGAGCTTGGCAGCGCCGGCCGGCTCCTCGGCCAGGTAGTAGTCGATCACGGCACCGGCGGTCGGGTACTCGGGGGCCGCCGCTCCACGGCCGCCCGACGAGTATCGCATTCGGTAGGCGTCGCGCGGCTGGAACAGGTGCGCCTCTGCCGAGGCGACGCGCCGGTCGAGCTCACGCAGCGGCGTGATGTCGTGGAGGATCCAGAACGAGCGCCCCATCGTCGAGAGCACCAGGTCTTGCCGGTACAACTTGATGTCGGTGACCGGTGTGACCGGCAGGTTCTGCTGGAACGGCTGCCAATGCGCGCCGTCGTCGAACGAGATGAACATCCCGAACTCGGTGCCCGCGTAGAGCAGACCCTCGCGATCGGGATCCTCGCGCACGACGCGCGTCGGATAGTCGGCCGGTATGCCGTTGTCCCCCGAGGTCAGAATCGTCCAGGAAGCGCCGTAATCTTCGGTCCTATAGATGTACGGTCGCCAGTCGCCGAGCAGATAGCGGTAGACCGCGATGTAAGCCTTACCCGGCCGGTGCGGTGACGGCTCGATCGTCTGCACCCGGCCCTCCGGCGGCAGGTCGGCCGGCGTGACCTCGGTCCACGTTCGACCGCCGTCGCGGGTTACGTGTACCGGTCCGTCGTTGGCACCGACCCAGATCAGACCGCGAGTTAGCGGCGACTCCTCCACCGCGTAGAGCGTGCTGTAGTGCTCCTCGCCGGTGATGTCGCGGCTGAGCGGCATCCCCGAAGCCATCTGCCGCTCCGGCTTGAATGCGGTGAGGTCCGGCGAGATCGTCTCCCAGGTGACGCCCTCGTCGGTCGTGCGATGCAGGTACTGCGAGGCGTGGTAGACGACGTTCGGGTCATGCGGCGAAATCTCGATCGGCGATACGCGCTGGAACCGGTAGTTGAGATCCTTCGGATTGTGCCCGTACAGGTTCTGCGCGCCGACGTAGTACTGCTTCTCCTGACCCGTCGCGGCGTTGTAGCGGCCGAAGCGACCCTTGCAGTTGGCGTAAACGATCTCCGGGTCGCCCGGCTTCGGCACCGCCGGCCCCGTCTCGCAGCCGCCGATCGATCTCCAGTGGGCCGTCGCTCCGCCCGGCGTCGAGTAGGGCGGCAGGCTGGGTACGGCGATGGTCGAGTTGTCCTGCTGGCCGGCGTAGAGCCAGTAGGGGAACCGATCGTCGACGTCGACCTGGTAAAGCTCGGCGGTGGGTTGGTTGCGCTGTGTCGACCAGGTATCGCCACCATCGCGCGTGACGTTGGCGCCGCCGTCGTTCGACTGAATGTAGAGGTCCGAGTCGTTCGGGTTGATCCACATGTCGTGGTTGTCGCCGTGCGGCGTGCCACGGCGCCTGAACGTCGCGCCTCCGTCCTCGGACTTATAGAAGCGGGTGCTGTTCACGTAGACGACGTCGGCGTTCGACGGGTCGGCGTCGACGTTGCAGTAGTAGAACGGCCGGTCGGTGAGCCCCGGCTCCGTGTTGACGAGCCGGAAGCTGGCGCCGCGGTCGTCCGACCGGTACAGCCCGCGCTCGGCATCCGCTGCTTCCATGAGAACGTAGAGGCGGTCGGGGTCCGCCGGCGACACGGCGAGGTCGCTCTTCCCGATGAGGTCGCCCGGAAGCCCGTTCGTCAGCTTGATCCAGCTGTCGCCACCGTCGGTCGACTTGTAGACGCCGCCCTCGCGGGCGCCGCTGATGATCGTCCACGGCTTGCGCTCGGCGCGCCACATCGAAGCGTAGATCTCCCGGGGGTTGTCCGGTGCGAACTCGAGGTCGACGGCGCCCGTGCTGTCGGAGACGAAGAGTATCTGCTCCCAGCTGTCACCGCCGTCATTCGTGCGGTAGACCCCACGCTCCGGGTTGGGTGCGAACGCCTGGCCGATCGCTGCGATGTAAACCAGGTTGGGGTCCTGCGGGTGGACGATCACTGCGCCGATCTGTCCCGCTTCCCTCAGCCCCAGGAAGGTCCAGGTCTCCCCGGCGTCGGTCGACTTGTAAACGCCGCGCCCCGTGATCACGTTGCTGCGAATTCCGTCGGAGCCGGTACCGACGTAGACGACGTCTGGATCCGAATCGGCGACGTCTGTGGCGCCGATCGAAGCGGTCTCGAAGTATCCGTCCGAAACGTTTTCCCACGATTGGCCGTAGTCCGTCGTCTTCCAGACGCCGCCGCCCGTTGCCCCCATATAAAAGGTGGCGGGTTGCTCGGCGATCCCGGTTACCGCCGTCACGCGCCCACCGCGCGACGGGCCGACCATCCGATAGGTCAGGTCGGCGAAGAGCGCGGGATCGTATAGCACGTTGCGATCGGCATCGCGGCTCTGGGCGAGTGCACTCTTCTGCAAAACCGCATCGCTGAGGGCGAGTAGCGGAAGGACCAGTATAACTGAGGCAAGGCGCTTTGTGCTCATGCGATTATCCTCTCGTACGATTCTCGGTGACTTGCTGCCAGACGCGGAAGAAGTTCCCGCCCATGATCTTGCCGACCTCCTCGTCGGTGTAGCCGTGCTTAAGCAACGCTGCGGCGATCGCCCGGAAGTTCGCCTCGGACCCGAACGGCTCCGTGTAGCGGCTCATCCCTCTCAGGTCGCTGCCGATGCCCAGGTGGTCGATGCCCACGAGTTGCTTCACGTAGTCTATGTGGCGGACCATGTCCTCCATGTTCGGGAGGAGGGATCCACTGGGCCATATCCCGATCAGGCCACCGCCGGCGGCGATAGCCTGGATCTCGGCGTCGCTGAGATGGCGGTCATTCTCGCGAAGCGCCATCACACCGGTGTGGCTGAAGATGACTGGCTGCGTCGAGACTTCGAGCACGTCCGTGATCGTCTGCGTGTTGGCGTGCGCCAGGTCGATGACGATCCCCAGTCGATTGCATTCCTCGACGACCTGGCTACCGAACGGTGTCAGGCCACCGGGTGAATAAGGGTAGGTCTGGATATGGCCCAGCTCGTTGTCGCGGAAGTGCACGAGCTGGATCAGCCGAACGCCCATCTCGTAGAACGCCTCGACGTTCTCGACTTGGCCGTCGAGCCCGTCGGCGCCTTCCAGCGCCGGCAGCAGCGCGACCTGCCCTCGTCGACGCGCCTCGAGTACCGCGGCTGGGTTCTCGGCCAGCACGGCGTCACCCTCCTCGATCGTCTGAAGGACGCGATCGATGCGGTCCTGGGTGAAGGCGAAGGGCTGGCCGGGATTCGGCTTGTGCTCGCCCCGCTCGACGCGGGTGCCGTCCCGCTCGACGTAGCCGCCGCCGTAGACGGCGTCGGTACTGATGGTGGCGACGACGATGTCGATGTGGCCGCGCCGGTAGCGGGCGATCTCGTCCGCGCCGATCCGCGCTACGTTGGCCCGGTGAAAGCGGCTGGGGTGGGCGTGGGTGTCGGCGAAGACGAAGTCCCGATGGATCCCCTCGATGCGCTCCGCTGTCGCCCGGTCGACTCCGGTTCTTCGCTCCTCGGCGCGCACGATGTCCGCCGCCCGAATCACCCCCACGTTGTCGTCGGCCAGGTAGTGGACGTCGGTCCCGAACGGTTGCGAGAGCTCGATCAGCGCCTCGATTATCCGCTGCCCGGCCGCGCGGTCGGCGAGGCGCGGTCGCCCGCGCTGTGGCCGTGGGTCACCGAACCCGAGGGTGATCGGGTAGAGGCGGATCTCGGCAAGCGTGCCGTCCTGGAAGCGCGGGGTGGCGATAACGCTCTCCCAGTAGACCCGCCTTCCCGGGAATCCGCCGGTCCGGCTCGACTCGATCCGCCGATCGTAGTAGTCGGCAGGCGTCGCGTCTGCCGGCAGCTCATAGCGGTCGTATGCATCGCCGGGTAGGAATTCGATCGTCTCGTTCTGAAATATGAAGTTCGCCAGACTATAAAAGATCGGCTTGCCGCGGTAGATCTCGATGCCTCGCAAGACGTGGGGGCCGTGACCCACGAACATATCGGCGCCCGCGTCGATTGCGGCCCGGGCGAACGCCACGAGAAAATCGGCCGGCCCGCCCCGGGCGCCTTCGTGGCTGTGGCTCGTCACGATGACCCAATCGGCCTGACGGCGAGCGTCGCGCACGGCGGCGAGGACCTCGGACAGGTCACCCCTGTGCAGGGCGGTACGTCGGCCCGGCGGATCGCCGACCACGAAGTTCTCTCCCATGAAGCGGATGCGATCGCTTTCACCACCCCCGCGGGAACCGAACTCTTGGGCGACCTCGCGCAGCTTCGCCAGCGCCTCGCGGCTCACGACGTAGGTGGTCCTGTAGCGCAGCGGGCTCAGGCCCGGTCGGCCCCGGATGTCGGCGCGCTGGGGTCCGGCGCGATCCTCATCGGAGAAGGTCGAGGCCACCGAGATGAGCGCCAGGCGGCCGCCGGCTGTCTCGACGTAGGCGGGCGCCCGGGCCCGGGCGAGGTTCTCACCGGCGCCGGCGTGGACGAGGCCGACGGCGTCGAGGGCCCGCGTCGTCGCCCGCAGGCCGCCGGCACCGTAGTCCATCGTGTGGTTGTTGGCCCGGCTCACCAGATCGAAGCCCGCCCACACCAACTCGCCCGCGATAAACGGCTTCGCCGCCATCCAGGTGCCGCCGCTGTGGGCCGCCGGGTAGCCCTCGGTGTAGTCGTGGAACAGAACCTCGAGGTTGGTGAACGCGACGTCGGCGTCCCTGATCACCTCGATCATCGACAGGTATTCGGGCTCCGCGAAGGGTGACAGCCGCCGGCTGATGATCGCGTCGCCGGTGAGCGCGAAGCTCATGTCCCCCGGCGGCGGCTCCGGCTGAGCGGCTGCATGGCCCGCGCCGACCGGGACGCCGACTGTCGTGAAGATCGGTACCAGCAGAAGAGACTGGACGGTGCGAAACGGCCTCATGGCGACCTCCCACAGCCGATGGCCCATGTTGAGGTGAGAGCCCGAGGGCGGTGATTCGTGACCTATAGCCAATCGTGGGTCGATTGGCCATAGGGGCAGATGGGTTGTCTGCGAGTCAGCTCTCTCGGTGCCAGCCCAGGTAGTCGCGCTCGAATTCCGGATGTGAACGGGCGTCTTCCGGTCGGCCCAGTCCGTGAGTCGTCCCGGCCACGCACCAGATCACGTCGTCCGCCACAGCGAAGAGGGCGGCTACGTCGTGGCCGGTGGTGACGATCGCCGTTCCCGCCGCCGCCAGGCGACGGAGGGCCTTTCCTATCGTCTGCTGGTCTCTCGGCGCGATGCCATGGAACGGCTCGTCGGCCAGTAGACAGAGCGGCTCGCGGATCAGCGCGGCCGCCAGAGCGACGCGCCGCCCTTCGCCGCCCGACAGTTCGTGGGAATGCCTCTCCAGGAACTCGTCGATCTCCAACTCGGCGACGACCCGATCGAACGCCTGAGGGCCGAACCGCTCGGCGATCATACGAAGCTGGACGCCTACCGAGAAGGTGCCCGGCAAGCGCGCGCGCGCTTCCATGAAGTACAGGCCGCGCCGCGCGAGTACGGGGAGCCGCGGACGCTCGTAGGCCACCGAGCGGAAGCGCACGACGCCGCTGTCCGGCTTGACCTCGCCGACCGCGATCTGAAGCAACGTTGTCTTGCCGGATCCGTTGCGGCCCATCAAGGCAGTGATCTGCCCCTCCCTGGCCCAGAAAGATGCCGCCTTCAACACGTGATGGCTGGCGAAGGACTTACCTGCCGAGTCTACGGCGAGTATCTCCGCGCTAATCGATCAGCCCTCCGGCGGTGATTCGCCAGATCGTTTCCAGGCTCATGACCGTGAGAAGAACGAGTGCTCCGATCGCCGGGCGCGATACTCCCAAGTTCGCCAGAAAGCGGCGCTCGTTCCGTCGCTCGGCGTCCAATAGAACGAGAGCCACGGTGGCCGCCGCGGCCAGCAGGAAACCTCGCAGGGTGAAGAGTAACGAGAAGCTCAGGAGGTGGACGGCCAACCAGACGATCGTCGCCCGCAGGATGAAAGCTCTGACGTACGGCCAGGGTGGCATGTTGTACCGAAAGGGCCACCCCGATCGCATCGAGGTGGCCCAGTCTTCTACCGTGGTGAATCTCAGGCTTAGGCGTCCAGCCTGACCACGTTCTGAGCCGCCGGGCCCTTGTCGCCCTGAACGATGTCGAACTCGACGCGCTCGCCCTCGTTCAGCGTCTTGAACCCTTCGGCCTGGATGGCTGTGTGATGGACGAAGCAGTCCTTCTGACCGTCGTCGGGCGTGATGAAGCCGAAGCCCTTGCTGTCGTTGAACCACTTGACCTTGCCGGTAGTACGCATCTGCCGTGCTCCTTTGTGCTGATGTGGTCGGAGTCCGGCACTGCCGCACTTACCGACTACATGTTGCTACGCGGACCTCGCCCCCGCGTTGGGAATAGCGAAGGACCTGTGCCTGAGCCCAGGTCCCTCGATGTGTCGCTGGAATTCTCAGCGCTGGTACAATAGCTCCGTCCAGGCCAATGTCAACCTCGACCGGTGCCACCCCAAAACGGATCTTCCTGCTCTCGAGTTGGGCTCGGAACGACCCGGCGCCAACCGGGTACATATGGCTTGGCGCCGTACAGGGGCCCCGGTCCCCACGTGGCGCGCCTGGCCAAGCCTTTGATGGGCTTGGGTTTCTGTCGCTTCTCCCCCATACAATCCGATCCCACGGGATCCCTGCCGGCCGGCGGCGGCGCCGCGAGGGTGCGGCACGACGACATCCAACACCCCTGTTTGGAGGAAGGCGAGGAGGCTGACTGATGGCTAAGGCTAAGAAGGCTAAGAAGGTGAAGCGCCTAAGGTGCCCGGTCTGCGATGGCGAAGACATGCAGAAGATCAGTCCGTCGGAGGAAACGGAGCTGATACTCGACTACTGTGACAAGTGCGGCGGTATGTGGTTCGAGTCGGGGGAAGTGCGGGAGCTGCGCTACTGCCCGCCGGAGGTCGTGAGTAGCCTGATCTCGATCAAGAAGCAGCTCTACGCGGTCGAGTGCGACTCGTGCGGCCAACTCATGGCCCGTAACGCGGCGGAGTGTCCGTCCTGCGGTCAGGGGAACGTCATCAAATGTCCGCGTTGCGACACCAAGCTCGAGCGGGTTCAGGGCGACAAATTCACGCTCGATGTTTGCCAGGATTGCAGGGGCGTCTGGTTTGACAACATAGACCTGTCCGCGGTCTGGAATCTCCAGTTCGAGAGCTTGTCGAGGCCGGAGAAGAAAGACGATGATGAGATCACGGAGGATACCGTGGTCGCCGTGCTGCGTTCAGGCAAGGGAGGCAAGCTCGAGGGCGGTGACGGCGACGGATCGCGCGACGTGTTCGGGTCGATCGCCGATAAGATCGGAGAGACGCTCTCGTCTTCCGATTAGCCCGTCGAAGGTCCCTCCTCGACGCCGACCCTAGTGCCCTGCCCGGCCACCCCAGCCGGGCGGGGCTTCTTGTTGCCCCCGCGTCGTCCCTTCCTGGCGGATGCGGCCCCGATGTCGCAAACTAAGGGCTGCGGCAGTAGAGTATGCGGGAGCGAGCGGCGATTTCAACGCAAAGGGGGGAGCAATGCTCACGCTCAGCGCCATCAAGGCCGACGTGGGATCCATCGGAGGCCACACCCGACCGTCCGTGCGAATGGTGGAGGCGGCGCGGACCGAGCTGCGCGGCGCCGCCGATCGCGGCCTGGTCCTCGATTTCGACGTTACCCACTGTGGCGACGACATCTGCCTGCTAATGGTCCACCGTAACGGGAGTGACAACCCCGATATCCATAACTTCGCCTGGGGTGTCTTCGAGGCGGCTACGGCGATCGCCCAGGAGGAGGGGCTGTACGGGGCGGGACAGGACCTGCTGAAGGACGCGCCATCCGGCAACGTCCGTGGTGCCGGACCGGGGGCGGCGGAGATAACCTTCGACGAGACGGCGAAAGACCGCCCGGCCGAGCCGTTCATGGTCTTCACCGCCGACAAGTGTGGGCCGGGCGCCTTCAACTTCCCGCTCTGGACGGTGTTCACCAGCCCGCTCTACAACGCGGGCCTCATGCTTCCTAAGATGAAACCGGGTTTTCGCTTCACGGTCATCGACATGGAGTACGCCGGCGCCGACCGCATTATCGAGCTCGAGTCGCCCGAACAGCACATCGACCTCGCCATCTTGCTGCGCGACGAGAACCGCTTCGGCGTCAAAGCGATCAGCTCACGACTGTTCCCCGATCAGCAGGTCGTGGCCGTCTCCACCGACCGTCTCCACACGATCGCCGGCGAATACAAGGGCAAGGACGATCCCGTCTGCATCGTTCGCACCCAGGGAATCTTCCCGGCCCCCGAGGAAGTCGTCAGCCCCTACTTCACCGCGCACTACGTTGCCGGCGACGCGCGCGGCAGCCATCACATGCCGTTCATGCCGGCGCCGATCAATACGGCGATCACCAGCGCCTATTGCATTCCGCTGGTCGCCTGCATGGCCTACTCGGTGACCAAGGCTGGCAAGCTTTCCGATGGTGTGGACGTCTTCGATAACCCGGTCTGGGACTCGACTCGGCTCAAAGCGCAGGAGAAGGCCGACGAGATGCGCCGCCAGGGGTTCGTCGGGCCGGCGATGCTTCCCATGCAGGAGCTGGAGTACAGCGCTTTCCGATCAACACTGGCCGAATTGGAGGAGCAGTTCCGTATCGTTGAGAAGCCCGGCGAGTAGGGTCAGGACCGCACCATCCCTTCGGGCATCCGCACCGCGATTACGGTACCGCGTGCCGTGATCTCGCCTGCGGCGGACACCGTCGCTGCCACGACGACTTTCCGTTCCGTCGCCTCCTCCACCGTGCCACGGATCTCGAGTTCGGGACCGAGCGGGGTGGGGCGCAGGTAGTCGACCTGCAAAGAGGCGGTGACGAAGCGCGGTAACGCACCCGGCGGGGCGGGGTCCAGGCTGGGCCGCCAGCCGTCAGCGCGTGCCGCGACGGCGGAGGCGGTACCCGTACCGTGGCAATCGATCAGGGAAGCAATGAGCCCGCCGTAGACGTATCCGGGGATCGCCGTGTGATACGGTTTCGGCGTGAACCGCGCCACCGTCTCCTCACCGTCCCAGTGGCTTCTTAGCCCGTGGCCCTGCTCGTTCAGCCGACCGCAGCCGTAGCAGTGGGCGACGTCGTCCGGGTAGTAGTCCTGAAAGACGTCTGAGGTATGTTTAGCCATGACTGCTAATCTACGACGAGGTAGCTGCCCTGGGGATGGATCGTCCCACTCTGCGAAGAAGCATCAGGATGTTGCCGCGTGCCGCGTGGTTACTGTTCGCTGGCACGTTCATCAGCAAGTTCGGCAGCTTCGTCCTCGTCTTCCTGGCCGTTTACCTGACGCGTGAAGGTTATGGCGCAGCACAGGCCGGCGTTGCGCTGAGCGCCTATGGCATCGGCGCTGTCGTCTCGCAACCCGCGGGCGGTTACCTGGCCGACCGCCTGGGGCGCCGCAACACCATCGCGCTATCCATGTTCGCCTCCGCCGTCGCAATGCTGAGCCTGTCCCAGGCGCAGGGCCTGGCCGCCATCGTCACATTCGCCGGGCTCGCCGGTCTGGCGGCGGAGCTTTACCGACCGGCGGCCGGCGCTCTGCTGGCGGACCTCACACCGGCCGGCCAGCGGGTGCCCGCCTTCGCGATGAACCGGCTGGCGGTGAACGCCGGGTTCGCCGCCGGTCCGGCGGTGGGTGGCTTCCTGGCCGAGCGCTCGTTCTTCCTGCTTTTTCTCGGCGATGCGATTACCTCGGCGGCGTTCGGTATCGTCGCCCTGCTGGCGCTGCCGCAGGGCGAGCGGAGCAGGGGAGGGGAGGGTGAAAAGGGTTGGCTGCGAGCGATGGTGAGGGACAGGGGGTACCTGCTTTTCCTGTTGGCGACGGTCGCGGGAGCGCTGGTCCTGGTACAGGCGTTCACGACGTTCGCGGTGCAGGTGAGCGCGCGGTTCTCGAGCGCCGCCTACGGCTCGCTGATCTCGCTGAACGGGCTGCTGATAGTCTTTCTCGAGTTGCCTATCGCGTCCATTACCCAGCGCTTACCGCCCCGACCGGTGATGGCGGTCGGCCTGCTGCTGCTCGGCCTGGGTTTCGGTCTGACCGGGCTGGCTGTCACCATCCCGCTGCTGGCACTGGCGGTCGTCGTTTGGACGCTCGGCGAGATCAGTTTCATGCCCGTCGCAGGTGCTTATGTCGCCGACGTGGCGCCGGTCCAGCTGCGTGGCCGTTATCAGGGCGCTTGGGGGTCTAGTTTCGGCGTCGCCTTCGTGCTCGGCCCGGCGATCGGAACGGTGGTCTACTCGGCCGGTCCGCCGCTCTTGTGGTCCGGCTGTGTCGTGATGGGCGCGCTGGCAGCGCTCCTCGTGCTCGGGGGTACGAGGCGTCCGGAGGCAGGCTAGTCGATTGGCAGCTTGATGGTGAACGCGGTCCCTTTGCCCACTTCGCTGAGCACGTCCAACGCTCCGCAGTGCTTCTTGACGATGTTGTAGGCGTTCGCTAGACCGAACCGCATCCGAACGGCCGACCCGTTAGTGGCGGAGCCAATCTCGAACAACGTCGCCAGCTCGTCGCTCGGAATGCCGCGGCCGGTGTCCGCTACCGTGACGAACACGTCGTGACCGTCGGCCACCGTACTGATCGTAATCGTTCCGTCCTCATCGATCGCTTCGTTGGCGTTCGTCAGTAGTGTCAAGAAGACCTGGCTCAACTCCGAAGGGTGCGCACGGATCCGCGGGATATCGTCGTACCGCTTCTCGAGGCGCACCCCCGCGCCCAGCTGGCCCTCCACCAGGCTGATGGACGAGTCGAGTTCCTCGCGCAGGTCGACCAGCTGATACTCACCATCATCCACCTGCGTGAACTTCTCCAGGCTCTTCGCCAGGCCGGCCATGCGTCGGCCGGCCGCAGCGTTTGCGGCCGTGCTCTCCCGCAGCGTGGCCAGACTGTGCTGGAATTGATCGTCCCACTCCGCTTCGGCGGGACGGACCTCCTGCCAAAGACGCTCTATCTTGTTCAGCACGATCTGCGAGACGTCGGCGCCGCTCTCGATAGCACCCACGGTTGCAGTCGTCTCCTGTACCACGCACTCCGCCATCTGGGAGAGCGCGGCCATCTTCTCGGCTATCAAGAGCCGGGTCTCCGTTCTGTTCAGCTCCTCTTCGGTACGCATTCGCTCAAGCTCCGCCGCTGCCCGGGCGGCGAAGATCTGCAGGATCGGAAGGTCCCGCGGGTCCTCGGGCATCGGTTTGTCGTCCATTACGACCAGGTTGCCGATGACGTCGCCTGTCGAGCCCTTGAGTGGGATCGAGAGGTAGCTCTCGATGCCAAGCTCGGTGAGCGATATGCTGCCTGGGAACAACTCGCTAACGCTGTGGACGTACTGGCGGGTCTCGCCGAGCAGCACCGGCTCGCAGGGCGTACCGGCAACGTCGTATTCGATGTTATCGAGGAAGCGATCTTCGTCCCATTGGGCGAGCGTGCGAACGCGCCCCCTCACCTCTGTGACCTCGGCGATCATCGCGTGGCGCACCTCGAGTGCTCCGGCGACATGACGGACCAAGGCGCGGAAGAACTCTTCGCCGGTCGTGACCGCTGTCCCCTCGGCGATCGCGGTCAGCGTCTCGAGGCTTACCTCCTGGCGAGCCTCGCTTTCCGCGAGATCGTTTGACCGCCCGCGCAGACCGGCCAGCTCGCAAAACACTTCCACGATTGTCTTCGACGTTGACGCCATGTCCTTGCCCTCACAGGCTTCCCGGAATCTGATTCGGGCCTATCGCCGCGGGTGATCTCCGGCCTCCTCATCATCCCAATGCGCCGAAAGTCGCCGGGACCGGCCATTTCTGGCTGGGCGGGCAAAGGGTTTTCGGGAG
This sequence comes from uncultured Gemmatimonadota bacterium, assembly GCA_964345885.1. Lineage (GTDB taxonomy): Bacteria > Gemmatimonadota > Gemmatimonadetes > Palauibacterales > KS3-K002. The sequence goes on along the minus strand of CAYFSW010000131.1, from coordinate 18,108 downwards.
GGTCGGAAGAAAAACGTTGAGGTAAGGGGTCGTTGGGCCTAAATTGATTCTCATTCTCGTTAACCGCACCAGGCCCGGGAGTGGCGGTTTCAACTGGACCCTTTGGCACGACCCGGGCGTTTGCATTGCATGAGCACCAGCGACTTGATCGACCAGGGTGAGGTCACCCGCTTGCTCCAGGCGGCGCGTGGCGGTGAGCGCGAGGCGCTGGACCGGCTGCTCCCGCTGGTCTACGACGAGTTGCGTCAGCTGGCGGGTCGGCAGCTGGGCCGGGAGCGTGCCGGGCATACCCTGGGTGCGACGGCTCTGGTTCACGAGGCGTACGTGAAGCTGTCGGGCGGCGGGACGTGCGGCGCCGGGGATCGAGCGCACTTTTTGGCGATAGCGGCGCGGGCGATGCGGCAGGTGTTGGTCGACCATGCGCGGCGGAGGGCGCGGGCGAAACGCGGCGGCGGCTGGGAACGTACGACGCTGGGTGAGGGGGACGCCGCGGTGGAGTTTCAGCCGGAGGAGATGCTGGCGCTGGATCGAGCTCTGGAGGAGCTGGACCCCCGGCAGCGCGAGATAGTGGAGTACCGTTTCTTCGCCGGGATGGAAGAGCGAGAGATAGCCGAGGTGCTCGGTGTTTCCGAGCGCACGGTGCGACGCGACTGGGTCAAAGCTCGTGCGTGGCTGTACCGGTCGCTTTATCCGGAAGTGAACTAGACGTCACTTTGAGCCCCAACCGTCGAGAGCGAATCGAGGCGCTGTTCGAGTCGGCGCTGGAGCAGCCGCCATCCGAGCGGGCCGGCTGGCTGGCGGGAATGTGTGCCGACGAGTCCGAGCTGTACGCCGAGGTAATGGCGCTGCTCGCCGCGCACGAGCAGGCAGAAGGGCTGCTGGATCGTGATGCGGTGCAGGTGGCCGCGTCGCTGATCGGCGATCCGACCTTGGGCGAGCGGATTGGCCCCTACCGGATCGTGGGGGAGCTGGGTCGCGGCGGGATGGGGGTCGTCTACCTTGGTGAACGGGACGACGGAGTTTTCCGGCGTCGAGTGGCTATCAAGGTCATCCGAGCCGGCGCCGACGCTGCGGAGATGCACCGGCGGTTTCAGGCCGAGCGTCAAATCCTCGCCTCACTCGAGCATCCCAACATCGCGCATCTGCTGGACGGCGGCCTGACGGGCGACGGCCGTCAGTATCTGGTGTTGGAGTATATCGAGGGGCTTCCCATAGACACCTATTGCCGGCAGTTACCCTGCAGCATAGAGGATCGGCTTCGTCTGTTCTGCAGCGTCGCGCGGACAGTCCATCATGCGCACCGCAGTCTGGTCGTTCACCGGGACCTGAAGCCGTCGAACATCCTCGTCACCGAGGATGGTACGATCAAGCTCCTCGACTTCGGGATCGCCAAGATCCTCGACCCGACGGCCCTCGGGCAGACGGGCCCCGTCACCCGGACGGGGCTGCGGCTCATGACCCCCGAATATGCGAGCCCGGAACAGGTGAGCGGCGGGACCATCACTACGGCGACCGACGTGTACCAGCTCGGCGTTGTCCTCTACGAGCTGTTGACAGGGCAACGTCCTTACTCGCTCAAAGGCTGCTCGGCGGGCGAGATCGAGCGGATCATCATGGCGGAGGAGCCCAAGCGCCCCAGCACCATCGTCGGGCGTGGTTTGTCGGCCGCGGAGTCGAATGGGCGTTCGGCGGTGGCGTCGGGTGATGGCCGGCTGCCGGCGTACGCCCACGATGATGCCTGGGCCGCGCTGCCGATCGATGCCGTCGGCCTGGCCCGGCAGGCGGAGCGGCGGCAGCGCTCGCGTCGCCTGCGTGGCGACCTGGACCGTATAGTCCTCATGGCGCTTCGCAAAGAGCCGCAGCGGCGCTACTCGTCAGCCGAGGCAATGGCTGAGGACATCGAGCGCCACCTGGATGGCCGGCCGGTGATCGCGCAGCGCGATTCGCCCGGCTACCGGGCTCGCAAGTTCGTAACGCGTCATCGCTGGGGTATAACTGCGGCGGCGGCGGTCGCCGTCGCGCTGCTCGGTGGCTTGGCCGGTGTGGCCTGGCAGGCGCAGCGCGCCGAAGGCGAGGCCGAGAAAGTAGCCCGCGTGGCCGGCCTAATGCTCGACATCTTCCGGCTCTCCGACCCCACCGAAGCGCTGGGCGATACCATCACCGCGCGCCAAATCCTCGACCAGGGGGCCGAGCGAATCCTCTCGGAGTTCGGCGACCAGCCGGACGTGCAGGCCGCCATGCTGGGTGAGGTCGCCCAGGTATACGCGAACCTCGGGCACCTAACCCGCTCGGAGCAGTTGCTGCGTCAGTCCCTCGCTCTGCGGGAAGACCTGCACGGGCCCAACAGTCTCGAGGTCTCAGAGAGCTTGAGCCGGTTGGGCCAGGTGCTCGCCACAGAGGGCCGGCGCCAGGAAGCGATCGACCACCTGCGCCGCTCGGTCGAGATACGGAGCGCCGCGCTACCGACTCCCGACTCGCTGCTCGCCGAGACTCAGGTCGGCTTGGCGTGGCAGATTCGTTCGCAGGGTCACTATGAGGACGCGGGTCATCTGTTCGCTCAAGCTCTCGAAACGCAGCGCGCGCTGTTCGGCGATGAGAGTCCGCTGGTGGCCTCGACGCTGTTCGGGCTCGCCTCGGCTCGCCACGACGGCGGCCGCTTCGATGAAGCGGAAGAGCTGTTCGAGCGAGCGCTGGCGCGCTTCAACACGAGCCAGGATCGGCCCCACCCGATGGCGGCGACGGCCTTCCTGCAGGTCGGCATGATTCGTCGAATCCGCCAGCAGCACGCCGCGGCCGAGCCGCTGCTCGAGTCGGCCCTAGCCATGCGGTCGGCCCTCTACGACGCCGACCATCCGGATGTGATCGAGGCGAAGAGCGAGTGGGGCGTCTTGCTTCGTGACCTGGGCCGCTATCGCGAGGCGGAGCGTGTGCTCGGCGAGGGACTGGAGAGCGCCAACCGGACGCTGGGCTACGACCATGCCGAGACAGGCACCATCCGAGAGCGCTACACAACCGTCCTGACCCGGCTGGGTCGTTACGCCGAGTCGATCGCTCGCATGGACACCGCCCTCGCGGTGAAACGGGCCCGCACCGATGGTAACCCCGCCTACTTGCTCGCGGCGCTATTACGCGCCGGCGAGCCGCTGCTGCTGTCCGGCCGTCTGGATGAGGCGGAGGCCCGGTTCAGCGAGGCGCTGTCGCTGGCCGGCGAACGCGGTGTCTACACCGTCGTTTGCCTGGAGGCGCTCGGCAACATAGAACTCGCCCGCGGCAACTATGATGTGGCGGAAAGCCTGTTCGACGAAGCACTCTCCATCGCCGGCGAGCGGCTTTCGGAGGGACACCGCTACACTCTCTCCGTCCGGCGCAGCAAGGCCAGGTTGCTCGTCCGGCGCGGCCGGGTCGACGAGGCAGTTGCGTCGCTCCTGGATGTGTTGCGCTCCCAGCTCACGACCTGGCGCGAGCCTCACGCCAATCTCGGCCGCACCCTTCTCTGGCTCGGCGAGGCGTACCTGGTCGCAGGTCGGGCTGCACAGGCCGAAGCTGTCCTGCGACGCGCCTCGACCAACTTCGGCGAGATCCCCTCCGGCCACTGGCTGTCCGGCGAGGCGAAGAGCCTGCGCGGCGCGGCGCTCATGGCGCAGGGCCGCCGCAGCGAGGCCGAGACCCTTTTGTCAGAGGGGCTCCGCGTCATCCGGGCACATGTGGGCCCGTCGGCTCCGCAGGCCCGGCGGGCGGAGGCGCGGGTTCGCGGGAACGGGGACTCCGTGACTAATTGACTGATAGAGTAATTGACTACTTGAGTGTTGAGTGTGCCGGCTCTCAAGTCGAGTAGTCTATTAGTCTATTGTTCAATCAGTCAGGGATTCGACGATTCCCAACACACCCCACCTGTCCGCTCCCCACACCTTTCGGCGCAGTACCCATCTGTAGAGAGGCAGCAAAGCCCCAAGACGCCCCAACCAAAAGGAGGGTGCTACGATGGCACAGTGGCGACCCGACCCCACGTTCTACGCTTCTCCCAGGCTGGCGGCGGAAGCGCCGCCCGAGGAGCTGGCCTACGTGGCCCTGCTCAACCCGAAGCAGGAGCGACCTGACGCGCTCGGAGTGGTGGACACGAAGCCCGGTTCCTCGAGCTACGGCCAGTTCGTCGGCCAGGTGGACATGCCGGAAATCGGCGACGAGCTGCACCACTTCGGCTGGAACGCCTGCAGCTCGCACCTCTGTCCGTGGGCGCCGCACGCGCACATCGAACGGCGCTACCTGATCCTTCCGGGCATCCACTCCTCGCGGATCAATGTGGTCGACACCAAGCCGGATCCTCGCAACCCCGAGATCGTCAAGGTCATCGATGGCGAGACCCTGGCCGAGCGCACCGGATACTCAGCGCCGCACACCGTGCACTGCGGTCCGGATGGCGTCTACATGAGCGCCTTGGGCTCGGCGAACGGCGAGGGACCCGGCGGAATCTTTCTGATGGACCACGAGACCTTCGAGCTGAAGGGTGCCTGGGAGCTCGACCGCGGGCCCCAGTATTTGTCGTACGACTTCTTCTGGCATCTCGGCTATGACACGATGGTCACCAGCGAGTGGGGCACACCGAACATGGTGACCGAGGGAGTCAACCCTGAGTTGCTGCTCGGCGGCAAATACGGGAAGTCCATCCACGTGTGGGACCTGCGCCGCCGGCGTCATCGCCAGGCGCTCGAACTGGGTGAAGAACAGCAGATGGTCCTCGAGCTTCGCCCCGCGCACAACCCTAAGAATGCGTACGGGTTCGCCGGCGTCGTGCTCTCGCTCAAGGACCTCTCGGCATCGGTTTGGCTGTGGTACCTGGACGGGAACAACGGCAACGGCCAGTGGAAGGTGCGCAAGGTGATAGAGATCCCTGCCGAGCCGGCCGATCCCGAGGACCTGCCGCCCTTACTGAAGGACTTCAAGGCCGTGCCGCCGCTCATCACGGACCTCAACCTGTCGGTGGACGACCGGTCGCTCTACGTCTCTTGCTGGGGCACCGGCGAGCTCAAACAGTACGACGTGAGCGACCCGTTCCAGCCCAAGGAGACCGGCTCGGTGCGTATCGGCGGCATCGTTCGCCGCGAGCCCCATCCCAGCAAGCCGAACAAGGCGTTGAACGGCGGCCCCCAGATGGTGGAGCTGAGCCGGGACGGCAAGCGGGCCTACTTCACCAACTCGCTCTACTCGCCGTGGGACGAACAGTTCTATCCCGACGGCATCGAGAGTTGGATGGTTAAGCTGGATGTGAATCCGGAAGGTGGCATTGCGTTCGACAAGGACTTCTTCCTGGAGTGCGACAAGGGGATGCGAAGCCATCAGGTCCGCCTCGAGGGAGGCGACGCTTCCTCCGATTCGTTCTGCTTTTCGTGAGTAGCACGGCTGATTGGCCCTGGGTGGCGATGTTGCTGCTCGGGGCCGGTCACGGTATCAACCCGGGGATGGGCTGGCTGTTCGCAGTCGCCCTGGGACTGCAGGAACAGAAGGGTCGCGCCGTATGGCGCGCCCTTCTGCCCCTCGCTCTGGGCCACGGGTTGGCCATCGGCGTCGCCATCGCCCTTGCCGTCATGGTCGGCCTGGTTGTGCCGTTGGGCGCCCTCAAGTGGGCTGTCGCGGCAACGCTGCTCGCCTTCGGCATCTACAAGCTCGTGCGGACGCGGCACCCCCGCTATGGGGGGATGCAGATAGGCGCGAGGGAACTGACCATCTGGTCGTTTCTGATGGCGTCGGCCCACGGTGCGGGCTTGATGGTCGTGCCGTTTCTGCTGGGCGACCCAGCTGCCGCGCCGGCGGGCCACGAGATGATGAGCCACAGCCCGGCGGAAATCGGCGGCGGATCGTTCTCCGTCAATGCCGCGTCGCTGGCGGCGGCGCTGCCCGAGGAGGGGCTGATCGGGCTGGCCGCTGCGCTGATCCACACGGCCGGCTACCTCTTTGTAACAGGGCTCGTGGCGACCGTCGTCTACAAGAAGCTCGGGCTTCGCCTGCTGCGGACGATGTGGATCAACCTCGATCTGGTCTGGGCGGGCGCACTTATCATTACCGCTATCTTGACACCGCTTTTGTGACGGGACCTGAGACTCGACGACTAATTGATTAATAGAGTAAATGACCACTTGAGTTTTGAGTGTGCCGGCTCTCAAGTCGAGTAGTCTATTAGTCTATTGTTCAATTAGTCAGGGAGCCCCTGCTCCCCCCCACTGGACAAACGGCCTGTCACACTATTTGTTGTGGGTCCGAGTTGTGTCGGCCCGATGAGCTGAGAGGACAGTGGGGATGATAGAACGATCACGAACCTTAATTGGGTTAGCTCTTTTGCTCGCCGCTTGCGGGACGGCGCGGGACACGAGCGAGACGGCGCTGGCGCCGTCGCTGGGGCTCACCGAGATGGTGCTGTTGTGGAGGACGGACGGGTTCGACCGCGGCGACACGGTCATCGTGAACCTGGCCGAGATCTCGGAGGCCGGCACGGTTTCCTACTACGATAACGGCGATCCGGCTGGCACGCTGCAGCTCGAGATGCTCGGGCGCATTGACCCGGGCATTATGATCGTCAATGCCAACCGCCTCATGGTACGCCGCTGCCGCTCCACCGGCTGCTCGGAGGTCGGGTATGTGGTTCACGGGCACGCGGTGGAGGTGCGCGATCCGGCGGGCGGTTGGTATCGGATGATGAGAGGGGGCGAACAACTCGGCTACCTCTACGGCCAGTATTTGCGGCTTCCGGCCGTCTACCACAGGGACCGCCTGGCTGTATTCGGCGATCGGACGGCCGATTACTTCGAACGCGAGCTCGAGGGCCTGAGGCTGGGGGATGGCCGGCCCGTGTTTAGCGGCCACGAAGTCCTGATGCGTGACGACCTCCTGAGCTTCGAATTCTACACGCCCCACAGGCAGGCACTCCCGGAAATTTGCAGCGCGGCGCGCGGCATCGCCCTCTTTGTCAAACGACTCATGTCGACAGAACCCAGCGAGGTATTCCCCGCCTTCTTTGCGGGAGTCTACTACGGGACGAACGACGATGTGATGTTGGCCGGCATGGCCGACGAAGAGAACATTTTCTGCGAGACGCCGCCCTAGCTACCAGACCCCTGGCAGCAGGCGATAGCGAACCCGCCTTGTGTAGTCGGCGTAACCATCCAGCTCCGCCTGCAGGGCGCTGTCCTCCAGCGCGGTCCGCAGCACGAACAGAGACGCGATGATTGTCGCCGGGATGAGTGCCCAGTACGAGCCGAGTAACAGCGGCGTCGCCAAGTTGAACGCGAGGCCGCCGGCATAACCCGGATGGCGCACGTACTGGTAGGGGCCGCCGGTAACCACGTGGTGGCCTCTCTCCCGTTGTATTCGGAAGAACAACGAGAAGAACTCGTTCGACTTCATCGCCCAGTTGGCCAGGAGAATCGCCGGCACTGCGATCGCCAGAATACCCATCTGCAGCTCGGGCGGCAGCGGACCGGACCAACCGTGCCGCGCGTCCACGCCCGCCACTAACCACATCATCATGGGCGCATAAACGATGACGAGTGGCGCGATGAGTCTGTCCCAGCTGCGCACGTCGCCCTTTACGCCGGTACGTTCCGCCGCCAGCTCCGGCTTGTCGAGAATGAGGATGAGCGAGCTGATGAGCGAGGAGGCACTGAATAGCGCGATGTAGAGCCACGCCATCGGCCAGTCGGTGCTGCCGGCCGCCGTGAACAGGATCGCCGCCATGATCGTACCGAACACAGCGATCCTGACCAGGCTCCTCAGGACCAACGCTGGGTCCGGCGACCGGCGACGCGGCTCAGCACCGGTCAGTACGGAAGTTTCCATTAAGCTTCCAGGCTATCCTGGCGATGAAACGAACCGACCGACGACGAAACCCCACTCTTCATCCGCGATGTTCTCCTCGAAATCGATGAAGACGTCCGTCGGGTACCCGAGCTGTGGGTCGTACTCGGCGCGGACCGAGTACGGATCCTGAGCCAGCGCGCTCTCGATTTCGCCGAACAGGTCGTCGACAATCGGGAAATCGCCCGGATCGAAAGGATCAACCGGCTCGCCGGAATCGACATAGCTCGCACCGACCACCTCGTCGTCGTCGACAGTAATCGTCACGGCCCGCGTGATCTGCGGGGGACAATAGCACACGACTCGGTAGTCGAAGACGTACGATGCTGGCCCCCTTGATTCCCAAAGCTCGCGGTTGGCCACCAGCTCGCGCTCCAGGCCGGTGAGGTCCGAGCAGCCGCTCGCGACCGTGGCCACGGCGAGGGTGGCATAAGTGAAAGATCGGAAGGGATTTGCCGGGATCATGATGGATCCCTTTCTGGCTAGGCGGGGGAGCGCCTCGCTCGGGCGAGACTTCAAACATATGTATTTTTCCCCCGCCGCCCAAGGGTTTTCGATTCCGACAGCGCCGCCCCCCTCTCACTGCAGACCGCTTGCTCGGGCACCGCTATGAAGGCACTTTGCCCTGCGCGGCGGACCGGCCGCGCCAGGGTCGATTCGGCGAGGACGGCACTCGCACGACTGGAGCAGGGACAGGAGGTAATAGTGAGTAACGAGCTCGAGGGTGGGATCTCCCGCAAGGACTTCCTCAAGCTGGTGGCGGCGAGCACCGCCGCGCTGGCTTTCGACCCACTCAAGCTCGACGCCATGGCCGCGGGAGTCGGATCGAGGCAACATCTGCCCGTCGTCGTCATCGGCGGTGGACTCGGTGGTCTTAGCGCCGCTGCGTCTCTCGCGCGCAGCGGCTTTTCGGTGACGCTCGTCGAGCAACATATCAAGCCGGGCGGCTATGCGACGACTTTTCAGCGTGGGCCGTTCGACTTCGATGTCTCGCTCCACCAGACGGCCAGCGCTCAGGAAGGGCTGCGGGCGACCCTGGAGGCGACCGGGGTCCTGGGGAAGGTCGAGACGGTCGAGACGCCAGAGCTGGTTCGCATCATCACGCCCGACCACGACCTCCTCTGGCCCCAGCGCGACCCCGACGCAGTCGTCGAGCAGCTTGCCGGGCTCTTCCCCGACGAGGAAGAGGGGGTCCGCGGCTTCTTCGATCTGATCGACGGTATCCTGGAAGAGGGCTTGAAGGAGTTCGATCCCGAGTCGTGGCTGAGCAGAGTCGCCTTCCCGCTCACCCACAGAAAAATGTGGGCGGTTCGTAACAAGACGCTGGCCGCCGTGCTGGATGAGCACGTGCACGACGAGAGGTTGCGCGCGATTCTGTCGAGCTTCTGGCCCTATTACGGATTGCCGCCGTCCAGCCTCTCCGGTTTCTACTACTGCATCGCCACGGCCGGATACCTGCGGTTCGGAGGCCACTACATCCGCAATCGTTCCCAGGATCTCAGCAACGCGCTGATGGAAGCGATAGAGTCCGCAGGCGGCCGGGTGATGTTGGGGACGAAGGCTTCGTTCATCACGCTGGAGAACGGTTCCGTCTCCGGCGTGACCCTCAGCGACGGCACGCACCTCCCGGCGATGGCGATCATCTCCAACGCCAGCGTCCCGGCGACGATGGAGATGCTGGGCGCGGGCGCACACCATAGCGACGAGGGACGCGAGTATCTGGAGAGACTCGACTCCTACCGGCCGGCGCTCTCCAGCTTCGTCGTCTGGCTGGGGCTCAACCAGGAGATCCGCGGCACGGTCGACGGCTACGAGATCTTTGTCCTGAGCGGCTACGACTCGGAAAAAGCCTACGAGACCTGGCTCGCCTGTGATCCCGTCGACGCCGATTTCGGCGTCACTATCTACGACAACGCGTTTGAGGGCTACTCGCAGCCCGGGACCTCGACGGTCGCGGTCCTCATGCTGAGCGGCTACGAGCCCTGGCGCCAATACGAGGCCGACTACTTCGCCGGCCGCAAGGACGCCTACAACGCCGAGAAGGAGCGTATCGCCGGGATACTGATTCAGAACGCCGAGGAACGGGTTATCCCCGGGCTCAGCTCCATGATCGATGTCATCGAGATCGGCACACCGCTTACCAATCGGCGCTACACCGGTAACCCGCAGGGCGCCATCTACGGCTACGAGCAGTCTCTGGCCAACGCCTTCATGACCCGGCTGCCCAACACGACCCCGTTCGCAGGGCTCTACCTCGCCTCAGCCTGGACCAACCCCGGCGGCGGTTACCAACCCTGCCTGCAGTCCGGCACCATGGCTGCGCAGAGAGTGATGAGTGAGTGGGAGGTAGAGATTTAGCAAGAACCCCGACATTGGACAGCCGAAACTCGAATGTCGGGGTTCTTTACATCTCGATATCGAGCAGCATCGCGATCAGCGCCATCGCGTTCGCCTCGCCTTCGCTGACCTTGCTGTCGGGTCCGAACATCCCTTCACCCGATGCGGATGCGACCTGGGCGCCGACGAAGAACAGCGACCTTTTGAACGACTCCGCCTCGGCCGCGGACATCGTCTTGTCGACGATCGCAGCGATCGCCGGCAGCTCGGTCTTCACGTCTTTCGGCTCCGATACGAGGGAGTTGATTATCGACAGCGAGTCGTCGCGTGTGCTCATCAGCAGCGCGCGTAGCAGGTCGTCGCTGAACGCGGGGGCGTTGGACAGGATCTCGGCCAGCATGTCGATCTCCTCGCTGTCGAGGTCACCGTCGGCGGCCGCCACCGTGAAGAATACTAGGTAGGGAGCGAGCACCAGTTTCTGCCACTCCTCCTCCGAGAACCGACCCTTCATCTCATCGGGGTCGACTCGCGCGCCCTGGAACCGCGGCCGCGGATGGCCGACTACCTCCATGTTCCCCAGCGGCCCGAACTCGGCGCCCTCGTCCGCCTTCTGGTACGGCTGCATCACGAGCACGCCCTCGGCAGCGCCCTTCTCGGCGCCCTCGACCAGAATCGCGTCCTGCTTGTCGTCGCCCTCCTTCGCCGTGACCAGCACGTCCCAGGCGAACGCGTAGGCATCCACGGCCGTCTCCTCGCCCGTGACGATCTCGTGCAGCATCCTCTGCACCGCGTTCATATCCTCGGCCGCCAGCCGGTACAGATGGTCTGTGCCCTCCTCGAGCGTCATCACGAACGGTGTGAGCATCTCTCCGCCGCTGACGCTGTGCAGGGCGTGCTCCACCGCCTTCGTGACCAGGTCCATGAACTCCCGGCTGACCGAGATATTCCCGAGCTGTTGCATGCCGCATCTCCCTTGGGCGGGTCTGTCTGGTCGGAGTCCTCAGGGCCGCGGAACGCTGGCCGGTGAGGAGGCTTCGCCTGCTTGGGCGGCGCCAACCTAGGAGTGGTCAGATTCGGGGTCAAGTGGGGCACAAAGCTGAGGCCGGCAGTGCAGCCACTTCTTCCCGGCTGACCCGAGCGCCTGCGGTGGGGCTCCCGCCTAGGGGAGGGGGCGGACCGCCGAGGTCACTCGGGTCCAGCGGCTCGATCGCTGGCTCACATTCGGCAACCGGGAACAACAGAAGCTTATTTACCCTGCCGGCCCCCCATACTCTCCATCTCCATCCCCATCGCCATCGTCATCCGCCAACACCGCTCACCACCCAGAACTCGTCGGCGATGACCCCGTCGATGTCCTTGAAGTAGAAGTGCGCCAGATCGTCGCGGCCATCGACGCCGAACTCGCCGAACAGCGCGCCGTAGTTGGCACCCTGGTCCGACGTGTAGACGGCCGCCCACCAGTCGCCGGCCCGGTCCTGATCCCGGATGCTCTTGCCGCCCAGGCCGGATACGAAGACGAAACTCTCGCCTTCGCTGATCTCGAGCGTGTCGGATCTGGACGCGATCACCTGGCTCTCCATGTCGGAGAGCAGATGCGTGCGGCTGTAGCTGTGCTCGTGGGCAGTGGCGATGATGGCGCCGCCCTCGCGACAGCGCTCGTAGACCGCCCAGCCCGTCTCGTCCCCCTTCGACCCCAGCTGCATGAGCGTCTGGTTCTTGTGCCAGCTACAGATAGACCAGACCGCGTCGTTCGCGCTCAGCCGCTCAGCGATGTAATCGGCGTAGACCGAGTTATCCGAGCCGAGCGTCCCCGGCGCGACGAACACCACATAGAGTCCCTCGAACTCCAGTGCCGCCAACGCGCCCAGCTCGCCGGTCCAGGCGACTCCGATGCGCTGTGCTCGCGCTTCCATGCGGGCCTTGTAGCCGCCGTCGCTATCCCACTCGGCCACGTCGTGATTGCCTACGCTCACGAAATACGGGAAATCTGGCCCGAGGACGTCGTCGATCTGCTGCTCCCAGGCCGCCGGGTCGTCCAGGTAATCGAAGTCGCCCTGGTGCAGCACGGCGTCGGCGCCCTCGTCCTCTATCAGCTGGAGCACGGCGCGCGGCCCGTTCGCCTGGCCGGCGGCCTCCCAGCCCTGGTCTCCGATGAACGCAATCGTGGTGTTCCCTCCCCGTCGCACGTCGCCCTCGCCGTCGGTGTCGCTGACGCTGAGGGCGTCATAATTGCAGCCGAGGCCCGCGAGCGCGGCCGTCAGGGCCAGGGCCGGGCCCATACGCACGCGATATCGCTTGTAAGATGTCGATGTGGACATGCTGAACGCTCTCGCGAACTCGATCGGTTGCGCCGGCGGAGGACGCAACTTGCAGGCCGGGAAGGGCACCATTTGTAAGGCACTCCGCCCAGCGCAATTAGCCGCTGGCCCCAAAGGCGGACCTCGGTGCCTCAGGTCAATATGTTTCGGTCGAGGGGAACTATATTCATAGCGTCACCCATCGGTACGAAGTGAGGAAGCCGGGTTCCAAAACTAGAGGGAGCACACTGGACGTGAAAGTCCACCTCGTCGACGGTACCTACGAGCTCTTCCGCCATTACTTCGCCTTGCCTGGCCACGCGAACGCGGCGGGCGAAGAAGTGGCGGCGACCCGCGGTGTGCTGCGCTCAATGCTCTCGTTGCTCGGCGAGGGCGCCACTCACGTCGCTGTCGCCACCGACCACGTGGTCGAGTCCTTCCGCAACGAGCTCTGGGAAGACTACAAGGACAGCAGTGGGATCGCCGAGGATCTGCTCTCCCAGTTCGAGCTGCTCGAGGACTCGCTGCGCGCCATGGGCCTCGTCGTCTGGCCGATGACCGAGTACGAGGCCGACGACGCGCTGGCCGCCGGCGCCGCTATGGCCTCCGCCGACCCTCGGGTCGAGCAGGTACTCATCTGCACGCCCGACAAGGACCTCGCCCAGTGCGTCACGGCCCGGCGCGTAGTGCAGTTCGATCGCCGCAGACGCTTCGTCACCGATGAAGGAGGTGTGGTGAAGAAGTTCGGCGTGACGCCGGCCTCGATACCCGACTACCTGGCGCTGGTCGGCGACGCCGCCGACGGCTTCCCTGGCATCCCCGGCTTCGGGGCCAAGACCGCTGCGACCGTACTGGCGCGCTACGGCCGTATCGAGGAGATACCGCTGGGCGGCGACGCGTGGGACGTCGCGGTGCGCGGTGCGGGGCGGCTGGCGGCGACTCTGGCGGAGCAGATGGACCGCGCGCTCCTGTTCCGGCGGCTGGCCACGCTGGATGGCAACGCTCCGGTCAGCGCACACGTCGAAGAACTGGAATGGACGGGGCCTGGGGAGGGCTTCGCCGAAGTCTGCGCCCGGTTGGATGCGGAAGAGTTTAGGGAGCGGGTCGAAGGGCTGGCGGAGAGCAGGCGATGACGATGGCGATGGCGATGGAGAAGGGGCGCTAGTGAATTCGTTCGTGGACTACGTGCTCGATCAATTGCACCGACTGGGCTCGGTCGAGGCCAAGGCCATGTTCGGCGGCCACGGGCTCTACTGCGGGGGCGTCTTCTTCGCCATCATCGCCGCCGGGCGGCTCTACTTCAAGACCGACGCCGCCAGCCGCCCGGACTACGAGGGGCGCGAGATGGCGGCGTTCCGGCCCAATCCCAAGCAGACGCTGAAGACCTACTACGAGGTCCCGGTCGAGGTTCTGGAGGACGACGAGGAGCTGTCAGCCTGGGCGGAGCGGGCTCTGGCCGCCGCCGAGTCTTGACCGGTTCACGCCTGGGGATAGATTTTGCGCCGCATCCTGGGGCTGTAGCTCAGTTCGGTTAGAGTGCCGGTCTGTCACACCGGAGGTCGCGGGTTCGAGTCCCGTCAGCCCCGTTTCCAGGACTTCAGCATCTTTTCCGCCGTGTCGGCGACCTTACGTCATTATCTATAGCGGAGGCGGACTTGATTACGCTGGATAACGTGAGCAAGTCGTTCGGTCGGACGGTCGCCGTGGACGATGTCTCGTTCACCGTCGACCGCGGCGAGGTGGTCGGGTTTCTAGGCCCGAACGGGGCGGGGAAGTCGACGACCATGCGGTTGATTACCAATTTCCTCGAGCCCGACGCCGGCGCGGTTCTCATCGACGGCGTGGACGTCCGCGAGGACCCGGTAGCCGCGCGACGCCGGATCGGCTACCTGCCGGAGAACAACCCCCTTTACGACGACATGCTCGTCGCCGAGTACCTGCGCTTCGTCGGCGAATTGCGGGGCGTCGAGATGGACGGACCGGGCAGCGCTTTGGACGACACCGTCCAGGCGACCGGGATAGCCGAGGTCTTCTACCGGCCGATCGGCGAGCTGTCCAAGGGCTACAAGCAGCGGCTGGGGCTCGCCGCCGCGATCCTCCACCGGCCCGATTTCCTCATCCTCGACGAGCCCACCGAGGGCCTCGACCCGAACCAGCGGCAGGAGATCCGGCGGCTGATCCGCGAGGTCGGCAAGGAGCACACGGTGATCCTCAGCACGCATGTACTACCAGAGGTGGAGGAGACCTGCCGCCGCATCATCGTGATCCACGAGGGTAAGATCGTCGCCGACGGCTCCACCGAAGACCTCATGGTGCAGGCCCGCGACACGGGCGCCAAACGCACGATCGTCGTCGAGGTCAGAGGTGAGGGTGTCGCCGCCGAGGTGGTCAAGCTTCCCAACGTCGAGGAGGTGACCGACGAGTCCGAGTCCGAGGGCCGCACGCGTCTGACACTTGCCGTCGGCACGGGGCCCGACCCGCGGCCCGAGATCTTCAGGCTCGCTAAAGCGAAAGATTGGGTGCTCTGGGAGTTACACGAAGAGACCGCGAGCCTGCAGGACCTGTTCAGCCAGTTGACGCGCTAGGGGGAGAGGCGATGCGGAATATCTGGACGATCGCTCGCAAAGAGCTGCGGACCTATTTCGATCACCCGACCGCCTACATCCTGCTGGTCGTTTTCCTCGCCGTCAACTTCTTCTTCTTCTTCCGCAGCGTCTTCCTGATCGCCACCGCTTCGCTGCGGCCCATGTTCGACCTGCTGCCCTGGATCTTGCTGTTCTTCATCCCGGCGGTGACGATGGGCGCGCTGGCCGAAGAGCGGCGGCGCGGCACGCTCGAAGTGACGCTCAGCCACCCAGTCCACGAGTCCCAGTTCCTGCTCGGCAAATATGTCGGCAACCTGCTCTTCCTATATATAGCGCTCGCCGGCACGCTGTTGCTGCCGCTGACTCTGGCCATCGGCGGCCGGCTCGATTTCGGCGTCGTGTTCGCCCAATACACGGGTACCGCCTTCCTGATGGCCGGTATGGCGGCGGTCGGCCTCTTCGCTTCGGCTCTGACGCGCAACCAGATCACGGCCTTCATCGTCGCCACTGCCGTCATCTTCATACTGATGATGGCCGGCACCGAGGTCGTGCAGATGGGCCTGCCGGCCTGGCTGGGCGGTGCCCTCGGCGAGCTCGGCATAATGCCCCATTTCGCCAACGTGGCGCGCGGGGTCATCGACCTGCGCGATGTGGTCTACTTCGTCGCCCTAGCCGCCGCCTTCTTATCGCTGGCCCAGTGGCTGCTGCTGCGCGATCGCCTGAGCCACGGCTCGCGACTCTACCGCAACTTGCGGCTGGGGACGCTGACGATCGTCGGCATCGCCCTGTTCGCGAACCTGTTCGGCCGGTACATCCCTGGCCGCATCGATCTGACGCAGGAGCGGCTGTACACCGTGTCGCGCGGCACGCGGCAGATCCTGGGCGACCTGAACGACGTCGTGACGATCACGCTATTCTCGTCGCGCGAACTGCCGGCTCAGGTGCGACCGCTGGAGCGCGACGTGAGCGACGTGCTGCGGGACTTCGAGCGCTACGGCCGCGGCAACATTCAGGTCGTCAGGAAGCACCCGGACCGCAGCGAGGAAGCGCTGCAGGAGTCGCAACAGCTGGGGATCGCGCCGGTGCAGTTCAGCGTGATGCGGACCGAGGAGCTGCAGGTGAAGCAGGGCTGGCTGGGGATCGCGGTCCAGTACGCCGATGGCACGGAGGTCATCCCGTTCGTCGGCGCCACGGAGACCCTGGAGTACCAGCTCGCCTCCAACGTCTGGCGATTAACGCGCAGCGAGACACCTAAGGTCGCGTACATCACCGGGCACGGCGAGAAGACGCAGGCCGACTACACCGGGTTCAGCCGCGAACTGGCCCGCACATACGAGATCACCACCGTCGATCTCACGACGGCCGATGCCGAGCTGGGCCCCGATCTCGACGCGATCATCGTCGCCGGACCGAAGATGGCGATGGAGGCGCGCTCGCGTGCGCTGCTGCGGAACTACCTGGCGGCTGGCGGACGGGCCCTCTATCTAGGCGAGGGCGCCGACGTGAATCTTCGCTTCCTGTTCGCCAGCCCTGTACCCGATAGCGCCCGCGACGTAAGCGAGGCGTTCGGCGTGCGCGTTAACCTCGACATTGTCTTTGACCTGCGCTCGAACGAGGCGATCACCGTCCCCGGCGACGTCTTCAACTACATCGTACCGTACCCGTTCTGGCTGCGCGCGCTGCCGGCGGCGGAGCACGCGATCACCCGAAACCTGAACAGCCTCTTCCTGCCGTGGGCCAGCTCGCTCGATACGCTTCAGACGCTCGGCGGCCGCAGCTTCACCCCGCTATTCACGACCAGCGAGGCCGCTGGCTTGCAGCGCGGGACGTTCGAGATCCGGCCCGATGTCGATCCTTTCTACAACCCCGCCGACCTTCGCCCCCAACTGCTCGCCGTGGCGGTGGAAGGTGCGGTGGGCGCCGTCCAGGTCCCGGTGCCGCCGCCGCCCGAGCCCGAGGTCGCCGACAGCGCCGAGGCCGATACGACGGCGACACCGTTCGACGTCGGCACTAACGGTGGCCCGGCGGTGCAGACCGAGGAGCAGCCGCCGGCCGAGGCGACTCCGCGCGTCCTCGGCACGGAGGTCCAGGAGGGGCCAGCCACCGGTCGTGTCGTCGTCGTCGGCGATGCCGATTTCCTTACCGACGCCTTCGCGCGCAACGCGACGGAGAACCTGATCTTCGCGCTCAACGCCATCGATTGGCTGACCCAGAGCGACGCCTTGCTGTCCATCCGCTCCAAGCAGCGCACGCCGCGGCCACTCGTCTTCGAGTCGGACACGACCAAAGGGGCGATCAAGTATCTCAACCTGATCGGTGTGCCGCTGCTCTTCGTGCTATTCGGCACGCTGCGGCTGATGGGACGGCGCGGAATGACTCGACGGACGTACGGACAATGAGCGATCGACTACTCAAGAGATTGGTGCTGGTGCTGGCCGCGCTGGTGCTCGCCTGGGCGCTGGCCCGCTTCGTCGGTGGCCTCGGCGGTCCGGCTGTGGCGTCCTTCGATTTAGCGGCGGTCGCGGCCTCCGGGCTCGACAGCGTAGTAGTCGCTGCCCCCGAGGATACGGTGCGCCTGCGGGCGGGCGACGCCTGGACGGTGAACGGCCATCGGGCGGCGGCGGACGCGGAAGAATCGCTGAGGCGGGCGCTCGTGCAGGCGCAGCTGGGCGGCTTGGTGGGCCGCAACCCCGAGAACCACGAGCGGCTCGGCGTCACCAGGACGATGGGCCGGCGACTGACCGTTTACTCCGGCGGCACCGCCCAGCTCTCGCTCGTGGTCGGCAGGCGCGGTCGCGCCGGCGGCCAGGTCTACGTGCGGCGCGAAGGCGAGGACGAGGTCTACACGCTACGGGGGACGCTGGTGAGCCTAGTGAACCGCCGCGTCGACGATTGGCGGTACAAGGAGATCCTGCAAGCGGATAGCGACCTGGTCGAGCGCATCGAGTTCACCTATCCCGACGAGTCGTTCGCCGTGGCCCGAGACTCAACGGGCTGGCGTCTCGAGCCGTCGGGCGTGGCGGCGGACTCGCTGACCGTCTCGG
>CAYFSW010000130.1:0-18853 GCA_964345885.1 uncultured Gemmatimonadota bacterium | reverse complement strand
TTTGGCACCAGCGTTCGCTCGCGGCCTTCGATTCAGCGGTCAGCTACTTCAACCAAGCGATCTTGCTCGATCCGGAATACGCTCGCGCGTACGCGGCGCTCGCCGAGACCTACGTGCTGATTCCGGAGTACGGCGGACCGCCCATTCCCGAGATTCTGCCCTTCGCGAAGGCGGCGGCCGAGAGAGCGCGTGCCCTCGATCCCGGCCTTGCCGAAGCGTACACCGCATCTGCGTACATCAAGGCATCGTTCGAATGGGATCGTGATAGCGCGGAGCGCGACTACCTGAGGGCGATCGAGCTGAACCCGGACTACTCGACCGCGCATCAGTGGTACGGCGAGCTCTTGGGTTTGACCGGTCGCTGGGATGAGGCGCTGGCAGAGTTACGGAAAGCCATCGAGCTGGACCCGCTCTCCCCCGCGGCCAACCTGATGATGGGACTCCTATTGGCGTACGCCGGGCGGCCCGACGACGCGATCCCGATGTACGAGCGCGCGCTACGCATCGTCCCGGATTGGGTCGATGGCATCTACGAGCTGGCCAACGCCCACGTTCTTAAAGGCGACTACGCCGATGCTGCGCCCCTGTTCGACCGCCTGGCCGAGCTAACCGGGAGCGATCCCGAGGCCTATCGCGCCTACCTCGCCGCGCTATCCGACCCGGCGAAGACACCGGCGGCGGTCACGGCGCTTCAGGCTACCGACGTCTTCAGCACTACCGCCCCGAGTGAGTATCTTGCGCAGCTGGGCCGCTACGAGGAGGCGCTGGTGGCGCTCGAGCAGGAGTACGAGGCGCGGAAGCCGCGTCTCCCCTGGATCAACGTGCATCCCATGTATGAGGGACTCAGGTCGGACCCGCGCTTCCATGACCTGCTGCGCCGCATGAACTTCCCTGAATAGTAGAGTCTTCGTCCGCGACGATGAGGGCAGCGTAAGACCCCTTTCTTGCTAGCCAACTGACGGCGGCTCATCTTTGTC
Organism: uncultured Gemmatimonadota bacterium; assembly: GCA_964345885.1. Classification (GTDB taxonomy): domain Bacteria; phylum Gemmatimonadota; class Gemmatimonadetes; order Palauibacterales; family KS3-K002. The sequence goes on along the minus strand of CAYFSW010000130.1, from coordinate 17,876 downwards.
GCGGGTCAAGAGTGAGCACGGACGGAGCACGTACGAATGGCGCTATTTGAGTACCTGGGTGTCCTGATATCGGTGGTCATGGGTCTGGGAATAACCCATCTGCTCATTGGCACCAGTAAGCTGATACAGCAGCGCGATTCCATTCGAGCCTACTGGGTGCACACCCTCTGGACGGTAAACATCCTGGTCTACGTTCTGGCGATCTGGTGGGGGATGTTCTGGTGGAGCAGGCTGGCGGAATGGACCTTCTATCAGTTTCTGTTCGTCACCCTTTACGCCGTTGCGCTGTTCCTGCTGGCGGCGATGCTGTATCCGTGGGACTTTCCAACCGACTTTGATTTCAAGGGGTACTTCTACAAGAATCGATCCTGGTTCTTCGGCATTCAGTTCGTAGCCTGGTGCATCGACGTGCCGGAGACGGTGCTCAAGGAAGGGACGGGGCTCAGAGAACTTCCACAGCTCTACTTCTTCTTCGTCGCAACCATGCTCGGGCTCAGCCTGGTGGGCGCTATCACGAACAACAGGCGGTACCACGAGTTCTACGCGCCATTCTGGTTGGTCTTTCTTCTTGGATATCTCGGGCTAACGACCCTCGCAAGAATCGCCGCCTAGATGACGAGAGGAACGGCGAGTCACGCTGCCTGGATCGCAGCAAGTCGGTTCGCGTCGAACTTCTGGAGTCGTCGCCTGATCAGCGCCACGCGGCGGGCCAATCCGAACGATGCCGAGTTGCTGGCGAACATCGCCGGTCTGCTCGAGCGGCAGGGTGAGGCCGGCGAGGCGCTGCCGCTCCTGGAAAAGGCCGCCGAGCTCGACCCACGCTCGGTGGCGACGGCGACAGGCTACGGCTACGCACTCTCACGCGCGGGCCGCTACGCCGAGGCGGAGCGCCAGTTCGACCGAGCCATCGCCCTGGCACCCGACCAGATCAGGCCCTACGCGGCTAAGCTCGATCACTACCGGTACTTGCGAGGCGATCGGGAGGGTGCCCGGCGCGTTCTGCGAGAGGGCTCGGCGCGCATGGGCAGGATGGCCTTTGCCACCAACCTCATGTCATGGGATTACTCGCACTTCAGAGTCTTTGCCGACGAGTTGGCCGAGCTGCTGGATCAGATGTCGGTCGAGTCATTCGCGCACGATACGGTGTCCCATTACCACTACCACCTCGCCAAGGGCTGGAGCCATGCGGACGGCGGCCGGCCCGAGCGCGCCCGTGCCTCCTACGATTCCGCCCGGGTCATCCTCGAGGACTGGCTCAGACGCGCAGAGAGCAACGCCTACTGGCTGACCGATCTGAGTTGGGCTTACGCGGGGCTCGGTCGCTCTGCGGAGGCGTTCGCGGCAGCCAGGCGCGCGTTGGGAGCTGTCCCGCCACTGAAGGATTTTCTATGGGGCAACCATAACGCTCTCGCGCTGGCAGAGGTTCACATGGTGCTGGGGCGGACGGATGAGGCGCTCGACCTTCTGGCCTCGCTGGTCGAGCGGGCACCGCGCTACGCGGCTTCCCTGCGGGTCGACCCGCTCTGGGACCCGCTGCGCGACGACCCCCACTTCCAGAGGCTGCTGGAGCGCCACGACTCATGAGGTCTCACATGCGTGTCCGGTCCGCCGTTTCCCATATACCCCTCCTCGTGCTCATCGCAGCCTGCGGCCCGACCGACCGGCCTCCGGCTTCGCCCGAGACCTTCGATGCCGAGTCGCATGTGGCGGCCTGGGTAGACCTGTGGAACACGGGCGACCTGGCGCGGGTCGATGAGCTATTCCTAACCGACTCGAGCGTGACCTACTTCTCATCGGAGCGGGAGGGGCTGATCGAGGGGTTTGCCGCTGTGCGCGCCCACCACGAGGGCTTCGGTTTCGTCGACGGCGGGACGCAGCCCGAGCAGGAGCTATGGGTCGCGGATGTGCGGAGCAGCATGTATGGGGACGTGGCGGTCGTCGGTGCGATCTGGCAGTTCGGCGATCGCTCGGCGCCTGTAGACAGCATCCAGCGCGGCCCGATGACCGCGGTGTACGTCCGGGCCGGCGACCGCTATCGCATCGCCCACATGCACTTCGCCGAGTACCTGCCCGACTGATACGATATCAGGACTAGCGCAGCGCAGGCGTGCTGGGCGGCGGACGCCGGTGCTTCGTCGCCTGCTCGAACGAGTAGGCAATGGCGATGAGCGTCGGCTCCGACCAGGCATCGCCGATGATCTGCAGCCCCACCGGCAGGCTATCGCGGACGAACCCCATCGGCACGGTGATCGCCGGGAAGCCTGTGTGCGGCGACAGGTACTGGCTGTTGTCACCGGCCGGCGTGTTGAGGTCGCCGATCAGACGGGGCGGGTTGGACCAGGTGGGGTGGACCAGCGCGTCGAGCCGCTGCTCGCCCAGCGCACGACGCACGCCGGCCCGCAGCCGCTCCGAGTTCTCCCGCGCCCGCTCGCACTGAGCGTTATTGTCCGGTGCACCCTCGATACCCTGGAAGTAATCGAGGCTGCCGCGGATCGACGGGTGGTAGTTTCCCGACTCGATGATCTCCTGTAGAGAGCCGACCGGCGCATCCGTTCCCAGGCTTGCCAGGTACTCCTCGATGTCGTGCTTGAAACGGCGGCACCAGCGTTGCCCGAGGGGAATCTCGTCCTGCTCCGGAATGTGAACCGGGTCGATGATTTCTGCTCCGGCCTGCCGCATCGTCTGCAGCGCCTCCTCGAAGCGTTCGAGGATCTCAGGGTCGGCGGTCTCCGTGTTCGAGATCTGCCGCACGACGCCGATGCGCGCACCGCTCAGTCCGTCTTCTCTCAAATAGTCGGCGTAGCGCTCGGCCTTATGCTCGGCGGCCGCTTCGGTGACCGGGTCGGCCGGGTCGGGTCCGGCGATGACGTCGAGCACGGCCACCGCGTCGGCGACGCTGCGCGCCATCGGTCCGCCGACGTCTCTGTCCAGGTAGAGCGGCACGATGCCGTCGCGGCTGGTGATCCCCATCGTCGAGCGGATCCCCACCAGGCTGTTGTGCGAAGATGGCCCGCGTATCGAGTTGCCGGTGTCGGTCCCCAAGCCGACGGCGCCGAAGCTCGCCGCCACCGCCGCCGCGGTTCCGCCGCTCGAGCCGGCGGGCACGCGGTTCAGCGCGTATGGGTTACGCGTGTGACCCGGCAGCATCGAGCCCACGGTGTGGTACGGCGAGAAGGCGAACTCCGCCATGTTCGACTTGGCGAGCACGATGGCGCCTGCCTCGCGGATCTGTCTTACCTGGTAGGCATCGTCCGGCGGGATCGAGCCCGCCAGCGAAGCCGATCCCGCCGTCGTCGGCAGGTTGTGGGTGTCGTAGTTGTCCTTGACGATCACCGGAATGCCGTGCAGCGGCCCTACGAAGCCCGACTCTTCGAATCGCCGATCGAGCTCGTCCGCCCGGGCAAGCGCGTTCGGGTTGATGACGATTATCGCGTTGAGCGCCGGGCCCTGCTTGTCGTAGGCCTCGATGCGCTCGAGGTAAAGCTCCACCAGCTGCCGCGCCGTCAGCCTGCCGTCGAGCATCGCCTCGTGGATCTCCGCAATGCTCGCCTCGACGACGTCGAAGTCCGGCTGGCTCGCGCAGCCTGCCGTTACAGCTAGGCCCAGAACCAGAAGAAGAAGCGCGCCCCTGGGATCTCGCTTGCTGAACATGTTCGCCGCCCCCGGTCAGAAATCTCTGGTGTGCAGTCCGATTCTACGGACTGGGCAGCGGCCAGAAAAGGGCGTATTGTATCCCGGATCGATCTTCAGTGATTCCCAGCAAGAAGCGGAGGTTTGTATGAACCGCGCACACCTGCGTAAGCAGCCGGCGCTCCTCGGCGCTCTGATGACGACGGCGATGCTGGTCGTCTCGACTCCCGCGATGCTGCGGGCGCAGGCGATCACCCCAGAACAGGTCGTAAGCATCGAGCAAGTCGGCTCGGTCGCCATGAGCCCCGACGGTGGGCTCATCGCCTTCACGTTGAGCGTGCCGAGGGCCGCGGATGAGGAGTATGGACGGCCCCGCAGCGAGCTCTGGCTCGTCGCCGCCGCGGGCGGCGCGCCGCGGCCGATCGTCGAGGCACCGATGAGCGCTGGCTCGCCGCGCTGGTCACCGGACGGCAAGACGCTCGCCTTTACCGCGCGCTTCGTCGAGCGCGACAGCCGGACCCAGGTCTACGGCGTCCCGGCCGCGGGCGGTGAGGTCAAGCAACTCACGCATTCGCCACTCGGCGTGATGTCATACGCCTGGTCGCCGGACGGCGGTTTGATCGCCTACACGGCGCGTGAGCCCGTGCCCGAAGAAGTAGCGGAGCGTCGTGCTCGGGGCGACGACGCGCAGGTCGCCGGCGAAGGCGAGCGGCATGTGAGGTTGTGGGTGGAGAATCTGGAGACCGGCGAGCGCCGCGCCGCCACGCCCGACGACCGGACGGTGCGAAGCTTCGTCTGGAGGCCCGACGGCGGAGGTTTCGCGGTTCAGGTCACCGAGACGGCGGACATCGATGCTGGCTACATGTTCCGGAAGATCTACGCGGTTTCGGTGGAAGGCGGCGACCTCGAAATCCTCACAGAGACGCGCGGCAAGCTGGGCGATATGGCGTTCGCGCCGGATGGGAAGTCGTTCGCCTTCGCCGGTGCCGTATCGATGAACGACCCGCTGGCGCAGAGCGTCTTCGTCGTACCGGCGGCCGGTGGTGAGGCGGTCAACCTGACGCCCGAATACGAGGGGAGCACCCAGGACATAGGCTGGCTCGACAACCGTACGGTCTATTTCGTAGCGGCCGAGGGAACTCGGGCGGCGCTGAACCGTATTCGTGCCGATCGTGGTGAGATCGAGAGGATGGCCGGCGGCGGCGCCGAGATCTTCGGCGGTGTCAGCTTCGACGGCGACCATCGCACCTTCGCGACGGCGGTTAACACCGCAGCGCATCCCCGTGAGGTCTACACGGCCGACCGGCGCGGCCGGTTCGTGCGGGTGACTACGCACAACAGCTGGCTGGCCGGCGTCGAGCTAGCGGACCAGGAGACCATCGAGTGGAAGGGCGCCGATGGATGGCGCATCGAAGGCGTGCTGATCCATCCGCTCGATGAGACGCCCGGCGTCCGCTACCCGCTGGCGATTTTGCCTCATGGCGGGCCGGAGGGAATCAGCTTTGACGGGTGGAACACCAGCGCGCTCTATCCCGCACAGATACTGGCGGCGAACGGATATCTCGTTCTCATGCCCAACTACCGTGGGAGCGGCGGTCGCGGCGTCGCATTTGCCAAGGGCGACCACCGTGACCTGGGCGGCAAGGAGTTCGTCGACGTCATCAAGGGGATCGAGCACCTGGCGGAGCTGGGTCTCATCGATCCCGAGCGCGTCGGTATCAGCGGAACGTCGTACGGCGGGTACTTCTCGGCCCTGGCGGGTATGCGCTACAGCGAGCACTTCAAGGCGGCGATACCCTATGCCGGGATCTCTAACTGGATCTCGTTCTCTGGCACCACCGAGATCCCCTACGAAATGACCCTCGTACACTGGGACACCTGGTGGTTCGACGATCCCGGGCTCGCCTGGGACCGCTCGCCCATCGCTCACATCAACAAGACGAAGACGGCGATACTCGTGGGCCACGGGCTGGCCGATACGCGCGTGCACCCGGAGCAGTCGATCCAGTTGTACACGGCGCTGCGCATCAAGGGCGTGCCCAGTGGAATCGTCCTCTATCCGCGTGAGCCGCACGGCCTGCTCGAGCGGGCGCACCAACTCGACTACATCCAGCGCATCCTTGATTGGTTCGACAAGTACCTGAAGGAGGATGTACCCGCGACAAATTGAATTACGGGCGCTGGCCCGATCGGGCGCAGGCGCCTACGCCGACACAACCGATCGTGTGCATCGGAACCGGGAGAAAAGAAATGCCCTCGTCCTTACTAAAGGAGCTACTCAAGCGACGTGTGCCCCAGATCCTGGGGATATATCTGGGAATCTCGTGGGCGATCGTCGAGGCCGTCGGGTTTCTGGTGGATCGCTACCTGCTCTCCACCTACCTGGTGGATCTCTGTATCGTGATCCTCCTCTCGCTGATCCCGTCGGTCCTGATACTCGCCTACTTCCACGGCGCTCCGGGTCGCGACGAGTGGGCGATGCCCGAGAAGGTCGGTATCCCCGCCAACTTGCTGGTCTGCGCCGCGCTCGTCCTCTTTCTGTTCTCCGGCAAGGACCTGGGCGCCGCGACGACGACGGTAACCGTGGAGGACGAAGAGGGTCAGACCGTCGATCGCGTCATCCCGAAGAGCGAGTTCCGCAAGAAGGTCGTTCTGTTCCCATTCGAGAACGCTTCCGGCGACTCGACGCTCGACTGGCTGCAGTACGGAATACCGGTTGGGGTTTGGGCGGACCTCCGGCAGGACATGTTTGTGAGCGCTACGGACGGTTTGAGGCTTCGCGAGCAGATGACCGAGGCAGGGTACGCCGAAGGACTCGGCATGCCCACGAGCTTGATGAGGAACATCGCAACAGATGTCCACGTCAATCGTTTCGCCACAGGCTCCATCGACGGCGCCGACGGTGAGATCACCGTCACGCTGGTCCTTCACGACGCGGACCGTGGCAAGGCAATCGGCGCGCGTACGTTCAGTGGGACGGACGTCTTCGAGCTCATCGACTCTGCAACGGTCCAGGTGAAGCGGAGCCTCGAGGTGCCGGATCGCCATCTTGAGGAGGTCAGTGATCTGCCGTTCTCGGAGATCCAGACCAATTCGCTCGCCGCCTATCAGGCTGTCGTCGCCGGCTACACCTCCGTCGTGCTCAACAGCGATTGGGGTACCGCGGCGTCGCACTTCGAGCGAGCGGTGGCCGAAGATCCGACTTACGCCTCCGCCCAGCACTCACTGTTTCAGGTCTACGCTTACTCCAATCGCGTCCAAGAGGGGATCGCGCCGATCCAGGCGGCTATGCAGCACATCTACAGGCTGCCCGAGCTCGAGCAGTTCGACGTCAAGTCCGACTACTACTTCACGCGGCAGGATTACGCTAAAGCGCAGGCGATCTACGCGATGCGGGTAGAGCTGTACCCGGACGACATCGAGGGTCGGGCCGCGCTGGCGCAGCTCCTCCTTTTTCAAGACAAGAGGGACGAAGCCGTCGAACAGTACGTGGCGATCCTGGAGATCGACCCGGAGCAGTACGACCTACTGCGTCAAATCGGTGCCGTCTACGAGTCGCAAGGCAAGTTCGAGGAAGCTCTCGAGTACTATGAATCCTACGCCGAGCAGTTCCCCGACGACCACGCCTCGTTCGCGTCGATCGGAGACCTGCACTCGAATATTGGGAATCACGAGCAGGCCAAGGAGAACCATGAGAAGGCGCTACTCCTAGATCCGACTAACGTCGGCGTGATGATTCGGCTGGCGAGGGTCGAGACGGACCTCGGCGGTCTCGAGCGAGCCTTAGCTCACCTCGAAGAGGCGCTCGCCGTTGCCACGACTCCGCAGGACCTTACTGCAGCGTACGAAGGGTTGCGCGCCTACTACGAGTCGCGTGGTCAGTTGGAAAAGGCGCTCGAGTACGTGGATCTGGCGCAGCAGCAGCGCGAACAGTTCATGCCACCCTTTGCCCTGCTAGCGACGGAGTTCCGATCCCTCGGCATTCACGTCGCCGCGGGACATACAGATCGCGCTTACGAGACGCTCGAGGCAGTGAGGGCCGAGCTGGCCCCGCCGTGGGACAGCTTCGTGCCGTTGGGTGAGCTGAGCATCTACCTGGAGTTGGAGGAGCCGGACAGCACCGAGGTCGCCCTAGCGGGCGTGGAGTCGTTCATCCAGGCCTTCTCGCTCAACGCCTTAATGCCGGTCGTCCACTATGCCCGGGGCAGGATCCACGAGATGCGCGGCGAGTACGGGGAAGCAATTCAGGCCTACGAGCAGGACCTCGCGCTCGATCCCTCCGATGAGTCGATCCACGAGGAGATCGGCCGCTGCTATCGGAAGATGGGCGATCTGGAGGAGGCGCAGGCCCAGCTTGGGAAGACCCTGAGCGTCAGCCCGTACAGCGCGACGGCCCACTACGAGATGGCGCTAGTGCGGGCGGAGCTGGGGGAAACGGAGTCTGCGATCGAACACCTGCGCACGGCTCTAGACGTCTGGAGCGAAGCTGACCCGGCCTTCAAGCCGGCGCAGCGGGCGCGGGCAAAGCTCGCAGAACTGACGACCTAAATCCGCGGGCGCGCCCGCACCCACACCTTGTTGCGCCCAGTCTCCTTGGCCCGGTAGAGGCACTGGTCGGCGGCCTTGACGACGTCTTCCGCCGACTCCTTCGGGTCGGTGCTGTCGGCGGCGCCGATACTGACCGTGATCTTGAGGGTCTTGCGGGGCTTTTTGGGTTCTTTCGGTTGGTCGGGCTTCTTGCGGGGCCGGAACGCGCCGCGGATGGTGAAAACCCTTCCGGCGATGGTCGCGCGCAGCTTCTCGATGTGCGGCTGCACGTCCTCGACGCGCTTGCCGTCGAAGATGATGGCGAACTCCTCGCCGCCGTAGCGGAACGGTCGTCCGCCACCGCCGACCTTCATCATCTCGGCCGCCACCATCTTCAGCACTTGGTCGCCGACCTCGTGTCCGTGGCGATCGTTGAACTGCTTGAAGTGGTCGACGTCGACCATGGCCACCGTGTAGTGTCCCACCATCTGGGCGAGCATCTCGTTGAATCCCCGACGCGTCGGGAGCGCTGTGAGCGCGTCCTGATAGGCTAGCCTGAAGGACACATCGATCACCGCCAGGACGAGTATCAGGCCGGCGGCGGCGAAGTAGCTCGTCGAACCGAGGCCGCCCTCGCCCGTGTTGACCGCTAGGAAGGCGGCGATCAGAGCCCAGACCAGCGCTTTGCGCTCCTCGCTCGGCTCCCAGATGAGTTGTGAGACCAGTACGACGAAGGCGATGATGAAAAAGAGCATCGCCAGCTGCGGTATCCTGAGGAAGGCGAAGTAGCTGGGGTCCACCAGCGTGGCGCTGAGCAAGCCCGGCAACGTCTCTCCCGAGCGGACGAGCTGGATCACCAGTGCCGGCTGGACGAAGATCGCCGTCCACTGGACCAGGCCAGTCAGGGTAAATGCACCCCGCTCGGGCACCACGGCGAAGCCGATCAGATTGAGCGGCAGCAGCAGCGCCACGGCGCTGAGCACGACGCTGCCCGGTGGAATCGCCGCGTCGATGCCCGCGGCGAAGTGGAGGAGCACGCGGTCAGCCATGACCAGAGCGATCATCGCGAACAGCAGCCGGGTGCGCTGGAAGCGCCAGCACTGCAGGGCACCGACCACGAAGACCGCCGGGTAGGCCGGGGCGAAGTCGTTGAGCCACACCCGGGCGCCCGGCCACGACAATAGCGCCACCGCTGCGAGCAGCAGCAGTACCTCCGGCCAGACGTAGATGCCTACCTTCCTGAGAATGGCTTGCTCCTGGGTGGCGGTGCAGTGGCGTGCAGGGCGCGCTAGCTGCGCCCCGTTCGTTTAATACACGGATCGGGGGAGATTTCAAGAGCGGGGGCTTTCGGTACCCCTTCGCCTGCCGCTGAGTTCCGGGCTCGAGCCGTCGCGAATCGTCGTCACGGGGCGAGGGCCGGTTTGGTTGCCTTTCCCGGGGATTCGGACCATCTTGGGACCTTTCCTCGCTCCGGGCGTACCGGATCGCGCAGGAGTACCGGTCGGGGCGCGGGCGATTCACACCAGATGCGGGGCATGATGTCGAAAAGAGAGCAGTCAAATGTTGTGATTTCCGGGCGCGGGAGGCTTTCGTTCGCCGTGTGGACGCTGTGGCTCGCCGGCTGTGCCGGGGCGGAACGGCCCGAGGTCCTGGCGACCATCGACGGTGATCCGGTGACCATGGCGGATGTGGAGGAGTTGGCGGGGACCGAACTCGGTCAGCTGGAACACGATTTTCGTCTCCAACGCTACCAGCTGGTCGAGGCGGCGCTCGACCGGGTCGTCCGCGATCGCCTGCTCGATGAGGAGGCCGAGGCACGGGGGATCTCCACCGAGGAGCTAGTCGAAGCCGAGACCGGAGGTATCGAGCCGGTCACGGATGAAGAGATCACCGAGTGGTACAACCGGAACGAGGCCTCGCTAGGCGGGCGGGGCCTGGACGAGCTGCGGCCGCAGATCGCCGACTACCTGGATGGCACGCGTCGCCAGCAGCTGGTGAGCCAGTTGGCCCAGCGGCTGCGCCAAGACAGGGAAGTGGTCTTTCTCCTGGAGCCGTTCCGTGTGGAGCTGCGCAACGTCGGTGCACCGGCTCAGGGCCCGGCGAACGCGCCGGTCACGCTGACGGAGTTCTCCGACTTCGAGTGCCCCTACTGCGGCAGGTTCTTCCCGACGCTGCAGCGGCTGAAAGAGGAGTACGGCGATCGGCTGCGCGTCGTCTTCCGGCAGTTTCCGCTCAACAACCACCCGAACGCCTATGGCGCGGCGCTCGCCTCGCTCTGCGCTCACGAGCAGGGTCGCTTCTGGGAGATGCATGACCTGATGTTCGCCGAGCAGGACCGGCTGGAAGTCGAGTCGCTGAAGGAGAAGGCCGGTCGCCTGGGACTCGACCGGGCGCGCTTCGATGCCTGCCTCGACTCGGCCCACTATGCCGAGCAGGTTCGGCAGGATGTACAGGAGGGGAACCGGGTGGGCGTGCAGGGTACGCCGGCCATCTACGTGAACGGGGTGCCCGTCCCGCGCGGCAACGCGCCGTACTCGGTGATCGCCGGCATGATCGACGATGAGCTGGAGCGCACCGGTTCCCGGTAAGCCGCGGGGGTCGCAGTCACGCTCCTTTCATTGACCGGCGAGCCAGCGCCAGTAGCGCACTTGTGGCTCGCCGGGACAGCTGGCGCGATCGTCGCACGACGCGGTTCCGTCAGTGACCACGCTCAGCAAGACGCTCCCATCCCTGAAGAATTCGAGTCGCATATAACCTAGCTCGCGGTTCTGCCGGCCCACGGCGAACAGCGCGTCGTCCCAGCCGACGTCCGTCTGCTTGCTCCCCGCGCCGCTCACTAGGATGTAAGCGGCACCGTACTCACTACCGTCGAAGACCTGTAGGTTGTGGTCGTGGCCACCAGCGTGCACGAGGGGTTGGCCGGGAAACTCCGAGAACACCGCCGCGAACTGTTCACCCATCCGCTGGTAGCGGCCGTGCGACATGTCCTGGCTGGTGGTCCCCGAGTTCCGCCAGATGGGGTACACGAAGGGGATCGGGATGTAGAGTGGTCCCCAGAGGTTGGTCAGTGGGAAGAATTGGTCTTTGAGGCCGAAGTAGCCGCCGTGAGAGCCGTACGTCTTGAGCGGATGGTGGGCCAAGACCAAGACGTGCCGGCGATCACCGTCGGCGTTCCGCTGGAGAATACTGCGTAACGAGTTCAACGACTGCTCGAGCGAAGTGTTTTCGCAACTGCTGCTCTCCGCCCAGTCGTGGTCGCGCAGCCAGAGGTCACTCTCGACAAAGACGAGCAGCGCCGTCATACCGAGGGGGAGGACGGTGGGCCCCGGGCAGCCGGCGGCGGGCAAGAAGGCGACATCGACTCCCTGCCGTGCGGCGTCGGCGACATGGGCGGCCTGGCGACGGATCTGCGCCAACCCGCGCTCGCCGTCGTAACCCCAATCGTGGTTACCTGGTAGGAAGATCCCCTTCGCGTCGACGCCTCTCAGCACGTCGATCTGGGCCTCTAGATACGCAACCTCCTTCGCGTGGTCGGGGTGCGCCGGCTCGTGGAGTCCTTTCTCGTAGATGTTGTCGCCCAGGAAGGCGACGGCGACCTCGGCGTCCTGTGCACGATCGGCGACTTCTCGCTTCAGTTGGACGATGACCGGCGTCGTCGTCGTCGCGAGTCCGGCGTCTCCGATCAGGTACACCACGGCCTCGGCGCCCGGCGCCTCCGGGAGTGGCGACGTCTCGGGGAACGCTCGCGGCCCGCACGCCGTCACCGGCGCACAGACGAGAAGAAGGATCAGGTAGGCGGTTCGATTCACGTTCCCACTCTTCGTGATGAGAAGGCGAATCACGACTTCCACGCGCGGTGTTCGATCTGTGCGGGTATGGCGGGGCGCAAGGATTCGCGCTCGTCGATCCGCTCCGCCAGCCACTGGAACCACTCGAAGTATGTCTCACGGTCGAGCTTGGTACGCATCGCTTCGATCATGGGCCGGAACTTTCGCCAGGAAACGGTGATCGGACCGCTGAAGAAGTCCTCGACCAGCTCGATGTCGATCTCGCGCCGGAAGACCAAGATGCCCAGGCTCTCCCAGGTAGTCATCATCAGGTAGATGGAGTCGATGTCATCCTTGAGGTATTCCTCCAGCTGGCGGCGCGAAAGCCCGTCCGGGATGGTCGGGACCTTGACGATCGCCTTGGCGAACTCTGGGGTCTGGTACGACTGGACGAGGGCGAACGCCGCGTTCTGGCGCCGCCGCGCGCTCATGTGCAGCACCTCGAAGACGGCGAAGGTCACGCCGGCGATGACGGTGACCGTCGTGATCAAGTTGAGTGTGGTGTCCAGTTCCATACTGGCTACCGGGTACTGTGGTCGAGTGCCAGCGCCATGGATAGGGGGATGTGGCTTGGATCGCAAGGCGGCGCGCGGTTCCAGGCGCCGCGGCGAGCTTGCGCCGCTCAACTCGCCCCCTAGCTTATCACCATTCTCGCCAGACTCACTAACGTCGACGACCGTCGCTGGGCGGCCGATTTGCTAACGAACGGCTGACGGTGCTCCGATCGTTCCCGCCAGGAACGCCCTCTCGGCAGACTCCCGTACCGTAACCAACCGGGAGGATACGCGATGACCAGCGCGAAGAAGCTCGCCGTGATCCCGCTGCTACTGGCACTGGCGTGTCACGAGCCGGGGGTGCCGACGGCTCCCGGCGACCTGCGCCCCCGTGCTGACGCGGTAGGTGATGCGGGCGGCGTGCTTGATGCTATCCGGGCGGCGGTCACGGTGCGCGGGGGGACGTCGCTGGAGGACCGGGCGCTGGTAGACGGGAACGACGCGCTGCCGCCGGGCTGGGAGTGCGACGCTTGCGTCGATCTGGACCGGCCGGGGATCGTTATTCAAGACCGCTCGCAGTTGGAGGTTGAGGATGACGCCGTGGTCTTGGGCCGGCCGCCCGTCGTGGAGGACGGGACGATCGACGACCTAACCTTCCAGCACTTCGGTCCGCTCACCTGGAACGAAGTCACGGTGCGGGCGACGCAGACGATCGGTGAGTTCGGGGACGAGCTGACGCTGAGGCCGGGCAGGGCGAACCAGCGGAACCGTTACGGTCCGCACAAGAGAGCCGACGGTAGCTGCGACACGAGCCACCCGCTCAACTTCGGCTCGAACGATCCCGGCGACCCGTGCTACGATCATTTCCCGATCGTGCTGGTGCGCGGTGAGCTCGAGATCGAAGGTGACGGTTACATCCAGGGCCTCTTCATCATGGACTTCGACGCCGCCGGCGTCGGCGGCGAGTTCGAGCTCGAGGGCGACGGGCTAGTATTGGCCGGGATCATCCTCGGCAGGGGCTGCATCGAGATCCAGGACGACAGCGACGTCTACGGCGCGGTCTTCCTCGACGGGGCACTCTACAATCGCTCCGACTGCTCGCCCGACGATCCGTTGCAGTTGGAAGACCAGGGCACGGTTCGCTGGAGCAGCCAGGTGGTTCGGCGCGTCGTCGCCGAGACCGGCGTGCTCTATCCCGCGCCCCCGCCCGGCTCTATGAGTGAGGCGCGCACCATCCTCTACGGTTCATCCTCGTTCTGGACCGTCAATCCGGCCAGCCTGTTTCGAATCGACCACGTGGATGGTACGGCGAGCTTGATAGGGTCCAGCGGACTGACCGTGGGGAGTGAGCGGATCAGCGCCCTCGACTTCGACCCGTTCAGCGGGCGACTCTATGGCATCAAGGGCGGAGCCTGTTACGGTGCGATACTCATCACCATCGATCCGGCGACGGGCGCGGGGAGTGTGGTGGGGACTTTGCAGGGCGCGGGACTCGACTTCGCGCTGGGTCCCAACTGCCCCGGCGGCGTCGATGCGCTCGCCTTCGCGGCGGATGGGACGCTGTACGTCGGCGGTTGGTTCGGCGGGGTTCCGCAGGGAAAGATCATGAGGGTGGACAGGAAGACCGCCACGGTCCTCGAGTATTACCCGACCCCGGTCGGCTTCGGTGACTGGAGGGGGCGCCGTGCCCACATCGCGGGAATGGCCGTCGACGCGAGCGGCACCGTGTGGATCTCCCGCGGCGGCAGCCTCGAGACCGGCCAGATAAACACGATCGACCCGCAGACCGGCGACATCACGTCCACCGTCTACCTGACCGACGCCGCCGGTAAGCCGGAGGTCGAGGTGGTGATCTCGGACATAGCGTTTGCCCCCGACGGAACGCTCTACGCCTCCACCGGCTGGGAGAACGAGCTGGCGATCATCGATCCCGCCACCGGCGTGCTGACCCGGATTGGGCCGTTCGGCCCCGCGGTCGAGCGGATCTCCGGCCTCACCGCCGAGCCGGCTGTCCTGCAGCACCTGCTCGGCCGCTATTGGTTCCGCGAGGCGGAGAGCGGCCGCACGCCGGCCGCCGTGCTCGACGACCGCGCCGACCCCGTCGACCTGACGATAAGCTATGGCCCGGCGCTGGAATGGACCGTAAAGGACGGTCATCGTGGACTCCGCTCGACGAGCTTCCGCCACCGCGGCTTGGTGGCCGGTGACGTCTCGGACTCGAAGTACCAGGTGGCGCTCCACGATGCGACGAAGGCGACTTTCGTGATCGTTGCCTCCTGGGTCGAGCCGCCCCACGTGCAGCGTATCGCCGGCTTCCAGTCGGGCGACCGGCGCGCGCGCCGCGTCGCCATGTTCCAGACTGGCTCCAACGGTCACCCTTCGATGCAGTTACGCACGGGCACCCGGTCGAGAATCGATGTCCGCTGGCCCCTCGAGCTCGATGACGACGTGCGCCGCGTCTTCCATGTCGTGTACGACTCCGACGACCCCGTCCCCGAGCGTCGGGTTCGCCTCTATGTGGACGGCGTCGATCAGGGGTCGGGCAGGCTGTCGAATGGGCGCTGGCCGGCTCTCGGCGACGGGCTCGATTTCGACGTGCGGGATCTCGAGCTGCAGATGATGAACCGTACCCGGCGCAAAAGCTCGAAGGCGATGCAGGGGACCGTCTTTTACTACGCCGTATACAAGTCGGCGCTCACGCCGGCCGAGATCGCCGGGAACGCAGCGGCGTTGCTGCGGGATGATGATGACCTTTGAACGGTGGCCGGTGGTCGGTAAATCTGAACTGTCCAGTTCACAATTACCGGCCACCGGCGACCGTCCTACCGCCCACCGTCCTACCGTTTAGCGACCGTGACGCTTCCGTTCGTCGTCGTGACGCGGATCGTCTTGCCGCCGTCCCCCAGCGTCGCCTCTATCCGGCGAGCGATGCGGCCCTGCACCATGATCGGGAAGTCGACGCGGAACGACCCGTTCACGGTGCCCGTCTCCAGCCGGCAGTTGTAATCGTCCGGCATGTAGAGCTTCACCCCGCCGTTCGTAGTCTGGACGTCGAGGCCGGCGCCTTCCCACTCGCTGCCCGACAGCTCGATGTTCAGACCGCCGTTCGTCGTGCGGCCGTCGACGTCACCCTTCAAGCCGCTCAGGTGGACCCCGCCGTTGGTCGTGCGGAAGCGCATCTCGCCCGATACATCGTTGATCGTGATTCCGCCGTTCACGCTCTCGAGGTCCAGGTTCGAGTCGTAGGGCACGTAGATTCGGTAGCTCACCGACCAGCTTTCGCCACGGCCGGTGCGCGGGCCGTCCGACTCGATGGTTCGCCCCATTGTCACATCGACCTCGTTGGCGATCTCCCGGGCACCGCCCTCGTCACGGCTCTGGGCTTGCACCTTGGCACGCACCAGGAGCTCGTTCCGTTCCCAGCCCTCGACCTTGATTCCGCCGTTCGGGCTGGCGTCTACGGCGATCACGTCGCGGTCGGCGCTGAGCGTGAACTCGCGGACCTCGCAGTAGTGGTCCCGGTCCCGGTCGTAGCCGCTCTCGCGGCACCAATCGTCGTCCTGTACCACCCGGGCCTCCTGGAGGGCGGGGGCGAGGGTGGGGGGGCCGGCGGCCGAGGACGCGCAAGCCAGCCCTACGAGGAGCAGCGGCAGCAGGTAAGGCCTCGAGTACATCTCTCTTTCCCCTTCTTTGTGCTGTGATTGGCTGTGAGGCTATCACCTGATTGGACATTACGATGGCGCGAAAGGTTGCGTTTCAGGCAGGGACCCCCGGGACCGGTCGGGGCTACCGACCGCGAGGCGACAGGCCTATTTTTCGGTTCCGGCACCCTTCTAGGTGGAGGAGTGAGTGGAGGACATCCTTGCCATCGTCTTCGTTCTCGGTATCCCCAGCCTGGCGCTCGCCACGCACCTCGTGGTGCGGCCCTTGATCCGCGAGTACGCCAAGCTCAGGGGCATCAGAACGGAAAAGGAAGAGATCGAGGGGCGCATGGCCCAGCTCGAGGACGTGGTCCACGATCTCGACCGCCAGGTCAACCGATTGATCGAGGCCGAGCGCTTCCGCCGCGAACTGGAGACCGGCGGCCGCGATCGGCGCTCGCTCCCCGACGTCTAGGTCCCACTTGCGGCGAACCGTCAGCCTGTTCCCCACGGCCACCGAGATAGCGTTTGCCATCGGCGCGGGCGACGATATCGTCGGTGTGTCCCACGCCTGCGACTATCCAGTGGAGGCGGGCCAACGCACCTCGGTAACGAAGCCGCGCTTCGACGCGAGCGAGCTGTCAAGCCGCGAGATCCATGACCAAAAGATCGAGGCGATGAAGAAGTTCGGTAGCATCTACCGCCTCGACGAAACGGCGCTCTGGGGGATGCAGGCGAAGGTGCTGATCACACAGGGGCCCGCCGATATCTCTCTCGTCTCGCTGCCCGGCATACGAGCCGTTGCCGAGGGTCTCAATCCCCGTCCCATTCTGCTGATCCTCAACCCCCGTCATCTCGACGATGTGTTCGACGACCACGCGCGCGTCGGTTTCGCCCTGCGTCATTTGGAGGAGGCACGCGAGCTGGTCAACGAGATGGATCGCCGGATCGAGGCCGTCGAAGGCAACCTGCGCGGCGCCCGCCGCCAGAACGTCGCGTTCCTCCAATGGATGGATCCGCCGATAGCTGGCGGTCACTGGGTGCCCCAGTTGATTGAGCTCGCCGGTGGCCGCGACGTTCTGAACACTGCGGGCCTGGCACCGATACCGGTCGATTGGGAGAGCATCAGGAAGAAGAACCCCGACCTCATCGTCGTCGCCTGCGAAGACATGGGCATCGAGCGCGCGCGTGAGGAGATCCGCCTCCTCACCGACCGACCGGGCTGGCGCGAGCTCAAGGCGGCGCGCCGCGGCCTCGTGTTCGTCGGCGATGGCCGGTGCTTCACCCGCGCCGGACCGCGCCTGGTCGACGGATTCGAGAGCCTCGCCTGGGCGCTCAACCCCAATCTCTTCCCGCGGCCGCCCGCCCACGTCCTCCAGCTCCTCAGGGATTGACGCTCGCGGCCGGACGCGTAGCTTTGCCATGCCTTATGGAGATCCAGGCCGGTAGCTCAACTGGCAGAGCAACGGACTCTTAATTCTTCAGACTGGCGCGCACCGCGCACTCACACCGAACAAGACGCGCTCCAGAGCCTAATCTGGAGCGCGTTTCTCTTCGTAAGCGCGCCGAGTGTGGGTCAGGTAGGTCCACACCAGGGTCCACACTTCAGGGTGCTCTTCGGAGGTGCGGTTGTGTGCCGTACTCCTAATCCTACACCACTTTCCAGCTACAGTCCGACTACTCGTACTTCTCCAGCAGGGCCTGGAAGCGCGGGTGGTCGCGGACGGGGTCCCGGTGCTGCAGCGAAGAAGAAAGCC
>CAYFSW010000129.1:0-17354 GCA_964345885.1 uncultured Gemmatimonadota bacterium | reverse complement strand
TCAACGACCTTGACCCGGGCGCTGGTTCCCGAGTGTACTGCTATATCCTCGACGATGGGCCGGATGCGCTTGGCGATGTCGTGGCTCTGGTCACCGCGCTCCGACTTGTGGACGAGGTTGACCTGGATGTCGGCGACGTTGGTGCCGCGTCTCAAGTAGTAGTGTCGGATCATCCCGTTGAAGTTGAACGGCGCGGCGGTGCCGGCGTAGAGCTGAACGTCGGAAATCTCCGACACGTCGGCCAAGCCCCGAATCATGTCCTCGGCCAGCGCCACCGTCGTCTCGAGCGGCGTGCGCTCGGGCATATCGACGATGATCTGCATCTCGTCCTTGTCATCGAAGGGCAGCATTTTCGCCGCTACACCGCGTGTGAAGAACATCGCGGTCGCCCCGATGAGCAGGACCGTCACCGTGCCGAGCATCGCCCACATATAGATTTGCCGGCGCAGCAGTGGGTCCATCACCCTGTGATAGACCCGGTAGATCCGAGTCCTCTCCAGTACGTAGGCCGGCTTCTCCTTGCCGCCGTGCGCGCCGCCCAGCAGGCGATACGCCAGCCAGGGCGTCCCGATCAACGCCACGCCGAGAGAGAAGAGCATGGCGACGGTTGCGCCGATCGGCATCGGGCTCATGTAGGGGCCCATCAGACCCGAGACGAAGAGCATCGGGAGCACCGCCGCGATGACCGTGAGTGTTGCCAGGATCGTCGGGTTGCCGACCTCGTCTACGGCCGCCCGCGCGGCAGCACGGAGCGGCCGGTCGCGCATCGCGAAGTGCCGTTCCATGTTCTCCGCCACGATGATCGAGTCATCGATCACGATCCCGGTCACGAAGATCAGCGCGAACAGCGTCACCCGGTTCAGCGTGTAGCCGAAGAACTGATAGACGAAGAGAGTGAGCGCGAAAGTGATCGGCACCGAGATCATCACGATCACGGCGCTGCGCCAGCCCATCGCCAGGGCGACGACGAGACCGACGGCGAGGATAGCCAACAACAGGTGCTCTTTGAGGGTCGTCACCTTCTCACGCGCCGTCTCGCCGTAGTTGCGCGTCGTGTGGATCTGGACGTCGGCGGGTACGATGCGGCCGTGGAGTGCCTCGGTCTTCGACTCGAGCGCGTGTCCCAGTTCGGTGGCGTCGGCGCCGGGTCGCTTGGATACGGCGATCGTGACCATCGGCTCGAGCGGCGAGCCCGGGATGCCGTGGAAGGTATAGGTGCTGATCTCTTCGGGCCCGTCGACGACCTCGGCCACATCCGACACCTGCACCAGTGCGCCGTCGCGAACGTCGATCACCACCGACTCGACGTCCCGGGCGGAGTGCAGGAAGGGGCCCGCCGTGACCCGGACCACCTCATTGCCCTGAGTATACTGGCCGGCGTCGACGTTCAGGTTGGCCAGGCGCAAGCGCTCCGCGATGATGTTGGGATCGACACCGTAGGCGGCCATCCGCTCGGGGGAGAGCTCTACCCGGATCTCGCGCGCGTAACCGCCGATCACCGAAACGTCGCGCACCTCGGGCACGGCCTCGAGAGCGACCCTGAGCTCATCGGCGACGGAGCGCAGCGCCGTGTGATCGTAGCCGCCGCCGCTCAACGTCATGGTGAAGAACGGGACGTCGTCGATCGTTACGGTCTTGACCAGCGGCATGTTGAATCCGGGCGGCATGCGATCCGCGTACTTCATCATAGTGGTGTACAGCCGGACCAGGCTCTCCTCCATGTCGCGGCCGACTTCGTATCGCACGGTTACCAGTCCGATTCCGAATTCGGCGTGGCTGTAGACGTACTCGACGCCCTGGATGCCCGATAGCACGTTCTCCATCGGGATCAGAAGTCGGTTCTCGATCTCCTCCGGCGAGGCGCCCGGCAGTGGCAGGTAGATATCGGCGAGCGGCACGATGATCTGCGGCTCCTCCTCGCTGGGCAGCGTCATGACCGTGTACAACCCGAGGGTCAAAGCGCCGGCCAGCAGGAGAGGCGTGAGTTTCGAGTCGATAAAGGCTTCGGCCAGCTTTCCGGCAAATCCACTCTTCATCGGAGACCCTCCGTCCTGGCGGTCCGCAAATCGGCGAAGGGTGGCGTCCAGCTTGCGCTCTGCACGCTACCGACCGGCTGCCCGTCGACGAACGTCGTGGCGGGTTCGCGAACCAAAAGCGCCTCGGCACTGGGGCCGGCCAGCATCTCGACCGAGGCGCCCAATCGTCGGCCGACGCGAATCCACCGCAGGCGCAGTTCGTCGCCTTCTACCACGAAGACGCCGGTCAGTTGTCCGCGACTCACGACGGCATCGGCGGGGATCCACCGCGTCGTCGAGGCCCGCTCGCCGAACTCGAGCCGCACGAAGCTGCCGGGTGGGATGGCCGGTAGCCCTGTCGGGTCGACGATGAAACGCCCCTCGATGCGAAAGCGGCGACTCGCCCGCTCGACGGCAGGCACCGCGCGCGTCACCTGTGCGGCGAAGCGCTTGGACGTTTCGGGCCAGTAGATGTCGACAGGGTCGCCGACCGCGAGCTGGCCTGCCAGCTCGGCCGGCAGATCCGCCTCGATCTTGCGTCCGCCCGAGCCGATCATCTCGAGGATTGGGACCCCCGGGACCGCCAGGTCGCCGGCGTCGGCGCGCCGGGCCGTGATCACGCCGGAGAACGGCGCTCTCAGAATGACGTATTCCCGCTGGGCGCGGGCATCGTGCAGGCCCGCCTCCGCCATATCGAGACGTGCCTCCGCGTCGTCGAGCTCCTGGGCCGTTGCCGCGCCGTCGGCGGCCAGCGCCGAGATCCGCTCGTGCCACTGGCGCGCCAGTTCCGCCGCCGCCTCGGCGCTGCGAATCCGGGCGTCGATCTCGTCGCTCTCCAGGCTGACCAGCGGATCGCCCGCCGAGACCGTGGTGCCGATGTCTACGTGCACTCTACGGATCCGTCCACTCATCCGCGTCGCCAGTTCGGCTTCCTCCTCGGCGACTACCGTTCCCGGTGCCGTGACTAGGCCATACGATGCCACCGATCTGGACGCCGACACGTCCACCGGCTCCGAGCTGGGAGGCAACTCACCCGGCTCGCCGCCACAGGCCGCGACGCCGACGACTAACGCGAGACCGATCCATCCACTGATCCACTTCATCACTGATCCTCGGACTTGGTTTGCGATCGGACAAACTCCAGTTGCGCGACCGCCATGTGATAGTTAGCCAGTGCGTTGATCGCGCGTTCTCGCATCTGCGTCGCCCGCGCTTCCGCACCCAGTAAATCCGCCGCCGTCGCCAATCCTTCCTCGAAGCGCCGCCGCATCAGTTCCCTCCCCCGCTCCGCGGCTTCCTCGGCTGCGCGCGTCGCCTCGTGCCCTTGTCGCGCGCTGCGGACCGCTCGCCGCGCTTCGGCCAACTCGCTCCGCGCATCACGTAGTGCGCTCTGATACTCCGTGCGCGCGATCTCGCCCTGAAGCCTGGCTTGCTCGGCGCCGGCCGACCGGCCGAAACCGGAAAACAGGTTCCACCTTAGGGCCACGCCCAACGTCCAGTTGTCACCGTCGGCCGAGAAAGGGTCCTGGGCGTGGGTAGTGAACCGGCCGAACAAATCCAACGCCGGCAGGTAGGCCAGCCTCGCCCGGGTCTTCGCCGCGTCCGCAGCTTCAACCGCCGCCGCCCTGGCCATCACGTCGGCACGCCGCTCCGGGTCGAAGCTCTTTTCCCCTGGCGGCGTCGGCGGCGGCAACGACCCCGTCGGCAACGGCAACGTGTCCGGGCTCCAGCCCAGGTGGCCCCCCAGGTCCTGCAGTGCATCGAGCCTGACCTGCTCCGCTTCCGCCTGCTGCGCTAGCGCCGCCGCCAGCTCGGCTTCCGCCTGGAATAGGTCCGCGTCGGTCAAGAGCCCCCGCTCGTTCCGCCTACGGAAGAGATCGAGCGTGGCTTGGGCCGCCTCGACCGCCGAGCGCGCCGACTCCTGGCGCGCCCCCGCCGCCAAGGCGCGGTAGAAAAGCAGGTGCGCCATCAGCACCGTCGCATCCCGCACCCGAACCGCCGACCAGGCCGCGGCTTCAGCCTCGCTCCGCGCCGACGAGCGGCTCGCCCAAACCGTCGGGTCGAGAAGGCTCCAGCTCAGGGAGAGGAACGCCGACCAGTCGCCGATCGCGTCCGGCTTGTTCAGCGCTTCCAGGTCCAGGTCTCCCTCAGTGAATCGCCCCTGACGAAGCTTCGTCCCGAAGGCGAAAACCGGATCCACCGAGCGAGTGTACCCGGCGCCGGCGTCCAGCCTCGGCCACAACGGCGCCGCCGCGCTTCTGCCCGCGCTGCTGGCCAGATCGCGGCGCGCCCCCGCCACCCTCAGCTCCGGGTTGCCGGTCAGCGCCTCCTCCAGCGCCTCCTCCAGCGAGAGCTGGCGGAAGACGGGGTCCGAGACGCCAGCGCGCGGCGTCTGGGCCAGGCCGGCCCCGCTCGATAGGACGGTTAGCGTCGCGGCCAGAGCTATTCTCGTTAGCGTAGTCATTAGACGGCCCCTACACATCGCAATGATCGTGTATGCAGTCGATCACCTGGGTAACCCGGGGATCGTCGATGCTGTAGTAGACGTTCACACCCTCCCGGCGGCTGGCGAGTATCCCTTTGTCGCGCATGAGGTTAAGGTGCTGAGAGGCCACCGCCTGCTCGATCTCCAGTTCCTCGTATATCGCCGTTACGTTCTGCTCGCCCGTCCTGTCCAGCAGCTCGATGATCTGCAGACGAATCGGGTGGCCGATGCACTTGAGCATGGTGGCAGCCTGTCGAACGGCCTCAACACTGAGCTTTTGGGATCTGATCGTCATAGGGCGCTCCTGTGTTAGGGGAGCAAGATATATGAATATATCTATATGTCAACCCCTGGGGCTGGCAACCAATAGCCGCTGGGCCGGTGGTCGGTAAGTCGGGCTACTGACACACCGGCTACCGGCCACTAAGATTACGAGTTGCTGGGAACCGAGTGGAAACTGGAGGCGAGCGTGGAGATCAAGGCGAACCGGCTGGTCTATCTGGGGTATGGGAAATACTGGCGGTCGGATCAGATCGTTGGTCTCGTCCCCATCGAAGACGAGCGTGGCCCAGGCCGTCGCACCTACGTTCATGTGACGACGCTCGATGAACCGATCGTGGCATCGCGGTCGGAGGAGTCGATTCGGCGTGAGATGGCCGGTGGCAGCGAAGAGGAGTTCAGGGCCGGGGAGTTGCGCTCGGCGGTTGCCGATCTAGTTGAAGATCTGTCCGCACTATCCCCCGTCCTGCGGCGGATGCTACTCCACGAGGGCGGCCTGGACTTGGGCCGCTGGGAGGATCGCTTCCGCGCACTGATGACGTACGAGACCGACCAACCCGGCCAAGAAGATCTGTTTGGCTCGAGCGATTGAGCCAGACCGGTAGTCGGTATGCAGTGTGCGGTGTGCGGTAAAGCTTGAGGTTCGATGTTCGCAGCTACCGCACACGGCATCCGGCATACCGCACACCGAACCACCCAACACCGAACACGGCCACTGGTTACGACACACCGACTACCGACCGTAGGCGCCGTGATCGTCGCGCTACTGGCCCTCGCGGCCGACGTGTGGGCGCAGGAGGGTGGCGTGTGCGAGGCGGGCCGGATCGCCAGTGTCGGGATAGAAAGTCGCAGCGTTTTCGGGGATAGCGACAACGGTGTGATGTCGAAGTTCTACGAAGCGGCGAATTGGCTTCACGTCGATACGCGGGAGAGTGTCATCCGCCGCGAGTTGCTGTTCAGCGAGGGTGCCTGCTTCGAGCGGCTCCGCATAACGGAGAGCGAGCGTCTACTGCGCGGGTTCGTGTTTGTCCGTTCTGCTGAGGTGGAGGCGACACGCCGGTCGAACGGTGACTACGACGTAGAGGTCACGACCCAGGACGAGTGGTCGCTGCGCATCGTTCCGCGTCTCGAGCTGGGCAGTGGCCCGGCGGTCGCCGGTATAAGTGTCACCGAGTGGAACGTCGCCGGTACCGGTAACGCGATCGAGTTCTTGTACGTCAGCCGGCCCGGTCGCGCGGACGTCGGTGGCAGCTATTTCAACCCACAGTTCCTGGGCAGCCGCTGGAATGCCGGGCTCTTGGCAATCCGTACCGAACCAGGCTGGGTGTTGCGTGAGACGCTGGGCTATCCGTTCGTTGGCCTGGTGGGGCGCTGGGCGGTGTTTCAGGATGCTCTGTACGGGGAACGCTGGTTCGGATACTACGTGGGGGACTCGAAGGACCGCTACGAGCTGGCTCTACCTATGACTCAGGTGGCGACCCAGGTCGGTGGTGCGTTGCGCGTGGTCGCGGCGCCGCGTGGCCGCGCAACGAAGCTCGGGTCGTACGGCCTCACGGTTTCCTACGAGCGACTGAGCTACGGTGATGCGTTCCCCCGAGACTCCGCTACCGCTGCACACTTCGCGCTCTCCGAGGAGGCTATTGCGGCGCTTGCCGATCTGGCGTTGCGTCCGCGTGAGGATATACGGCTGAACCTGGTGGTGGGGATCCGCGGCCTCGATTTCATCCGCAGGCGCGGCGCGAGCACGCTGCGGGCGACGGAGGATATCGCGATCGGAGCGACAGCCGACCTGGTACTCGGGTTGGCAAGCAGTGCGTTCGGCTCCCGCGACGATCACGTGTTGGCGGGCCTCGACCTCTATGGTGGCGCGCGAGTGAGGGGCAACTGGTTTTCTCTGTTGCGCGCCAACGTGGAGGCGCGGCGCGATTATAGTGAGCGCAGGTGGCGTGACATCTTCGGCGCGCTGCAATGGACCAATCTGTGGCTATTGGGACCTGGGCGGACGGTCACCCTCGAGGGGCGCTGGAGCGCCGGCTGGGAAACGACGATTCCCTTCCAGCTCACTCTCGGCGGCCCCTGGGGCTTAGCGGGCTTCGCGGCCCACCGTTACCCCGGCGGTGCCCGCGCGGTAGTGCGACTCGAGAATAGGTACTTCCTGGGGTCGATCGGCCGGCTAATGGATCTGGGCTTCACCGCCTTCGTCGATGGTGGCCAGATGTGGGCCAACAAGGCCCTGTTCGGTGTGAATTCGGGGCTGCGTGGCTCCGCCGGTCTCGGTCTGCTGATCGCCACGCCGGCCGGCTCGCGTTTCGCCTATCGGCTGCAGGCCGCGCTCCCCATCGGTAGCAGATCGCGCCTCGACGACCTCGTCATCTCGCTGCAAATCGAGGGGCCCCTGAGACTCGAGAGTGCGGCAGTCGATCCCCAGCTTCTTCGCAGCCGCGACATAGCCCTTCCCACCGCCGCTCGGCACTTGAAGTGAGCGAGCGGTCCGCCGGTACCGCGCCGACCCGGTGAAGAGCCCGGCGACGTGGTGATTGCGGGAACCCGTGGCCGGCCCCAACCTTAGAGACGATCGATTCCTGCAAACTAGGACACGGCCGATGAAGTCGAACCCAGTATCGCTCGTCTTAACACTGGCGGCGCTGGGCGGGAGCGGCGAGCCGGCGCGGGCGCAGGCCTTCGATCACGCGGCCCTCGACACGGTGCTGGCGCTCTATGTGCAGGACAGCAGAGTCGACTACACCGCCCTCAAGTATGGACGCGCTGCCCTCGACCGCTATTTGGACCGGCTCGCCGCCGTAGACGCGGACGAGTTCGCCAGTTGGCCCGAGGCGGAGCAGATCGCCTATTTGATCAACGCCTACAACGCCTACGTTCTCGAGACGGTTGTCGACAACTATCCGATCGCAGGCAGCGGTTTCTTCAAGAAGCTCACGTCACCGAGAAGGTTCGGCTTACCGGCGAACTCGATCCGCCATATCGACGGCGTCTTCGATCGTATTCATCACGGGGTTGCCGGTGCCGAGATGACGCTGGACGAGATCAAGCGTGCGGCCCTGGGTGCGAAGTACAACGAGCCACGCATCCACTTCGCGCTCGTCGGGTCCGCCGTCAGCGGGCCGCCGCTGCGGGAAGAGGCGTACCGCGGAGACCGGCTGGACGAGCAGCTCGATGAACAGAGCCGCCGGTTTCTCAACGATCCGAGGAAGAACCGCTTCGAGGTCGAGCGGCGGCGGGTCTACCTGTCGAAGATTTTCGATTGGCACGGAGAGGATTTCGAGCAGTTCGCCGGCGAGTCGGGCTACTACCGCGACACGAAGATCGACGGCGTCCTGAATTTCGTCTCGCGTTATCTTATCGACCGAGTGACCGAGTTTCTAGAGACCGAGGAATACAGAGTGCAGTTCGAGAGCTACGATTGGACTTTGAACGATCAGGCAGTAGCCGCCAGCATCCGCTGACCTCACCGGCGGCCGTCGGGCTGGCCGCCATCGCTCTCGCAGCCGCTATCGCATCCAGCGCCGGCGCCGCGCCGGCGCCACAGCTGCCGTCTCTTGGCCAAGCGGCACCGGGCGCGGTGTCGGAGTACGATTGGAACTCGCCACGCGTTCGCGACCTGGTCCGGCGTGCCATCGAGCGCCGGAGCGCTTGGGCGGCTGACGGTGAGCTCGTCGATTACCGGGCGCACGCCCGCGGTCATATCTATTTCCTCTACGATCTGGGCCGCGGCACTGAGCGTCACCTGATCAAGGCGGACCAACTGGCGCTCGATCTGTACTGGCACGCTCCCGATCGGGCGCGGCAGCTGATCGTCGGACGGCGCGATGAGAAGGTCCTGCCCACCAACATCCGCTACCATCTCGATCATCTGACGGTCGTCATGGACAACCTGGGCGACCGGATTCGGCTCGGCGAAGGCTCAGAAGTTAGGGATGCCGTTCATCCGGCGGCGCCTGGCGCGCTGGACTTCTACGACTATCGACTCGCTGACTCCTTGACGCTGGTGCTGCCGGACCGGGAGCTGCGGGTCTACCAGTTGGATGTGAGGCCCCGCGAGCCGAACGGGCCCGGGCTAGTCGGCTCGCTGTTCCTGGATCGTGCGACAGCGGATATCGTGCGCATGGACTTTACGTTCACGGCCGCTTCCTACCTCGACGAGACCCTCGACTACTTCAACATCCGGTTGGAGAACGCGCTCTGGGAAGGGCGCTACTGGCTGCCGTACCGCCAGGGGATCGAGCTGCGCCGCGAGGTCAAGTTCGTGAAGTTCCCCGCCGGCGGCATCATCCGCGCCGAGTTCAAGATCAGCGATTACCGGTTCAACACCGGTATCGCCGAGACGTTCTTCCGGGGGCCTACCGTAGTCGCTCTGCCGCAAGCCAGCCGTGAGGCCTTCGAGTTCGAGGAAGGCCTCTTCGACGCGCTCGATCCGACGGTGGCTACGTCACCGCCCTCGATGGAGGAGATCCGGGAGCAGGCGAGCCGCATCCTCACCGAATCGTATCTGCAGCGAGCCGAAGGCCTGCGCTTGGCGGTGCCGGGCATCTCTTCGGTCTTCCGGTTCCGCCGTGCAGAGGGACTGTACGCTGGGCCCGCGGTCAGCCGCAGCGTGCCGCCCGGTAGCACGTTACTCCTCGGCGGCTACGCCCTCGGTGCGGAACGCGGTCAGGCGCAAGGGTGGGTGCGGTTTGCGCCCGCTCCGTCCTTCGACATCGAGTTGGGCGGCTACTACCGAGACGTGGCGGATGCGTCGCCCTGGCCGGTCAGTTCGGGGGTCATCTCCACGCTGGCTGCTTTGATCGATGGCGAGGATTATCGCGAGCCCTACTGGGCGAGCGGCGGCAGGCTGACGCTTGGGAGAGCGCTCGGCTCGGCGCGGGGCAGAGTAATGATCAGCTGGGAAGACTGGGAGCCGGCGGCCTTGGCGTCGGACGGCATCGTAGATCGCAGCTACCGCGAGGTCCGCAAGCTCGACGACGGTGAGAACGTCGCCCTCGCCGTAGAGTTCGAGAAGCAGCCGGTCATGGCGGTGGAGGCGGTAGGTGGCGCCAGCTGGGGCGTGCGCGTAGAGGCGGCCAGCCAGTCTATTGCCGGCGACTTCGAGTACCTGCAGGCGGCGGCGCGTGCCGAGCTGCTGTGGCCGGACGTCGCTCTGGGAACGAGCGTCCGCCTCTCGGGTGCTGGCGGCGCGGTCTGGGGCGCAGGCATCCCAGCGCAGCGGCTCTTTGCCGCCGGCGGCCGCGGCACCGTACGCGGTTATTCGTTTCACCGCTTCGTCGGCAACCTGTACGGGGCGGCCGGCCTCGAGTTGAGCCGGTCGGTCTACCAGGCGTTCGTCCATGTGGCGCTGTTCGCCGACCTCGGCTGGGTTGGCATCGAGGGTGCCGGAGCCGCTCGGGCGGTTGACGGCTGGAATCGGCTGGGACGCCCGGCAGGCGCCGCCGACGGCACGCTGATCGGCGTCGGTGCGGGCCTGGGCCTCGTCTACGATATCCTGAGGTTCGAGCTGGCCCGCGGGCTGAGGCAGGGCGGAATCTGGGAGCTGGTCGTGCGGGTGCGGCCCGACTTCTGGGACTGGCTCTGATAGCCGCTCGTCCGGCTCTGGCTCGACCTGCGTACGGGCGCTAGGTTCAAGTCACACCGTTACAAGGAGGGGCAATGCGTATCCGCGCTCTCGCGGCACTGACAGTACCCGCCCTGCTGCTGGCCTGCCAGCCGGCCGCCCTCACCGACGCGCAGCGCGTCGCGATCGAAGGCGAGATCGAGCAACTCTACGCGGACCAGGCGGCGATCCTGAACGCCGTGGACATCGAGGGTTGGCTCGCCCAGTTCGAGGACAGCGAGGACTTCACAATCGCTGTGAACGGCGAGGTGTCGGGCTTCGCGGCGATGGCCGAGGAAGTCCGGACTAATTGGCAGTTCGAGTCGGTTGAGTTCGCCTGGGGGGATGATCACCACGTCATGGTCCTGGCCCCCGACATCGCCTGCGTGACGTCCACCTGGGACTGGCACGCCGTTACGACGGCGGGGGAGACCGAGGATGCGCAGGGTACCTGGACGGTCGTCCTGCGCAAGCGTGACGGCGTCTGGAAGATCGCCATGGTCGCCGAGACCTTGCCGCAGCCGGAGGTGCCCGAGACGACTTAGTAGCGCGGCTCTCTAAGAGCCGCCCTTGGTCTCGTACCAGTTGGAGCCCACGCCCACGTCGACCGCGATGGGGACGTCGAGTTGGAGTGCGCCTTCCATCTCCGAGCGGACCAGCGCCTCTACCTCGTCCAGCTCGGCTGGAGGCACTTCGAAGAGTAGCTCGTCGTGGACCTGCAGGATCATCCGGGCGCCGCTCTCGCGCTCGGCCAGGGCGCTATGGATGTTGATCATCGCCAGCTTGATGAGGTCGGCGGCCGTACCCTGAATCGGTGAGTTGGTGGCGACCCGCTCGCCGAAGCCACGGATGTTCGGGTTCTTCGAGTTGAGCTCGGGGATGTAGCGGCGCCGTCCGAACAGCGTTTCCACGTAGCCCTGTTCCCGGGCCGTCTCGACCTGGTGGTCGAGATACTCGCGGATCGCCGGGAACCGCTCGAAGTAGTTTTCGATGAACGCCCGGGCCTCCCCCATGCTTATGCCCAGCTGGCGGCCCAGCGCGAACGGGCCCTGGCCGTAGATCGTAGCGAAGTTCACCGTCTTCGCGGTCGCGCGCATCGCCGGCGTCACCGCGTCCTCCCCGACGTCGAAGATGAGCGCCGCCGTATCGCGATGCACATCGCGACCCTCCCGGAAGGCCTCCACGAAAGCGGGGTCCTCCGCGAGGTGCGCCAGGATGCGCAACTCGACCTGAGAGTAGTCGGCTCCTAGGAACTTGAGACCTTCGGCTGGGACGAAGCCCTTGCGGATCTCGGCACCGAGCGGTGTGCGAATCGGGATGTTCTGAAGGTTGGGGTCGGAGCTGGATAAGCGCCCGGTCGAGGTCACCGTCTGGTTGAACGATGTGTGGATACGGTTCGTCCGCGGGTCGACCAGCGCCGGGAGCGCGTCCACGTACGTCGACTTGAGCTTCGCCAACTCGCGGAACTCGATTATGAGATGCGGTAGCTGGTGCCCTTCCGCCGCCAACTCTTCCAATACCGCTGCGTCCGTCGAGGGGCCGGTCTTGGTTCGCTTCTTTACCGGCAGCTTCAGCTGCTCGAACAGAACCTCGCGTAGCTGCACGGGTGAATTGATGTTGAGCTCGCGGCCCGCCAGCTTGTAGATCTCCTCTTCCACCAGCTTCAGTTCTCCATCCAGCCGCTCGCTCATCTCATCGAAGAAATCGCCGTCGATGGCGACGCCCACTCGCTCCATGTCGGCCAGTACCGGCATCAGCGGCATCTCGACTTCCTCGAAAAGCTTCCTCAGGCCGAAGTCATCGAGCTGCCGCGTCAGTCGTGCGTCGATCTGCAGGACCAGGTCGGCGCGCTCGGCGGAGAAGGCGGCGGCGCGCGCCGGCTCGAGCTCGGGGAAGGGGATCTCCGCTTTCCCCTTTCCGCAGAGGTCGGCGTACGACGCGATCTTCCGGTCCATCTCCTCCAGGACCAGCGTCTCCAAATCGTGCTGACGTCGGCCCGGGTCGAGGCAGTAAGAGGCGATCATGACATCGCGCATGGCGCCTCGCGGCTCGATCCCCGCGGCGCCGAGTATTAGCCGGCACCGCTTGAGATCGTGACCGACCAGCTGGATCGTCCCGTCCTTCAGTAACTCGGTGATGGGCTGCAACGCCTCTGATGCCAGCGGCGGCAGGTTCTGCGATGACTCTTCCTTCAGGTCGCCCAGCTCCAGCTCTCCCGACCGGCTGGTGGCGATGTGGCCGAACGGCAGGTAGTAGGCGCGTCCCTCGGATGCGGCGATCGCCAGCCCCACCAGCGAGCCACCGCTCGCCGACCGTACGTCGAGGCCGACTCTGCCCGCCTGACGTGCCTCGGCAGCGATCCCGGCCAACCGGCCGACGTCCGTGACCAACTCGTACCCAGGCGCCTGCTCGACCGGCGGGGCCGGACTCTCGTCCGCTGCGTACTCCCGCACCAGCGAGTGGAACTCCAGCTCGAGAAACAACTCGCGCAGCCGGTCCCGATCCGGCTCACCTGCCTGCAGATCTTCGAGTTCGAGCGCGATCGGCACGTCGGTGCGTATGGTAACGAGGTCCTTCGATAGCCGCGCATTATCCGCATGCCGCTTCAGCGCCTCTCGCGCTCGCTTCTGCGCCACTTCGTCGACGCCCGCCAGGATGTCCTCCAGCGCCCCGAAACGCGTGATTAACTGGACCGCAGTCTTGGGGCCCACGCCCCGCACACCCGGGACGTTGTCGGATGAGTCGCCGACCAGCGCCAGGTAGTCGGTAACTCGCTCCGGCTGCACGCCCAGCCGCTCCGCCGCGTTCGATTCGTCGACCAGTTCCTCCTCGACGGCCGCCGGACCGCCTCGGCCGGGGTTGAGCAGCGCGATCTTCTCGCCGATCAGCTGATAGAAATCCTTGTCGCCCGAGACGATCACCGCCTGCAGGCCCTGATCGGCGACCTGGCTGGCCAGCGTGCCGATGACGTCGTCCGCCTCGAAGCCGGCCAGCTCGATGGTGGGGATGTGGAAGGCCTCGAGCATCTGGCGGATCCGCCGCATCGCGGTGTCGAAATCTTGCTGGAGTGTCTCGTCCAGCTTCTCGCGCGTCGCCTTATAGTCCTCGTAGATCTCGTGCCTGAAAGTTTCGTCGCCGCCCGCATCGAAGACGAAGCCGATATAGTCGGGCCTTCTCTCGGCCAAGATCTTCCGGATGAACTGCGCGATGCCCCAGGGCGCGGACGTGTTTTCGCCACGCGATGTGCGCAGCGGTCGGCTGATCATCGCATAGAACGCCCGATAGACGAGAGCGTGGCCGTCAATGAGGTACACCGTCTCCGTTTTTGGCGTAGCCATGCGTGGGAATATGAGGCGTAGAGGGAAGTTGGCAATTCTGGGAACACGCAACTGGTCCCTTGCTCGACATTCGAGAATTCCCAAAAGACTTCGGAAATTGACCAATTGTAATTCCCAACAAAGAACTCGCCCGGACCAGGCGGGCCTGTCCGGGCGAGCGGGATGTTCGATATCAGTCTGGAGCTACACGCGGGTCACATTGGCTGCCTGCAGCCCCTTTTCGCCCTGCCGAATCTCGAACTCCACTTCCTGGCCTTCTGCCAGCGTCTTGAATCCCTCCATGTTGATAGCCGAGAAGTGGACAAAAACATCCTCTCCACCGTCAGGCTGTTCAATGAATCCGTAACCTTTGGCGTCATTGAACCACTTGATCCGCCCTTTGGCCATCGAGCACTTCCTCCTGCATTGGGTGATTATTACTACGACTAACGCGCCCATGATATTAGGCACGTCTCGGCCTGTCAACGCACGATTTTCGGGTATCTTTCGGGTCGCTCACTCGGCCGGCTGAACCCCTCCAAACCCGGAATAGAGCTGGCTGTAAATGCGGAAATGCGACTGCACGTTCTTCACGTAAGTCCTTGTCTCCGAAAAGGGTATCCGCTCTGCGAACAGCTCGGGGTCGATGCGGTACTCTGGTCGCTGGCGCCAGCGGCGGGCGCGAGTCGGGCCTGCGTTGTAGGCGATCAGCGAGAGTTGCAGCTCAGCGTAGCGGCGTTGTAGGTCGGCGAAGTAGGCGGCGCCGAGGTGGACGT
Source organism: uncultured Gemmatimonadota bacterium (assembly GCA_964345885.1). Classification (GTDB taxonomy): domain Bacteria; phylum Gemmatimonadota; class Gemmatimonadetes; order Palauibacterales; family KS3-K002. The sequence continues at coordinate 2,877 of CAYFSW010000129.1, read as the reverse complement.
TGATCTCCGGATGGTAGAGCAGTTCGTCGCTGTAGTCGCGGACGCCGAGTCGGTTGGCCCACCAGCGGCCGGTCTCCGGCATGATCTGGAGTAGCCCGCGCGCCCCGGCGCGTGATGTGACATCCGGGGCGAAGGCCGATTCCTGGCGGGCGATGGCGGCGACGAGATGAGGATCGAGTTTCCGCGAGTCGGCCTCGGCGAGGATGATCTCTTGGTAGGCGAGCGGGTAGATCGCGCGCAGCACGTTAGCGCTCCAGCGGCCGCGAAGCGCCGAATGTGCTCGCCAGCCGAAGAGGACGGCCTGCTGCCCGAACCCGTGCTCGGCTAGCGCCACCGAGATCCCGATCAGCGCTTCGGGACTTTGGGGCGGCGAACTGGTGATCGTCCCCAGCACCGCCTTCGCCTCTTCGTGGAGACCCGCCTGGCTCAAGAGATCGATCACCCGGAGCTTGCGTTCGGTCTCGGCATCAATGGGTGCCGGCTCGGGGCCGGGGGCAAGCGCGGCCCACGGATCGATGCCCAAACGATCGGCAGCCAGGAAGCCGTAGTAGCCGAAGGGCGCGCGGTTGTGGACCTCGCGGAATAGGCGTTCGGCCTCGGCGAGTTGAGCCGCGTCGCCCTCGGCGAGTCGAGCGCGGGCCGCCCAGTAGGTGGCGCTGATCCGCAAGTCGCCACTGCGTTCCGCGCGACGCAGGCGATCGAAGTGTCGGCGCGCGTCGGCGAAGTCACCTTCTCGGTAGGCGAGTATTCCAAGCCGGTAGCGTGCAGTGCGCTCGGCGCGGGAGCCCGAGTAGTCCCTGACGAGCTCTTCGTAGATTGCCACCGCGCGCGGCGTGTTGCCGGCACCTTCGTAGAGGTCGCCGAGGAGCGAGAGAGCATTGAGCGCGGACCCGGCACCGGGGAAACGGTCGGCCACCTCTCTCAGGCGCGCCCGACCCTCGCGCCGCCAGCCGCGGCGATAAGTGGCGCGCGCGATGTAGTACTCGGCTCGTGCTAGGGTCGCGGCGCTTGGTCCCGCGGCCGCCAGCCGCTCCAGCTCGTCCACGGCGGCGTAGTAGCGACCCGCTCGGAATAGTAGCTCGCCGATCCGCAGCTGTATCGCCTGCCACTCACCCGCCGGCAGCTGCTGGCGCTCGAGGTACTCCTGGTACTCACGCGCCGCCGACCCGGGAGCGCCGGAGCGCTCGAAGGTGCGAGCCAGCCACAGGTGGTCGGCTGCGCTGAGATTGGGAAACTGAGAGAGCAGGCTGGCCGCCTCTTGAGCCCAGCGAGGACTGGATCGGATCGCGGCACGCAAAGTGGTGGCTGCGGCGGCGCTGTCCCCTTCTTCCAGTAGTAGCTGTGCGGCGCGGGTCCGCAACTCGGTCGATCTACGCCCGACGCTGGGTGCCGCGTCCAGCAACAGCTTCAGCGCAGCCTGGCGGTTGCCGGCCGCCAGGTGGGCATCGACCGCTGCACCGGTGCGTCGGTAGAGCGGTACGGTGACCGCGCCTCTCAGCAGCTCGTTTACCGCCGCCGTGTCGCCCAGCTGGGCCAAGACTTCGGCTGCCCGAATCGAGGACCAGGGCGCCAGCTCGGGGGCGATTTCGGCGGCGCGGCCGTAGGCTGCCGCCGCCTCCAGCGGCCGGCCGAGCTCTTCCAGCGAGCGAGCCAGGCCGACCTCGGCGACCGCCCGCGGTGTGCGTTCCAGCGAGTATCTCAGGAAGATCCGGTAGCCCTCGACGGCCCGCTCCGGTTCACCCGTCTCGAGCCGGGCGCGGGCGAGCAGAGCACGCCCGTCCCCGTAGCCGATCGAGTCGAGCCAGCTCACCGGTTCGAGGCGAGCCACCACATCGTCCCAGGCACCACGGCCCGCGTCTGCCCGGGCGTAGAGCAGAGCCGCCTCGGGCGTCGCGCTGTCGTGACCATTCAGGTCTCGCAACAAGCGCGTGGCGTACCAATGGCGGCCCTGGTCGAGCGCCTCGGCCACCTCGGCCAGCGGGTCGTCGCCCACTTCCCCCCTGAGGCCCAGGGCGACTGGGGCCACGACGAACAAAAGGCACGAGACGTACAGCCGTGACAGGTGCATACCGTCGTACGTGTTTCGGCGGGCTAGCTCGACTCAGGACGCAGCGCGGCGGCTCAGCGGTTAAGGGTCTCGACGGCGGCGGCCAGAGCGCGGCGCGAGTCGGCCGTCAGGCTGAGAGCGCCGGTTCCGCTGGGGTCGGTGAACACCAACCGCAGCTCGAAGCCGAGAGACTCTTCGTAAAGCCAGACCTGGCTCCGTTCCGGTCCACCCCGGGCGTCGAGGTCGCGGAGAACCTCGTCGGGAGGACCCAGTGTTACATACACCGCACCGCGATCTGTGAGCCATCCCGCAGTGTCCGACTCGCGGAAGCGTGCGTTCGCTTCTTGGATCCGGCGGAAGTAACCCTGGAAGAACTCGTTCTCGACCGTCTCCGGGTCGGGATCCTTACTATTCCAGAACGCACGCAATAGCCGGGCCCGTTCCCTGGGCGGCGCATCCCGCAGCCCCTCCAACGCCTGAGGAGGGCCGGCGTAGCGCAGGTAACCCAGCGCTTCGATGTAATCGGCGGCCAGCCAATCAGGCATCAGGGCGACCAGCAGGGTGGTCGAGTCGGCGATCTCCGTGCCAGCCAACCTTGCGTGGAGGCTCAGCGCCCCGGGCGGCAAGCGGACGGTATCGAGGGCGGCGCTCAGTGACCGTAGCGGACCCTGGCCCAGTTCCGCCGCCAGCGTATCCGACCAGACCACCGCGCCGCCTTGTGAGGCCTCGAGGACGACTAGCTGCTCTCCCTCGGAGAGCGTCTCGATGTAGATCCTCGACTCCTCCTCGCGGCCGAACTCGATGGTGGCCCGGGGGCTCAGAATGAATGC
>CAYFSW010000128.1:0-1738 GCA_964345885.1 uncultured Gemmatimonadota bacterium | reverse complement strand
CGAGTCCAGAGCCGCCACGCCGCCAAGCGGATGCTGAAGGGGGTGGACATCGCCCAGCGGCTGGCGCGGGACGGCATCTACGTGCGGGCCCAGAACCGCGGCCTGCTGTCGGAGGAGGCCAGCGAGGCCTACAAGGACGTGGCCGAGGTAGTAGACGTCCTGCACGAGGCAGGGATCGCCCACAAGGTTGTCCGCATGCGGCCGATAGGCGTGGTCAAGGGGTAGCCCGACAAGCGACGAGGTCCGAATCCGGCCTACGGTCGGGCCTCGTAGTATGCGTTGACTGGGTGAGGTAGGTCTAGGCGCCGGAAGCGAGTGAACCCGGCGCCGCCCACTAGGTCGCGCATGGCCGGTTCAGGTAGCCCGCACGTGCCGAGGCCAGCGCCACCCGGCTCGGACAGTCCCGAGGACATGCAGGCAAGGACAGAGAACGTGTAGAGCATAGGGGCAAATGGGTTGGTGAGGTTCCCCTCGAAGGTAGGCGCGCAGTTGATGTCCACGATGAACCATGTGCCATCGGGGCTCAGCGCGGCGCGGATGGCGGCCGCCACCTGGTCCGGCCGCGTCATATCGTGGAGACAGTCGAAGGTGGTGATGAGGTCGAAGCTTCCGTCTGTCGGCAGCGGGTCGCTGGTCACGTTGTGAAAAGCAACGCTGCCCGTTCCCGCGTCTTCTCGGTTCGCTTCGGCGCGGGCGATGGCGTGCTCCGATATCTCATAGCCGTGGAACTCGGACCGGGGGAAGACTTTCGCCATCTCGATGAGGGCGATGCCGGTGCCGCATCCGACGTCGGCGACCTTCGCCCCCGCCTGGAGCTTGCCCACCACTCCCTCAAGCCAGGGCAACGCGATCGGCACAAGCACTTGACGGTACCACTTGCGGAATAGCAGCTCACCGGTAGCAGTGATCTCTGGCCCGAGGTCGTCAAAGGACAGGCCAAGCCCGGTGCGAAACGACTCCGGCAGTCGCTCAACGGCGTCCATCTTCAGGGGTAGGGAATCGAAGTTGTGCCCAAGGAACATCACGTGGTTCTCGTCGGCGAGAAGAGCTGCGAGCTCAACCGGTAGCTCGAATCGACCGTCACTCCGGTAGGCGATCACACCCGCCGTTGCCTGACCGCACAACCATTCGCGCACCCACCGCTCATGGAGCCCTGTGAGGGCGGCGACGTCCTCGCTGGTCACGGGCCCGGCATCCTTGAGCGCGCGGTAGAGGCCGAGCCGAAGCCCGAGGCAGATCATGACGGATATATGGGCGTCCACCATGATCCTCATCAGGCGTTCGACTGGCGCCGGCCAAGCCGCTGAACGTTTCCCCCGCCTAGTCGTCATGGCGCATCTCCTCCAGTCTCGGGCAGGTCCGTGGCCTTGGCGCCGCGGGTAACCATCACCCGGTGGGGGTACGGTATCTCGATCCCCTCTTCGTCGAACGCCTTCTTGAGGCGCCGGCGCAGCTCGCCCATGACGTCCCACTGCTTGATGGGCTTGGTGTCGCCGAGGATCTTGACCTCGATGCCGGAGTCGCCGAAGGCGTCCACCCGCAGAGCCTTCGGCGGGGTGATGATGCAGGGCGCCCATTCGGGGTCGGCGGCGATCTCCTCCCCCACGCGGTCGATGACCTGCATCACGTGGTCCAGGTCCTCGCTGTAGGAGACGCCGACGTTGAGGTTGACGCGGGAGTACTCCTGAGTGAAGTTGGAGGCGGCGCCGATCTCGCCGTTGGGGATGTAGTGGACGAT
>CAYFSW010000127.1:0-79950 GCA_964345885.1 uncultured Gemmatimonadota bacterium | reverse complement strand
TTTTGGAACAGCGTGGTAGCATATCCGGAGGATGCAGCTATGTCAAGGAACTTTGGGGATTTCTCATTGGGGGAAGTAGGATCTGTTTCGAGAATTCCCAGTAGAGATCCCCACTTCCCCCAATGAGAAATCCCCAAACTTCCTTGACATAGCTGCATCCTCCGGATATCCTACCACGCTGTTCCAAAAAGCGGTGAACCCCGCTACGGAAATCTGCGCCGGCGCGGAACCGGTGCTAATTCGACGACAAGATGGCAGGACTGCTGACGAATTCGATGAAGACCCCGGTGGCGAAGCCTGAGGAGGTCGCCCGGCAGTGGTACTACGTGGACGCCGATGGCCTCGTCCTGGGCCGCTTGGCCGCTGAGGTAGCCAAGGTGCTGCGGGGCAAGCACAAACCGACCTACACCCCCCACGTAGACTGCGGTGACGGCGTCATCGTGGTGAACGCCGAACGCGTCCGCCTCACCGGTAAGAAGGCGGAGCAGAAATCCTACTTCCGCCACAGTGGTTACGTTGGCGGTGCCAAGCTTATCCCGTTCAAACGGATGCAGGAACGGCGTCCCGAGTGGATTATCAGGCGGGCGGTGCAGGGCATGCTGCCGAAGACGACCCTAGGGCGCCAGATGCTCAAAAAGCTCCGTGTCTATGCGGGGCCCGAGCACCCGCACCAGGGCCTCGAGACGCAGCCTTTGAAGATCAAGAGTTAACAACGCGCTAATAGGTCGGAGCATGGTCGGAAAGAAGCTAGAAGACGGGCGGGTCCACGCGGTTGGTCGCAGAAAGACGTCGGTCGCCCGCGTTTACCTCAAGCGGGGGAAGGGCGAGTGGCAGATCAACGGCCGCTCGCTTGCCGATTACTTCCCGCGTAGTGCTTATCAGACGGTTCTCGAGAAGCCGTTCCAGGCTACCGAAACGGTCGGCGAATACGACGTCACCGTCAACGTGCGGGGCGGTGGCCTCACCGGTCAGGCAGGCGCCATCCAGCTGGGAATCGCCCGCGCCCTACTTGTCGAGGATGAAGACCGACGCACGACCTTGCGCCGTGAAGGGTTGCTGACGCGCGACCCGCGTCGGGTGGAACGCAAGAAGTACGGTCAGCCGAAGGCCCGCAAGCGCTTCCAGTTCAGCAAGCGATAGCCGGCCGCCAGTCAGGATAGAGAGAATATGGCAGTAGGACTCGAAGACCTTCTACAAGCAGGTGTCCATTTCGGTCACCAGACCCGTCGCTGGAACCCCAAGATGCGCCGCTACATATTCGCCGAGCGCGGTGGCATCTACATCATCGATCTCAGGAAAACGCTTCGTGAACTGGAGCGGGCTAAAGCACTGATCCGCGAAGTCGTCCACCGCGGCGACTCCGTCCTCTTCGTCTGCACGAAGCCGCAGCTGAGCCAGACCGTGCGGGGCGAGGCGGAGCGTTGCGGAGCGTTCTACGTAACGGTCCGTTGGCTGGGTGGCATGCTCACCAACTACCAGACGATCAAGAAGAACATCCGGCGGCTTAAGGAACTGGAACGCGGTGCCGAGGAAGGCGCGTTCGAGTTCTATACGAAGAAAGAACGACTGCTGCTGGATAGAGAGCGCGAGAAGCTCGACCGTTACCTCTCCGGTATCAAGGATATGTCCCGCGTGCCTGGCTGCCTCTTCGTCGTCGACGCCCGCAGGGAAACGATTGCCATAGCGGAAGCGAACAAGCTGGGCATTCCGGTCGTCGCGATCGCGGACACGAACGCCGACCCCGATCTGTTGACGGTGCCGATCGCGGGCAACGACGACGCGATCCGCTCGGTCTCGCTGATTACGAAAGAGATCGCCGATACCGTCGAGGCCGCCATGGCGGAGGTGCCCGAGGAGCTGCGGAAGGCAGCGGCTGCCGAAGAGGAGGAGGTCTTCACCTACTCGAGCGATGGGGCTGTGGGTGCGGTCAGCGAGCGCGAAGGCGGCGGCCGGCGATCGCGCAAGCGGAGGCGACCTCGCCCCGAGGTCATCGCGGCCCACCAACGGCCCGGCGAGGCGGAGGGCGGCGAGCTGGAGAGCCCGCCAGAGGAGCACGAGGGGGGAGGAGCGGCGGAGTCGGAGGAAGTCACCGGTGAGGACACCGGCGACGCATGAGCGCTGGCAGGGCCACTTCGGTGGCCCGCTTTTTTAGATCAACCAACCTTGAATTTACCAGAGATGAGCGAGATTAAAGCAGGAGACGTAAAGCAGTTAAGAGAGCGGACTGGCGCTGGAATGATGGACTGCAAGCGCGCGCTTCAGGAAACGGGTGGCGACATGGAAGCCGCTGTCGAGTGGCTGCGCAAGAAGGGAGCAGCTTCGGCGGAGAAGCGTGTCGCGAAAGAAGCGCGAGAGGGTGTCGTAGAATCATACATTCATCACTCGCACAAGGTCGGCGTACTCGTGGAGCTGAACTGTGAGACCGACTTCGTCGCTCGGACGGAGCAGTTTCAGGTCTTGGCCCGCGACCTGGCCATGCACATCGCAGCCTCGGACCCGATTGCCGTGGCTCGCGAGGATGTACCCGAGGAGATCGTTGAGCGCGAGCGCGCTATCTTCCTGGCCCAGGTCGAGGAGCAGGGGAAGCCCGAGCACGTCGCGGACAAGATCGTCGAAGGCAAACTGCGCAAGTTCTTCGAGGAGCGCACGTTGCTCGAGCAGAAGTACGTTAAGGACCCCGAGGTCACCGTTGCTGACCGGATCTCGGATACGCAGGCGCAGCTCGGCGAGAAGATCGCCGTCGGCCAATTCGTGCGCTTCAAGGTAGGCGGTTAGTCGGTGTCAGGACCGAAACTGCGTTATCGGCGAGTTCTGCTGAAGCTGTCAGGTGAATCGCTGGCGGGCAGCGAGGGGTTCGGCATCTCGCTTCCCGCCATCGATCGCCTGACCGAAGAGATAGGGGCCGTCAAGGAGGCTGGGGTTGCTCTCGGGCTGGTCGTCGGTGGCGGCAATATCGTGCGGGGCGCAGCGGCGGCCGAAGGTGGAATGGACAGGGTGTCTGCCGACTACATGGGCATGCTGGCCACGGTGATCAACGCGCTCGCCGTTCAGGACATGCTGGAGAAGAAGGGCGTTGAGAACCGCGTTCTCACAGCCATCCGCATGGAGGAACTGGCCGAGCCTTACATCCGCCGACGGGCGCTTCGCCATCTCGAGAGGGGGCGGGTTGTGCTCTTTGCCGCCGGCACCGGCAACCCGTACTTTTCGACCGACACGGCTGCGGTGCTGAGGGCGATCGAGATGGAGGCAGAGTTGATCGTCAAGGCGACCAAGGTCGAAGGCGTATACTCCGCCGATCCGATGACCGACCCGAGCGCCGAGCTGATACCGGAGATCTCGTTTCTGGAAGTCATGACGCGAGAGCTGGGTGTGATGGACGCCACGGCGATCTCGCTGTGCAAGGACAACAACCTGCCTGTGGTTGTGCTGAACATCGAACGGCCGGGCGCGGTGCTGGCCGCGGCTCGCGGTGAGCAGGTCGGCACGCTTATTTCCGGGGAGGTGAGCTCATGACGTTGATCAAGGAAACCCGGAGTCGGATGGAAAGCTCCATCGAGGCGGTAAGGCGGGAGTTCGCATCGGTTCGAACCGGCAAGGCATCGCCGGCGCTACTGGAACACGTGCGAGTCGAGGCCTACGAGACGCACATGCCGCTCGAGCAGCTCGCAACGATTAGCGCCCCGGAGCCACGCCTTTTGCTGGTGCAGCCATGGGACAAGAATCTGATGGGCGTGATTGAGAAGGCTATACAGAGTTCGGATCTGGGGCTGAATCCTTCGAACGACGGCACCGTCATTCACGTGCCCATCCCACAGCTCAACGAGGAGCGCCGCCAGGAGCTCGTAAAGATTCTGCACAAGATGGCCGAAGAAGGGCGCGTCTCTCTCCGTGCCGCGCGCCGCGCAGCGAACGACGACATCAAAGTCAAGATGAAGGACGGTGAGGTGTCCGAGGATGAGGGCCATCGGATGCTCGAAGAGGTGCAGAAGTTGACCGACGAGTATGGGGAGAAGATAGAAGCTCTTCTGAAAGCCAAAGAGGCGGAGGTACTCGAGGTCTAGCGGGAACGTCATCCCCGTCCACAGAACCGGCCGCCGACGTAGTAGGGGTCAATGCCTTCTGAGCTTCTCCAGCGAATAAGAGAGACCGAGAGCGATGTGCCCAAGCACGTTGCCATCATCATGGATGGTAATGGCCGGTGGGCGAACGAGCGGGGGCTGCCCCGGCGCGAGGGCCACCGAGCGGGGATGAGGTCCGTGCGTGACGTGGTGGAGGGCGCGATCGAGGTAGGGGTCGAAGTGGTCACGCTGTACGCGTTCTCACAGGAGAACTGGCAGCGACCGAAGCCCGAAGTCGCCTTCCTGATGGCGCTGCTGAAGAGCTATGCGAAGTCGGAAGTCCAGGACCTTGTCGACAACGGCGTCGAGGTCCACGTAGTGGGTGACATCGACCGCTTCGAGGCCGCCGAGCGTAAGGCGATCGATACGATCCTCGATATGACCCGTGGCGGTGAGCGGCTGCAACTCGTGCTGGCGATCAGCTACGGGAGCCGCAGCGAGATCGTGCGAGCCGCACGCAGGCTCGCCGAACGAAGCGCCTCCGGCGACCTGGAGGCGGCGGCGATCGACGAACCCACGTTCGCCGCGGAGCTCTACACGGCACCCTGGCCCGACCCGGATCTGATGATTCGGACGTCCGGCGAGTATCGGATATCGAACTTCCTGTTGTGGCAGTTGGCCTACGCCGAGCTGTACACGACCCCGGTCCTGTGGCCGGACTTCACCCGCGAGCATCTCTTCGAAGCGATTCTCGACTACCAGAGACGGGAACGCAGGTTTGGCAAGGTAACGTAATGGCGCGGTCCGGCGGCGAACTCGCGAAGCGCGTGGGCGTCGCGCTTATCGGCATACCGGTCGCCGTAGGGCTCGTCTACTTGGGTGGCTACTGGTTGGCCGGGTTTGTAGCGTTGCTGGCTATGGCAGCCGCCTGGGAGTTTGCCGTCATGCATCGTGCGAGCGGTGTGCCGGCGGCGCCGCCGGTCGCGGCCGGCTTGGCAGCGGCCTATGTGCTCTTGGCCGCCACCCGCTCGCTGGAGACCTACCTGGTATCGGTTACGCTCGTTACCCTGGTTCTGATTGCAGCTCTGGCCATAGTAGCCGCAGCGCAAGCGCGGCCCGGGGCGCTGGTGATGAGCAGCGTGTTTGGTGCGCTCTACACCGGGGCGACCCTCGGCTTTGCGCTCCGCTTGAGAGCGGAGGGCGGTGTGGCGCCGGGGCTCGCGGGAGCTGCCGTGTTGATGCTGCCGGTGGCGATTACCTGGCTCGGTGATACCGTGGCCTACTTTGTGGGGAAGGCGATCGGGCGGCACGAGCTGGCGCCGGTCATCAGCCCCAAGAAGACGTGGGAGGGTGCGATCGCCGGGTTCTTCGCCACGGCCGGCGGCGCCTTACTATATGTGGCCCTGACGCGATCGCTGGTGCCGTGGGCGATGAGCGCCGGCGAGCTGCTCGGGCTGGGAGCGCTGGTGGCCGTGGTGGGGCAGGCCGGCGATCTGGTCGAGTCGCGGTTTAAGCGGGAGTGCGGCGTGAAGGATAGCTCCGGGCTGTTACCCGGGCATGGCGGCATACTTGACCGGCTTGATGCGATGTTCTTTGTTATTCCGTTCGCCTACGCTTACATCGCCGTGTTGGGAGTCTAATGGGCGTGCGAACCGTTGCGATTCTGGGCTCGACTGGCTCGATCGGCAAAACAACGCTGGAGGTCATCAGCTCCTACCCGGACCGCTACCGTGTGGTCGCGCTGACCGCGAACCGGAGCGCCGACGCGCTGCTCGACCAGGTCGAGCGATTCCAACCGGAGCTGGCGGTGCTCGCCGACGGCTCACCGCCCAACGGCGGGCCCGCGGGCACCAGGCTGGCTGCGGGTTGGGACGCGGTACTGGAGGCGGCGGCGCACCGCGACGCAGAGATCGTGGTGAACGGACTGGTAGGCGCAGCCGGCCTCGAGCCGTCGCTGCTGGCCTTGCAGGGCGGGAAGCGCCTGGCGCTGGCGAACAAAGAGTCGCTGGTGGTGGGCGGGCCGCTGGTTATGCAGGCGTTGGAGGAGGGGGGCGGCGAGTTGATACCGGTGGACAGCGAGCACAGCGCCGTCTTCCAATGCCTTGAGGGTGCGACCCGGGAGAGCGTGCGGCGTGTGGTCCTCACTGCTTCTGGTGGACCTTTTCGGGACCGCGATCCGTTGGACCTGTCAGGGGTAACGCCGGATGAGGCACTCCGTCACCCGACCTGGGATATGGGGGCGAAGATCACAATCGACTCCGCCACCCTGGTCAACAAGGCTCTCGAGGTTGTCGAGGCCCATTTCCTGTTCGGGCTCGAGTACGACCAGGTGGCGGTCGTGATCCATCCCCAGTCGATCGTCCACTCGCTCGTCGAGTTCCGGGACGGATCGGTGCTCGCCCAGCTGGGATACCCGACGATGGCGTTACCGGTGCTGTACGCGCTGGGGTATCCGGAGAGGGTCGAGGTCGATGCGCCGTCGCTCGATCTGGCTGAGATCGGCTCGCTGGAGTTCGAGCCGGTGCCCGACGGTCGCTTTCCTGCATTCGATCTGGGGCGCGCGGCGGCGTTGCGCGGTGGCACAGCGCCGGCCGTGTTCAACGCCGCTAGCGAGGAGGCCGTCGCCGCGTTCCTACAGGAGCGGCTCCGTTTTACGGGGATCCCAGAGGTGATTCACGGTGTACTCGACGCGCACGCGGTCGAGGATGTGACGGAGCTGGAGGGTGTGCGGCGCGTTGACCGGTGGGCGCGTGAGACGGCGCGCGCCAGAGTCGATGAGATAGGAAACCAAGCACCGCGGTCGAAATAAATGAACTCGATCATTGCATTCATCATCGTACTGGGCGTCTTGATCGTGATCCACGAGCTGGGCCATTTCATCACGGCCAAGCTTGCCGGGATTGCGGTCCCACGTTTTTCCATCGGGCTCGGACCCAGGGTGTGGGGCTTCACGATCGGCGAGACGGAATACGTCGTCTCGGCTCTGCCGCTGGGCGGCTATGTGAAAATGGCGGGCATGGGCGAGGACGAGGCGCTGGAAGCGCTGGAAGGAGGCAAGTCGGATCTCGAGGTCCCACGCGAGCGGCGCTTCGAGTCGAAGTCGGTGGCGACGCGGTCCGTGGTCATCTCGGCCGGAGTGGTGATGAATTTCGTGTTCGCGATCTTCGCCTACGCCGGGATCGCCTATTACCAATCGTGGGTGCCGCTGATTGGCTCGGTGGTCGAAGGCAGCCCGGCCGAGGAGGCCGGCCTACAGGCGGGCGACCTGGTCACCGCGGTGGACGGCCAGAAGGTCGACATGTGGATGGAGTTCCGCAACCACGTGAACCGTCGGCCCGGCGAAGAAGTCACCTTGGGCGTGCTGCGGGATGACCAGGAGATCGAGTTGCTGAGCCGGATCGAGCGGGCTGCTGTGTTCGATTCGGTCAGTGGCGATTCCGTCTTCTACGGACAGATCGGGGTCTACCACGACACGATCAACGCCGGCCGCGCTCTGGGGCTGGGGGGATCGCTGGTTGCCGGCACGGGGCGCACGTTCGAGCTGACGTGGCTCATCCTGAGGTTCGTTGGGCGGTTGATCACGGGCGCGGAATCGGCGCGCGACATCGGCGGCCCCATACTCATCGGGCAGCTGTCGGGTCAGGCAGCGCGCGCCGGTGTATTGTACTTTGTCGCTTTCATGGCCTTTTTGAGCGTGAACCTCGCGGTGCTCAACCTGCTGCCGATTCCTATACTCGACGGAGGGCACCTCGTGTTCCTGGCCATCGAAGCGGTACGCGGGCGCGCTCTGTCGCTGCAAACGCGTGCTCGTCTGAGCCAGGTCGGATTCCTCCTCATCCTGGCAATAATGGTCTGGGCGATTACCAGCGATGTCCTGCGGGCGGTTGGGAACTGAGGGAATCCCACAGCGTCAGCTGTGGTGAGCGGACGGCGGCGGCCATCGCAGTGACGTTTAGCCCGGCCAGCGGCTCATCCTGGGTCGCGACACGTAGCGGAGCGGTGTAACCCTTCCTCTCCAAAGCCTCACCGACGACCTCGGCAGCCAGTTCGGGCTCGTTGCACTCCTGGCTGAGGTGTGCCAGGACGACACCCGCCAACTCGGGGTGGTGGAGCTCGGTGCCGAGGAGCGCCGCGGCGCGGTTCGATAGGTGCCCGTGCCGCCCGGCTATGCGGCTCTTCAGCGACCAGGGGTAGGGGCCGGTCCTGAGCATCAGCTCGTCATGGTTGGCCTCGAGGATGAGCAGGTCACAGCGCTTGAGCGCGTGACGCACAGAGACCGTCGGTGTGCCCAGGTCGGTGGCGATACCGACCTTCAGACCGCTCGAGCGTTGCTTCACCGTTACCGCTACCGGATCGATGGCATCGTGGCAGGTGAGAAACGGCTCGACGCGCAGGTCGTCCAGGTCCACCGCTCGACCGGCACGGTAGAAGCGGAGGTCCTCGTCACCGCCGAGTAAGGCGGAGCACGAGGCTGCTGTAGCGCGAGCGACGTATACGGGAATCTTCCAGCGGCGCGCGACCACACCCATACCCTGCGTGTGATCCCGGTGCTCGTGCGTGATGAACAGTGCCGCGATGCTGTCGGGCGCGACCTCGACCGCGCTGAGGCGCCGTTCCAGTTGCCGGCCGCTGAAGCCGGCGTCGACGATGATGCGTGTTTCGGAGGTCTCGAGAAGGATTGAATTGCCGCGACTGCCGCTACCCAGAACGTGCACCCGAAAGGTCATCCACCCCGCCCTTTGCGCCAGCAACTCTCCAAGTATCGCCGCCCGCGCTCGCCTAGTTCAACGCCGCGCCTGGCCATCGATCGCTCCGCCGTATCCAGGAACTCGGCCAGGCGATACTCACCCAGATCTGCGCCTTCGCCCCAGCTGAACGGCTCCACGTAACGGGGCGGCATAGCAGTGCCGTACAGATTACTGCCGGCACCCACGACGGTGCCAGTACCCAGTAGCAAGCCGATCCCCGTCTTCACGTGATCGCCGAGGAAACAGCCGATCTTGAGGCTACCGCTGTCCAGTACACCGGCGGGCGTCCACACTCGGACAGGGCGGTAGTTGTTCTTGAGGTCGCTGTTGGTCGTCAGGGCACCCAAGTTGACCCACTTCCCGACGTAGGAGTGGCCGAGATACCCCTGGTGAGCCTTGTTTGTGTAACCGAGGATCACGCAGTCAGCTATCTCGCCCTGCAGGTGTGAGAAGGGCCCGGCGACGACGCGTTCGAACGAGCCTCCCAGCAGGCGCGAACGGGCGCCGATCGCCGTCGGGCCCGCCAGGCGTGTGCCTGTGCGAACCTCGACTCCGTCGCCGAGCCGGATCGGTCCTTCCCGGGTATCGAACAATACCCCCGGTTCGACGTGAACGTCGGCGGCCAGGATCACCGCGTGCTTTCCCTCGTGATAGACGCCGTCGGGGACCTCTGTCGCCGGCTCCGCTTCCGCCAGGTCGCGGGCCAGTTGCTCGGGGCAGTCAGCGAGCAGGTGCCACGGCCACTCCAGTAGCCGTCCCTGGACCGTGATCCGCGTTTCCGGCTCGGGACCGAGGCGCAACTCGCCGAGGAACTCGGGATCGGGCCACTGCCCGGCCGGTAGGTAGAGGCCCACAGGCCGTTCGTCGATCAGGTAGACCGCTGGGCCCTTCTCCGACTCAGTCTCGGGGCTACTCTCGGGCACCGCCCGCGAGCACCAGAAGAGCAGTCCATCACTCGGCAACTCGTCGAGCCTCACAACGCCCGGAGCGCCAGCCTCGCCGAACTCGAGCAGGTGTTCGGAAGTCAGATAGCCGGCCACTTCGAGGCCGAGGACGCGCCCCGCGCGTTCGGCCAGCTTCTCGGCGCCGAACAGCAACTCGCCCGTTGGCCGCGTGAGGGCGAAAGGCGCCCAGCGTTGGGCTTGGAGATCGTCGAACAGGACGAGTCCGGGGTGTGCCACGGCTCAGTCGTCCCCCGATCGGAGGTCCTCGGGCAGGTCGGCGAGCAGCTGCTTGAGCTCGAGCGCCCGCTCGCGCGGTGCGACGAACGTGATCCCCGAAGCACGTACGATGACCAGATCCGAGGCCCCGTAGGCCACCACCGGGCCATCCTCTGCCCAGATCAGACTGTCCTGACAATCGACTGCGTGCGCGTCACCAGTCAACAGGTTGCCCTGCGCGTCGCACTCGCGCACGCGCAGCAACGCCGTCCAGGCACCGACGTCGTCCCATTCGAACTCGGCTTCGACGACCGCGATGTTCGGACTGCGCTCCATGAGACCGTAGTCAATGGTCAGCGTTGGTGCGTGCTCGAAGAACTCGGCTACCTCACCTTCGGCCAGATGCTCCAGCTCGCCGGCGAGCTCGGGAGTGCGGGCGTCAAGCTCGGCGAGCAGCAGCTGCGGCCGCCATACGAACATCCCCGAGTTCCAGAGGAAGCCACCTCGTGCCAGGTAGCCTGTCGCAGTCTCCTTATCGGGCTTCTCGACAAACCGACGCACTTCAAAGACCCCCGGCGTCAACCGCTCGCCCACCTCGATGTAACCATAGTCGGTTTCCGGCCGGTCAGGTCGAATGCCTACGGTGAGTAGCCTGCCCAAATCGCCGGCGGCTTCGACGGCGAGCTCGAGAGTCGAGACGAAATCGCCGAGTGGCCGTATTACGTGGTCCGTGTTAAGTGACACCATCACGGCTTGCTCCGTGCGCTCGGCCCGGGCGATGATCTCGCTGGCCGCCCAGGCCAGGGCCGGCGCCGTGCCTCTGGCCTGCGGCTCGAGGAGCAGCTGGTCCTGTGCGAGGTCAGGGAAGTGGCTTTCCAAATGCGACCGCAGGTGCTCACCGGCTACGATCAACACACGCGACGCGTCGGTCAGCGCCCGAGCGCGTTCCATCGTGTCGACGATCAGCGGGCGGCCGCTGGCGAGCGGCAAGAGCTGTTTCGGGCGACGCGGCGTACTGGCTGGCCAGAACCGCGACCCGATGCCGCCTGCCAGCAGGACGACCCAGCGTTCGAAGCGGGATTCCTCGCTCACGCCGGAACCTATCGCGATGGGTTGAGCGTTTGGGGCGGCCGTCAGACGAGTTTCGCGATCTGTTCGCGGTTGTGCCGCAGTTCGTACAAGAGGCCGCCGAACGGAACACCCCCTTTGACGAAAGTCACGAGAATCATCTCCGGGGGTACGTCGGTGACGATCGCCACTCCGTCGGCGTACTCCACCACCGCGGTGACCAGCCCGTTGTGGTCTGCGGCAGAGCCCAACTCGCGCGCACTCTGCAGAAGGTTAGGCGCCATGGCAGCCACGGCGTCGGCATCGGTGTGCATAGGCCCGATCCGATCGATCAGCAGCCCGTCCTGGCCCACGGCGAATACGGCTTCCACCTCAGAGCGGCTCGACAGACGACCGAGAAGATCTTTTAGCGTTGGCATCCGGTACCTACGGTCTGGTGGGTACGGGGGAGTGCGGCCATTGTATCTGCCGGGCCCTACAAAGTCAAGCGTAGGTTAGGGTTCGCAGCTTGACAGTCAACCTCCCCTCGCGTAAGGTTCGCCCGTTACCATGGTGAACTATGATCATCCACGTAGCCACATCGCGCTGCTCCTGACAGTAGCGTTGGGGCTCGTTGCCTGCAGCGATGAGCTGGGCAGGGATATCCCGCGTCCAAGCTCCCCCATCGAGGTAGCGCTCATCGATCTCGTTGACGGCCCGCTGGACCGCGCCAACGCTCTCAACCTCGTAGCCGGCCGCGGGTTCAGCGCACCTCGCGTCACGCGTGTCGACAACACCAATGAGTGGGATTACGCCTTCGCCGTTGTCGACGGCGAGCCGGCGTGGTTGCCGCGCGGCTTCTTCGACGGCATCGAGCTGTCGGCCGGCATCAGGGTGATGCAGATGGACTTCGAGGACGTCGAGCTGGTGCCACCCGACGAGGAGTCCTACGAGCTCGAGCAGCCGCTGCCCGCTACGGTCGGTACTACCTACGCTCTCCGCAGTCGGACCGACCCAGCACTCTCCTTGCCCTGCCACGTCTTCGCGAAAATGGTCGTGGACTCTATCGTGGGTGACCCGGCACGCGTATGGTTCCGCGTGCTCTGGAACCCCAACTGCGACAACAATAACGTCACCCCCGGCGTCACTGACTAGCCGGTCGATCCAAGCATGCTCGACCTCAAGCGGATCCGTTTCGAGACCGACACGGTGAAGGATGCGCTCGCCAAGCGCGCCGATCCCGATCTGGCTGGCTACATCGAAGAAGCGTTGCAGCTCGACGAGGAGCGGCGCCGAATCATCCAGACCGTCGAGGAGCTGAAAGCACGTCGCAACGAGGCTTCCAAAGTCATCGCTGAGCGGAAAAAGGCGGGTGAGGACGCTTCCTCGCTGATCGCGGAGATGCGAGATGTCGCCGCGAGCATTGCGGAGTTGGACGCGCGGCTCGACGCCGGCGCCTCCAGGATCGAAGAGCTACTGCTCGAGATCCCCAATACTCCGTTGCCTCCCGTGCCCGCCGGCGATGAATCGGCCAACCGCCATATCCGCTCTTGGGGCGAGCCGATCGAGCCGAGTGATTGGCGGAAGCCACATTGGGAGCTCGGTGCCGCCCTGGGGATTCTCGATCTCGAGCGCGGTGCGAAGCTTTCCGGCAGCGGGTTCCCTGTATACTTGGGCGCCGGCGCCGTCCTGCTGCGAGCGCTGATCAACCTGATGATCGACGTGCACCGGAAGGAGCACGGGTACGTCGAGGTCCAACCTCCATACCTGGTGCGCAGCGAGACGATGAGGGGAACGGGCCAGCTGCCGAAGTTGGCCGACGATGCTTATCACATCGGTGGTGATGATCTTTGGTTGATACCGACCGCTGAAGTTCCTCTGACGAACCTCCACGGCGGTGAGTTGCTGGGCCCAGGGGACCTGCCGCGCCACTACGTTGCGTACACCGCCTGCTTCCGGCGCGAGGCTGGCGCCGCCGGCCGTGATACGCGCGGCGTGCTTCGCATTCACCAGTTCGACAAGGTCGAGCTCGTCCGCTTCGAGCGACCCGAGGACTCGGAGACAGCGCTGGAGGACTTGACCGGCCACGCCGAGAAGATCCTGCAACTGCTCGGCCTGCCTTACAGAGTGGTGCTCTTGGCGGCCGGCGACATGGCGCAGTCGAGTTCGATGACCTATGATCTCGAAGTGTGGTCGCCAGGTGTCGAGCGTTGGCTCGAGGTCTCCTCGTGCTCGAACTGCACCGACTATCAGGCGCGACGTGCCGGTATCCGATTCCGGCGCGCGCGAGGTGCCAAGCCGGAGTTCGCGCATACACTCAACGGCTCGGGCCTCGCACTTCCACGGACGGTGATCGCCATCCTCGAGAACTTTCAGAACCAGGACGGGAGCGTGGAGCTTCCTGAAGCGCTGCACCCGTACATGGGCGGCGCGCGAATCGAGCCGGTGTGAAAGCTCGTCTCTGGGCTACGGGACTGATTCTGCTTTTCGGGGCTGTTCTAGCCTGGTACCTGATCTACACCCGTCAACTAGTGAACGCGGTCAACGCCGACGCCGCGGCACTGTCGCGCATGTACGCCCAGGTTCTGGAGGGTGTGAGTGATCCGGATCGGGAGAGCTTTTTGGTCCTGTTCGACATGCTCGAGGAGATCGAGTCGCTGGGTGTGCCGGTCGTGGTGATCGCCGAGGACGGGCAGATACATGCCGCGCGCAATCTGCCGTTCGTGCACGACCCGAGCGATCCCAGCAGCACAAGGCGCGTGCTCGAGTATGCCGCGCGGCTCGATGAGCGGAACGATCCGCTGGTCGAAGAGGGGATCGGTGTGATCCATTTCGGGATGCCGGCGGTCGTTGAACGACTTCGCTGGGTGCCGTGGACCCAGGCGGCAACGCTTATCGTCATCGTGCTGGTGGCTACCTGGATTTTCCGCTCGACGATTCGTGCCGAACAGGAACGCATCTGGGCCACCATGGCGCGGGAGTCGGCACACCAGCTCAGTACGCCGTTGAGCTCGCTGACCGGCTGGGTCGAGATCCTGAGAATGCCGGCGGACGAGCGGTCCGCTGTGGCCTCGCAGGATCGGATCACCGAGGAGGTCGAGGTCGATGTCGAGCGCCTCAATAAGGTAGCTCAGCGTTTCGAGCTCATCGGTCGACGGCCCCGGATGGACACGGTGGACGTGGGTGAGGTCCTCCAGCGGCTCGAGGGTTACTTCGCAGCTCGACTCCCGCGCCTCGATCGCTCCATCGAGCTCACAGTGCACCTCGCTCCTCAGCTGCAGCCGGTAGCTGGCAACCCGGTGCTTCTCGAATGGGCTTTCGAGAACCTGATCAAGAACGCTGTCGATGTATTGGCTGGTCGCGGAGGTCGGATCGCGGTGAACGCCATGCCCGACGACGATGGCCGCTGCGTCACGATCCACGTCGTCGATGACGGGCCCGGTGTGCCGGCCGAGCTGCGCAAGCACATCTTCGAGCCGGGTGTGTCGAGCAAGGAGGGTGGCTGGGGCGTCGGCCTCACCCTGACGCGCCGTATCGTAGAGGACACGCACGGCGGGTCGATCGTGCTTGGCAAGCGTCGAGACGGGGCCGAGTTCATCGTGACCTTACCCGTCGTGCGGCCCGACCGGACAACGTGAGTCGTGCCGCGGGGTGACGTGAGGAAGGGGTCCTACTTCGAATCGCTGAATCCGGAGCAGCGAGAGGCCGTCGAGCATGTCGAGGGGCCACTCCTGGTGCTGGCTGGCGCCGGCTCCGGCAAGACGCGGGTTCTCACCTGCCGCATCGCACACCTCATCGAACACAACGGGGTCGACCCCAACCTGATCATGGCCGTCACCTTCACCAACAAGGCGGCCGAGGAGATGCGGAATCGCGTTCAGCGATTGCTCGATATCGAGCCGTCGGGGATGTGGATCGGGACTTTCCACTCGATGGGGGCGCGAATTCTGCGACGTCACGCCGCGCGCCTCGGGTTCGGGCCCGGCTTCACGATACTCGACGCCGATGACAGTCTGCGAGAAATCAAGCGCGTGATGGAGGACCGTAACGTCCCCAAGCGTTGGAAGCCGCAGGCTGTGCAAGGCGTAATCTCGAGTGCCAAAAACTACCTGGTCACGCCAGACGGATTTCGGGAAACAGCCTCGGATCCATTCACCAGAATGGTGGCCGACGTCTATCCCGTATACCAGGCACGTCTGCTTGCCGGGAACGCCTTCGATTTCGACGACCTTTTGGTGAAACCGGTGGAACTGTTCGAGTCGTTCCCCGAGGTGCTCGACCGCTTCCAGCGGCGCTTTAGGTTCATCCTGGTCGATGAGTATCAGGACACCAATCACGCTCAGTACCGCTTTATCGAGCTCCTCGCTAGAGCGCACGGCAACCTGTGTGTGGTGGGTGACGATGACCAATCGATCTATGGTTGGCGCGGTGCGGATATCCGTAACATTCTCGAGTTCGAACGCGATTTTCCGGCCGCGCGCACGATCCGCTTGGAACGCAACTATCGCTCCACGCAGGTAATCCTTCGGGCAGCCAATAGGGTGATCGCCGAAAACGTCAACCGCAAGGGAAAGAATCTTTACACCGACAACGAGCTGGGCGAGTCGATCACGCTGGTCAGGACAGCAGACGAGATCGATGAGGCCGAGTGGATAGCGGGAGAGATCTTGGCACAAATCGCCGATGGGTCGGGCCTGGACCACCGGAGCTTCGTGGTTCTCTACAGGACCAACGCCCAGAGTCGCGCCTTGGAGGAAGCCTTCCGAGACGTCGACCTGCCGTACAGGATCATCGGAGGCGTCCGCTTCTACGAGCGCCGCGAGATCAAGGATGTGCTCGCCTACCTGAGGCTCATTTCCAACGTCAAGGACACGGCCTCGTTTCTGCGCGTTGTGAACTACCCGCGCCGCGGGATCGGCGATGCTACGCTCAGCGCACTGCTTACTGCCGCCCACGAGGCGGATTGCAGCCCTCTGGAGGCAGCAGGCACAGCGCGCTCGATCCGGGGCATCGCGGCGGCGCGCGCGGCGACGCTGGAGTCCTTCTCCCAAATGATCGACCGTTACCGAGCGCTGGCATCTCAGCTGCGCGTGCATGAGCTGCTGGGGGGGCTGATCGAAGAGCTGCGCCTGCTTGAGCACCTGCGCAAGGAAGGCTACGAGGGGATCGACCGGGCCCAGAACGTTGAAGAACTGGTCGCAGCGGCCTCTGAGTTCGATGCTGCATCGGCGCTGGAGGCGGAGGATCTGGAAGAGGTCGGCGCGGTCACCGAGCTGGATCTCTTTCTGCAGAAGGTTTCGCTCGTCGCTGATGTGGACAACCTGGATCCCGAGGCCGACGCGGTTACTCTAATGACCCTCCACAACGCCAAAGGCCTCGAGTTCCCCGTGGTGCTGATCACCGGCCTTGAGGAAGGCCTGTTCCCGCTCTCCCGCTCGCACGACAGCTTGGAAGAGCTCGAGGAGGAGCGGCGGCTGTTCTACGTCGGGATCACCCGGGCCCAGAAGAAACTCTACCTGACGTACGCGAAGCGGCGACGCCGAGCCGGCGACTGGATGGTTTCGAGCCCATCCAGTTTCCTGCACCCTGTACCCGAGGAACTGCTCGATGAACGGGAAACCGGCCGTTACATCGATCGTGTATCGAGCCGCCGTGGGCGCGGCGGATGGTGGGAGCGCCCCTGGCGTCTGGAGCGTGAGATCGTGCCGGGGGATCTGACATACGATTACTCGGTCTCGCAAGAGGTTAGCGAGCTGATCGAGCTTGCCGAGGGCGTTCGAGTCAGGCACCCACGGTTCGGAGCCGGCACCGTGGCGGCGCTCGACGGCTGCGGTGTAGAGCTCAAGGCGGTTATCGACTTCGAGTCGGTGGGCAGGAAAAAGGTGGTTGTGCGGTATGCGAATCTGTCGCTTGAAGAGGCCGAATAACCGTTGACACCGGCTGGCAGGATTTTCTTGCTCCCACGGGTATTGAGACTTGATACTTGCTAGCTGAGTATACTTTGAACATCTGATCAATGGATGTCGGATATTGGATATTGGGATAGGAAGATGACGATCAAGCGGGAACATGTTGCTAAGGTCGCCGAGCTCGCCCGGCTCGAACTGGGCGATGACGAGCTCGAGGCTTTGACCCGCGACTGCCGATCGATCCTCGAATTCTTCGAAGCGATCCGCGACGTAGATGTGAAAGGAGCAACACCCGCGGGCGCACTGGAGCACCCAGCGCCGGCCCGGGAGGATCGGGTCGAATATGATCACCTCGAGCGACAGCCGGCGGAGATGGCGCCGGACTGGAGGGAGGGCTACTTCGTGCTACCGCGGCTGCCGGCGCTCGACGGCGGTGACGCCGCCGCCGGTGGCGAGACGTAAGGCGCGAGACGAACCTTGATGTCTGGGGCGATGAAACCACGTGTCCGCGAGCTGCGAGAGGCGTTGCGATCGCGACGTCTGCGGGTCGACGAGCTTCTGCGGTCTGTGCTGCAGGCCATCGCGGGTTCAGATGCTCAGGAGCCGCCGCTGGGTGCTTTCCTCTCGGTGGCGGGCGAAGAGGATCTGCTGACGCAGGTAGCCGACCTAGATCGTGCCTTCGAGAACGGTGATGAGGTCGGCCCACTCGCGGGAATACCCGTCGCGGTCAAGGACAACATCTGCACCACGTCCCTACCTACGAGCTGCGGATCGCGGATCTTGGAAGGGTACATGGCGCCCTACGAGGCGACGGTGGTGCGCAGGCTGAGAGCGGCGGGAGCGCTGATCATAGGTAAGACCAACCTCGACGAGTTTGCCATGGGCTCGTCTACCGAGAACAGCGGATTCGGTCCAACCCGGAATCCGGTGGATCCGGAGCGAGTGCCCGGCGGCAGCTCCGGTGGTTCGGCTGCGGCGGTGGCGGCGGGTCTCGTACCGCTGGCCCTAGGTTCCGACACCGGTGGCTCGGTTCGGCAGCCTGCATCGTTTTGTGGCGTCGTCGGGCTGAAACCCAGCTATGGCCGGGTTAGTCGTTACGGACTCGTCGCGTTCGCGTCAAGCCTGGATCAGATAGGCCCCCTGGCTCGCAACGTCGAGGATGTCGCGATGCTACTGAGCGTTATCGCGGGGGTCGATCGATTCGACTCTACCTCCGTCGATCTTCCCGTGCCCGCCTTCAATGATTCACTTGGCGCTGGGCCCGAGGGTCTGGTAGTGGGTGTCCCCAGCGAGTACTTCCCGGACGATCTCGATCCGAGTGTTGCGGCTGCCTGTCGCGCCGCGATCGAGCGGCTCGAGCGGTTGGGCGCAGAGGTCCGGGAGATCTCTCTCCCACATACCCGCTACGCGGTCCCCGCCTACTACCTGGTGGCGAACGCGGAGGCGTCGAGCAACCTGGCGCGCTACGACGGCGTGCGCTACGGCTTGCGGGCGTCGGGCGCGGAGAGCACGATCGCTGTGTACCGCGAGACGCGCGGGGCTGGCTTTGGCCGTGAGGTCAAGCGGCGGATAGTGCTGGGCACCTATGGTCTGTCCGCTGGTTACTACGACGCGTACTACGGCACCGGGCAGCGAGTGCGCCGTCTGGTTGCCGAGGACTTCCAGCGAGCGTTCGCAGAAGGCGTGGATGTGATCTTCACGCCAACTGCTCCCACGGTAGCGTTCCGTCTCGGCGAGCGGATCGATGACCCCGTGCTGATGTACCTGTCGGATGTGTTCACCGTGACGGCCAACCTGGCGCGGTTGCCCGCAGTTTCCATCCCCGTCGGTCGGGTACACGGCCTGCCGGTGGGCGGCCAGCTCCTCGGACGAGAATTCGACGAGCTGAAGCTGCTCACGGCAGCCCGGGCGCTTGAGCAGGCGGTCGGCGGCGCGGCGTTGGAGTTAGAGTAGATGACTGATTCGGCGACGTCAGCGCACGATACGATTATTGGGCTGGAGATCCACATCCAGCTTAATACGTGCAGCAAGATGTTCTGTGGTTGCCGAGTCGAGTTCGGCACGCCGCCCAACACCAACGTTTGTCCCGTGTGCCTCGGTCTACCCGGCGCCCTTCCGGTCGTCAATCAGCGGGCGATCGAACTTGCGGTGCGTGCCGCGCTGGCGCTGAACTGCCATTTGCACCTGAGCAGCGTCTTCGCGCGGAAGAACTATTTCTATCCCGACCTTCCCAAGGGCTATCAGATCAGCCAGTACGATCGGCCGCTGGCGAGCGACGGTTGGCTGGACTTCCAGGAGAATGAGGGAGGCGATGTGGGCCGAGTGCGCATTCGCAGGCTGCACGTCGAAGAGGATTCCGGGAAGTCGCTGCACGATAGGTTTGCAGCCAAGACGGCGGTCGACCTCAATCGTGCGGGTGTCCCACTGGTCGAGATCGTAACGGAGCCGGACCTCCGCTCGCCGGCAGCTGCCCGAGCGTTTCTCGGACAACTCAAGCTTGCGCTCGAGTATCTGGAGGTCAGCGACTGCAATATGGAAGAGGGTAGCCTGCGCGTCGATGCGAACGTTTCGGTCCGCCCGGTAGGTGACAGCGAGTTCATGACGAAGACCGAAGTGAAGAACATGAACTCATTCAGCCAACTGGAGAAGGCACTGACATACGAGGCGGCCCGGCACGTGCGTATCCTGCGATCCGGGGATCAGGTCGAGCACCAGACGATGCTCTGGGACCCGGTGCGGAGCGAGGCGCGGCCGATGCGCGGCAAGGAAGAAGTGCACGACTACCGTTACTTCCCAGAGCCCGACCTGCCTGCGCTCGTCCTACCCGAGGAGACGGTCGACCGACTCGGCGGTGACTTGCCCGAGATGCCGTGGCAGAAGGAGCGGCGGTTCGTCGCTGACTACGGGTTGCCCGGCTACGACGCTCGGGTCCTCAGTTCGTCACGCGCCCTCGCCGATCTATTTGAAGCCGTCGCGCGATCGACGCCGGATGCCAAGGAGGCTTCGAACTGGGTGATGGGAGAGGTCCTGGCGGCCGCCAACGATCTGGGCCTCCCCGTCGAGCGGCTCGGCGTCGACCCGAAGGGTCTCGCCGAGGTCATAGGTCTGGTGGCGGAGGGGAGACTGTCACATAGCCTGGGCCGGCAGGTCTTCCGCAAGATGCTCGAGACGGGGAAGTCGGCCGAGCGCGTAATGGAGGAAGAGGATCTGCGGTTGGCGGACAGCGCTGAGCTCGAGGCCTGGGTCAGAGAGGCAATCGACGGGAACCCGGCGGAGGTCGAGCGCTACCGCGGTGGCGAGGAGAAGCTGCTGACGTTCTTCATCGGTCAGGTTATGCGGAAATCTCAGGGCAAGGCGGACCCGGCGCAGGCACGCCAGGCGCTGATCGAGCAGTTGGAAAAGAGCTAACCCTGCAGCGGCACTTTCTTCCGAATCATCCCCACTCCGTTTTTAGCCCTTCTCATCAAGACGCTATGCTTGGGCCTCATCAGGATCGCTTTCAGGTGGACGAGATCGATCCACATTCCTTCCGCAGCCAGTCGCTTCTCCCACCACCCGGGGAATTCTTCCGGTGAGCCGAACCACTCATCTGCCAGGCTCTCGAGCTCATCCTGGCGGCTCGTTTTCCGGCCGCCGTGCGTGCGATTCAACATCTTGGCATTGCCCAGCGCACGTTCGCCGGTCGGATCGAGAAAGGCGGCGGCTGATTCCTTGCGGTTGATCAGGTAATCGGCTGCGAAGTCGAACGTGTACCGCAGCCAGGTTGCGACCTCGCCGTCGTCAACGTCCCAGCGGGAATAATCGAGCACGCGGTCGAACATGGCACGCCAGCCGTCGTGGTCTGCGAGCGTGATCATCCCCTTGAATATCAAGCGATTCGTCTGGAAGCTGAACACGGTACGATCCAGCACGCGGTCCATCAGTCGGTCGTTATGAGCATGGTCGAAGTCCTGTAGTAGATGGAACGCCGCTCGCAGGTAAGCCTGACCCAGGTGGATGTCCATCCGGTGTTCCCAATACGAATGCCCGATCGCCTGGGTGTTCGCCGAGGTGATCAGCTTCCGTGGCAGGAAGTAGTTGTGGGCGATCGTGTCGCCCGCCAGATGCGTCAGGTAGCCCAGCGCGCAGGCGCGCGTCGCATCGGTGTCGGCGGCCTCGAAGAGTTCTTCGCCCACGTGCCAATGGTGACAGTTGCGACCGACGGGCGCGTATTTCTTGCCGAAGGTTATGTCGGCAGCGATGGACCCGTAGAGGAAATCGAGGGGGTACCAACGAAGGATTTCAGCGATCGCCGTCGGGAACAGTGCCAGAGCGCCGAGCAGTTCGGTGCCGACCAGGATGTGCATCCCGGGGCCCCAAGCCCAGGCCGGCTCGGGTACGAGCAGGACGGCCAGACCTGCGAGCACAAGAATTCTCAGCCAGCCCATACGGAAGGTCAGCTTTCCCGCACCCTACGCTCCGGGCGCAGAGCCTTCCGTGCATGCTCGAGCTGCTGACGAACCATGTCTCTGAACTCCTCTCGGGCGGCCTCGAGAGTAGCGCCGATCTCCTCTTGGAACTCGCCGCTCAGCTCACGGCCGGCCTCCCGAATCTCTTCCAACGCCGCCGATCCGGCCCGCCTGACGCGACGATAGCGCTTCGCCGCCAGAGCTGGCAGCCTGCGCCGCTGGCGTTCCGGGATCCATGTTGCGGCCAGTCCGGCGCCCACCAGGGCGCCTATGGTGAGGGCGAGGAGGTATCTGGTGGTTTCACCTCGGCCAATCGTCTCGGTACCGTCGTCGGCGGGCTGTGCCTCAGCGGCCATCCCCGATCACTCCTCCTCGTCTTCTACCTCGGCGGCCTCTTCATCGTTCCGGCCACTGCGGCGCAGCATCCGTGCGCCGGTACGGATCCCGCGCAGTGCCGATGTGGCTGTCAGCAGAGTGTCTTCGACCTCGCCTTGAACGACATCGATAAGCGCGCCCAGTTCCTGGACGCGCTCGTCCGCCGACTCCAACGCGTCTTCGAGCCGGTCGTTGGCGATGGATATCGTTTCGCTCACTCGCTCGACCTCTTTGCGAACCGACATGACGAGGAAATTCAGGTTTTCGCCGACGGCTCGCGCGCGATCGAGAACGGGTCGCGCGTCGCGTCCAATCTCGCCCAACGCTTTGTCCACGCTGCGCAGGCGGCGCGTTATCTTGTTGATGGCCCAGGCTAAGATGATCATCCCGACGCCCAAGACCACCACCGCCACGATTCCGACAATCTGAATCGTTATGGCCAGCCAGTCCTCCACGTCACCCCTCCTGCGCTAGTCGACAGCCGCAGCTGCGGCGCTTGCCAGACCACGGTCAAGTTCACCTGCTCGTTCGAGCACCGCCCGAACCAGGAACGGCCCGATCAGATCGCTAATACCCACGGCGATTACCACGGTAGCGAAGAAGACACTGATCGCGGTCGACGGTTCGGACCCTGATGGATTGTAGATAAGGACGAACGAAATTGCCATGGCCAGCGAGATGCCCCCTTGCGGTGTGAGCGCGAGGCCAAAGGTGCCAGGTAGAGTCAGCCCCCGGGGACGCAGCTTCGAGGCCAGCAAGCCACCCATCCACTTGGCGAGTATGCGGAGGCCGACGTAGGCGGCGACCAGGGGAAGGATCCACCAGGATGAAAACTCGAGAAGTGCGCCGGCCAGCACGAGCATGATGATGTAGATGGGCTGTTCCCACTCTGACAACGCCGTGTAAACGCGCCGCCGCATCGGCGACATATTGCCGATCACCACGCCTGTGATCATGCAAATGAAGAGGGGGGATAGCGACAGATAGAAAGCTGTGCCTGCCGCGAACAGCACCAGGCCGATGAGCAGAAGGAGCAGTTCCTGGGTGCGGGGTCGGATCCGCGTTAGCGATAGGAATAGTATTCCGAAGAACATCCCCAACAGAACCGAGAAGGCGAACCACTCAAACAGGGACATTGCTTCACGGCCCCCGAGCACTCCGCTGTGATGGGCCGAGTGAATGAGCCCGAGGGCCACGATCCCTACCGCCGCGTCCAGGCTGGCAATGTAGAACAGGAGCCGCGAGACCCGTCCACGAGCTCTGTAGGTGTTTGATATGAGTGCGATGGCGGCTGGCGTCGACACGCAGGCCGTCGCCGCAGCGACCAGTGCGACCGCCTCCAGTCTGAGCGAGAACCAGGCGTCGGCGATCACGTAGCCGAACAGGAAGACGATTCCGAATGCTACGCCCGCTTGCAGCCATGCGATTGCCAGGTAACGGGCGGGGAACTGGCGCAGGTGATCACGGTCGAGTTGCAGGCCAAAGAGCAAGCCGATCCACCCGAGGCCGAGCGCCAGCATCGGGTTGAGTCGCTCGACGATATCTGGCGAAAGGACTTCCAACAGGTGCGGGCCGAGGGCGAATCCGACGAAAAGGAACGGCAGCCCGATCGCTACCGAGATACGCGGACCCAGCGGCACGTCGCGCTTGGCGAACGTCAGCTGGGCCCCCAGCAAGCCGATTAGCGCCAGGAGCAGAACAACTACAGTCGGGTTCACAGGTCCGTTTCTTCTCCGAGCTCGGGCGCGACGCCGATGGCACGAGTCACCGGGATGGTGAACATGATGCCCGTGCCTGGCTCGTCCAAGCTGCCACACACGTCCTGGATCACCGCGAACGCGGCATCGACCTTCTCTGGCTCATCGATCACGCTGAAGATCGTATAGTTCTGTGCCCGCGATCTCGATATCAGAGTCTGGATGCCGGCGAACAGAGGGATATCGTGGGTGAGGACACGCGCCATCCCCTCGCTGTTGATGATCGTGGCGCCGGTGATACCCAGTTCGAGGAAACCCGACAGAATGTCGTCGAGTGCTTCCGGCTGGTTGATCACGGCCACGAGTAACTGCATGGACCTGTCCGGTTATCGCCAGTGCCTACGGGTGTTGCTCATCGAATTGCCGGATCCGGTCGATCACTTCATCGGCGCTGTTGCTGCTCAGGAGTTCGCCCAGGATGTCCGGTTGCCGCATCAGGCGCGCAATCCGCGCCAGCAGCTTGATGTGTGTCCCGCTGTTGGCCGGCGGCGACAGGAGAAGGAAGACAGTGTGGACCGGCTTCTCGTCGAGCGAGAGAAAGTCTATGCCGTTCTTGGAAAACGCCAATTCGATGATCGTCGAGCCGAGCTCGGGATAGACGCAGTGCGGGATCGCGACGCCGCCGCCGATGCCGGTCGACTGATCTGCCTCGCGCTTGAGCAGTGCTTCGAGCACCGGGCGTTCGTCCTTCACCAATCCCTGCTCGGCCAGGTTGTGCACCATATCGCGCAGAGTGTTCTCGACGCCAACGCTCTGCAGGTCGAGAATGACCAGATCGGGTCTGAGGAGATTATGCAGCTTCATCTGCGTCCACCATTTGCGGGCCGCCCTTCACATAGCTACCGGCGGGCGACGGTGTCAAGCTGCGATTGACGGCTGCGAGCGTCTTGGCCTAACTTGGCCAGCGATGAGCAGTTTCATGGTTGAAGGCGGTCGGGGGCTCCACGGTCATGTGCGGCCGGCGGGCAACAAGAACGCGGCGCTGCCGATGATGGCGGCAGCGCTGCTCAGCGACGAGCCGGTTCGTCTAGCCAACCTGCCGGACATACGGGACGTACACACGATGCTCGAGTTGCTGGGTGCACTGGGCGTCGAGTTTGAGTGGACGGGCCCCGGCGCGCTGACGCTACGTGCCGCGGAGGTCCGTTCCGCCGCATTGGAGCCTGAGCTCGCCGCCCGCATCCGGGCCTCGATCCTCTTGGCCGGCCCAATGCTCGCCCGCAGCGGCCAGCTTCGGTTGCCTCCGCCGGGCGGTGACGTTATTGGCCGGCGGCGTCTCGACACGCATTTCGACACGCTGCAGAAGCTTGGCGCCGAGGTCGAGTTAGGCGATGAATTCATGCTTCGCGGCAAGCTTCGCGGCGCCGAGATCTTCCTGGACGAGCCTAGTGTCACCGGCACCGAGAACGCCGTCATGGCGGCCACTCTGGCCGGGGGAACGACGGTGCTGCGCAATGCGGCATCGGAACCCCATGTTCAGGATCTCTGCAGGCTGCTCAGCGCCATGGGTGCCCAGATATCGGGAATTGGGACGGGCGAGCTGCGTATCGAAGGTGTAGAACGCTTGGGCGGAGCGAGCGCCGATGTGAGCCCCGACCACATCGAAGTAGGCTCGTTCATCGGCTTGGCGGCGGTCACGCGTAGCGAGCTTACAATCGGCGATGTCGAGCCCAGCCACCTGTCGAGCATCCGGATCATGTTCGAGCGGCTCGGCGTCTTCTGCGAGCTTGAGGAGCGGACGCTGCGCGTACCAGCGGAGCAATCTTTGGAGATCCGGATGGACATCGGCCAGCAGATCCCGAAGATCGACGACGGGCCGTGGCCGCTCTTCCCGGCGGATCTGATTAGCATCGCCCTCGTCCTGGCCACGCAGTGTCGGGGCACTGTCCTGATCCACGAAAAGATGTACGAATCGCGCATGTTTTTCGCCGATAAGCTGACAGCGATGGGTGCCCGGATCGTCATCTGCGATCCACACCGCGCGGTGGTAGTGGGGCCCACTACGCTGCGGGGTTCAACGGTGGAAAGCCCCGATATCCGCGCTGGCATGGCCATCCTGATCGCTGCACTCGGCGCCCAGGGGCGCAGCAGGATTAACAACATCGGGCAAATCGAGCGCGGCTACGAGCGAATCGACGAGCGGCTGCGGGCGCTCGGCGCCGCGATCGAGCGCATCGAGTGACTTCCAGCAACGAGGTCGAGACCCGGCTGGGTAAGCTGCGGGTCTTCAAGGACACCGGGTTGGCTGCCCGTTTCCCAGAATTGGCACAGGGCATTACCGGCCGCGTTCTCGAGCTCGATTTCGGGACTGCGGAGCAGAACCCTGCCGACCGGGATCGCGGGCCCTCTGAGGGCTGGGCGCTCCTGCGAGCCTTCTCCGGCATCGACCGTGTCGCTCGCTGTCGCCAGGTGCACGGCGCCGAAGTGATCACCTGTGAGCGATTGCACCGCTCGGGCGTTGCCGTGCTCGGCCAGGGCGACGCCATCGTCACCGACCAAGCAGGAGTCCTATTAACCGTAACGGTGGCTGACTGCGTCCCCGTCTTCATGGTGGATCCCCAACAACGGCTGCTGGGGCTGGCGCACGCCGGGTGGCGGGGAACCGCGGCGGGCGTCGTCGGAGCGACCTTGGAGGCGATGCGCCGTCTCGGGGCGAACGCGGAATCGCTGTACGTCCACTTGGGGCCGGCCATATGTGGCGGCTGTTACGAAGTGGGGTCTGAGGTACAAGCCGCTCTGGGCGGCTCGCGCGAGGCTCGCCGGGTCGACCTGCGTGCCCACATAGCGCGGGGGCTTGCAGAAGTCGGGGTCGACGGGGAGCGGCTGACGGCCTCGGCGGCCTGTACACGCTGTGATTCCGGGTCGTTCTTCTCGCACCGCGGGGGCGATCGGGGACGGCGGATGTGCGCCTTCCTGGGATGGCCCGCCGGTTGATTTCCCGTTGTAGCCAGTCTATATTACGGCCGCTGGTGGGATGAGGCGCTAAGCTACGGCCGCAAGGTCACTTGAGCAGTGGGGACGCAGTACCTACCCCACTTTTTTATTGCCGGGGCCTACCCGGCCACGGGACTGTAGACGGAATGGATCAGAGGTTCGGCCGGATCGATGAGGCGCTGGAGCGAACGGTCGAGTCCACACTCGAAGCGCTGGGGTTCGAGCTGGTCGAGTTGGAAGCCGCCGGCCGTACGAGCCGCCCGATCCTGCGTCTTCGGATCGACCGGCCGGGTTCGCAGCCGGGCCACGGCGTCAGCGTCGACGACTGCGCGCGAGTAAGTCGTCAACTGGAGGAAGTCCTTGATGCTTGGCAGGGCCTGCCCTCCGGTTACATCCTGGAGGTCTCCTCGCCTGGTGTCGAACGACCGCTTCGCAAGCGGCGCGATTTCGAGCGTGCCGTGGGCCGTGAGATCGCCTTGCACGGCTATGAGCCGCTGGCACGAGGCGCCAAGCGGCTGGAGGGGGTCCTGCTTGGCCTGGAGGGCTCGGGCGGCGCCGAGCGGCTGCGTGTACGGCTGCCGGACCAGAGCGAGGTGGCAATCCTCCGTTCTGCGATCGCCAAGGCGAAGCTGGTCTTTCGTTGGGACGAGCGGGGTAGGCCCGGAGAGCGACGGTCGCAGCGCTCGAGCCGAGAGTGAGCTGTAAGTAGAGTCCCGATGGATCGGGACATTGTGGAAAGCAAGGGAGCATCGAACGGATGGCCAACGCGTCACAGGTTCTAGAAGCCTTTCGGGTGATGACGGCGCACAAGTCGCTGTCTCGCGACGAGCTGCACGACTTGATCAAAGATGGGATTCACGCGGCTCTCGCGAAGCGGTACGGTCCCAACGTGCAGGCCGAGATCATCATCGATGAAGAAAAGGGCAAGATCGACATCATCGTTCTCAAGGAGGTGGTCGCCGAAGTGATCGATCCCTCCCGCGAGGTGAGTGTCGAGGAAGCACGCTGGGATGATCCCGATTTCCAGGTCGGTGACCTGCTCGAGATCCCTGTTGAGTTCTCCGAGTTCGGGCGCACGGCGGTCCTCGCCGCGAAGCAGCGGATAATTCAGCGCGTCCGCGAGGGCGAGCGCAACCGTATACGTGAGGAGTTCGCCGATAAGATCGGCGAACTGTTGTCCGGCGAAGTGCAGGCCATCGAGCGGGGCAAGCTGGTCGTGATGCTCAACGTTCTGCGTGAAGCGGAAGCGATCATCCCCTGGCGCGAGCAGAACCCGCGCGAGCGATTCCGCCAGGGCGAGCCGATTCGAGCAGTTCTCAAGAAGTTGGAGGAAACTCCAAAAGGCCCACGCCTGATTCTCTCGCGGGCCGATCCGGAATTCGTGGCCTCGCTTTTCAAGCTAGAGGTGCCGGAGATCTACCAGGGTGTCGTGAAGATCATCGACATCGCCCGTGAGGCCGGCGGCCGCACGAAGATTGCCGTTGTCTCGAATGACGACTCGATCGATCCGGTCGGTGCCTGTGTGGGGCTCAAGGGCTCACGCGTCCAAGCCGTCGTCTCGGAGATGAGCGGCGAGCGGATCGACATCGTCCCCTGGCACCCGGATCCGGAGATCTACGCGAAACGCGCGCTTGCTCCGGCCAAAGTGGCAAAAGTCATCTCCGAGACCGAGCAGAAGGTGATCACCGCGATCGTCGACGAGGACCAGCTCTCGCTCGCCATCGGACGGAACGGTCAGAACGTGCGGCTCGCCTCTCAGCTCATCGGCTGGCAGATAGATCTCTATTCGAGCCGTGAGTGGATGGAGCGTGGCGCTCAGGTCGCGCTGTTCGGCGGCAGCGAAGAGGATGAACGGGCGGCCGACTTCCCGCTCGCCGAGCTCGATATTCCGCCGGCCGTGTTAGCGGCGCTGCAGGCAGCGGGCCACGAGACGTTCCTCAACATTATCGACCTGGAGCGCGACGACTTCCTGAGGATTGCCGGCCTAGGCGCCGAGGATGCCGAGCTCCTGGAAAAGCTGATTGAGGAGCTCACGATAGTCGAGGAACCGGCCGAGCTGGGGGAGGAAGTGCCGGCGGATGCCAAGCCGGTGGCGACGGGTGGGCCGTTCCCGGAGGTCGAGGAGGAAGTCGAGGAGGAAGTCGAGGAAACACCGGCGGCCGAGTCCGCTGCGCTCGAGTCGGAGGCAGCGGAGGCTAGTGAAGCGGCCGCTGCCGCTACGGGTAACGGCGAGCCGAGCGAGCAGGCGGAAGTAACCGCTGAGGAAGCGGCTACGGCGGTCGAGGAGGCCGGGGCGGCGGCCGAGGCGGATGTCGAGGCGGTCGCAGAAGGTGAGTCCGACGAGCGAGTCTGAGGCGGCGGGCCGCCTGTTGGGTAGTCTTGGTCTGGCCGCGCGGGCGGGGCGCCTGCGGGTCGGGATCGATGCTGTGGCGCAGTCGGTGAGCCGCGGTGACGCTGCGGCCGTCGTGGTCGCCGGCGACGCACCGGAGAATGTCAGGCGCAAGCTGGAGCGGCTCGTCACCGGTGACGCGCCGCCGAAGGTCGTCGTGCTGGACGGTGAACGTCTGGGACGCGCGGTGGGACGGGAGCGGGCCGTCGTGATGGCGGTGACCGACAGGTCGCTCGGCGATCGTGTAGTGGAGTTGGCAGAGGCTGTAGGAGTTTAGGGGACAGGAGGGTTTCACCCTTGGCGAAGATGCGGGTCTACGAGCTGGCGAAGGAATTCGAGATCAGGAGCGAAAGCCTGATCCACCTGCTCAGGGAGATGGACATCCCCGTCCGCAGCCATATGTCCGCGTTGGATGAGGGGCAGGTCGCCCGCGCCCGCACGCGGCTAGAGCGGGACAAACGTCGGCCGGACAAGAAGGACGGGAAGTCGGAAGGCGCGACACGTCGTCGTCGCCGTCGGCGCGTCGTGGAGAAGCCGGAGCCGGTCGAGATCGCGGCCGAGGAGCTGACCGAGCTGCCGGAGCAGGCGATCGGTGTCGAGGAGCCGGCAGAGCTCGAAGAAGTGCCGGGAGTCGAGATCGCTGCTGAGGCGGCCGAGGTGCGCATCTGGCCCGGGGATCTCGAGGCCGCACCGGCTGAAGAGGAGTTGGAACCGGCGGTGGAGGAGGCAGCACCTGAGGCGGAAGAGGTGGTCGCCGAAGCCGAGATGCCTGCCGACGAGGAGGTGCCCGAGGTTGCTGCGGAAGCCGCGCCCGAGCCAGCGGCGCCACGACCGCCGCCTCCGACCCCGGTATTTAGGGAGCCGCCGGAGGCGCCGAAGACGCCGGCGGGTGTGGTCCGCATCCAGGCTGAGGGCTATACGCTCGACGGGCGCCGCCGCCGGCGCGGCCGCAAGAAGAAGAAGCAGCCGAGAGTCGATCAGGCTGCCGTGGCGCAGAACATCCGGCGAACGCTAGCCAAGATGGAGGGCCCGGGGCCGACGCGCCGCCGGCGCCGCGATGTCTCTGAGAAACTCGAGCGCGAAGCGGCCGAGGCGGCCCAGCGGGCGGAAGAGGAACGGACGACGGTACGTGTGCCGGAATTCCTGACCGTCGCCGAGCTGGCGGATCTCATGGGGGTCCCGCCCAACGAGATCATCACCTCGGCGTTCAAGAATCTCGGGATGATGGTCACCATCAACCAGAGACTCGACTTCGATCAGATCGAGCTGATCACCGAGGAGCTCGGGTTCACCGCAGCTCGCGAGGACGAGTACGACGCCGACGTCATCGCCGACGTACAGGTAGCGGATCCCGAGCGGCTGGCCCCGAGGCCGCCTGTCGTGACCGTTATGGGTCACGTCGACCACGGTAAGACGTTACTGCTCGATCACATTCGCAAAACGAACGTGATTGCCGGAGAAGCCGGCGGCATCACGCAGCACGTCGGTGCCTATCACGTCGAAGTGGATGAAGATCGCAGCATTACCTTCCTCGACACTCCGGGCCACGCTGCATTTTCTGCGATGCGTGCCCGCGGTGCCGATGTCACCGACGTCGTGATTCTCGTTGTCGCCGCCGACGACGGCGTGATGCCTCAGACCAGAGAGGCAATCAGCCATGCCAAGAACGCTGGCAAGCCGATCGTCGTCGCCGTCAACAAGATCGACCTGCCGGCGGCTGACCCCACCAAGGTCAAACGGGAACTGCTCGAGCACGAGGTCGTTATCGAGGACTTCGGCGGCGAAGCGTTGAGCGCCGAGATCTCCGCCAAGACGGGCCAGGGGATCGATGACCTGCTCGAAAAAGTCCTGCTGCAGTCCGAGATGCTCGAACTCAGTGCCGATCCGGGCCTCGCCGCCCGCGGTACGGTCATCGAAGCCGAGCTCGATAAGGGTATGGGACCGGTGGCCACAGTTCTGATCGGCGAGGGAACGCTCGCAGTCGGCGACGGCTTCGTCTGCGGTATCCACGCGGGCCGCGTTCGGGCGCTACTCGATGAGCGTGGCCACAATGTGGAGTTCGCCACACCGGGGATGCCCGCCCGGGTGCTCGGATTCGAGGGTGTCCCGCAGGCCGGTGACAGTCTGATCGTCCTCGACTACGATCGTGCCCGCGAGATCACAGGCAAGCGGCAGCAGATCGAGCGCGAGCGGGACTTCCGGCGCCGCAGTCAGGTCGGCCGCCTCGAGGACATATTCGAGGCCGTCCAGGCAGGCGAAAGGACACAGCTCGCACTCATCATCAAAGGGGACACCGACGGTTCGGTCCAGGCGCTGTCAGACGAGCTGGAGGGTCTGTCCACCGACGAGGTCGAGGTGCAGGTCATCCACCGAGGCGTCGGAGCGGTCAACGAGAGCGATGTGCTGCTGGCACAGACCAGCGGGGCTATCATCATTGGCTTCCACGTGCGACCGGACCGCGGGGCCCGCGAGTTGGCGGAGCGCGAGGGCGTCGATATCCGCTCCTACCGTGTCATCTACGAGGCCGCCGAGGAAGTGAGAGCGGCGCTCGAGGGGATGCTCGCCCCGGAGGAGAAAGAGGTCATCGTCGGCGCGGCGGAGGTCCGGCAATTGTTCAAGGTGCCCAAAGTCGGAACGGTCGCCGGCTGCTATGTCAGCGAGGGCGTCATCGATCGGAACGCTCGTATCCGCGTACTGCGCGAGCACGTCGTCGTCTACGAGGGCAGGGTCGCCAGCTTGAAGCGATTCAAAGACGACGTCAAAGAGGTGAAAGCCGGTTATGAATGCGGGATGTCGGTCGAGAACTTCAACGACGTAAAGGTCGGCGACATCCTCGAGGCATTCCGGGTAGAGCAGATAGCACGCACGTTGGACGGCGGGGTGGCGCAGGCTGGCGTAACCAGCAAGGGTGAATCGGGCGCGGAGAAATAGCCACAGCTCGCTGTGCGCGACGCGCATGGCCCGACCCTCGAATTGCGGTGGTCACAGGCGTCATAGCATGGGAACTACACCTCGACGGGTGTTCTTCCCTGAAGCAGAAACGGGCGATACTGCGGAGCCTTAAGGATCGGCTCCGCGGCCGCCACAACGTCGCGGTGGCCGAGACAGACCATCAGGACACGTGGCAGAGAGCGGAAATCTGCGCCGCTACGGTGTCCACCGATCGGCGACGGGCGAACGAGGTACTGAGCCGCGTCGACTCGGTAGTCGCTTCGGAGCCCCGGGTACGCATCATCGACAGCGCCACCTACTTCTACTGAATCCGACGACTTGTCCGGATTCCGGGGGTGGTTGCAGTCGTTTTATCGGTGATCTGATGAAAAAAGAGTACTCGCGCACTCAGAGATTGGGTCCTCTGCTGAGGGAAGAGATATCGCGCTTACTGCAGCGCGAGGTCAAAGATGTCCGCATCGGAGGGGTCACCGTCAACGACGTCGTGGTCACGCCCGACCTGAAGGAAGCTACCGTCTACGTCCAGGTGCATGGTGACGAGACACGGAAAGCGGAGGCGATTGCAGGCCTGGACAGCGCCGCCGGCTTCATCCGCTCCCGCATCGGGCGCGGGTTGAGAATTCGCCGGACCCCCGAGCTGCATTTCGAGATCGACCGAACCCAGGAACGCGCGGCGCGCATCCACGAGTTGCTGGCCGAGATCGATCTGCCGGACGAGCCGCCAGAGGAAGAGGATGGGGGCTGAAGCGGCCGGCCTGCTCTTGGTCGACAAACCGGAAGGCCCCACATCGCATGATATGGCTGCGCTCGTACGTCGGACCACCGGGGTGCGGCGCGTCGGTCACACCGGGACACTCGACCCGTTCGCTAGCGGGCTACTCTTGCTCTGCGTCGGCTGGGCGACCCGCCTGGCCGAATACCTGATCCCGTTGCCCAAGGTCTACCGCGGTGTCATTCGCTTGGGTGAGACCACCGACAGCGACGATCGGACAGGAACGGTCATCGGGCGGAGCGACGACTGGGGCGAACTCGACGCGGCAACAGTAGAGCGGGCGCTGGCGGACCAGGTCGGTGAGATCGAGCAGCTTCCACCGGCGTTTTCGGCCAAAAAACTCTCGGGTCGGCGAGCCTACTCACTGGCGCGTGCGGGTGGGGATGTCGAGCTTGAGCCGCGGCGGGTGAAGGTTGAGAGCATTGAGCTTCGAGACCTGTCACTGCCCGATGTGCGCGTCGAGGTCACGTGCTCCAGCGGCACCTACGTACGAGCGATAGCCCGCGACGTGGGCGAGGCGCTGGCCGTCGGAGGGCATCTCGTGGAGTTGCGCAGACTGCGAATTGGCGCATTCAGTGTCGACGACGCGCTTCAATTGGATCGTGACACGCCGGCGGACGAGCTGCGAGCCCAGCTCCGGCCGCCCGAAGAGGCGGTCGCGGGCCTCAGACGATTAGATCTCGACGTTGAGACCGCCGAGGCCTTCCTTCACGGTCGGCCAGCGAGTTGGGGCAGGGAACGGCTCAAGGGCCCGGCCGCCGCCTTCGTGGATGGCTCCCTGATAGCCATAGTCGAGCAGCGACAGTCTCGAATATGGCCGAGGAAAGTGTTCGGAGGTCCGGTCGATTGAGCGCGAGGGGGATCACTTAGGTGGGGCAGATGCTCGAGAATCACGGGCTGCCGCCCCATGCGCGGGGCGCCGCAATCACGGTCGGTACGTTCGACGGGGTGCACCGCGGGCACTGGGCTGTGCTGCAGCGCCTGTGCGACGCGGCTCGCGAGGACGACCTGCACAGTGTACTGATCACGTTCGACCCTCACCCGCTGAAGATCGTGCGTCCCGAGATCGCGCCGCGTCTACTCACCACGCCGAACGAGAAGAAGGGGATTCTGTCACTCTCGGGGATCGATTACGCCGTCTTCCTGGGCTTCACTCGATCGCTCTCCCTGTATCTGCCGGAGGAATTCGTTCGCGACGTTCTGCTTGAGCGCTTCCGCATGAAACGACTGGTCGTGGGCTATGATCACGGCTTCGGCCGGGATCGTAGCGGAGATGCCGAGACGATCCGCGAGGTCGGAGCACGCTTGGGCTTCGACGTAGAGGTCCTGGGAGCTGCGCTGATGAACGACGAGACCATCTCATCCAGCCGCATCCGTAGCGCCCTACAGGCAGGCGATGTCGAGCGGGCTGCCAGGGGCTTGGGTCGTCCGTACTCGCTGACCGGGGTTGTCGTTCATGGTGAGGGGCGCGGCCGGACTCTGGGCTTCGCCACGGCGAACGTTGCAGTCGGCCATAGCGATAAGCTTCTGCCGCGGGACGGGATCTACGCGGTGAGCGCCGCGTCAAGGTCCCATCAGGGACCCGGCCTCTTGCATCTGGGCCCGCGACCGACGTTCCGTGGCTCGCCGCCGTCGATCGAGCTACACCTGCTCGATTTCGACGGCGACCTTTACGGCGAACTGGTGCAGGTCGAGTTCCTGGCCCGGCTGCGGGACATCCAGCCTTTCGCCTCGGCCGCCGAGCTGGTCGGGCAGATGAGGCGCGACCGGGAGGAGGCGGTGGAATTCTTCCGCTCGGGCCGCCTTTACATAGACAGGGGGTCGGAATAACTTTGGCGGTCTATCTAGACAGTGGAAACCGGCTGCGGCCGGGCTCTTCTAGCCAGAGAGTCGCTACAGGATGGTAATGACCAAGGAAGAGCGCGAAGCGCTCATTGAGAAGTACCGGCGAAGTGCCAACGATCGCGGTTCGACGCCGGTTCAGATCGCACTGCTCACCCGGCGGATCACCGATCTCACGGAGCATCTACGCGAGCACCCGAAGGATCACCACAGCCGCCAGGGACTCCTCAAGTGGGTCGGCAGGCGGCGCCGCCTGCTTCGCTATCTCAACCGGACTAACCCCGAGGCTTACAGGCAGCTAGTCAAGGACCTGGGCCTACGCGGATAGACGGAGAAGCCCCCGATGACTTTCGGGGGCGTTTCCTATTCAACTACCTCTTAGCGGTAAGGACACAACGGAAACCATGGCAACACTGATTGAACGCAAATTCGCCGGCCGCACTCTGATGATCGAGGCTGGCCGCATGGCCCGACAGGCGGACGGTGCCGTCCTCGTGCAGTTCGGCGAGACGACAATACTCGCGACGGTCGTCGCCGAGAAGAAAGCGACGAAACTGCCTTTCTTCCCATTGACCGTAGAGTACCGCGAGAAGAGTTACGCGGCGGGCAAGATCCCGGGCGGCTTCTTCAAGCGTGAGGGCCGGCCGGGTGAGAAGGAGGTTCTCTCGGCCCGCCAGATCGACCGATCGATTCGGCCGCTCTTCCCCAAGGGCTTCAACAACGAAACTCAGGTCGTCATCTCTATCCTGTCCGCTGACCAGGAAAACGATGCCGATGTCCTCGGTCTGCTCGGCGCGTCGGCGGCGCTCAACTTGTCGAACGTGCCGTTCCCCTACCCGATCGCAGGTGTGCGGGTTGGTCGGCTGGGCGGCGAGTGGGTGCTCAACCCGACGTTCCAGCAACTCGAGTTCTCAGACGTCGACTTGGTCGTAGCTGGCTCGGAAGAGTCCATTGTGATGGTCGAGGGCGGCGCGCTCGAGATCTCGGATGATGAGCTCGTCGACGCCCTCGAGTTTGCGCGCCAAGGGATTCGCGAATTGGTGGCGATCCAGAAAGAACTGATCGAGCCGCTAGCGAAGCCGAAGATGGAGTGGACACCGCTCGAGCTGACGGAGGATCTCGTCGCTCGTGTCCAGGACCTCGCCTCGCGTCGTGTCGATGAAGCGCTAAACCTTCCCAACAAGGAAGAGCGGAGTGAAGCGCTCTCGGCTCTGCGCAAGGACAGCATCGATGAGCTAGCGGACGAGTTCGAGGGAATCGAAAACTACGAGGAGCAGGTCAATAAGGTCGTCGACCAGATCGAGTACGAGACGTTGCGCGCCCAGATCCTCGATAAGCGGGAACGAGTCGATGGCCGGACGCCTGACGAAGTGCGCTCGATCTCCTGCGAGATCGGCCTGTTGCCGCGCACCCACGGCTCAGCGCTCTTCACGCGCGGCAGCACGCAGTCGCTATCCGTAGTGACGCTCGGGACCAGCCGCGATGAACAGCGGATCGACACGGTCGATGTCCTGCAGGAGACGTCGAAGTCTTTCATGCTCCACTACAATTTCCCGCCGTTCTCGGTCGGCGAGGTCCGTATGTTCCGTGGCACCTCGCGGCGCGAGATCGGCCACGGCGCCCTGGCGGAACGTGCCCTGCAACCGCTGCTGCCGGCCTACGAGGACTTCCCTTACACGATACGCGTCGTGAGCGACATCCTCGAGTCGAATGGCTCCTCGTCCATGGCGACGGTGTGCGGCGGCTCGCTCGCCCTGATGCAGGCTGGCGTCCCGGTGCGCGCTGCCTGCGCCGGGGTGGCGATGGGCATGATAAAGGAAGGTGACAGGGTCGAAATCCTGACCGACATCATGGGCATCGAGGATCACCTTGGAGACATGGACTTCAAGGTGGCCGGGACCCGCAAGGGAATCACCTCCGTCCAGATGGACATCAAGGTCGAGGGCATCTCGACGAAACTGTTGCGCGAGGCGATGGCGCGTGCGCGTGAGGCCCGCAATCACATCCTCGATATCATGGACAAGACGCTGGCCGAGCCGCGCTCCGACCTGTCGCCCACCGCGCCGCGGATCATCACACTGCAGGTGAACCCGGAAAAGATCGGTGAGGTAATCGGTCCGAAAGGTAAGACGATTCGCGGGATCGAGGAGCAGACCGGTGCCGAGGTCAACATCGAAGACAGCGGCCTGATCACGATCTCCTCGGTGTCGGGAGAGGCCGGCGAAAAGGCGCGTGAGATTGTCGAGGCGATCGTCCAAGAGCCGGAGATCGGCCGCGTTTACGAGGGGGTCGTCAAGAATACGACTTCGTTCGGCGCCTTCGTCGAAATCTTACCCGGCGTCGAGGCACTCTGCCATATCTCCGAGCTCGAGGAGGGTCGGGTCGAGAAGACCGAGGATGTCGTGAAGCGCGGCGACAAGGTGAAGGTCAAGCTGATCTCGATCGACGACCGCGGCCGCATGCGCCTCTCGCGCCGGGCGGCGATGTCCTCGGAGACCGAGCCGGAAACGGCCGAGCGCTCGTGAGGCCGAAGCCGCTCGAGGAACACCAGGCCTGTCCCGGGTCAGCTGGGGCGGGCCTTTTTTCCATCTCCGAGATGCCAGGACTGGCGACGCGTCCATGACAGCCACTGCCCCTGACCAGACGGTCCAACTCGACGAGGCCGTCTTCCAGACTCGATTCGATGGTGGGCCGGTTGTGCTTTCCGAGCGCATCTCCACCGTGCGGTCTGTGGCAATGGGTATTTGGGTCCGCTGGGGCGCCAGCCACGATGCGGTGGAGAGGATGGGGTCGTCTCACCTGTTGGAGCATATGATCTTCAAGGGGACCGAGGGGCGGACCGCTCGCCAGATCGCGCTCGAGGTGGAGGGGATCGGTGGCTCACTCGACGCCTACACGTCACGTGAGCACACGGCCTGCTACGCCAAAGTCCTGGATGAGCACCTGCCCATCGCTGCCGACGTTCTCACGGACCTAGTCTTCCGGCCGCTACTGCGTGAGCAAGACCTCGAGATCGAGCGCCGGGTGATCCTTGAGGAGATCGCTGGGGTCGAGGATACGCCGGAAGAACTCGTCTTTGATCTGCACGCGCGCGCCACGTGGGGCCAGCATCCCTATGGTAACCCGGTGCTCGGAACGGCAGAGACGGTGGGCGCAATTACGCTTGACGACCTGCACGGCCTCTGGCAGGCCGCTTACCGGCCGGGCGCCTGTGTGGTTGCCGCGGCGGGGAACATCGAGCACGAGGAGCTGCTCGAGCTGGTGGCGCGGTACTTCCCGCAGACTCGCGAACAGGTTGAGGTGCCGAGCGTTCCGGAGCCCGCGCCGGCTGGGCCGGAGAAGAAACTGGTCGAGCGCGACACGGCGCAGACACACATCTGCCTCGGTGCCCCCACCTTCCCGCGCAGCGACCCGCGCCGCTACGCCTCGATTCTCATCTCCACCGCCCTCGGCGGCGGAATGAGCAGCCGCCTGTTCCAGCGTGTCAGGGAGGAACTGGGCCTGGCGTACACGATCTACACCT
Source organism: uncultured Gemmatimonadota bacterium (assembly GCA_964345885.1). Classification (GTDB taxonomy): domain Bacteria; phylum Gemmatimonadota; class Gemmatimonadetes; order Palauibacterales; family KS3-K002. The sequence continues at coordinate 42,036 of CAYFSW010000127.1, read as the reverse complement.
TCCAATCGTTCTATGCCCGCGGCGGCCTGGCCGGCGTGTACATGGCGACCGGGCCGGACACCGCCGAGCGAGCGGTCGAGGAGGTCCGCGAGGAACTGGGCCTGCTGTCTGGCACCGGCCTTGCAAGTGAAGAGCTGCGGGCAGTCAAGAACCAGACGAAGGGCCAGGTGTTGCTGTCGCTGGAGTCGACATCGGCGCGGCTACAGCGTCTCGCTGGTGTGGCACTTTACGACGAGCCCTACCTGACCCTGGACGAGATCTGCGGCCGAATCGATGCGGTCGGCGAGCAGGAGGTGGCCGACCTTTGCTGGAAGTACTATGCTCCTGAGCACCAGGCAGTGATCCGACTGGGTCCCGAGCCCCAGGCTGCCGAGCCAGATGACTAGAGATATTTCCGTCTTGTGCGGTTAGAGATATCTGGCCCTTAACGAGCGAGGTTAGGGAGATGATCGTCGGAGTACCGAAGGAGATCAAAACGGCGGAGAACCGTGTGGCGATGATACCAGCCGGGGTGGAGACTTTGGTCGCCCACGGTCACAAGGTGCTTGTCGAAACGAACGCCGGGGTCGGCAGTGGCTTCGATGATGCCGCGTACAAGGGTGCTGGTGCAACTATGATCGACAGCGCCGACGATGTGTGGGCGGGCTCGGAGATGATCGTGAAGGTGAAGGAACCGATCCCTGAGGAATACCCGCGCGTCAAACGGGATCATGTGATCTTCACCTACTTCCACTACGCGGCGGACGAAGTGTTGACGAAGGCGATGCTCGAGACCGGCGCGGTGACCATCGCCTACGAGACGGTCCAGCTCGAAACCGGCGAACTGCCCTTGCTTACACCGATGAGCGAGGTTGCGGGGCGCATGGCGATTCAGGAAGGCGCCAAATACCTGGAGAAGACTTTCGGCGGCCTTGGCATCCTGCTGGGTGGAGTACCCGGCGTGCATCCTGCAGAGGTCGCGATTCTCGGGGGCGGAGTAGTCGGCACCCAGGCCGCTTGGATGGCAGCCGGACTCGGCGCTCGCGTCACGGTCCTTGACGTCAGCCTGGAACGGCTGCGCTACCTGGACGACGTGATGCCCAAGAACGTCGTCGGGGAGTACTCGAACCGGCACAACATTCTGGACGCGATCAAGCGGGCCGATCTCGTCGTTGGCGCGGTCCTGCTGCCCGGCGCTAAGGCACCACACCTGGTCTCCAGAGAGGATTTGAAGCTCATGAAGCGTGGGTCGGTGATCGTTGACGTCGCCGTCGACCAGGGTGGATGCGTCGAGACCGTGAAGCCGACGACTCACGAAGACCCGACCTACGTCGTCGAAGGGGTCATCCATTATTGCGTGGCGAACATGCCAGGTGCCGTGCCGCGCACGTCGACGCTCGCGCTGACCAACGCGACCTTCGCTTACGCGCTCAAGCTGGCGGACGACGGCTGGGACAAAGCCTGCCGCGAGGATGGTGCGCTGGCGCTGGGTGTGAACACGGTCGGGTCGAAGGTTACCTGCCCCGGCGTTGCGGAGGCTTTTGGCTTGGACTACGTGCCCGTCGAGGAAATCCTCGGGTAGGAAATTCGGGGATTCGGGGGTTCGGGGAGTCGGGGAGGTGGAGAGCACTTCTGGACCTCTTCACCTCGCCTAATCCCCGACTCCCCGAATCATTGCGCCGCCGTGCCCTCTCTGTCTAGTATTGGAGGCTAGACTACCCTGTCCGCCCAACCTGGGGGTTGTGAGGATCTGGAAAGCCGTGGGCTCCCGCCCACCGCCGGGAGGATGAGCTGATCTCATGGGTTTTGGCTGGTTCGATACTGGCAGGTTGCTCCCTGTCAATGACATAGCTGTCGACCTGGGCACGGCCAACACGCTGATCTATGTGAAGGGCGAGGGCATCGTCCTCAACGAACCGTCGGTGGTGGCCGTCGACAAGTCTAACGGGAAAATCCTCGGCGTCGGCCTGGAGGCGAAGGGCATGCTCGGCCGGACCCCGGGTGGAATCGAGGCAGTCCGGCCGCTGAAGGACGGGGTAATCGCTGACGTGGACGTCAGCGAGCTCATGCTCAGGCACTTCCTCAGGATGGTGACGGCCAAGCGCGTCTTCCGCCTGAAGCCGCGCGTGGTGATCGGAGTGCCGTCGGGCATCACCGAGCTGGAACGCCGAGCCGTGCGGGCGGGTGCGCAGGCGGCGGGTGCCAAGGACGTCTACATGTTGGCGGAGCCGATGGCTGCCGCGATCGGGGTGGGTCTGCCGGTCGAGACGCCGACCGGCAATATGGTGATCGACATCGGCGGTGGTACGACGGAGATCGCCGTGATCGCGTTGGGCGGTATCGTTTCGGATACGTCGATACGGGTAGGCGGTGACGAGATCGATGCGGCGATCGTCACCTTCTTGCGCAAGAACTACAACCTGCTGGTCGGCGAGCCGACAGCAGAAGCGATCAAGATCCAAATCGGCTCGGCCGCCCCGGTCGGTGATGAGCGTGAGATGGACGTCAAGGGACGCGACCTCGTCTCCGGCATCCCGAAGACGGTGCGTATCCACTCCGAAGAGGTCAGGGAACACATCCAGGAACCGATCCAGCAAGTCGTCGAGGCGGTTCGCCGTGCGTTGGAGATCACGCCGCCCGAACTGGCAAGCGACATAGTAGATCGCGGGATCGTGATGACCGGCGGCGGCTCGCTGATCCGCGGACTCGATCGACTTCTGCAGGAAGAGACGAACTTACCGATCCACGTGGATGAGGAGCCGCTGACGTGCGTGGTCCGTGGCGCCGGACGCATCCTCGACGACCTCCCCAGATACAGAGGGGTGCTGTCCAGCTGAGTCGATTGGGCGGGACTCCGGAGCCGGGTGCGAAGCGGCTGCCCCGCCGTGACCTCTTGGCCCTGCTGTTCCTGCTGCTCGGCGCCGTCGTCCTGATGAGCTTGCCGCACGAGCGCCAGCTTGCCTTGGCGACGGCGGTGCGTTCGACGGCTCTGGCGCCGGTCCTTCGCCTCCACTCCTGGTTGTCCGACACGCGGACGGCTCGTTCCAGTTTCCAGCAACTGGCGGCGGACCGCGACTCGCTCGCCGCGGAGGTGCTGGCGCTGCAGGGGGTCGAGGAGGAGAACCTGCGGCTGCGGGCGCTGCTGGGGCTAGCCGCACGGGGGAGAGACCGCTTCCGAGCGGTGAACCTGACGCCCGCGGGTCGGGCTGGTGAAGGTGTGAAGCGCTCGTTCGTGCTGGATGCGGGATCGAGCGAGGGCGTCGCCGAAGACGCGCCGGTGGTCGCTCCCGGCGGACTGGTGGGCATCGTGCGGTCGGTGTACCCGGGCCAGGCGGCTGGCGACTTCTGGACCCACCCGGACTTCCGCGTCAGCGCGATGACGACCGACGGCAGCGTATTCGGGATCATAAGGCCGCTCGCTGGCACGCCCCTGGCCATGTTGCTTGAGGGAGCCCCTTTCCAAGCCGAGCTTCCCGTCGGCACCGAGCTGCTGACGTCCGGGCTGGGTGGGATCTTCCCGCGCGGTATACCGATCGGTAGGGTCAACCGGCAAACGGCGGAAGAAGCTGGCTGGGCGAAAAGCTATCTGGTGGAGCCGGCGGTCCACCCGGATGCCGTGCGCGAGGTAATGGTGCTAGTCCAGCGTGCTGATACGCTCGACTTGACGGGCCTCTGGGCGCGGCCCGAGACAGGCGAAGGGCGCTGATCGTGGCTGCAGAGACGGGTTCTCGGTTTGGACTGATCGGCGCCGTGCTAGTGCTGGCCTTCCTCCACTTCGCGCTGACCTCGCTGTTCGATTCGTGGTTCGCCAACCCTAACCTATTGCTGTGCGCGGTGCTCGTCTCGGCTCGCCAGCTGCGCCCGGGCGCGGCCGCGGCGGTCGGCTTCACCCTCGGTGTTCTCGAGGATTCTATGGCCGTCAGCCACTTCGGGCTGGCGACGCTGCTCCTCGTTCTGGTGGCCTACCTGGGCTCGCTTACGCGGGACACGTTCGTGGGTGAGGAGCCCCTGTTCATCGGCACCTACCTGTTTGTGGGAACGTGGGTGTACGAGACCGGGATCTTCTTGATCCTCGGGGCCAGCGGTGACCCGCTGTCTTACATCTTTTTGCGGGCTCCACTCGACGGACTCGCTACTGCTGTCATCGGGTACCTGACCTTGCCGTTCCTGAGGGCCCGATGAGGACTATCTCGCGGTCGCATCAGTTGTACATTCGCGGGCGCGGACGCCTGGCACGCTGGCTGGCACTGCTGGTCATCGTCGGCCTGGGCATCCAGTTCTTCAGGGTCCAGATCCTTAAGCACACTACCTACGCGCTTCAGTCGGAGGGTAATCGAGTCCGCCAGCTCCCCGTCCCGGCGGCGCGCGGTACGATCTACGATCGCAACGGCGAGGTCATCGCGGAGAACGTGCCCGGCTACTCGATAGCCGTTCTGCCGCTCTCCATGGACTCGCTGCGCGTCGTGCTCGATGAACTGGCGCCGATACTCGAGCTGTCCGGCGAGCAGTTCGAGCGCATGGTAGAGAACTATCGTCGACACCCCAACCGCCCGGTCACCGTGGCGCGGAACGCCAGCTTCGCCGAGGTCTCTGCCATCGAAGAGCGACGGGCTCACCTGCCCGGCGGTATAGTGATCGAGGCGGCCCCCAAGCGGCTCTATACGCGAAACTCGCTACTCGCTCACGTCGTCGGCTACGTGGCAGAGATCAGCGATGCCGACCTCAGGCTCCCCGAGTTCGAGGGCTACGAGCCGGGACGCATCGTCGGTCAAACCGGCGTAGAGCGCATCTACGATCGACTGCTCGCAGGTACTCCGGGTGTGCGCTACGTGGAGGTGAGCGCGCTGGGGCGGGTGGTCGGTGAGTTCAGAGGCCGCCCGATGGTGGAGCCGGTGCCCGGCCGCGATCTCTATCTGAATATCGACCTCGCGCTGCAGGAGCGTGCGGCCGAGCTGTTCCCCGACACCATGGCAGGAGCGATCGTCGCTCTGGAGCCCAGGACTGGCGCCGTCCTCGCCATGTACAGCGCGCCGAGCTACGATCCGAACCCATTCGTCGGTGGCTTCGAGCCGGCCGCCTGGCGTGCTCTCAACACGGACCCTGGTCAGCCGCTCTTCAATCGCGCCGTCACCGCCGCCTACGCACCGGGCTCGACATTCAAGCTGGTCATGGCCGGGATCGCGTTGAAGGAAGGTCACGCGGTGGTCGACACGAAGATGCAGATACCGTGCAGAGGCGCGCTCAGGTTCTACGACCGGGTCTTCCACGACTGGACCCCGGTGGGCCACGGCTCGCTCGATCTCCACGGCGCGATCCGCCAGAGCTGCGATGTGTACTTCTATCAGCTCGGCCTCAAGATGAGCCTGCCGGTTGTGCTGGCTGGTGTGAGGGACTTCGGGATCGGTCAGCCCACAGGTATCGATCTGCCGTCTGACATCGCCGGCGCGTTCCCGCCTGACACCACCTGGTACGACGAGCGGTACGGACGCAGCGGCTGGACGAACTCGGTCGTGCTGAACCTGGCGATCGGGCAGGGCGAAAACGCACAGAGCCCCTTGAAGATGACGCAGATCTTCGCCGCCCTGGCGAACGGCGGCACTCTCCCGACGCCCAGGGTGGCGAGGACCGGGACGGTTCCCGAACCTGCCGGATCGTTCCCACTGGATGCCGAGCAGTTGGCGGTCCTGGACAGCGCCCTAGTCGCGGTGCTGAACGAGCCGACCGGCACGGCCCGCGGTTCGCGCTTGCGTGACTGGACGTTGGCAGGAAAGACGGGCACGGCACAGAACCCGCACGGCGAGGATCACGCCTGGTTCATTGGTTTCGCGCCGGCCGGGGATCCGCAGATCGTAGCTGCGGCGTTGGTCGAGGGCGGCGGCCATGGCTCGTCGGCCGCGGCGCCCATCGTGTCGCGGCTCATCGACTTCTATCTGAGAGAACGCATCGTGCGTGCCGACAGCAGCGAGGCAGGGGGCGGGGACGGATGAGAGAGCGGGGGACGCTCAGTGTAGGGGACGGCGTCGTCCTGGCCCTGGTTGTTGGCCTCGCCGCCTTTGGCGTGGCGATGATCTTCTCGGCCGGGGAACTCGAAGTCCCGTCGTCGGTGACCGGCATCTGGCGAAAACAGGCGATCTGGCTCGCCATCTCTCTGGTCGCCTTCGCTTTGACACTGCGGGTCGCGGTCCGCTGGCTTGAGTGGGTCGCCCCGACTGCCTACGGCGTCGCTGTGCTGCTGCTGATCGCCGTGCTCGTCGTGGGAACCGGTGACGGGCCGCGCAGCTGGATTCGCTTCGGCGCCGTCGGGTTCCAGCCGTCTGAGTTCGCCAAGCTCGCCACGATTCTCATGCTCGCAAAGCTGAATGCCGGTCGCGAGCGGTCACCCGAGACACTCTGGGATCTCTGGCCGTACCTGGTGGTTGTTCTCGTACCGTTCGCCTTGATCACGGCGGAACCCGATCTGGGGACCGCTTCGGTGTTCGTCGCCATACTGGTCGCAGCCCTCTACTGGTCGGGACTCCCGTTCTCGAAGCTCGCGCTGTTCCTCAGCCCGCTGGTCAGCCTCGCCCTGGCGTTCTCGACTCCGCTCTGGGGTGTGTGGTTCTTGCTGCTGGTCGCCTTTCTCTACTGGACTCGCGCATACCTGACCGAGTCGCTCGCGGTCATCTTTGCCAACGTGGCGATGGGTGTGCTCGTGCGGCCCGCCTGGCGAAGCCTCGCCGAGTACCAGAAGACCCGCATTCTAGCTTTCCTGCAGCCGGAGGCCGACCCACAGGGCGCCGGCTGGCATCTGATCCAGTCGCAGGTCGCCATCGGATCGGGTGGTTGGTTTGGAAAGGGGTTCACCCTGGGAACTCAGAAACGGCTCGCCTTCCTTCCTGAACAACACACAGACTTCATCGTGGCAGTCCTGGGTGAGGAATTCGGGTTCGTCGGTGTTTGTCTCGTCTTGCTCTGCTTCGCCATCGTGCTCTGGCGTGTGCTGCTGATCGCCGAACGCTCCGATGACGCCTTCGCGTCGACCGTCGTGTTTGGCGTGATCGCGCTCTGGTTCGCGCACCTCGTCGCCAACGTCGGGATGACGGTGGGACTGCTTCCCATCACCGGTCTGCCTCTGCCCTTCGTGAGCTACGGTGGTAGCTTCCTGCTGATGTCGTTCGTCATGCTGGCAATCGTCCAGCGCGTGGCGGTGGACACCAGGACGGGAGCATAGTCGCACGGGGCAGAATCCCCCCACATGTCGGACGGCTAGAATCGCCGAAGTCGACGTCGGCCGCGGCCAGGTCGGGCGGGGCATTGCGGGCGGAGCGGAGGTGTGAGATCTTACAAAGCCTATCTCCTCCACAGGATGGAGCCCCAACACATGGCTTGGTTTCGGAAAGAAAAGAAGAAGCTGGTCAAGCAGAAGCGGGAATTGCCGGCGGACGTTTGGAAGAAGTGCGACGGATGCGGCGAGATCATCTACCGTGAGAAGCTGAACGAGAACGCCGGCGTCTGCGGCAAGTGCGGATACCATTTCCGCATTGGCCCCGCGGACTATGCCCGCCTGCTGCTCGATGACGCGCTGGAGAACGAGTACGATTCCGAACTGCGGTCGGTCGACCCGCTGAAATTCGTCGGACCGACGCCGTACGCGGAGCGCTACGAGCGAGCGATCAAGAAGGGCGGTAAGAAGGAGGCGGTTCTCACGGGCGCCGGTCACGTCGAGGGCATGCCAGTCCAGTTCGGAGTCATGGATTTCGGATTCATCGGCGGCTCGATGGGTTCCGTTGTCGGCGAGAAGATTGCGCGGGTCGCGGAGCGCGCCCTCGACGAAAAGAACCCTTTGATAATCGTCTCGGCCTCGGGCGGTGCCCGTATGATGGAGGGCGTGCTCTCGCTAATGCAGATGGCAAAGACATCGAGCGCCTTGGGACGGATGCACAGATCGCGGTTGCCGTACATCTCCATCCTAACCCACCCGACCACCGGTGGTGTCACGGCCTCCTTCGCTATGCTCGGTGACGTCATCATCGCCGAGCCCGGTGCGCTAATTGGCTTCGCCGGCCCGCGGGTCATCGAGCAGACCATCGGCCAGGAGTTGCCCGACGGGTTCCAGCGCGCCGAGTTCCTGCTCGAGCACGGCATGGTGGACATCGTGGTGCCGAGACCGGAGTTGAAGCCGACGGTATCGAAGCTTCTCCAGCATATGGTGGGCTGATAGCGGTATGCGGTATGCAGTATGCAGTGTGCGGTGGTGGCCGGTCCTTACTTGAGACCGCACACCGCACACTACCCACCGTCCAGCTACCTCGTATAATTAGGCTCCATGTATTCAGGGGCGTGCCGTGACGAGCTCTGATCTCTCGGAGCTGCTCGGACTGCAGCCTACCGGGCAGATCCACTGGGGTCTGCGACGGACCCGTGCCATGCTGCACGGCGTGGGCCGGCCACACATGACCTACCGATCCGTGCACATTGGTGGGACTAATGGCAAGGGCTCGGTGGCGGCGATGGTCGCTAGCATCTTGAGTGCCGCCGGACAACGGGTCGGCCTGTACACATCTCCGCACCTCGTCGAGTTCGCCGAGCGGATACAGGTGGATGGGCGCCCCGTCGACGAGGAGTTGCTCGGCGCGTGTGCGCGTCGGCTGCGCCCGCTCATGAAGGAAGGCACGACGTTCTTCGAGACGGCTACTGCGCTGGCTTTGCTTTGCTTCGCGGAAGCCGAGGTCGATTTCGCAGTCGCGGAGGTCGGTCTGGGTGGGAGGCTGGACGCGACGAACGTGCTGCTGCCCGAGGTAGCGGCGGTTACGAACGTCGCTTGGGACCACTCCGAGTATCTGGGTAACACCCTCTCGGCCATCGCCGGGGAGAAGGTGGGGATCGCCAAGCCCGGAGTGCCGCTGGTCCTGGGCCGTCTCGAGCCAGAGGCGGGCAGGATCATACGACAGACCGCGGAGCGAGTGGGCGCACCGCTTTCGCAGATCGGCTACGACGCAGGTGTGCGGCGCATTAGAATCCACCGCGACCACACCGATCTGGAGTACGTCGGGCCCGACTCGGATGAAGCGATCTCTCTGCGTTGCCCGTTGGTCGGCTACCATCAGGCATGGAACGTCGGGCTCGCCGCACTCGCGGTCCAGAATCTGCCCCGGCCGTGGCGGCCGGCGCCGGCGGCGTTGCAACAGGGGATCGCCGATGTCCGCTGGCCCGGCAGGCTACAGATCGAGGAACGCGGCGATCGAACTTGGGTGCTAGACGTTGCGCATAATGTTGTCGGCGTGGAAGCGCTCGCGCAGGCGCTGACAAGTCTCGACCTTCGAGGTCCCCTGGCGCTGGTGGTGGCGATCTTGGGCGACAAACCGTGGCCCGAGATGCTGCCGCCGCTGTTGGCGCTGGCAGACGTCTCGATCTTTACCGTGGCTCCGAGCTCGCCGCCGGAGAGACGTTGGAACGCCGAAGCAGTGGCAGCGACTATATCGAGCTATTCGGTGGAGGTGATTGAGGATTTCGGGGCGGCCCTGCAGCACGCATCGCAGGTCGCTTCGACCATAGTAGTGACCGGCTCGAACCATACGGTGGGCGACGCGATGCGTGAGCTGGGTATGCCGGTCTCCTTGCTCGACACGAACACGGTCGGATAGATTCGCGATGGTGGAACTCAAAGGGTTGCCGGGGTTTAGGGATTTCTATCCTGAGGAGATGGCCGCTCGCTCGTACCTGATCGGCGTGTGGAGAGATGTCGCGCGGCGGTACGGGTTCGAGGAGTACGACGGGCCGCCGCTCGAGGCGCTGGAGCTCTATACTCGCAAGTCGGGTGAGGAGATCGTTCAGCAGCTCTACGAGTTCGAGGACAAGGGTGGGCGCAGGGTCGCACTACGGCCCGAGATGACGCCGAGCCTGGCCCGCATGGTTGGAGTTCGGGCGTCGGCGCTTCGAAAGCCCGTCCGCTGGTTCTCGACGCCGCAGCTCTTCCGTTACGAGCGCAAACAGCGCGGTCGCCTGCGGGAGCATTTCCAGCTCAACCTGGACATCCTTGGGGAAGAAGATGTTCTGGCCGACGCCGACTTGCTCGCCGCGGCAATTGACATCATGCGCGCCACGGGGCTCGATTCGACCCAGGTTAGGGCACGGGTCTCTGACCGTCGCGTGCTGGCGGCGATCTTTGTGCACATCGGCGTGCCGGAGACGAAGCTCGAGTCCGTCTACCAAGTCGTCGACAAAAAAGATCGCGAGCCTCGCGACCGTCTAGAGGCCAGACTCGCCGAGCTCGGCCTCGAGCCGGACACGGTTGCCGGGGTGTTCGATGCTACTGAGCTTCGGGGCATCGAAGAGCTCGGGGCACGCTTCGGCGAGGTTCCGAGCGTCGCGGAGCGCGTTGCGGAACTCGCCACCTATCTCGAGCACCTCGAGAATCTGGGTGTCGTCGAGTTCGTCGATATCGATCTCTCGGTGGTCCGCGGGCTGGCCTATTACACCGGTATCGTCTTCGAGTTGTGGGACGCAGGTCGAAAACTGCGTGCCATATGTGGTGGCGGTCGCTACGATGATCTCCTCGGTCTGATAGCCGGAGTCGACATGCCGGCGATCGGGTTCGGGATGGGCGATGTCGTGCTCACCGAGTTGCTGCACGACCACGGGTTGCTGCCTGAGCCCGGTCGAGCGCTCGACTGCTTTGTCGCTTGGCTGGGCGCCGATGGCCGCAGCCAGGCACTCCGCGCCGCTCGAGCCATCAGGGCGGTCGGCCTGTCGGCGATATTCGAGTTCCGTGATCGCCGACTCGGCAACCAGTTGAAGAGCGCCGACCAGCTCGGCGCCCGCCGGGCAGTGATCATCGGACCTCGAGAGATCGAGGCGAGCCAGGCCCGGATACGTGACATGTCGACGGGCGAGGAACGTGTCGTCCCCTTCGACGAGTTGGGCTCGACGCTGGCTGCGGAGCTGGCTGATGGTTAGCGGCGAGCGTCAGGCGCCACGGCGCGCGGCCCGCAGACCGAGTGTGCGCGAGCGCTGGGAGGCGACGGCGGTGGATGAGGATACGGCGCTGGAGGCGATGACCGAGGAGCTGATGGACCGGGTGGTAGGCCCCGCCTGGGAACGGCTCGGTCCGTTGAGTGCCGGTGCGGTTGCGGGCAGCGTGGCCATCGTGGGCGCCAGGGGTTTGCTGCGTCGGCTGTTCGGCCGGCGCTACGGACGGATCCTCAGCTGGTTGGGTGCCGTTTCGCTAGTACCGGTGGCCCTCTGGCTGCTCTCTGGAAGCGAAGGTGAAAAGGACTCGGAGCCGCAGGCCGAAGATAACCCGTCCGGCCTGCCTGACGGAGGACACGAGAAAATCGATGGCTGAAGATAAGGCGCTGACCCCGCGGAGTGAGGATTTCTCCGCCTGGTACAACGGAGTTGTCCAGCGAGCTGAGTTGGCGGGATACTCGCCGGTGCGCGGCTGCATGGTGATCCGGCCGCACGGCTACGCCATCTGGGAGCTCATGCAGGGGGCCCTGGACGGCATGTTCAAGGCCACAGGTCACCAGAACGCGTACTTCCCGCTCTTCCTGCCCCGGAGCTTCTTGCAAAAGGAGGCCGAGCACGTCGAGGGGTTCGCGCCCGAGATTGCGCTGGTAACGCATGGCGGCGGCAAAGAGCTCGAGGAGCCGCTCGTGGTGCGCCCCACGTCGGAAGCCATCATCTGGCCGATCATGGCCGACTGGATTCAGAGCTACCGAGATCTGCCGATGCTGATCAACCAGTGGGCGAACATCGTCCGCTGGGAGATGCGAACCCGGCCGTTCCTGCGGACCCTCGAGTTCCTCTGGCAGGAGGGGCACACCGCGCACGCGACGTGGGACGATGCGCAGCGCGAGACGCTGCTGATCCTCGGCCTCTACCGGCGGTTCATGGAGGAGTGGATGGCCATGCCTCCGGTGACCGGGATCAAGACAGAGTGGGACAAGTTCGCCGGCGCCGACCGCACCTACGCCTGCGAGGCGATGATGCAGGACAAGTGGGCGCTACAGGCGGGCACGTCGCACAACCTGGGTCAGAACTTCGCTCGCGCCTTCGACGTGAAGTACCAGACGGAAGACGGCGCGCACGATTATGTCTGGAGCACGTCTTGGGGGGTCTCGACACGATTGGTCGGTGGTCTGGTGATGACGCACAGCGACGACACCGGCCTCGTCCTGCCGCCGAAGCTGGCGCCGATTCAGGTGGTCATCGTGCCGATCTGGAAGTCGGATGATGACAAGGGACGCGTACTGGATGCCGGTGCACGGCTGGCGAAGAACCTCGACGCCGATCTGCGCGTCAGGTTTGATGACCGCGATACCCTGAACCCGGGTGCGAAATACTACGAGTGGGAAGGTAAGGGCGTTCCTGTCCGCATCGAGATTGGGCCGAAGGATCTGGAGAAGCGACAGGTCATGGCAGTCTTGCGCTTCTCCGAAGATCCCAAGGCCAGGAAGTTCGCGATCGCCGAGGACGAAGTCACTGCCCGAATCCCCGCGCTGCTCGATGAGATGCAGGCCGCGCTACTGGCTGCCGCGCTTCGGCGCCGCGAGGAGAATTCCTACCGCGGCGTCACCGATTACAACGAGTTCAAGAAGATCATCTCGTCCAGCGGCGGATTCATCTACACCGGCTACTGCGGCGCCGAGGAATGCGAGTTGAAGGTAAAGGACGACACGAAGGCCACCGTTCGGCTAATTCCCGATGAAGACTTCGCCAGCGACGAGGTGCCGGACAAGTGCATCTGCGGTGGCCCGGCTGAGACAGAGGTGGTTTGGGCAAGGGCGTACTGATCAGTGAGCAGTAAGCAGTGAGCGGTAGGCGGTGAACGGTGGAGGTGGCCAAGTACTGCTCACCGCTCAAAGCCAACACGAAGGCGGTATGACAATCGGCACGTTACCGAAAGACCGAATCCTCATCCTGGATTACGGTAGCCAGTACACCCAGCTCATCGCTCGGCGTATCCGGGAGGAGCGGGTCTACTGCGAGATCCACCCGCCGACGCAGCCGGCCGCGTGGGTGCGGGAGTGGGGGCCCAGCGGTGTGGTCTTATCGGGCGGCCCGGCGAGCGTCTACGGCGACGATGTGCCTACCGCCGATGCCGAGTTGCTCGAGCTCGGCGTTCCGCTGCTCGGTATTTGCTACGGCATGCAGCTCATCGCGCAGCTGGTGGGCGGGGTGGTCGAGAGCGCGACCCGGCGCGAGTATGGCCGCGCAGAACTCGAGATCGTCGAGCCCAACGATCTGTTTGACGGGTTCGAGTCTGGCGAGCGCTCCACGGTCTGGATGAGCCACGGCGACCGAGTTGAGGCGATGCCTTCCGGTTTCGAGGTTTTGGCTGCGACCGATGCGGTACCGGTGGCAGCTTTTCGCAGCACGGACCGTCCGATCTTCGGCGTTCAGTTCCATCCCGAGGTCGCCCACACGGCTCGCGGCGGCGAAATCATCTCGAACTTCCTCTTCCGCGTGTGTCGTTGCGAGCCGAGCTGGACCGCGGGCTCGTTCATCGAGAGCCAGGTGAAAGGGATTCGCGAGCAGGTCGGCGATCGCGGGCACGTGATCTCGGGGCTGTCGGGTGGCGTCGATTCGTCGGTGGCCACCGCCCTCGTGCACCGTGCGGTCGGCGACAAGCTGACGTGCATCTTCGTCGATACTGGGCTGCTGCGAAAAGGCGAGCGCGACTGGGTCGCCCGCACCTTCCGTCAGCACCTGGGCATCGAGCTGCGGGTCGTAGATGCGCCCGACACGTTCATCAACCGGCTGGCGGGTGTGGAGGACCCGGAGGAGAAGCGTCGGATCATAGGCCACACTTTCATCGAGGCGTTCGAGCAGGAGGCCCACTCGATGGGCTCGCAGGTTCAGTTCCTCGTCCAGGGCACGCTTTATCCCGATGTCATCGAGTCGCTCTCGGTGCGTGGCCCCTCCGACACCATCAAGACCCACCACAATGTCGGCGGCCTGCCCGAGCAGTTGCCGTTCGGGCTGATCGAGCCGCTTCGCGAGCTCTTCAAGGACGAGGTGCGCCAGGTCGGGCGCGAGCTCGGGCTGCCCGAAGAGCTCGTCGGCCGACACCCGTTCCCCGGGCCAGGACTAGCCGTGCGCGTCGTGGGAGAAGTGACACGAGAGCGGCTGGCCGTGCTGCGCGAGTCGGATGCCATTTACCTGGAGGAGATCCGCGCCGCGGGGCTCTACGATGAGATTTGGCAGGCGTTTGCGGTCCTGCTGCCCGTGCAATCGGTCGGCGTCATGGGCGACGGCCGTACCTACGAGAACGTCATTGCGCTGCGTGCGGTGACCAGCCGCGACGGCATGACCGCCGACTGGTACCAGTTCCCGCACGAAGTGCTAGGCCGGATCGCTACGCGCATCATCAATGAAGTCGCCGGCATCAATCGCGTCTGTTACGACGTCAGTTCGAAGCCGCCGGCGACCATCGAATGGGAGTGAGCGTGGCAGCCGTCGCACTCACCGATCTGGTCGCCTACCTCGACGACTATCTCGACCTCGCCAACGTTCCAGACTACCCCGATGCTTGGAACGGGCTGCAAGTGGAGAACGGCGGGACGGTTGAGAGAATCGCCGCCTGCACGGATGCCTGTCAGGCAACCTTCGAGGCGGCCGCCGGTCTCGGCGCCGACCTGCTGCTCGTGCACCATGGTCTCTTCTGGGGTAAAGGTGTCACGCCGCTTACCGACCGCCGTTACCAGCGCGTGCGGCAGCTGATCACGGCCGATATCGCGCTCTACTCTTCGCACCTACCGCTCGATGCGCACCCCGAGATCGGTAACAACATCGAGCTGGCCCGCGGGATACGACTGAACGTCGAAGGCCGCTTCGGCGAGTACGAGGGTCTGGCGATCGGATTCTGGGGCGAGCTACAGCTGACCCGCGGCGAGCTGAGCGCGCGGCTCGAGAAGTTGCTCGGAACGGAGCCCTTCCTGATCGCGGCGGGGCCCGAGGAGGTGCGGCGGGTCGGTGTTGTAACGGGTGGAGGCGCGTCGATGATCTCACAGGCGCGCGACGCCGGGCTCGACACTTTCGTCACCGGTGAAGGGCCGCATCACAGCTACTTCGATGCGCAGGAGTGGGGGCTCAACGTTCTGTTCGCCGGTCACTACGCGACGGAGACGCTGGGCGTGAAAGCCCTCGCCCGCCACGTCGCGGAGAAGTTCGGGCTAGAGTGGGAGTTCATCGACCATCCGACGGGGCTCTGAGGAGGGAGTCCGAGTTCCCCGTACCTCTCTCCCCCCCTGCTCCCTAGCCGAATCCGGCCGTTCCGGGTCCCTGATCCGCTCCTCGATCTCCTCCCAGAGCTCGGCAAGATATTCGGGGTCTTCGCTGTGGCGGCGGCCGAACTCGAGCAGGTCGTCCTCGGTCAGCCCGCGCCGCGCGAGGATCGCGCGAGCGGCTTCTGTAGCAGCGACGGAGTCCTCGGCGACCTCCGCTGCCTGGAGAATCTCTATGTACGTCTCGACGTACTCCTGGCGGCTGATTCCGACGTCTTGGTCGCCTGCGCCACGTCCACAGGCGACGAGAGGCAGCAGGGCGCCCAGGGCCATCACGGCTCCGAGCGCCCTGTGCTCGCCACGGACCCGTGTCCGCCTCAGCGCGATGCCGCCTTCGCGTCGGCGTTCGAGTAGCGGTAGAAGAACCACAGGACCAACGGGAACACCAGGAGCCCGAGCAGCCCCTGGATCAACGGGTTACTGACAATCACTGGGAGCGTGACGTTGGCGACGATCAAGCCGGCGATGATCACCCCCATCAACGCCTCGCCGGCCACGAATCCTGAGGCCACCAGGATACCGGTGTTCGTGGCACGCTCCATAGCGTGATCCGGGTACTTCTTCGCCATCAAGATTCTGTCGACGATCCACTTGAACACACCGCCGACGAAGATCGCGAACGTGCTGTAGATCGGCAGGTACATACCGACGGCGACAAGCATCGGCGACGGTGCCCTGACCAAGACGAGCATGACGCCGAACAGCATGCCCGCCAGGAAGAGCGGCCAGACCATCTCGCCGCCTACGATGCCCTGGCTGACCAGCGCCATGAGGCCCGCCTGCGGCGCCGGCAACGCCAGGCTCGGGTCGGCGCCCGGAGCACCGGCGAATCCATAGGCGCGGCCCAGCAGCCAGAGCGCGACGCCGAGAGCCGGTGCAGCGAAGACCACCGCGATGAGTTCGCCCTTCTGCATCGATGACGGTGTTCCGCCCAAGATGTGGCCAACCTTCAGGTCCTGCATCATGTCGCCGGCAATCCCCATGGCGCAGCACACGACGGCCGCCACACCGAGCACCGCCATCACTCCCTGGTCACCGGTCAGTCCGATGGCCACCATTAGCAGCGCCGCCAGGATCAGAGTCGTAAGGGTGAGGCCGCTGATCGGGTTGTTGCTACTGCCGATCACGCCCACCAGGTAGCCGGCGACGGCGGCAAACAGGATTCCCGCCACCACCATCACGATCGCGGCGACGAACGAACCGCCGAAGCTCTCGCTGAAGTAGTAGTAGAGGACCCAGATCGGGACGAGCAGGCCGAGGATCCCGAACACGACCCAGCGGTACCTGAGGTCCTGTTCCAGACGATTATCCGCTTCCACTCCCTTCACCTGCTTGACGTCCGCCAGCACCCGGCCCATGCCGGCCAGCAGGCTTTTCCGCATGCTCCACAACGTCCAGAAGGCGCCGACGACCATCGTTCCCACCGCCAGCGGGCGTACCATCGTCTGCCACACCACGTTCTGAGCCACAGCGGCCCAGCATGGCGCGGCTGCCTGGTTGGCCGTGCACCAGGCCGGGTCCGTCGCCAGGGCCACGAGGTCACGGTTCACAAAGCCCATCACAGGCGCCAGGCACCACCAACCGAGCACGCCGCCGGCGAAGACCACCGCCGCCAGGCGCGGGCCGATGATGTAGCCGACCCCCAACAGGGCGGGTGAAGCCGAGGGCGTGGAGAGATAGATGCCACCCGTGTACGCCTCGGGTAGGTTGCCTCCAGCGACGCGGGCCTCGCCCCATGACCAGAAGCCGGTCATGTTGCGCAGCAGCACGCGAACGCCGGAAGCGTTTCTGATGACCTCGAGGAACGCGGCCGTGAGGCCTGCGATCACGAGATATCTGCCCCCTGTTGCACCTTTCTGACCCGCCTTGTGGATCTCACCGGCGGCCACCGATTCGGGGAACGGTAGCCCCGCATCTTCAACCAACGTGCGGCGCAGGATGATGACGAAAAACACGCCGAGCATACCGCCGATCAGCATGATCACGACTGAGAGCCCGACGTTCACGCTCTCCCAAACGCCGGCGATGACGAAAGCTGGGATCGTGAAGATCGCGCCCGCGACCAGCGCCTCGCCCACCGAGGCGGTGGTCCGTGCGACATTCTCTTCGAGGATCGTCCCGCCCACCGGTCGCAGCATAGCCATGGCCACGACCGCCGCCGGGAACGTCGCCGCGATCGTTAGCCCGGCCACCATACCGATGTAGGCGTTGGCCGCGCCCAGGATGACCGCCATCACTACGCCGAGCAGCACCGCGCGCAGCGTGAACTCCTTCATCCCCGTGTCCGCCGGTACATAGGGCTCGTAGGGTTTCGGATCCATCGAGATCCTCCTCGAGGTGTGGGATTCCGGTCGTCTCGGCGGTGCTGGCCTGCTCCCGGGACCTCGCCACCGAGCGCGCGTTCTGGTTAGGTGATTGTGAAGCCGCGACAGGGTAGGACGCCGTCGGCGGCGTGTCAAGCGCAAGGGGTCGGGCACCGGCGGCGCTGGTTTCGGGGCGGCCGCTCCCGTATTCTAGTGCGAAAGCACAGTCCGTCGTCCAGGTGCGCACCTCGATCAGAGCTTCCAGCAGTGGGGCCAGGCGATCATGTCGAGTAAAGCTCGGGATCCACGCGAGATCATCACCCCTGACGCCTTCTCGGTGGCCCCCGAACTGCTCGGTACGCCGTTAGCCCGACCGTGGCGCAGAGGCGTTGCGATGGGGCTCGACCTGCTCCTGATCGCCATAGTCGCCGGACTACGCATCTCCTGGTTCCTTTTGTTTTCCGCTCTTACGATCCTCCTGTTCCGGGCGGCGATGCGCCCGTCGGCCAGCGCGCTCCGTAAGGGGACTCGGCGGGCGGTCTTCGGCGCGGCGGCGGCGTTTGCCCTGATCGCGGCGCTGATCGCCGGATACGAAACCTTCACCAGTTTCAACCCGCTGTCCTGGATCGCCGCCGAGGAATCGGCAGAGGCCGAGGTCGCGGAGGAATGGGGTGTAATGGATGCCTTGGGGACGGCGCGGGACGCCGTCGCGGTCCAGTCGGCTGTGTCGGCGGCCGAGATGACGGATGCAGCGACCCGACTCGGCGAACGTTTGCGGAGCATGGGGGTCGCGCGCGGCGAGATCCGCACGACGCTGAACGAACTGGTCGAGGGCAGGGAAGAACCTTGGGCACGGGACGCGATGGCTGCCGCGCTGGCGAACCTGGACCTCGAGCGGCGGGCCGTCGCCGGGCCGGCCGACTCCGACTCGCTCCTGCTCGCCTACGCCGCCGCTCTGCAAGCGGGCGATTCGGCTGCCATGGTCGCGCTGCGTGAGCCACTGGTCGATGCGATCGGCGCCGAACGCATCACAGCCCTGGAGGAGCGGAATGAGCAGCTGGCTGCCGATAACGAAGATCTGGAACAACGACTCGAGGAGGAAAGCAACCGCGGGCTCATCAGCCTGATCACCAGTATCTTAGACGAGGTCGGCATCGAGTTCGGCTGGTCGGCTCTTTATTTCACCTTCTTCCCGGTGATCTGGCGCGGACGGACGCCGGGCAAGCGCTTGTTGCGGATGCGGATAGTGCGGCTGGACGGTAGGCCACTCGGCTGGTGGTCCGCTTTGAACCGTTTTGGCGGCTACGCCGCCTCGATCTTCACCGGCCTGCTCGGTTTCTTTGAGATGTTCTGGGACGACAACCGGCAGGCCATGCAGGACCGGATTGCCGCCACGGTGGTCGTGCTGGAGACTGGTGGCCGAGCCCGATCGTCCGGGTGAGGCGGCGAAACCAGAGCGGTAGGAAACCTCGTAAGTTTGGGTGGCGCCCGGTCTGCCGGGCTCGCGAAACACTGGCAGTGACTACTGATCACCGATAACTGGAAGTTCAGGAGGAACAGTGGAAAACGAATCGGGTTCGAACGCGTCCGGACGCGGCGCGCTGGCTGAATTCAAGGACGCCGTCACCAATCTGTTCGATCAGGTGAGCAGCCAGGTGACCAGCCTGATCCCCGACCTCGGCTTCGGGCGCGAGTTCCCCAGGCATGAGCTGCGGGTCGAAGACGACGGCTACCGAGTCTTGATCGAGCTCCCCGGCTTCAGGCGTGAGGAGATCGACGTGTCGGTGGTCGGCCGCACCCTCACCGTCTCCGGTCAGAGAGCGCGCTTCGAGCCGCCGGCCGGTGGCCGGATGCTGCGCAGTGAGCGACCCTCTGGTGAGTTCGAGCTGACCGTCCGACTACCCTCCGAGGTAGACGCTATCGCTGTGGCCGCCCAGATGCGAGACGGCGTTCTGGACGTCCGCTTGCCCGAATCGAAAGAGACACGCGGGCGCAGCGTCGATGTCGACGAGGGATCCGATAACCAGCACGGCGAACCAGGAGCTCAGGCCGATGGATAGAATCGACAAGGATGAGCTGCGCGAGGCGCAGCAGAGTGAGGCCACCCGAGAAGCGCGAGAGGCCCGGGCCCGCCGTCGCCGTTACCTGCGACCGCCCGTAGACATCTACTCGACCGCGTCGGAGATGGTCGTCCTCGCCGACATGCCGGGCGTCCAGAAGGCCGACCTCGACATAACGGTCGAGCGCGACGAGCTCGTCATCGAGGCCAAGGCCGCAGGTCGTGCCGAGGAGGAGAGCACGCTGCCCTGGGGTTATTACCGCCGCTTCAGGCTCAAGACCGCCTTCGATCGCGAGGGCATCTCCGCCGGCCTCGACAATGGCATTGCACGTATCACCCTGCCCAAGGCTGCCAGCGAACAGGCGCGCAAGGTCGAGGTCGACTGAGGTGGAGCACCGTCGCCTGGCCGGCTGCCCGCGCCAGGCGGCTTCCTTCTTCGCCATCGCCGAGCGGTGTCGCACTGCCGTTATGGCAGCTTTCCGTGGCACGCGAGTTGCCCCTTAGATAGCGGTTTTGTGGCTCTAGACGTCGCGTTGCGCCTGACCTGGAGGCGAAGGGCGGCGCAGTGCGACTTGCAGGAGGGAAGAGCGGTAGATGATCTCGTTTGACCGATTGACGGTGAAGGCAGGAGAGGCGCTTCAGGCCTCGATCAGCTTGGCCACGGGGCGGGGAAACCCGGCGGTGGAGGACATCCACCTGCTCCAGGCGTTGCTGGAGCAGGAGGGCGGCGTGGCCGGGCCGCTGCTGGGGCGTGTTGGCGTCCGTTACGAGCAACTGGGTAAGAAGGTGAGCGAGGCGCTGGAGCGATTGGCGCGCCAGGAGGGTGCATCCGGCGCGATGCCGTCGCGGGAACTGGGCCAGGTGTTGGATGAGGCCGAGAAGGAAGCGCGGGAGCTCGGCGACCAGTTCGTCTCGAGCGAGCATCTGCTGCTGGCGCTGCACTCGAAGGCGGCGAGCACGGCGGGTCCTTTGCTCAAGGGTCTGGGCTCGACGCGCGACGGTCTGTTGCAGGCGATCCGGGACATGCGTGGGCCGCACCGTGTGACTGATCGGGATGCGGAGGAGAAGTATCAGACGATTCAGAAGTTCACGATCGACCTGACCGACATGGCGCGGCGTGGCAAGCTCGACCCGGTGATCGGGCGGGACGAGGAGATCCGCCGGGTCATGCAGGTGCTGTCGAGACGCACGAAGAACAACCCGGTGCTGATCGGCGAGCCGGGCGTCGGCAAGACGGCGATCGTGGAAGGGCTCGCCCAGCGCATCGTGAACGGGGATGTGCCCGAGTCGTTGCGCAACAAGCAGCTCATCCAGGTCGATATCGCGAGCATGATCGCGGGTACGAAGTATCGCGGCCAATTCGAGGAACGTTTCAAGGCGCTGCTGAAGGAGATCACCGAGAGCGAGAGCCTGTACGTCGTCTTCATCGACGAGCTGCATACGATCGTCGGTGCCGGCGCGGCGGAGGGCGCCGTAGATGCGGGCAATATGATGAAGCCGTTGCTCGCCCGCGGGCAGTTACGAGTCGTCGGTGCGACGACGCTCAACGAGTATCGCGAGCACGTCGAAACCGACACTGCCCTCGAGCGGCGTTTCCAGCCGATCTTCACCTCCGAGCCGAGCGTCGAGGATACGGTCGGGATCCTACGCGGTCTGAAGGAGCGCTACGAGGTTCATCACGGCGTACGGATAACCGATGGCGCCATCGTTTCGGCGGCACGGCTCTCCAATCGCTACATCGCCGATCGCTTTCTACCCGACAAGGCCATCGACTTGATCGATGAGGCGGCCTCGATGCTGAGGATCGAGATAGATTCGATGCCGCTCGAGATCGACGAAGTGGAACGGCGGACAGTTCAGCTCGAGATCGAGAAGCAGGCCTTGCAGAAGGAAGAGGACAAGGAGAGCGTCAAACGGCTGGAGCGCCTCGAGAAGGAGTTGGCCGAGCTGCGCGAGCGGTCTGCCGGCATGAAAGCGAAGTGGCAGGCCGAGAAGGAGGCGATTGAGAACATCCGCACCCTCAAGAGCCTGATCGAGAACCTGCGGATCGATGCCGAGCAGGCGACGCGGACCGGCGAGCACGGCAAGGTGGCGGAGATCGTGCACGGCAAGATCCCGGCGATGGAGAAGGAGCTGGAGGGGGCGACCGAGAAGCTCGCCCAGCTCCAGCAAGAGTCGCGCTATCTCAAAGAAGAGGTGACCGAGGAAGACATCGCGGCGGTCGTCTCGCGCTGGACGGGTATTCCGGTTTCCAAGATGATGGAGAGCGAGCGCGAACGGCTCGTCCAGCTCGAGGAGCACCTGCACCGGCGCGTCGTCAATCAGAGTCAGGCGATCGAGGCGGTGGCCAACGCCGTGCGTCGTAACCGGGCGGGTCTGCAAGATCCGAATCGTCCGGTAGGCAGCTTCATATTTCTAGGTCCGACCGGCGTTGGAAAGACCGAGACCGCTAGGGCGCTGGCGGAGTTCCTGTTCGACGACGAGGCGGCGATGGTGCGTCTCGACATGTCGGAGTACATGGAGCGTCACTCGGTGGCCCGGCTCATCGGAGCACCGCCCGGCTATATCGGCTACGAGGAGGGCGGCCAGCTGACCGAGCGCGTTCGCCGCCGCCCTTACAGCGTCGTTCTGTTCGACGAGATCGAGAAGGCACACCCCGACGTCTTCAATATCCTGCTGCAGGTGCTCGAGGACGGGAGACTCACCGATAGTCACGGCCGGACAGTGGATTTCCGCAACGCGGTCCTGATCATGACCTCCAACATCGGTGGCCAGTGGATCCTCGAACCGGAGGCCGAGGGTGACTGGAAAGAGGTCGAAAAGCGTGTCTGGGACGGTCTGCGCGCCACCTTCAGACCCGAATTCCTGAACCGCGTCGATGACATCATCATCTACCAAATGCTGGGCCGCGATGAACTGAGACGGATCGTCGACCTGCAACTCGAACGTGCCGGCTCGCTACTGGCCGATCAGAACTTGACGCTCGAGGTCACGGACGCGGCGCGTGACTTGATATCGACGGAAGGGTACGAGCCCGCCTTCGGCGCCCGGCCGCTGAAGCGCGCGCTCCAGCAATTGGTATTCAATCCGCTATCCACGGCGGTCCTCGAGGGTCGCTTCAGTGAGGGCGACAAGATCGTCGTCGATCGTCAGCCCGGCGAAGACCAACTCTCGTTCCGGAAAGCGGAGTGAGCCGTCGCCGAAAAGTCCGACACTGGACAGCCAACAGCCGGGCAGATCGTCGATAACCGGCTGTCGGCTGTCGAGATGTTCCGTCATTCTCGCTTTGCACAACAAGACCTGTGCAGTCGACAACCGGCCTGGTTTACTCTATAGTTCTAGCCGGTACACGATCGAGAGTTCATCATTCCCTTGACTGGGGGTCAAAAGGTGCCTAAGGCTGATCGAGTGGCGGTGTTGGCCGCGGTCCTCGTCGGACTAGTCGGCTGTGGCGGCGGTGGCGGTACCTCTTCCATCGACGTGCCGGTGGGTGCGGCGACGCCGGAAGAGGCGGTCGAAGCGTTCCTTAGCGCGGCCAAGGAAGCGCAGGAGGCGAAGGCAGCGGGCGAGTTCGAGCGGGTGCGAGTTGCGTACCAAAGGATGGCCGCCGTGTTCGGCACGGACCAGGGCTCGATCTCCAGGGCTTACCCGGAACAGGAAGTCACGGATCGGATGATCGTTCTCGCGGCCTGCCTACGCCCCGTCAGTTTCCGTATCACGTCGCAGCCGGACTTCTCCGCCCGCGAGCGAGGGGAATCGCTCGTCACGGCCGAGATCGCCCGCACGCCGACGAACGTTACTCTGCCGTTCCGGGTCGTCCTCGCCAGAGACGACCGCTGGTACATCGAGCAGATCATTCTCTCGCTGCAAACGTTCGAGTGCTGAGCTGCCGCTTGCACGGCGCGGGCGGCTGCCGCCTAGCCCGTCCGAGCGGAGAGTTCGAGGAGCACTCCTCCGGTGCCGGCTGGGTGGAGAAAGGCTACCGGCCGGCCACCGGCCCCGCGCCTGGGAGCCTCACCGATGGGAGCCAGCCCGGCCGCCTGGCAACGCTCGAGCGCTGCCTCTATGTCCTCTACCTCGAGAGCTATGTGGTGCAGGCCGGGGCCGCGCTTTGCCAGGAAGCGTCCCACGGGCGAATCGGCGGCGGTCGGCTCGAGGAGTTCCAGCCGGGTGTCACCAAGGTCGAAGAAGGCGATCCGCACCTGCTCCGACTCGACGACCTCGCGGCCCGCAGCGGGCCGCCCCAGGACCGCGTTGTAGACGGCCACCGCGGCATCGAGATCCGTTACGGCGATCGCTACGTGCTCGAGACGTGCCTCTAGTCCCATCGGGAACCCCTTGACGAAGGTATACGTTACAGAGCCAATGCGAGGCCAGCCGCTGCCAGCCTCGGCGGCGCGAGCCGGAAGATTATGATATAATTGGTGCCATGTGAAAGGGGCTGGCGTAAGACGCCGGTCGGCAACCTGGGAGCGTCGGAATTGGAGAGAGTAATGGGGTTCGTGAAAGAGGTCACCGACGAGACGTTCGCTGAGGAGGTCGAGCAGATCGATGGCGTGGCGATGGTCGACTTCTGGGCCGCCTGGTGCGGGCCTTGTCGCCTGGTAGCGCCGATCGTCGAGGATCTGGCACAGGAGTACGAGGGCCAGATCAAGGTAGCGAAGCTCGATGTCGATGCGAGTCAGCGGACGGCGTTTCGGTTCAATATACGGTCGATACCTAGCATCTTGTTCTTCAAGGACGGGGAGCACGTAGATACGGTGATCGGCTATGTCCCCAAGCAGGCCCTGGAACAGAAGCTCAAGCAGCACTTGGACTGAGACGGCCGGTACCGTAGGCCCGATCGGAACGCCCCCGCAGACATTGCGGGGGCGTTTGCTGTATGGGCACACCGGACGTCGAACCTTGCACATTGAACATCGAACGTCGAGCTCCAGACAGTCTGACGCTCGACGTACGACGTTCGATGTCCGATGTTCGATGTTCTCTTGCCCGTCTGTTAACTTTAGGCGTTGCTCAGACACGACGAGAGGACCATGACGAGGACAGGCACTCTCTATCTCATCAGCACTCCTATCGGCCATCTCGGCGACATGACCCACAGGGCCGAGCAGTCGCTGCGTGAGAGCGACATCATATTGGCCGAGGATACCCGACGGACCCGCGTCTTGCTCGACCACTACACGATCGAGCCGCGCTCCCTGAAGTCCTTTCATAAGCACAACGAAGCTGCCCGGACGTCCGAGACGCGTGCCGCCCTTGAAGCCGGCCAGACGGTGTCGCTGGTCGCGGACTCGGGTACGCCGCTGATCTCCGATCCCGGCCTGCGTCTCGTGCGGGCAGCGATCGAGGTCGGCGCCCGAGTCGTGCCTGTCCCGGGCCCGTCCGCCGCCCTGGCGGCTTTGGTCGGCTCCGGCCTCGATGTCCAGCCGTTCACTTTCTTCGGGTTCCTGCCGCGCAGCGGGCGCCGGCGCCGCGAGCTGCTCGCCCAGCTCGCCACACTGCGTCATACGGCGGTGCTCTTCGAGTCACCGCAGCGCCTGATCGGCACGCTAGAGGAGCTCGCTGGACAGCTAGGTCCCGAACGCGGCGTCGTGGTCGCCCGGGAACTGACGAAAATCCACGAGGAGTTCGTGAGGGGGACCCTGGTTGAGGTTGCGGCATACTACAACGAGCACACACCGCAAGGAGAGGTGGTCGTTTGTCTGGCGGCGGCACCCGAAGCGTCGGCGGAGGAGCTCGAGGACGCAGCACGCGCAGATGCACTTGTCTTGGCCGAACGAGGTGCCACGTCGAAGGAAATAGTGCGCGCACTGCGCGAGCGTCATGGCCTCGAGCGCAACCGCGCCTACGCGATCGCGCTCGAGGTGACGCAGGAGGGTTGAAGCTGAGGCTGAGCAGACTGGCCTGGGGTGCCTTCATCGCGCTGATGCTGCGCCCGGAGTTGGGTTGCGCGCAGTCGCCGGCGGCGCCGCCGGCGGACCGTACCCTGCCCACCATAGCGCGGCTCCACTATGACGGGGGCGGCGATTGGTACGCGAACCCATCGTCGTTGCCGAACCTGTTGCAACGTATCGCTCGAGACACGCGCCTGCCGGTGGCCGAGCGTGAGGCTGTGGTCACGCCGTTGAGTCCGGATCTGCACGACTACCCGTATCTGTACATGACGGGTCACGGTAATGTGCGGTTCAGCGAGGCCGAGCTGTCCGCACTTCGGGCGTACCTGCTGGCGGGTGGCTTCCTACACGCGGATGACAACTACGGCATGGATGAGTCGTTCCGCCGGGAACTACGGCTCCTGTTCCCGGACAAGGAGCTCGTCGCCGTCCCACTCGACCATCCCGTCTACCGAATCGTTCACCCGCTCCCCGACGGCTTGCCGAAGGTCCACGAGCACGATGGGTTACCGGCGGAAGGCTTGGGCCTGTTCCAGGAGGGCCGGCTCGTGGTCTTCTACAGCTATCAGTCCGACTTGGGCGACGGCTGGGAGGACCCACAGGTACACGACGATCCGCTGGAGATCCGTGAGCAGGCGCTGCGGATGGGTGTGAATCTGTTCACCTACGCCGTGGCGCAGCGCAAGCCGCTATGAGCCATCCGAGGCCTTCTCCTGAGAACCGGGTCCGCGCTTTGTGGCGGCGCGTAGCCCTGCAGCTTGGCTTGGCCGCTGTGGGTGGCGCCCTGGCGGCCGCCGGTGGCCTGCTGCTACTGAGCTGGCTGGCCGGCGCCAGCCCGCTCTGGCAGAGGCCTTCCGTGCTACCTTTGGTGTTCTCGAGTTCGGCCTTCGCGGTGGCGGCCGCATGGGTGTGGCGTGTCGCAGTCAGGGTGTCGCGCTGGAACCGGGAAGCGGCGGCAGCGGAGATAGAAGAGCGGGTCGGTCTGCCGCGCGGGTCGGTGCGCGGCGCTCTGGAGCCCGGGCTGGAAAGGCCGGGTACCTCGCGCTCGCTTGTCGAGCTGCACCGGTCGCGCCTGGCGAAGGCGCTGGCGGGTTTTGGCCCGGCCGAGCTGGGGAGCGCCGTGGCCCGCGCCGCCCGCGCCCACGCCGCCGTGGCGGTGACGCTCGCGCTTGCCGCACTCGTCGCATCCGCTGCGGTCTGGCTGGGCGCGCGGCAGCAGGCGGTCACGGCCTGGGCTGCCGTGCTGCATCCGGTTCGCCACCTCGCCGCGCCGCCGCTGCCTGCCGTGCGTCTGGAAGCCGACCGAGAGGTCCGCCGCGGGCGCGACCTGCCGGTGCGCGTCGAGGCGCCGTTGCGCGACTCGGTCCAGTTGGCTTGGCGGCCGCGCGGCGCGGTGGCCCAGCGGCGCTGGTTGGGGATTAGCGAGGGCCGTGCCGAGGCTGTTGTGCCGCGGGTCGAAGTGCCGCTGGCGATCTGGGCGCTGGCGCCGGACGGCGCGCTCAGCGACACGTTGCACGTGGCGACCATCGATCCGCTTCTGCTCATCGATCTGCGGATCGATCTCCACTTTCCGCCTCACACACGCCGCGAGAGTGAGGTGTTCTCCGACCTGCCGGCCGTCATTACGGTGCCCGACGGTACTCGGGCCACCGTCAGCGGCGTCGCGACCCGACCGGTGGAGCGCGCCGCGCTGACCGCCTCCCGCGGCGGCACGATCCCGTTCGTGGTCAGTGATGCGCGTCGTTTCCGCTCCTCGTTCGCCGTGACGTCGGGGACCTGGGGCTGGGACATCGTCGGCTCGCAGGGAGAAGTGCTGGAAGGTAATCCCGACTCTCTCCGTTTTCTGACCGCAGCGGACAGCGTGCCGCGGGTCCGGATAACGTACCCAGGCGTCGATACGCTTCTCAGCATCGACATGACGCAGCCGCTGCTCGTCGAGGTCGGCGACGATTACCGTCTCGCTCGTGTCGAGCTCGTGAGCTGGCGTGTCTCGGCCTGGGGCGAGCGCTGGCCTGAACAGGTCGAAGCGCTGCCCGTCGGCTCCGATATGCAGCGAGCCAATCTGGCCGGTTTGGTCGATGCACGGGGACGTGGGTTCTTGCCCGGCGATACCCTGCGCTACTTCGTCCGCGCCTACGACAACGCTCCCGATCCTCAGATCGGGATGAGTCGTGAGTACGTCCTGCGACTGCCGAGCTTGGACGAAGTCCGCGAGCGTGCCATCAGCGACGCCCACGACCTCGTGGCGGATGCCGAGAGCCTGGCGGAACAGGCGCGGGAGCATCAGGAGTCGATCCAGGCACTGGAGCGCTCGAGCGAGATCCAGCTGCCACCGGGGACGAATGCGGCGCCGGAGCGCGCTGAGAGCGGCGTCGAGTTCCGAGAGACGGAAGAGGCGCGTCGTGCCTTGGAGGAGGCTGAGAGTCTGCTGGAGGCCTCAGGCAAGATCTCGCAGTCGCTCCGCGAGCTACAGGAGAGCATCGAACGCGCCGGATTGAATGACGAGAGCGTCCTGGAGCGGTTGGCCGAGATCGAGTCGCTGTTCGAGCGCCTGGTCACGCCCGAGCTGCGGGAGCGGTTCGAGGAATTGCGCGAGGCTTTGGTACAGCTCGATCCGGAGCAGATCCGCGAAGCGATTCGGCAACTGAGCGAAGGTGGTGTCGATTTCAGGGCACGCGTCGAGCGCGCCGTCGAGTTGCTGCGCCGCGCCGCGCTGGAGCAGCAGTTCCTGACTCTGGAGACGCAGGCGGAGGAGTTGGTGGAGGCGCAGGAGGAGCTCGCCGATGCTGTTTCCGACGCGGCAGCCGCAGCGGGCGGTCGGGAGGTCGCCGACTCGCTGGCGGGGCCACTGTCGCGGCGCGCCGCGGAGCTCGGGGTGCGGGCGGACGAGTTAGCGCGTAGGGTGAGCGAGCTGGCTGAAGAGCTGGCGACCGCGCTGGAGGAGCGGGCGGCCGAGCGAGCGAGCGCGGCGGAGCGTGCGGCGTCGGAGGCGGCCGGATTCGACGAGCAGGTGGCCGGTGATCTGCCGAGCCGGCCGGGTGGGGCGCGGGGCGCTTCGCGGCGGGCGCTAGCGCAGATGCAGCGAGCGGCCTCGGAGTTGCGCGAGGGCCGCCAGGCGATGCAGGAGGGGTGGCGTCAGGACGTGGTCGCCGCGGTGGGGCGCGTCCAGGTGGAGGCGCTGGAACTCGCGCGGCGGCAGCGAGAGCTGAACGAGCGGCTGCGTACGACGGCTGAGCAGCGAAGCCCGGACGCCATGTCCGATCAGGTCGCGATGCGCGCTGCGGTGCAGCAGGTCGAGGACCAGCTCACTGAGGCCTCGGAGTCATCATTGCTGGTCGATCCCAGGTTGGCGCAGGCGGCGGCGGAGATAGGCGCGGCGATGGAGGAACTGGTGGGCCAGATGGCCGACGCCAGTCGTCCCGGGCCGCCGGACTGGCGCCTGGGTGACGGAGCCAGCGAAGGGCTGGCCGAGCTGGCGTACCGGCTGATGCAGGCCGGCGATGCGGCGGCGATGGCTCAGTCGGGTACCGGGCTCCAGGAAGCGCTGGCGCAGCTCGCCCAGCTGGCCGAGCAGCAGGGCAAGCTGAATCAGGAGTTGGGCGGCATGACGCCGGGCGCTTTAGGCGACGCGCTGCTGCGTGAACTGCAGCGCCTCGCTGGCCAGCAGCGAGGCATAGCGCAGGAGCTGGGCGCGATTAACCAGTCGCTGGGCCCGCGCGGCCAAGTGCTCGGCCAGCTCGACGCTCTGGAGAGGGAGGCAGAGGATTTGGCGCAGCAGCTCGAGCAGGGAAGGCTGGACGAAGAGATCCTCCAGCGACAGAACAGGCTCTTTCAGCGACTGCTCGATGCGGGTCGCACCCTCGAACAGGATGAGTTCGAGCGGGAGCGCCGTGCCGAGCGCCCCGCTGGCGTCGAGCTGCTACGACCCGGCGCGGTGCCACCCGAATTATTGCGCGGCCGGGCCTATCCGCATCCGGCGGCCGACGTGCTGAGTCGGTACCCGCCAGCGATCCGTCGTCTGATCCTCGAGTACTTCGACCGGCTCAACGATCGGGAGGGCGGCGATGGCTCGTAGGCTCGCCCTCGGGTTGATTGCCTGGCTGCTTCTGGCGGCTGGCGCCGCTGCGCAGACCGATGAGCAGCGGCAGGGGTTCCGGGAAGAGATGCGGCGGATCGAGTCGCTCGAAAGGGCAGGCCAATTGTCTAGGGCCCAGGCAGCGCTGGATACGCTGCTCGAGGAATTTCCGGCCGAGCCGCGGGCGGTGGCTGCGGCCGTCCGCATCCATCGCCGACAGGGTGACCTGCGGAGCGTGCTTGCGGTTCTGGAGCGCGCGGTGAAGGTCGCTCCGGCTTCGGCGGTGCTGCGGCAGCTGCAGCTCGGTGTCCTGGTCGACCTCGGCGCGAAGGAGCAGCTCAGGGAGGCCGGGGAGGCCTGGCTGGGTGCGGTGCCGCGATCTGAGGCCGCCTACCGTGAGTATGGGATGGCGCTTCGGCGGGAGGGTTCTCTTGTCGAGGCCGAGCGGGTGCTGCGACGAGGGCTCGACTCGGTCGGCGACCCCACGATGCTGGCTTCCGAGCTCGCCGACATCTACGTGCAGCAGCGCCGCTGGGCCCTGGCTGCCGACCTCTGGGTCGTCATACTCGACTTCTCCCCGCGCGTCGGCCGCGATGTGGTCGGCTACCAGCTCGACACCTTGGGACCCGACGCGCGCCCCGCCGCTCGAGCGCTGCTGGCGCGGCTACCCGAGAAGGGGCCAGCGGAGCAGCGCGAGCTGATGGCGATTACCGCGCTCCACGCAGGGGTACCCGGGGTCGCGCGCCAGATGGCACAGGCCCTGGCCGCTGAACTCGAAGGCCGCGAGCGCCAGGAGTTCTTGGCGCGCTTCTCGGAGGTCGCCACCGATCTGGCGCAGCCGGCGCTTCTGGACTGGGCCTACCGTGAGATGCTCGGCTCGGCCGCCGCCGACACCTCCCGCTGGGATGTGGCACGCCGCCTTGTCGAGTACGATTTGAGCGTTGGCGATACCGTAGAGGCAAGTGGCGCGCTCGACGACTTCATGGAGCGAGCCGCCGCTGGAACGCCGCCCCATCGCTGGGCGAGTGCCCTGCTGATCCGTATCCAGGCAGCGGCCGGTCAGGCCGACGCGCGACAAATGCTCGAGGACCACGCCCGGATCTACCAGGACGACGACGAGTTTCCCGCCCTCGTCGCCGCCGTCGCCTGGGCGAATCTGCAGCGCGGCCAACCGGAGGAAGCCGCAGGGGTCCTCGAGCTCGTCAGCGATCCCGGTGCGGATCCCAGCGTCGCGACCCTGTTCATGCTGACGGGTGCCTATCTGGCCTTCTACAGCGGCGACTACGAAGAGGCGCGCGTCGGCTTCGAGGTGGCCGCGGCTCGCCTGAGTGGAGCGGCGCGGGCCGAGGCGCTGCGCACCCTCGGGTTCCTGCGACACGGCAACGCGGCGGAGCTTCGGGCGGCGGCGGCGGCTCACCGGGGGAACCTCGGGCAAGGATCGCTAGAGGCCCACGAGGAGCTGGTTCGCGGGCTCCAGCAGGCTACAACTTCCCCCGCGCGCCCGGCGCTCCTGCTCTGGGCCGGCGAGCTGGCCATCGCAGGCGGTTCGCTGGACGGTGCGGAAACCGTCCTGCGGCGCCTCGCCGAGCGTTACCCGGAATCGGGCGAGGCTCCCGTTGCGATGATGTTGCTGGCCGAGGCGCTGGCGGTTAACGGACGACGCGCCGCGGCGATAGCCCTGCTGGAAGAGCTGATCATCGAGTACCCTGAGAGCGCGCTGACGCCGATCGGCCGTCGTCGGTTGGCGGAACTGCGCGAGGAGGTCCCTGGATCGTGAGTCGGCGGCTGGCTTCGGCGCTGATCGTCGTTCTGGCCAGTGCCGGGACCGCGCAGGGCCAGTATCTCTTGGCCCCGATGGATGGCGAGCAATCGAATCACCTACGCGCCTACGGCCTCGCCTACTGGGTCCTGGATCGCGGCGAAAGCGTCGAGTGGTTGCTCAACTACCGCGCCGGCTCGTTCTTGCTGCCCGATGCGCCCGGAGTTCGCCGCGAGGCAGCGCTCCGCGGAGTGACAGTCGAGCCGGTCGCAGCGTTACGCTTGGCGGCGGTACGCGCCGAGATCGAGGGCTCGAACATGGAGGCGGTGATCCTGGAAAGGGCCCCGCGCATCGCCGTCTACACGCCGGCCGGGTCGCAGCCGTGGGATGATGCGGTAACGCTGGCACTCACCTACGCGGGTATCGAGTATGACGAGCTCTGGGACCCGGAAGTGTTGGGTGGCGAACTGAGCCGCTACGACTGGTTGCATCTGCACCACGAAGATTTCACCGGTCAGTACTCCAAGTTCTACTTGACGTACGCAGGCGCCGCGTGGCTGCAGGAGGAGGTGGCCCGCAACCGCCGGGTGGCGAGGGAGTTCGGGCTACCCGACACGCCGAGTCTCAAGAAGGCGGTAGCGGTGAGAATTCGAGAGTACGTCGATGGCGGTGGCTTCCTCTTCGCCATGTGCACGGCGACGGAAACTATCGACCTGGCGCTCGCGGCGCTGGGAGTCGACATAGCGGCGAGTTATGCAGATGGCGATGAGGTCGAAGCGAACGCGAGCGGCCGCCTTGATTGGGAGAGTACTTTCGCCTTCGAGGGTGCCGCGATCTTCGCCGAGCCGGGCCTCTCCGCCTTCAGTGATATCGATGGCCATCTGGTGAACACACCCATGCGCCAGCCGCTTGGCACTTTCCGCCTGTTCGACTTCAGTGCCGCGATCGATCCGGTCGCCACCATGCTGACCCAGAACCATGAACGCGTGATCCGCGACTTCTATGGACTGACGACGAGCTACCGTCGCTCGCGCCTCAAGCCTTCCATCATCGTGCTCGCCGAAGAGCCCGGCGCGCCTTGGGCGAAATACCTACACGGCAATTACGGGGACGGGACCTGGACCTTCCTGGGCGGCCACGACCCCGAAGACCCCCAGCACGTGATCGGCGACCCGCCGACCGATCTCGATCTCTACCCCCATTCACCGGGCTACCGTTTGATCCTCAACAACGTCTTGTTCCCGGCGGCCAGGAAGAAGCACCTCAAGACCTGACTGGCACGCGCCAACAGCGCTGGCTAGGTTTCATGATTGCAGGAAGCTCCAGCTATCTCGTGGTTTCGTCTTGATATGAGACCGCGGACGGTTCTCCGCCGCTGTAACTGGATCGAAGAGGGGACAGATGCCCAGCTACTCAAGACAGTTTTCTAGCCTTCCGCCCTATGCGCTCGCCGACGTCCCGAAGATCAAGGCAGAGCTGATCGACAAGGGTGTGGACGTCATCGACCTGGGAGCGGGCGACGCCGACCAGATGCCGCCGCCGCAGACGATAAAGGCGATACAGGAGGCGGTCACCGAGGAGCGAATGAGCCGCTACCCCTTCCAACGGGGGCTGCCCGAGTTTCGGGTCAAGATCGCCGAGTGGACGAAGCTGCGCTTCGGGGTCGACGTCGATCCGTTCGATGAAGTGTTGCCTCTGATCGGCACGAAGGAAGGCATCGCGCACCTGCCGCTCGTTTATCTCGATCCGGGTGACACCGCCATCATTCCGGACCCCGGCTACTACCCGTACTTCGGTGGCACTCACATGCTCGGCGCCGAAGTGGTCGAGGTGCCGCTGCGGCGCGAGAACGGATACTTGCTCGACTGGACCGCAGTGCCGGCGGACAAATTGAAGAAGGCCAAGCTGCTGTACCTGAACTACCCGAACAACCCGACCGGCGGTGTCGCGTCCGACGACTATTTCAAGCAAGCAATCGAGTTCTGCCACCAGCACGACCTGCTGCTGATCAACGACAACGCCTACTCGGAAATCGCCTTTGACGGTTACAGGCCGCCAAGTGTCCTGGAGTATGAAGGAGCCCGCGAGATAGCGGTGGAATTCCATTCGCTGTCCAAGACCTTCAACATGACGGGATGGCGTATCGGCTGGGTAGCGGGACACAAGGAGACGGTGCAGGCGCTGAGCAAGGTGAAGGTATACTACGACACGGGCGTGTTCCTTGCCTGCCAGGCCGCAGGGGTCGCCAGCCTGGATGTCTGGGAGGAGTTCGTTCCAAAGCAGGTGGCCATCTTCCAGGAGCGGCGCGACGCCGCGGTGGAGGCATTCCGCGAGGCCGGGTTCGAAGTCGATTCGCCGAAGGCGACCCTCTACCTCTGGGTCCCCATCCCCGGCGGTGAACCGGCGGTAGAATTCGCGCGCCGGATCCTCCTGGAGTCCGGAGTGGTTCTATTTCCGGGCACCGGCATGGGCGGCGGCGGTGAGGGGTTCTTCCGTGTCGCGCTCACTGTGCCGGCCGAGCGGCTCAGGGAGGCGGCGCAGCGCGTCGCCAAAGTGCTGTAACCGGAACAGGATGGCGCGTCTGGAGTATCAACCACAGTGATTCTCACGACTTTGCTGCGACCACCGGGCGCGCCACCCGAGAAAGAGGCCGGACGCGCCGTCGGACCCGATCGCCGCGTGATGCCCCAGATGCGCGCGCGGGTACGGCGTCACGAACGCGCCGTCGCCGTCGGCCTGATAGTCTCGGTACTGATCCACGTCCTGTTCGTCCGGCTATCGCCGCTGATCATCAGGTACCTGGAGCCGAATGTCGTCTACTATGTGCCGACGCCGATCGTCGTGCCCGAGCAGGGGATGCGCGTCATCGACCTGGTCGAGGTCGAGGGGCCAGTGGTCGAGCCGGTGCCTGAACCCGAGCCGCAGGAGACACCGACGGTAGAGGAGGTCGAACCGACGCCGTACGTGAGCGCGGCCGAACGACTGCGCCCGCGGGTGGGCGATTGGCGGCTGTGGCTTGTGCCGCCGATTATGCGGCGCACCAATCTGACGGAGGCGGAGCGGTTGGCGGAAGTCCGGGCTCGCCTCTATGCCATTCTCGAAGCCTACGACGACAGCATGGCCGCCGAGTTGGCACGCGAGCTGGAGCGCCTCGACTGGACGATCGGCGAGGAGGGCGAGGAGTGGGGGATCTCGCCGGGCAAGATCCACCTGGGTGGCATCACGTTGCCGCTCCCACTCTACCTCGGCCTCGACCCGGCCGAGGCGCGCCGGCGCCAGGGAAGCATCGACGAGTGGAACGCGATCCAGCGCCAGGCGGGCCAGGGCGCGATCGACGACCTGTTCGACGAGCGAATCCGGGCGATTCGCGAGCGGAAAGCTCGCGAGGAAGCGGGGCGAGCGGCCAAGAAGGACACCACCGGCGCGAACTGAGCGGTTCCCCGGGCCTCCGCGGCGATTGCCACACCGCCCTTTCAAGATAAGTTACCTGCATCATTGACGAGCGCCCTCGCGGCACATGCCACCGGACCCGGTGCGGTCTTGGTGGCGCGGTGTGATGGCGGGCAGGGGACGGTTCTACAGGCAATGGCAAAGGGCAAGAGACAAAGCACGGAGCTTCCTCCGCGATTCGATCCGCGGTCCTTCGAGGATCCCATGTATCGACGCTGGTCGGAGGGCGGCTACTTCGGCGCCGACCCGGGCAGCGCGCGGGAGACCTATGTCATCGTCATGCCGCCTCCCAACGTGACCGCCGAGCTCCACATGGGGCACGGCCTCAACAACACGATCCAGGACGTGCTGATCCGCTGGCGCCGGATGCAGGGTCGTGAGGCGCTCTGGGTGCCCGGTACCGACCACGCCGGCATCGCGACCCAGAACGTTGTCGAGCGTCAGCTCGCCGCCGACGGCAAGACGCGCTGGGATCTGGGTCGTGAGGCGTTCGTCGAACGCGTTTGGACTTGGGTTCGCGAGACCGGCGGCACGATCCTCGAGCAGCTGAAGGCGATCGGCAGCTCGGCCGATTGGGATCGTACTGCCTTCACACTCGATCCCGGCCTGAGCCGGGCGGTCCGCGAAGTGTTCGTGCGCCTGTACGAGAAGGGTCTGATCTATCGCGGCAAGTACATCGTCAACTGGTGTCCGCGTTGCGCCACCGCGCTCGCCAACGAAGAAGTGGAACACCAGGAGGTCGAGGGCGCCCTTTACTACCAGCGCTATCCGATCATCGGCGAGGAAGGGAAGTACCTGGTCGTCGCCACCACGCGTCCCGAGACGATGCTGGGCGACACCGCAGTGGCCATCCATCCCGAAGACCATCGTCATCAGGATCTGCTCGGCAAGAAAGCCCTGCTGCCGCTGGCCGAGCGAGAGATCCCGGTCATCGCTGACGATTTCGTCGACCCCGAATTCGGTACCGGGATCGTCAAGGTGACGCCGGCGCACGATCCCAACGACTTCGAGATTGGACTGCGACACGACCTCGATCAGGTCGACATATTCAACCCCGATTCCTCGCTCAGCGACGCGGTGCCTGAGCGCTTCCGTGGCATGGACCGCTTCACCGCCCGCGAAGCCGTGATTAAGGAGTTGCAGGAGGCCGGTCTGCTCGAGAAGACCGAAAAGCACATGCACTCCGTGGGCCACTGCTACCGTTGCCAGACGATGGTCGAACCTCGGGTCTCGGAGCAGTGGTTCGTCAAAATGGCTCCGCTGGCCGAGCCGGCGCTGGACGCCTTCCGCAAGGGTGAAGTCCGCTTCACACCGGAGCACTGGGGCGGCGTCTACGTGGGCTGGCTCGAGAGCGTCCGCGACTGGTGCATCTCGAGGCAGCTCTGGTGGGGCCACCGCATCCCGGTCTGGTACTGCCGGTCCTGCGATGCGATGCTCGTGCTGCGCGACGACCCGACGGCGTGCAGCGAGTGCGGTAGCGACGCTATCGAGCAGGACCCCGACGTCCTCGATACCTGGTTCTCGTCATGGCTCTGGCCCTTCAGTACACTGGGCTGGCCCGACGAGACCGACGATCTCGCCACCTTCTACCCGGGCCACACGCTGGTCACCGCGCCCGAGATCATCTTCTTCTGGGTCGCCCGCATGATCATGGCCGGCCTCGAGTTCATGGGCACGGTGCCGTTCAACGATGTCTACCTGCACGGCACGGTCCGTGACCACGTCGGCCGCCGCATGTCCAAGTCGCTGGGTAACGGGATCGACCCGCTAGAGGTCGTCCGCATATTCGGCGCCGACGCACTCCGCTTCACCTTGATGAACGGACTCGGCATCGGCGCCGATCTGCAGCTCAACTACGAGGACCTGGAAGAGTCCTTCCACGTCGGCCGCAACTTCGGCAACAAGATCTGGAACGCGGCCCGGCTGGCCATGCCGCACCTGGAAGGTGATGTCGACCCGATGCCGGAGCGCGGCCGACTGGAGCTCTCCGATCGTTGGATCCTCTCGCGGCTGAATAGCGCGATCCGCGAGGTGACCCACGACCTCGAGCGCTTCCGTCTTCACGAGGCGGCGGCCGAGCTCTACCGCTTCTTCTGGAGCGAGCTGTGCGATTGGTACCTTGAGCTGGTGAAGCCGCGACTCTACAACGAGTCGAAACCCGAGGCGCGCGCCGTGGCGCGCTCGGTGCTGCGCGAGGTCCTCGACACGAGCCTCAGGCTACTGCATCCGATCATGCCGTTCATCACTGAGGAACTGTGGTTGCGGCTACCGAGCCGTGCCGGCGCCAGCATCATGGTCTCCTCCTGGCCCGAGCCCCGCTCCGCTTGGGACGATCCAGAGGCGGAGGCCCAGCTCGACGTGCTGCGCGAGATGCTCGGCGCGGTTCGCAACATCCGTAGCGAGTATAACGTCGCCCACGGCCGGCAGATCGAGGTGCGGGTATTGGCCGCGGATGACGCGTTGCGTCGCGCGATCGCTGCCGAGGGCGAGGCGACGGTCAAGCTGGCCGGGATCAGCAGTATCTCCTTCGACGGCGAGACCGGCGGTGCCGAGGCGATGGCTGTTCTCTCGACGGGGGCCGAGGTGCACGTGCCGCTGGAAGGCCTCATCGATCTCGGGCGCGAGCGAGCGCGACTCGAGAAGCAGGCCGCGGAACTCGAAGCGGTGGTCGAACGCTCGCGCAAGCGCCTCAGTAGCGCGGATTTCGTCAGGAAGGCGCCCGACCACGTGGTCGAGCAAGCCCGCCAGAAGCTGCAGGGCCTCGAGGAACAGCTGGCGAAGGTCAACGAAAAGCGCAGGACCCTGGAGGGTGACTAGACCGTGATTAGGTTCCCGCGGACCGGCGCGGCGCACGCCAGCCTGCTCGCGGGAGGGCTCATCCTGTCGGCGCTGGCCCTGGCCAACCTGGAGAGTTGCGCCAACGTCCAGGCACCGCCGGGCGGCCCACCGGACTCGATCCCTCCGATGCTGATCGCCGTGTACCCGGACAGCTTCGCGGTCGTTGCATGGACCGGCAAACGGGAAAAGGTACGGTTCGAGTTCGACGAGTCGATCTCGGAGCAGAACCTGCAGATTGCCGCGATCCTCTACCCGTTCGAGCCTCGCCCCAACGTCGACAAGGGGAAGCGCGAACTGCGCGTCCGCCCTCGGGCCGGCTGGGTCCCCGACCGGCTCTACCACGTGCGCATCGAGCCGGTCGTGCAGGACCTTTTCCGCAACCGGATCGAAGAACCGATCTATCACATCGTCTCCACCGGGATGCCCATCTCGGAGAACGAGGCCAGCGGAGCGGTCATTGATCGGATAAGAGGAGAACGACTGCCGAACGGCCGCGTGGACATGGTCCTGCTACCCGACACGCTCCGTTACGGAGCAATCGCCGATAGCTCCGGCGCTTTCACCATCGGCACGCTGCCGGTCGGCGATTACTACGCCATCGGCTACGAGGACCTCAATAACAACATGCGGGCCGACGACTTCGATCGGTCGGACACGCTTATCGTGAGCCTGGGGCAGGCCGACACACTCGCCCTGGAGTTCCAGGTCTTCAAGCACGATACCCTGGGTCCCGCGCTAGTAGAGGTTGCTCCCATCGACTCGCTCGTCCTCCAGCTGGGCTTCGACAGCTACCTTGATCCCGACGTGCCCACGCCCACAGAGGCCATCGAGGTTCTCGCACTTGCCGATAGCTCGCCGGTCGCCATCGACACGGTGTTCCACGCCTGGCGCTACACAGTCTGGAGCGATTCCATCGAGCAGGTACTGCGCGAGGCCGAAGCCGCCGCTCGCGATTCCGCGGCAGCAGCCCAGGCGGCTGAACAGGAAGTGGTCGAAGAGGAAGTGGCGGAGGAAGAGGCGGCCGAGCGGGAGCCGCCGGCTGTCGAGCTGAGACCGCCAGCGGCCGAGCGACAGGAGGTGCAGGAGGAGGAGGCGCAGCAGCCAACTGTCCTACCGGACCAGCGGCTCTATGTGATAGCCGCTGCGCCCATCCCGCCGGGCTCGTATCTGGTGCGCGTCTATCGCCTGCTCAACCTGAGCGGCCTGGTGGCTGACAGCGAGGCGACGTTCGAGCAACCCGAGCCGGAGCCGCCGGAACCACCGGAAGCGGAAGAGCCGGCCGAGATTCCGCCCGACACCGCGGGCGCCGAGGGGAGGGGACGGTGAGCGATGCGCGGCGCGGATTGCCGGGCGTCGATGCGCTGCTCGGCTCGCCGGAGTTCGGCGAGCTACTCGACGCTTGGCCTCGCTCGCTAGTCGTCGCCTCGCTGAGACGCACGCTCGAAGGGTTCCGCAGTGAACTTGCGGCAGGCGATCGGGCGGCCGCGCCGGAGGCCCGCGAGATCGTGGAAGCGACGCACCGCGACCTGGCAGCCGGCGCGACGCCC
Organism: uncultured Gemmatimonadota bacterium; assembly: GCA_964345885.1. Lineage (GTDB taxonomy): Bacteria > Gemmatimonadota > Gemmatimonadetes > Palauibacterales > KS3-K002. Next base: position 2,863 of record CAYFSW010000127.1, on the reverse strand, counting down.
TCGCTTCGCCACTTGATCAACGCGACCGGCGTCCCCTTGCACACGAACCTGGGCCGCGCGCCACTCCCGGACGCTGCCCGGGCGGCGCTCGATGCCGTCTCGCGCGGCTACAGCAATCTAGAGTACGGTCTCGAGGCCGGCTCGCGCGGCTCGCGACACGATCACTGTGCAGCGATCCTCGCCGAGCTCACCGGTGCAGACGCATCGCTCGTAGTGAACAACAACGCCGCCGCGGTCGTGCTCGCTCTCAACGAACTGGCCGAAGGTCGCGAGGTTATCGTTTCACGGGGCGAGCTGGTCGAGATCGGCGAGACGTTCCGTGTGGCGGAAATCGTAGCGAAGAGCGGGGCGCGCGTCACAGAGGTCGGTGCCACGAACCGGACGCACGCTCGCGACTACGAGACTGCCATAGGGCCGGAGACCGGCGCTCTACTAAAGGTGCACCGCTCCAACTTCCAGCAGGCGGGCTTCGTCAGCGAGGTCTCGATCGAGGAGTTGACCGCGGTGGGACACCGCCACGATGTGCCGGTGGTTCACGATCTCGGGTCCGGGATGTTACCCGACGCGGAGCGCGCTTTCGGGTTCCCCTGGGAGCCCAGTGTGCGCGCCTCGCTCGACGCCGGCGCCGACCTGGTGACATTCAGCGGTGATAAGCTGCTGGGCGGTCCCCAGGCCGGTGTGATCCTCGGAGGTGCCGATCTCGTGGCGCGTCTGCGTCGCAATCCGCTGCTGCGTGCAGTACGGGTGGGTAAGTTGACCATCGCCGCGCTCGAGGCGACACTCAGGCTGTGGCGCGACCTGGAGGCCGCGAGAACCGAGGTCCCGGCGCTGGCGATGATCGGCGCCGACCCGGCTGCTTTGCGTGAACGGGCCGAGCGTCTGGCGGGGGTCTTGCGCGAACGCTGTCCGGACGCCGAGATCGAGGTCGCGGCCGACGTCGCCGAGGTCGGCGGCGGCTCGTACCCGGGGCTCCAGCTCGAGACCTGGGTCCTGCGGGTCACCGTGCCCGGTCGATCCGAGCGAGCGCTCGAGGCGGCCTGCCGCAATGTGCAACCCGCGGTCATCGGGCGCGTGCGGGAAGGCGCCCTCTGCCTCGACCCGCGGACGGTGCTGCCTGGCGAGGAAACCGAGTTCATCGATTCAGTGAGCCAAGCGCTGAGGGGAGATGGATAGAGAACCGATTACACGTCGCGCCGCGTTTCTCGATCGGGATGGCACGATCATCGAGGAGCGCGGCGATTTGGGGGACCCGGACGGCGTTGCCCTGATGCCCGGTGCCGCCGACGCGGTACGCAAACTCAAAGATGCAGGCCTCGCCGTCGTGCTGGTGACCAACCAGTCGGGAATCGCTCGCGGCGTGTTCACGCAGCAGCAGTTCGAGGCGACCCAGGAGCGCGTGCTCGAGCTACTCGGCGCGGCCGACGCCCACTTGGATGACGTGTTCTATTGCCCGCATCATCCCGATGTGACGGGTCCTTGCGATTGCCGCAAACCGGCCTCCGGCATGTACCGTCGGGCGGCAGAACGGCTGTCCATCGACCTCGCCCGCTCCTTTTACATCGGCGATCGCTGGCGCGATGTAGCGGTCACGGAAGAGGTGGGAGGAACGCCGTTCCTGCTGGCCACCGGTGCAGGCGGACAGGGCGCGCCGGACGGGTTTGAGAGGACAAAAGACCTGGCCGAAGCGGCCGATATCATAGTGGCGAGTCTTGATGGAAAAGGCGGCTGAACGTTGAACATTGAACTTCGAACGTTGAACACCCAAGTTTGCGACATCGGGGCGATGTCTTCGACGTTCGATGTTCAATGTCCGATGTTCGATGTTCACTACAGCATCGGAGGCGCGTCGTGTCCTCAATCCCGAGAGTAGCCGTCTTCGCATCCGGCGGCGGGTCCAACCTGCAGTCTCTACTCGACACGTTCGGCGGTCCCGACGGCGGCCCCGATCCCGCCTGCCGCATCGCACTCGTCGTGAGCGACCGGCCTGACATCGGGGCGCTCGAGCGGGGAGATAAGGCCGGAGTACCGAAGGCGGTTGTTCGCCCCAAGGACTACGAGGGTAGGGAAGCGTTCGGGCAAGCGCTGCTCGATGCTCTGGCGACGCACGAGATCGATATCATCGCACTCGCCGGCTACCTCAAGCTCGTGCCGGAGAACGTGGTGGGCGCCTACCGCGGAAAGATCATCAATATCCATCCGGGACCGCTGCCGACCTTCGGTGGCTCAGGGATGTGGGGTCACCACGTGCACGACGCGGTGCTCGACTCCGGTGTCGCCGTGTCGGGCCCCACGATCCACTTCGTCGACGAGCGCTACGATACCGGACCCATCATCGCCCAGTGGCCCGTCCCCGTGCTTCCGGGCGACACCGCCGACTCGCTTGCCGCCCGCGTCCTCAAGTACGAGCATCGGCTCTATCCGGCTGTGCTCGGTGCACTGGCACGCGGCGGGATCGAGCAGCTGCCCGACGGACGGGTGCGAAAGAGCGGCTTCGCTACGGGTGATATCGGATTCCAGTTGACCGACGAAGGGGCCTGTCTGGACAGCGTCGGGCCGGCCTGGAAACGCTAACAAAGGGGAGGGAGCTTTGCCACGCGCCGTGCTGAGTGTCCACGACAAGACGGGCGTCGTCGAGTTTGCCCGTGGACTGTCCGGGCTGGGTTACGAGATCGTCTCCACCGGCGGCACCGCCCGGGTGCTGCGCGAGGCCGGGATCGAGGTCACCGGGGTCAGCGACGTCACCGGTTTCCCCGAGATCATGGATGGGCGGGTGAAGACGCTGCACCCAGTCATCGCCGGCGGAATTCTGGCGCGCCGCAAGGTCAAGAGCGACATGAAGGAGCTCGCGAAGCAGAAGATCGAG
>CAYFSW010000126.1:0-8761 GCA_964345885.1 uncultured Gemmatimonadota bacterium | reverse complement strand
ACGGTGTTGTTGTGAAAGACGCGCGTTCGGTCCCCGGTGCTCGTATCGTACAGGTAAGCCCGCCGGTGGCGCCCTTCGCCGGCCAGCCCCAGGATCCGTTCCTCGTCCACGAACTGCGGGAACAGATCATGCTCTATGCCGTGCGTGAGACGCACTTCGCCAGTCCCGGCGACGTCCGTCACGTAGAGCTCCCAATCCTCGCGCGGCATCATCTGGTAGGCGATGCGGCTTCCATCCGCCGACAGCGCGTAGCTCCGTAGATCCGGACACGCCGCACAGGCACTGCTCACGCTGCTCGCCAGCCTTTGCGCCGTCCGCACGACAGCGGCCGGCTCGGCGCCGGGCGACAACGACAGTACGTTGAGTGCTGCTATATCACCGTCCGCGCTCAGATACGCGATCGTCGAGCCATCCGCCGAGATCGCCGGTGCCCGTGCCGCGATCGTGCGCATCGACCGCCCGGCGCGGTCGACTAGCGCGAGGCTACCACCGACTTGATAGGCGAGCGCCTCGCCATCCAGAACGAATACCGGGCGCTCTTTCAGCCCCGGGCCCGTCGTGACCGCCACCGGGGCCGATCCCGGACGCACTTCATATACATCGGTTCGCTCCCGCTCGCCGACTTCGTTGCCCGTAAGGTAGAGCGACGCGCCGTCGGGGCCGAAAATGACCTCGGACTTCCCCAGCCCCGGCGCCGCCACTTCCTGCTCCGCACCCGTCCCTAGTTCCCTGAGCACGACTCGCGAATGCTCCGCATCCAGCCGCACTAGTTCGCTGCGCAGCCGCCTATAGCTCGCGTAGTCGCGCACCTCGATGGAACCGCGCAGCTCCGCCCGGGCCGCCTCGAGCTCGGGCGTCTCCTCGACCACGAGGTAGGCGACGCGGTCTCCGCCCGGCGCGAAAGCCAGGCCGCGTCCACTCACCTCAGCCAGCCGGCGCACGCCCTCCTCGCCCACCGCGACGATGTGCGTCACGGTCTCGGCTCCCGCCCCCGCCTCGTAGACGGCGAACCGTCCATCGGGACTCCAACGTACCGCTCGGCCGTCCGCCGCGAGCTCCTGTGTCCGGTACAGCTCGCCCGTCAGTAGGGCCGCCCGTTCCAAGAAACCTTCCCCTCCGGCGCCGCTCAGCAGGTGCTCGAGACGCTCCAGTGCGTCCACATAGTCGCCCGCCTCCCAGGCGTAGTGCGCCGAGTCGTACAGCGCCTCGAGCCTCTGCTGCGCTTCCGCACTTGAAGCGAGCGTGCACAGGCACAACCCTATGTAGAACAGGATGCGAGACATTAGAACCAGCCTTTCTGTTCGTGCATTGCTCACTTCCAGTCGGCCACCCCCACCCTTACGAGGTCATCCAGGTAGCGTGCCACCACGGCCGTCGGCACCGGCCGGAACTCGGCGCTGATTGCGTCGCGGATGGCGGTCACCGAGCGCGTACCGTCGATGAAGTTGACCAGCTCGAAGCGGGCATTCCCCGAGAGAGTGAATTCGCGCGAGGAATACCACGCCGCGTCCGCTTCCGAGAACTCGCTCGCCGGCAGCGCGAAGTCGAGCGGTCCCCGGGTGAGCCGCACCGGGATGCGCTCGTCGATCTCTTCGCCGCGAGTCGCGCTCGCGCCGCCCAGCGTTATCGCTTCCCTATCCAGCGCAGCGATCAGCGCGCCCTCCCGCACGTCGATCTGCTCCTGGATCGTCCGCACCGCCGCCCGCACCGGCTCCGCGGCATTGAAGTGGAGGATCGAGCTTACGGCCTCCCTCTCCTTCGCCGCGGCCTGCACCACCGTATTGCGGGCCTCGAACCAGGCCACGTCGGCCCCCCCCTCCAAGGCGGCGATCATCTGCCGCCGCGCCCGCCGCACCGCCGCACCCAACCGACCCGCCGCGTTGGCGCCCACCAGGTAGGCCAAATCGACCGCCTCGGCCTCCGAGAGATCCGACAGGTAAACCAGCGACGCCAGCGCCACGATCTCGCTGCGCTCCAGTTCCACAGGATCGACCTTATCGGGCGTGTCTTCCGAGGTGTGATGCGTATAGTCGGAATGGCCGATCATCATCCCCGGGATGTCCCGGTCGATGAACATCATGTGATCGCTGCCGCCGCCGTACGGCGTCAGTTGAAAGTTCATCATCGAGAGGCTGCCCCGCGGCGATCGCACGTTAAGGCGCGCGGTCATCTGCGCCATGTTCTCCACCACGTCGTTCAAGGCCGACGGAGTCGACCACGGCGTGCTCGTGATGTTCATCCGCGAGTGCAGCAGCTCTAGATGCTCGCCGACCATGTCGAGGTTGATGTGGGCCAGGTAGGTACCGCCCAGCGCCGGCCCGACCATCTCCGGGTGCTCCTCGATGTACGCCATCGTCCCATGCCACTCGGGGACCCAGAGGAAACGCAGCGAACGTTTCGGTCGCGGCAGCCGCCCCCCATCGATTAGAGCGTTCAGCGCCCGCGCCATGTCCAGCTGGGCGGCGGAGCCGCTGGCGTTGTCGTTCGCAGATTCCTTCGGGTGGTCGAGGTGGGCGGCGAAGACCATCTCTTCATCCGGCAGTTCGGAGCCAGCGATGCGCGCCACCACCACGTCCATGTAGTACGGCTCGAGCCCGATACCGGACGCGCGGCCTCGCAGCACCACGCGCTGCCCCGACTCCAACATCCCCCGCAGCCGTTCGCCCTGGCGGTTGGTCAGGTTGAACCCGAAGGTGACGTGCTCCAGTTCCTCCGGCAGCGGCCACATGCCGGTGTAGGCCAGCATGTCGGGGTATTCCTTGGCCCGATCGTCGTCCAGGTAGCAGACAACAGCGGCGGCGCCGTACTTGACCACCGCCAGCCGGTGGACGCTCCCGCCATATCCCGTCGCCAGCACGAACTTGCCGCGCACTTCCTTGCCCTCGTAGTCCGAGTCGCGCGTGCCCGAGCCCACCCAGACCAGCTCGGCCGTCACGTCGCCGGGGTTCGAGTAAGTGATCAGGCTCATCGCAACCTCGGGATAGCCGACGATACGAGTGTCGTACGGCTCGACCATCCGCAATTCCGCAAAGTCGATGTCCCAGCCCGACGGCGCCTGCCACGTCCCGTAGTGGATCTTTCCGTCCGACGGGTACGACTCGATCCACGCCTCGTCTTCATCGAACCCATACGCGCGTAACTGCTCAAGCACGTACTGCGCCGCGTCACGGTAGCCGCGGGAGCCCTGGATGCGGTGGTGCCGCGTGATCTGGATGACGTGATCCTTGGCGATCTCGCCGCTAAGCTCCTCGTGCAGCAGGTTGCGCCTGCCCGCATCGAGCAGCGGCGCGTAGTCCTGGGCCAGCGCGGACGTACTCGCCAGCACCGCGAAGATTAGGGACAACGTCACGTACCGAATCATCTCTCGCGCTCCCTGGTTACGGGGCTCGCAACAATAAGTCTGTTTGTAGCCTACTCGAGTACCTCCCGAAGCGTCGCCAACGACTGCTTCGCCTCCGCCTCGCTGAAGACCAATGGCGGCCGGAAACGCAACGAGCGTGGGCCACACGGCAATGAGGCGAATCCCCGGTCCCAGCAATCCTGACGCACATTGTCGCGTGTCGCTCCGTCGGGCAGATCGAATGCGAGCATCAGGCCCAGGCCGCGCACGTTGGTCACCGCCGGGAAGTCGGCCTGCAGTTCTTCCAGACCTTCCTTGAACATGGCACCGACCCGCGCCGCGTTCTCTACCAGGGCGTCCTCTTGTATGATCTGCAGGTAGCGGGCGCAGCGTACCATGTCCACGAGGTTGCCACCCCACGTCGAGTTTATGCGCGAGGAGACATGGAAGACGTTGTCCTGCACGTCATCGACGCGCCGCGTGCTGATAATGCCGCAAACCTGTGTCTTCTTGCCGAAGGCGATGATGTCGGGCGTCGCGCCGCAATGTTGATACGCCCACATCTTCCCGGTCACACCCATGCCGGTCTGCACCTCGTCGAAGATCAACAGCGCATCGTTCTCGTCGGCATACTTGCGAAGATGCTGCATGAACTCCGGCCGGAAGTGATTGTCACCGCCCTCACCCTGGATCGGCTCGATCAAGATCGCGGCTATCCCATGCGGGTCCTTTGCAAAGGCCGCTTCGATCTCCGCATATGCCTTCGCCTCGGCGGCCTCGGCTTCCGCCTCGTTCACCGGGAAATGGATCGTCGGATTAGAGATGCGCGGCCAATCGAACTTAGGGAAATCCCGAGTCTTGAGTGGATCGGTGTTCGTTACCGAGAGCGTGTACCCGCTACGCCCGTGGAATGCGTCGACGAAGTGCAAGATCTTGTCACCGCCCTCCTCGACGCCCTGCGCGCGGTTCTTCTGACGCTTCCAGTCGAACGCCACCTTCATCGCGTTCTCGACGGCAAGCGCGCCACCGGCGATGAAGAACAGATAGCGGAACTCATCCGGCACGGCGATCTCGCGGAACGTCTTGACGAACGCCGCGTACTCGCGCGAGTAGATATCGCTGTTCGCAGGATTGGCGAGCGCCGCCGTCATCAGCGAGCGACGGAAGCCTTCGTCCTCCAGCTTCGGGTGGTTGTGCCCGATCGGCAGCGTAGCGAAGTACCCATAGCAATCGAGGTACTCTTTACCCTCCAGCGCATCTACGATGACCGATCCGTGCGACTTCTGCAGATCGATCACAATGTGGAAGCCGTCCACCAAGATGTTCTCTTTCAGGATCGGAAAGACGGATTCGGATGGTACGGTTATCTCAGACATCGTGTTCTCCAGTCGTATTTACTATCCCTTTCCGGCTCAGGCCGGCACGACGAGGAGCTAGCGCGGACGGAGGAGGCGGGGACGTGAAATGCCCCCGACCAGGCGTCGCCGGCACGGATATCGGGGTAGCGAGATCGGCTCGCGCGGGTCCCCGGGGCGGGCCGGCAACCCTACCGCGCTAGTGGATTAGCTGTTGGGGGGTGCAAAGATGCCGGGCCGCGCCTCTCGGGGCAGGAGCTTCATGGGAGGCAGCGGGATACCTACGGCACCGGCTGCGGATCGCTTCAGCATTGGCTTCCTTCCTCTGGATCCAATCTACAGCCTCGCACCTCCCGCGTCTAACAGCTCGGCGTCAAGAGACAAGGGCGGGGAAAACTGCCGAGGTCCATCGCCCCTCCAATGGCCGCGCATGTGATACCAGGCTGACCAGACTAGTCAGCCCGCCTGTACTCCCGAGGTCGCACTGCCGTCACCACGACTCGGCGCCACCTACAAGCGTCCCACCCTATGCTCAGACACTACTCACCTGTCGTGTCAAAGGAACGCGATTGAAGGGACAGCTATATACTCGACATTGCTTGCAGAAGTGCAGAAGCTGGCCCGAGTACCACGCGCCGGCAGCGATAACAAACGCTACTAGAAGACCTATGTGTGAAACCAGCCAGAACAGTGGATAAGTCGGTATGAGAATGAATACTCCGCAGAACAAAGACTTTTCGAACTTGCTGAGTGGTGTGGCCTTTCGCTTCTTGATCAGCCACCTCGTCAGATTCGGGTGTGCTTCAAGGCAATCGCCGTACACATAGAGATGCGGGCACCTTGGACAAACCAGGTGCCTCATTACGATCCCTGGGACGCCATACCAGTATATCACAATGTATGGTAAGACCCAGGGCCAGTCAGCGAGCATAATCCCGACAGTACCCAGGGCGCCCATGACCAAGAACGAAAGCTGAGCCCAGGCCTTCTCCCAAACACTGAATCCTTCTGCAAGTGTGCACTTAGGTTCTCGGTTCATAGCGGGCTTCCCAATCCAGGTTACCGGACCTTCGACGGTTGCCTAATACCCCATGCGGAACAAGCAGCTCGCGGGCCGCCTAATGGATGGCCGCTAAGCTGCTGCCGAAATTAAGCGTACCGTGGGCGACCCACCGCGGGGAGCCCTGAACACCACAGCGGATCGATTAGAAAACGCTGTTCGGCCGTCAGCTTCAGCGGCTGTTAGACGGCCTTCCTGAGCTCCACCAGGTCGCGATAGCTCACGCCTGCGCCTCCGCAGACGATCAAAAGGACATTCCGTGCTTGCCGCAGCACGCCCTCGCCCTTGTACGCGAGCGCCAAGGCTGCTCCGCAGGCAGGTTCGACTACAACGCGGTGATCGTCTGCGAACTGGAGGCAAGCATCGAGCGCTTCCTTATCGGTGACGACGCGAGACGCCAATTTGAACTGACTACTAACCTCCAGCGCCTTCGCCGCCACCTTCTTTGCGCCGAGGCTGGTTGCCACGCTCGTGATCTGCTCTAGCTCAACCAACCTGCCCGATTGAACCGACTGATGGAAGGAGTCTGCTCCCAACGTCTCAGCGGTGACAAGCGAAATATCCGGCCGACAGGCCGTCTGCAAACCCTGCGCGACGCCACAGAGAAGACCGCCCCCGCCCACGGAGAGTACGACTGTGTCGATTTCGAGCCCGAAAGACAGAGTCTCGGTAATGAGAGAGGCGTGGCCTTCCCAAATCACGGGGTCGTCGAAGGGATGAAGATAAGCAACGCCGTCATCCAGCATCGCCTGCGCATGGCTATGGGCTTCCTGCCATGTTTTCCCGAAGACGACGACCTCAGCTCCTTGATCTCGAATCAGCGCGCGGGCTCGCTCTGGGGTACTCAGAGGAACGGCAACAGTGACGGGAACGCCGAGCTGGCGGCCCGCGTATGCGACCGCGAGTCCTGCGTTCCCCCCCGACGAGGAAACGAATCGCCGGCAGCCAGACTCTAGGTGGCGCTGACAGGCGAATCCTATCCCGCGGATCTTGAACGATCCGGTTGGCTGAAGAGCCTCCATCTTCAGCCATACTCGCCGGCCGACGCGCCGTTCGAGAGGAATCGAGTCGATGACCGGTGTCTCAACGTGAAGGCGACGTGCCTCCATTCGCTTGCTCAAGGCCCTCTAACGGATTAGCGTTTCAGCTGCGCCGCGACGGAACGAGCGGTGCAGCTGATCTAACGACTTCAGCTCGTAGCCAGCTACGACCACAGAGCCCGCACTCTCCACGGAGCAAGTGTAGTGCTCCCCCGCCGTCAAGCCACTTGTTGCAGTTGTTGAGCCCGATACTCCGCAGGGCTCAGATAGCCTAGCGATTGGTGTGGCCGTCGCTGGTTGTACCAGCGAATCCATGAGCCAATCACTCTTCGCGCTTCCGCGAAACTGGTGAACTGATGCTGCCACACGCACTCTTCCTTCAGGCTGCGGAAGAAGCGCTCCACGATCCCGTTCTGTTCCGGCGTGTACGGCGTGATGAACTCCTGGCTTAGCCGGTATTGCCGGCAAGCCCCACGAAATCGGCGACTCTGAAAGACCAGCCCGTTGTCGCTCCTCACGACTGGAGTGGGACCGGAAGGTCTCAGCGTTCCAAAGCGCCGGATGCAAGCCTCCTCCAGTGCCCGCTCCGCTTCCTTCGCCCGGCCCCGTAGCGAGAACTCGTAGCCCACCACCTCTCGATCGTGACAGTCGATCACCGCGGCCAGGTGCGCCCAGCCGTCTCGGCCACAGGGGATATGCGTGACGTCCATCGCCCAGCGCTCGTTGCTTCGCTTCGCCGCGCTCCGCTTACCCCGAACTCGCGGCCTCGGTGTGACCCACCGCTGGTGCACGAACCAGCCTTTCAGCTTCAGCACCCGATAGACCGCTTTCCGATTGACCTCTATGCCCTCCCGGAAACGCAACAGTGCCCAGATCCGCCGGTACCCAAATGTCGGGTGGGCTCGAATCACTCCCTTAATCCGCGCTGCCAACAGCTCGTCCACCACAGGCCCACGTGGCGGTCGATCGGGTCTGAGCCGCACCGAGGATCTCGACACCCCCAGGATCCGACAGGCGCGACGCTCCGATACCCTCCGCACCTCTTGCCTCACTCGTCGGACATCTTCGGGGCGAAAGGGTGGCCCTTCATCGCCTCCTTCAGGACATCGAGATCCAAGACCAGATCCCCGATCTTCTGTTTCAGCTGCTTGATCTGTTCATCCTTCAGCGCCTCCTCGTCCTTCGGCCTCGAGCGCAACGCGTTCTCCGCCGCCGCCAGGAAGCGCTCCTGCCAGTCCTCGATCTCACCGACCGTCAAACCATGCTGGCGAGCCGCTTCTTGAACTGAGGTCTCACCCCGCAGGATGCTCAGAACCAGGGCAGCCCGTCGCTTGGCTGTCCAGCGCTGGATATTCTCCGGAGGTTCCTCTGCCATTGAGATCCACCTCCTTCGGCATGCTGAAAGCATCTCTTATCGGTGGACTCAACGACAAGGGGAGCAGGATACTCTGGCCATAGCGCTGCGCAGGATCCTTTGATTGGCTACGCCTAGCACCAAATACATGGCAAACGGTAGCAGGATGTCGATCATGTAGCCATTCACAAAACTGGGAAACGGTCCGGTATACCTTGGGCCCGTGAGGAAGTGAAGAAGGCCGACTATCACTGCGACGCCAACAACGATGATCTTGCGCTTCACAGGACAATGCTTGCTCTTGGACTCCGATCTTGTGCCGACCAGCCGCCTAACGGACTAGCGTTTCACCTGCGCGGCAACGACCGCGCCCGATTGAGGAGGCGGCCGGACCGCTGAACAACTCAACAGACAATCTAGGGCCATTACCTCGTGCGGTGCCCGCACCAGGTGCAAACGCTGGTTAGGCGGCGCAGCAGCTTCCGCTTCGCTCGCGTCTCCAGATCCGGCACCCAGATCGCCGGCAGCAGATCCGTCCGCAACAGATCCGCCAGCTTGTGTGCGTCCACAGGATCCGTCTTGCAGCGAGCATGGCAGATCAACTTCACCTGC
>CAYFSW010000125.1:0-2329 GCA_964345885.1 uncultured Gemmatimonadota bacterium | reverse complement strand
CGGATCATCAACAGCGTTCTGCGCGTCAGCCACGGCGCCGGGAATGTGAACTCCGCCACCATAGTTGCCGATGGGCAGTGGCACCATGTTGCCTTGACGGTGGCAGCGAACTCGACCGTCTCGTACCCACAAATGATACTCTACGTCGATGGCCAGGACGATTCGGTACCCAAGACCGACGCGGACCCGCCCCTCGATATCATTCCTTCCTATGATGTCGGCATCGGGTGGCGGTCCACGAACGGCGATAGATATTGGGAGGGGCTGATCGACGAGGTTTACATGTACGATCGCGTGCTGACCGCCGACGAGGTCAAGGCGCTGAGCGTGCGGCCGAGGGCGTACGAACCCGGTCCGGCCGACGGGACGATCGGCGTCACCAATCCGTTGATGAGCTGGAAGCCCCGGGAAACGGCGCTCTTACACAACGTATATCTGGGCACCAGCCCCGACCTGACCGACGCCGACCTGGTGTCACCGCAACAGTCGGCGCCGGTGTACTGGCATGACCCCGGCCTGGCGCCCGGAGAGACATACTACTGGAGGATCGACGAGATCGATCCGGACGATAGCGTGCATCCGGGCGACGTCTGGATGTTCGTCTATGCCACGAACGAGGCCTTCCTGCCCAACCCGGTGGACGGGGCGCCCTACCTGGACCTGGATCTTACCCTGGCTTGGACATCCGGGCTGCGCGGGATTTCCCACGACGTGTACTTCGGAACGGAGGAAGCCGCCGTGGCGGAGGGCACAGGCGACACGTTCAAAGGCAACCAAGTCCTCCGAACGTTCAAGACCGGCCCGTTGGAGCCGAACAAGACATACTGCTGGCGGATCGATGAGGTAGACCTCGCCGGCGCAAAGGTCGAGGGCCACGTCTGGAGCTTCTCGACGCTGCCGGAGATCCCCATCATCGATCCGAACCTGATCTGCTGGTGGAAGATCGATGAAGGTATCGGCTCTCGCGTCGTGGACTGGTCCGGCCACGGCCATCACGGCGTCCTCGAGAATGATCCCACGTGGGCGGAAGGCTACGACGGCGCCGCCCTGGAGCTGGACGGAATCAATGATGACGTGGTGTACCCCTTCCCGCAGGCCACCGAGGAGTGGTCGGCTTGCACCGTCGCCTTGTGGGCGAAGGCAGCCGTCCTTGGCCAGCGCATCAACTGCAGTCCGTTCACCGGACATCGTCCCAATAGCGCGGGGTTCCAGATCGACGTGGATGGCGGTAACCCCGGCAGCTACCGCGTGAATCATTCGGGCGGGGCGACCTCCTTTGGCACTGTGACGACCGACTGGGTCCATCTGGCCGTGGCGACTACGGGTGTCGACGCCAAGCTGTACTACAACGGCGTCTGGACAGCCGGCGCGGTGCTTGCCGATACCATGTTCAACGAGTTCGCCATTGGGGTGAACAGGAACCACGCACGGTGGTTCGCCGGAGCGGTGGACGACCTTCGCATATTCGACCGGGAGTTGAGTCAGGAGGAAATCGAGCTCGTCATGCGGATCGATCCACGCCGTGCCTGGGGGCCGAATCCCGCCGACGCGTCGGTTGCGGATATCCGCACCGCCATTCCGATGACCTGGATTGAGGGTGACAACGCGTCCAGGCACGACGTCTACGTGGGGACCGACGCCGCGGCTGTGGCCGCCGCCACGGCGGACGATGCGACGGGTGTCTATCGAGGCCGCCGCAGCGCGACGAACTATACGCCTGACGAGAATCTCGACTGGGGCCGGGAATACTTCTGGCGGGTCGACGAGATCAACGCCGACGGCACGATCTTCGTCGGCCGCGTCTGGAGCTTCACGGTCGCCGACTATTTGCTCGTGGATGACTTCGAGAGTTACAACGATCTCGAGGGTATGGGCACGCGCATCTACGAGACCTGGATCGACGGGTGGGTCAACGGCAACGGCTCGACCGTCGGCAACTGGGACCCGCCCTTTGCCGAGCGTACCATCGTGCATGGCGGCGTGCAGGCGATGCCGCTGGACTACAACAACATCGATTCGCCCTGGTACTCGGAGGCCGAGCGGACCTGGGAACAGTCGCAGGACTGGACGTTCGGCGACGCCAATACGCTGGTGGTGTACTTCCGCGGCCAGGTGCCGTCCTTCCTGGAGACGGCCGACAGCATCACCCTCAGTGCCGCCGGCTGGGATATCGAGAGCAACGCCGCTCTGGACCGGTTCGACGAGTGCCGTTTCGTCTACAAGCGGCTCAACGGCGACGGCAGCATCATCGCCCGGGTGGACAGCCTCGTGAACACGCACAACTGGGCCAAGGCCGGCGTGATGATTCGCGAGCTGTTCGATTGGGGCT
>CAYFSW010000124.1:0-69086 GCA_964345885.1 uncultured Gemmatimonadota bacterium | reverse complement strand
AACCTCGTCCACAAGTCGGAGCGCGGTGACCAGAGCCACGACATCGCCAAGCGCATCCGGCCCATCGTCGAGGATATAGCAGTACACTCGGGAACCAGCGCCCGGGTCAAGGTCGTTGAGGTACCACCGGGACCGCCGGTGCTCTCGACTCTCGTCGCCGAGATCTACGGACCCGATCGCGACTCGCAGATCGAGGTCGCCACCCGAGTCCGCGAAATCTTCGCCGACCACCCGAGCGTGGTCGATGTCGACTGGTCGCTGAGCGAACCGCAACGCGAGATCCGGCTGCAGGTGGACGAAGAGAAAGCCGCACTCAGCGGTGTGCCCAAGGCTTCGGTGATCGGCGCGCTCCAATCGGCGCTCGGCGGCAAAGTCGTCACGCACCTCTCCCAGCCCACCGCGCGCACGCCGGTACCCGTAAGACTCCGGCTGACCGAGGCTGCCCGCTCCGGACTCGATCGGCTGGGTAGCCTGCACGTCGCGTCGCTGAACGGGCAACTGGTGCCATTGAGCGAACTGGTGCGACCGGAAATCGGTGAGGCGCCGCAACTGATCGACCGTAAGAATGGCCAGCCGGTCGTATACGTGACGGCCGACGTCGCCGGCGAGGCTGAAAGCCCGGTGTACGCGATACTCGACATGCGAGAGCAGATCGGGGCCATCACTCTGCCGAGCGGCGCCCGGCTGGGTCAGCTCTATGCGAGGCAGCCGGGCGCCGTCGAACAGCCGGTCATGAAGTGGGACGGCGAGTGGCAGGTGACGTACGAGGTCTTCCGCGACCTGGGGATCGCGTTCGGCGGTGCGCTACTGCTGATCTACGTCCTGATCGTCGCCTGGTTCGGCTCGTTCGTCGCGCCGCTCGTAATGATGACCGCGATCCCCCTGACGCTGGTCGGGATAGCACCGGGACACTGGATGTTCGGTGCTTTCTTCACCGCGACGTCGATGATCGGAATGATCGCATTGGCCGGCATCATGGTCCGCAACGGGATCCTCCTCATCGACTACCTCGAAGCTCGCCGTTCCGCCGGCATCGCACTGGAAAAAGCGGTCATCGAGGCGGGTGCCGTCCGAACCCGACCCATCGCCCTGACCGCCGGCACGGTGGTCATCGGTGCGATCGTTATCCTCTTCGACCCGATCTTCGAGGGCTTGGCCGTCTCGCTAATCACCGGAGCGCTGGCTTCCACCGTGCTCACCTTGATCGTCGTGCCCAGCGTCTACTACCTCGTGCACCGGGCCCGCAGCCGCAGGGCCGAGAGCAAGACCCCGGCGGCCCCCGAACCCGACGCGAACCCCGTAGCGGAGACAGAGTGAAAAATGAAGCTCGTATACCTCATGTACCTGGCCGATGACGAAAGCTGTGTGAACCGGCTACTCAGCGAACAGGCGGTTACAGCTTTCAGTCGTCTACCCGTGGAAGGACACGCGCCCGGGAGTGCCGTCGGTTGGACCGGCGAGATCCAGCCTTACCAGTCGCAGGTGGTCATGACCGTGCTGCCCGACGACAAGGCGGCCGCCCTCATGGAAGCCGTCGAGTCATGCACCGGCGTCGAAGACCCGCGGCACCCGATCAGGGCGGTGCAAATGGCCGTAGAACAATACAGCTGCTGTCAGCTGGGAACTAAACCCTAATCGTGCGAGGCACTATGACAATCGAACGCAAGATCCGTCTGATCGCCGGTTCCTTCGTCCTGGCCAGCCTAGCCCTCGGCTGGTGGGTCAGCCCCTATTGGTACCTGTTCACCGCCTTCGTGGGGCTGAATCTGATGCAGTCCGCGATCACCAGGTGGTGCTTGATGGAGGACATCCTGCGCTGGACGGGAATTCACCGGGACACCACCGCGCCCACTGGTTAGCGATAACACGAGAGCCCCTTCCTACTCCCGCTCGTTGTCGTTCTCGTTATCGTGATCGTAATCGCTTCGATAACGATCACGATAACGAGTTAGGGGGAACCCCCTGGACAAAGCAGTCCCGAACACGAGGATCGCCAAGCTCAGAAGCACGGGAAGGATCGCCGGATAGCGAGGTCCCAGCAGCCGGAGCAGAGTGGGCTCGCCCCATCCAACCATCGCCTTCAACGGCGAACCCTCCCCTATCGCCCCCAAGGCAGCAGTCGCTCCACCGACGATGACCGCCGCCATGGCG
Organism: uncultured Gemmatimonadota bacterium; assembly: GCA_964345885.1. Taxonomy (GTDB): domain Bacteria; phylum Gemmatimonadota; class Gemmatimonadetes; order Palauibacterales; family KS3-K002. The sequence continues at coordinate 66,935 of CAYFSW010000124.1, read as the reverse complement.
ACCGGCGGCGCGACGCTCAGGCGGCCTCGCAAGAAGCTGGCGAGCGTCGGAAAGACCACACCTCCGACGAAGATCGTGTAGCCCAGGAGCAACGCCGAGATGATGCCTCGCTCGAGGCCGGCTATCGCCCAGGCGGCCCCTCCCACGCCAATCAGAGCCAGCCGTGTGAGTCGGAGCTGCTTCGCCCCTGACAGGTCCCCGCCCGCACCGAACACGTTCAGCGACAGGATCGTGGAAGCCGATATCAGTGTGGTGTCCGCCGAAGACATGACCGCAGCGAGGAACCCGGCCAGGATCAACCCGGCGAGTCCGGCCGGCACCAGCTCGCTCACAGCGGTGGGCAGCGCCGCTTCCGCCGCGATCTCCGGGAATCGGGCGCGGATCAGCAGGCCGAGGACCGCCAACAGAAACGAGATCGGCACGACGGCCGCCGCCGCGGTCAGCGCCGCCTTGCGCGCCGCCGCCGAGTCTCGCGCGCACAACACGCGTGAGTAGATATCCGGGCCCGCCAGGTACGGAAGACCGACGATCAACGGATAGAAGAGCAACAGTTCATACCACCCGAAGCCCTCGGATACCGGAAAACGGAAGTGTCCCGCCGGAATGGCTTCGCCGCCTGATACCCCCACGCCCGGCGACGCGAGGTACAGCAAGATCAGGCAGACCAGGACCCCGGCGACGAACAGGGCGAACTGCCAGGAATCCGTCCGAATGACCGACAGCTGACCGCCCCAGTAGGTGTAGAGGACAAAGACGACCGCGACGACCGCGAGTACCCACGAGTAGTCCAGCCGCAGGACTCCACTCAGTAAGAGGGCACCCGCCGTCATCTGGGCAGCGATGACCCCGCACCAGGCCAGGGCGATCACGACGGCGGCAGGCACCGCCACACGGTTACCGTACGCTCGCTGCAGAATGTCCGGCAGCGTGTAGACCGCTAGCGCCCTGACCCGCCCGGCGAGTATGAGCCCGAACGGCAGCAGCGCGGCTGCTCCGATCAGCGACCACCAGGCACCGGTCAGGCCCCGCGAGTAACCGAGCCCGATGATACCGATCGTCGAAGACGCCCCGAAAACCGTGGCGACCAGTGATACGGCGACGCTGCCCGCGCCGTAGCGTCGGTCAGCCACCCAGTAAGATTCCGGGGACTGTCGGCGCGAGCGCCAGCCGACAGAGAGCATCACCCCCAGGTAGGCTATGACTATGATCGCATCGATCACGATTGGCCTGTTGCCTTCGCTCGAGTCGCGGTTTGGGATGTTAGACTACAAGTTCGGCCCGATTTGACAACGCCTGGCCTTTCACCCTATATAAGGTTTCTCCGACGCCCCACCCTACTCGCTCGTGCCAAAAGCGATGTTAGTCTACACTGATAGCGTCGACTACGCCCGGACCGTACTCGGGCGAACCGATGATCCCTGGTCGACGCCGGCTTCGGAGCCGCCGGACAACCTCCGAAGCCTCATAGAAGCCGCCTACGGGGCCGAGCAGCCCCGCGAGTCCACCGTGCACGGCGGCTCCGGTTGGCCCTACCTGTTACTGGTGGAGGTGGCGGAACGCTCTCATTATGATCTGTTGATCGAGCTCAGCCGAGCGGGGACGCGCCTGCCGGATCGCGTTCTTTGCCTCGCCGGCGCGGGCGAGCGCTTCCACGGTTTCAAAGGGCGGACCTGGTCCGCGCCGCCGGGCAACATCTACCTGTCGGTCTACCTGAGACCGGGTAGCGCGGTGGAGCGTCCGGCGACCAGTTTCACTGTCCTGGCAGCGGTCTCCGTCGTGGACGCGATCGACTCGATCCCCGGCCTCGAGGACTCAGCCACTACCAAGTGGGTGAATGACATAATTATCGAGGACGCAAAAGTAGGCGGCGTGCTGGCATACACACAAAGCGTGGGCGAGACGATAAGCGGAGCGGTCCTGGGTATGGGGGTCAACGTCGAGACCGAGCCCGAGGTCGAGCCGACACGATTCGTGCCTCGGGTCGGCACGCTGAGAGCTGCGGCCGCGCAGCCGGCGGACTGCACGCAGGGAAGGTTCTTCGCCGCTCTCGCCGCCGCCCTAGAGGTGAACTGCGGTCGGCTGCTCGCCGGTGAGTACGGAGCGTTGCTGGAGCGGTACCGTGAGCGTTCCTCCGTGATCGGCCGCCAGGTGACGCTCTGTTCCGAGGAGCCGGGGCCGCAGTTGGATGTGATCGCCCACGGCCGAGCCATTGGGATCGGCGATGGCCTGGAGCTGATGATCGAGGGCTACGAGCGGCCGTTTACGAAGGGTAGGCTGATAATCGGACCGGCCGAGGAACTCACCTCGAGGAAGAGCTGAGCATGGACTCGTACCAACTTCTGTTCGTCTGCCTGTCAGCGCTGCTGGCGGTGTTCGTGCTGCTGACCATCCTGGCGGTCACCATGCGGCTTCTCGTCGCGGTTTTTCCTGAGAAGCTGGCGAAGAGCGACGCCGCGCTGCTCGCCGCGGTCACGACGGCAGTCGCAAGCATATACCCGGGAATGAAAGTCACCAGAGTCGAGGAGGAAAAATGATCTCCGCAACGAATCCCAAGAAGATTCGGGTAATGTTCACACCGTTCCGGGACGGGCTGCAGAGCTCGTTCGGTGGCAAGGTCCGTCTGACCGATTTCCTCCCGGCCATGCAGGCCTCTGCCGAGGCGGGGATCAGACACTTCGAGTTCGGCGGCGGCGCACGTTACCAGGCGCCGTATTTCTACTTGGGCGAGAATCCCTTCGAAGACATGAGGAAGATGCGTGCCGCGGTCGGGCCCGACGTCGACCTGCAGATCCTGACACGGTCGGTCTCGGGCGTGACGCTCACCACGCAGTCGATCGAGGCACTGCAGCTGCAGGCGAAGCTGATGAAGGCGGCCGGCACGACCTGGGACCGGAACTTCGACTACATGAACGATACCAAGAACCTGGAGAAGACCGGGCAGCCGATCGTCGATGCCGGCATGCACCACCAGGTCTGCATCGCGCTGATGGGGCTACCGTTCAAGTCGGAGACGGTCCATACGCCGGAGTTCTACATCAATATCGGCAAGAAGCTGCTGGAGGGCGATGTGCATATCGACAGCATCTGCCTCAAGGACGCCAGCGGTACGACGGACCCGAAGACGGTATACGACACGGCGGTCGGGCTGAAGAAGATCATGCCGCCCGAGATGCCGCTTTGGATGCACACGCACGACACGGCCAGCACCGCGGTCGCCTGCTACATGGCGGCGATCCACGGAGGCGCCGACGGTGCCGATCTCTCGTGCCGGCCGATGGCCAGCGGAACCGTTCAGCCCGACGCACGCTCGTTGGCGCACGCGCTGAAGGGAACCGGTTACTCGTTGGACATCGACGTCTCCAAGCTGCCCGAGATCGAGGCCATGCTGAACGAGCTCATGGAGGAGTACGACTTCAATCCGACGACGACGACAGCGGACCCCCGCGTCCTGGGTTTCCCGATGCCGGGAGGCGCCATCGGGCCGAACGTGCACATGATGGTGAAGGCGGGAATCCTGGAGAAATACGGTGAGGTGCTGTCGGAATTCCCGATCGTCGTGGAGGCGGGTGGCGCCTGGACGAGCGTGACTCCGGGCAGCCAGCAGTACTGGCTGCAGGCGTTCAACAACGTGATGTACGGCCGCTGGGAGAAGATCGATCCGGGCTACGGCCGGGCGGTACTGGGCTACTTCGGAAGGACGCCACTGCCCCCCGATCCCGAGGTCGTGAAGATCGCGTCCGAGCAGCTGGAGCTGCCGGTGTTCGAGGGTGACCCGCTGGAGGCGGCGCCCAAGAACATCGAACCGGCGAAGCAGGCGCTCGAGGAGCGGGGGCTGCCGACGACGGACGAGAACATCTTCCTGGTGGTCGCCGCGATGGTCCCGGGCAAGAAGATGGAGCTAAACGAGGGCATCCGGCTTTTGACGGGTAAACCCAAGGTCGACGTACCGCTCAAGAAGAAGGCGGAGAAGGCAGTTCCCGCGGAGGCGGCACCCGCCGCGGCAGCGGCGCCAGCGCTGACCGGCCCGACCACGACGCGCTGCACTGTCGAAGAGAACGGTACGAAGCGGACGTTCGTCGTGACGTTGGAGCCGGCCGGGCAGACCGCAGGCGCGCCCGCTGCGTCCAGCGCGCCCGCCGCGTCCGCCGCGCCCGCTGCTACCGCCGCGCCGGCGGCCGGAACCACGGTGCACTCCACGTTCGCCGGCTCCGTAGAGGTCGTCGACCTGCTGGTCAAAGAGGGCGATCAGGTAGCGGTTGGAACGGTTGTCGCCGCCGTGGAGGCGATGAAGGCCAAGCACGACATCAAGTCACCGGTCGCCGGTAAGGTGACGGCGATTCATGTTGAGATTGGTGACGAGATCGACTCGTCGAATCCGATCATGACGATCGCCTAGAGGGGCTGCCGATGGAAACAGCGCTGGAGCTGATCAGGCAGTCGGGCCTCGCCAATCTGAGTATCGGCAACGTCGGGATGTTCGTCATCGCCGGTGTTCTGATCTACCTGGCCATAGCGAAGAACTACGAGCCGCTGCTCCTGATCCCCATAGGATTCGGAGCTATCCTCGCCAACCTGCCGATGGCCAACCTGGGGTCCTACGGCGACGGGATCATCGCGCTCATCTACGAGGCCGGGATCAGGACCGAGCTTCTGCCGCCGCTCATCTTCCTCGGCGTCGGTGCGCTCACCGACTTCCGGCCACTGCTGGGCAGGCCGCTCACCTTCTTGCTGGGAGCGGCCGCCCAGGTCGGCATCGTCGTCGCCGCGCTGTCGGCCGGCTATCTGATGGACTTCAACGCGCAGGAGGCCGCTTCGATCGGCATCATCGGTGGCGCCGACGGCCCGACGTCCATCTTTCTCGCCAGCCAGCTCGCGCCGCATCTGCTGGGGCCGATCGCCGTGGCGGCCTACAGCTACATGTCTCTGGTCCCGATCATCCAGCCACCGATCATGCGCATGCTGACGACCAGGAAAGAGCGGGCGATCGACATGCCGCAAGCGATTCCGGTCTCGCAGAAGACCGCGATCCTTTTCCCGATCGTGACCGGCCTCGTCGCGTCGCTGGCCATCCCGTCCAGCGCCCCGCTCATCGGAATGCTGATGCTCGGTAACCTGCTGCGCGAGTCGGGCGTCACGGACCGGCTCCGCAAGACGGCCGGCGGCGCGCTGATCGACATTGTCACGCTGTTCCTCGCCGTGGCGGTCGGCGCCACCATGGACGCCGAGCATTTCCTGACTTACCGAACGATCATGATCCTGATCCTGGGCGCGGTCGCCTTCTCGTTCAGCACGGCGGGCGGCGTCCTCTTCGCCAAGGGGCTGAACCTGTTGCTGCGCACGAAGATTAATCCGTGCATTGGGGCAGCGGGCGTCTCGGCGGTTCCCATGTCGGCGCGCGTCGTTCAGCAGTTCGTGTCAGACCAGACGGACGGGCGAGTCAATCCGCTGATGCCCGCCATGGGACCGAACGTCGCCGGCGTCATCGGGTCGGCCGTGGCTGCCGGGGTTTTCCTCACGCTTCTCGGTTAGGCGCGACCGAACGTCGAACGTCGGACATCGAACAACGAACGTTGACCCACTCAATGTTCGACGTTCGATGTGCGATGTTCAGCCGACGTATATTCCTATCACTCCCCTAGCGCGAGGACGGCTGGCGGCCGCCCCAGCCGGGGAACGCTTCTTGCGCTCTACGTTTTTTTGACTCTGCCTCCCAAACGCCGATAACGACGTCCTGGGACAAAGTAAGACAAGCTGGGCCGCCGGTCGGGACCGGCCGTCCATTGCAGACTTGATTCTCGCGGCCGCCGGCCTGTGTGGCGAGGCGGCCAGCATACAGGAGGAGGACATGTGGTCTGTCAAAACAGATCCGCGAACGGGTGAGGAGTACCTGGCGGTCCACCATACGGGCCGGCCGGTCCTCCTCAATCCGTTTACCAACAAGGGCACGGCGTTCACCGCCGAGGAGCGGAAGGCACTGGGAATCGCGGGGCTCGTACCACCTGCGGTCTTCCCGATCGAGGAGCAGCTCAACCGCGTATACGAGAACTACGAGGCGAAGACCACGAACCTCGAGCGCTTTATTCATCTGGCCAGTCTGCAGGATCGGAACGAGACCCTCTTCTTCCGGCTGGTCCACGAGCACATCGACGAGATGATGCCCATCGTGTACACGCCGGTGGTCGGGGAGGCCTGCCAGAACTTCTCGCATATCTGGCGGCGGGCCCGAGGGCTGTACATCAGCTACGAGCAACGAAACGAGATCGAAGCAGTGCTGGCGAACCACCCGCGCCCCCCGGCTGTCATCGTGGTGACAGACGGTGAAAGGATCTTGGGGCTGGGCGACCAGGGCGCCGGCGGAATGGGGATCCCGATCGGCAAGCTGTGTCTCTATACGCTGTGCGCGGGCATTCCGCCGCATCTCACGCTGCCGATCATGCTGGACGTCGGCACGGACAACGAGGACCGGCTGAACGATCCTCTCTACGTAGGGCTGCGGCAGAAACGCATCCGCGGCCAGGATTATCAGGATTTCGTCGACAAGTTCGTGGCGGCCGTCCAGAAGGTCTACCCTGAGGCGCTGCTGCAGTGGGAAGACTTCCTCAAGGGCAACGCGATCTTCCAGCTGAAGCGATTCCGCGACAGGCTCTGCACCTTCAACGACGATATCCAAGGGACGGCCGGTGTCGTCGTGGCGGGCGTCTTCAGCGGCCTGCGGATCACCGGTCAGGCGATGAAGGACCAGCGGATCCTGTTCGCCGGGGCAGGGGCGTCGGCCCAGGGGATCTCCGACCTCCTGGTCTCGGCGCTGCAGGAAGAGGGGCTCAGCCTGGAGGAGGCGCGCAAACGGATCTGGACGGTCGACAGCCGGGGTCTGGTCACCAAGGCCCGGGAGGGGCTGGAAGATTTTAAGGCGACCTATGCCCGGGATGTGGCGGAGCTCGCGGGCTACGAGTGTGAGGACCGGTCCCGGGTCACGCTCGAGGAAACGGTCCTGGGGGCGAAGCCGACCATCCTGATCGGGACGTCGGGCACCCCGGGAATGTTCACCGAGCCGGTGGTAAGAGCGATGGCCGAGTTCATCGAGCGGCCGATGATCTTCCCGCTCTCCAATCCGACCAGCAAGAGCGAATGCACCGCCGAGCAGGCCATACGGTGGTCCGCCGGACGGGCGATCGTGGCGACGGGAAGTCCATTCGACCCGGTGGAGTTCAACGGCGCGCGCTACCGCATCGGGCAAGGCAACAACGCGTTCATCTTCCCGGGCGTTGGCCTCGGTGTCTGGGTTGGTAAGGTGAGACGAGTGACCGACGGGATGTTCCTGGCGGCCGCCAAGGCGTTGGCCGACGTAGTTACCGAGGCAGACCTAGCCGAGGAGGCCGTGTACCCGCAACTGCCGCGGATCCGTGAATGCTCGTACGCCGTGGCCTGCGCCGTCGTCCGACGGGCCGTCGAGGAAGGTCACACAGAGGAAGAAGTTCTGGACAATCTCGAGGAGCGGATCGCCAACGCGATGTGGTTCCCCGAGTACCGGCCGATCCGCTACGAGCCGCCGGTTTGGTGATGTTAGATGGGAGTTCGGGAATCGGGGACTCCGGGAGTCTGGGAGTGGGGGAAGGGGATTGTAGAAACCGTGGCATCCGTGGAATCGGGGATTCGCGATTCCCCGATTCCACGGATTCCACGGATGCCACGGTTTCCTATTCACCTTCCCAACCTCCCAAAGTCCCAGCGTCCCCGATTCCCGAATTTTCCTCACCCGGGCAGCTTTGCCCGGAGTACTGTATCTTAACGGGTGCTCGTTTGTGACCGGAGGTTATCGGCATGGCCATGATGATCACCGATGAGTGCATCGATTGCGGGGCCTGCCTGCCCGTCTGCCCGAACGACGCGGTGAACGAAGGTCTGGCGACTGACGTTCCAGTGTACTGGATCGACGTGGAGAAGTGCACGGAATGCGTGGGCGCGCACGATGCCCCTCAATGCATTGAAGTGTGCCCCGTGGATTGCATCGAGCCGAACCCCGACTACCCGGAGACAGAGGAGGAGCTACTGGAGAAGTACAAGAAGCTCCACTGAACGCGGCCTCGGTAGCCGGGGCCATGGTGTTATGCCGACCGGTACCTGATATTCCCGTCCCATGACAGTCATCCGCGACCCCATCTGGCAGAACATCTGGATTGAAAGCTCGGCGCTTCGCCTGATCGACACGGCCGCCTTCCAGCGTCTGCGCCGGGTGAAGCAGCTGGGGCTGGCTTACCTGGTCTATCCCGGCGCCATCCACACCCGCTTCGACCACGCCCTCGGTGTCTACCACCTGACGGGGCGAGCGCTCGGGTTGCTGGAGGAGTCCGGCCAGCTTGACGGCCTCCCGGAGCGCGATCGTTCTATTCTCCGCCTTGCCGGCTTGCTGCACGACATAGGGCACTACCCATTCAGCCACACGCTCGAGGAGCTGGAGACGGGCCTGGTGCCGGAGGACCACGAGCACCTGGCGGGTCAGTTCCTCGCCGACCCGGAGGTGGCAGCGGCGCTGGAGCCGCTGGGCAGCGGCGCGGCTGCGGCGATCCACGCCCTGATCCTCGGCCGGTCGGAGAACCCGCTGCAGGGGCTGGTCTCGGGCTCGCTGGACCTGGACAAGATCGAGTACCTGACACGCGACGCCCAGTACTGCGGTGTCCCTTATGGCGCGATCGACGTCGACCGCCTGCTCGACTCGTTGCGGCTGCTACGCGATCCCGAGAGCGGGCGGCTCGAGATCGGTGTGGCCGTGCAGGGCGTATCCGCCCTCGAGTCGCTGCTCTTCGCCAAGTACCAGATGTTCCGGAACGTCTATTGGCACCATGCGGTCCGGGCAGCCTCCGTGGTATTCAACCGGCTGATTCGTGAGGCGCTGACCGGTGGCTGGGCGAAGCACGAGCATATCGTGGGGGCCGGCGACGAGGAACTGCTCAACGTATTGGAGACCCTAGCCGTCGCCAGCGAAACCGAGAGTGCCCGCCGCGCTCGGGAGCGCCTTATCCCGGCCATCAGGCACCGCCGTCTACCGAAGCGTGCCGTCGAGTGGTGGGGTGACGCGCTCACCGACGCGCTCACGCGGCTGGATCGCGAGGTGGCGCCCTGGTTCCACGAACGACCCGACCTGAGAGCAGCCCTGGAAGACCATCTGGCGCAGGAGTTGGGACTCGAGCGCGGCAGCCTCTTCATCGACTACCCCTCCAAGTCCCGTCTGCTGGAGCTGGACATTCTGATGCTGGGCCGCGACGCCAGTGTCCAGCGCCTGACGCCCGCGGGCCGGGCCGGGCTGATCGACCTGCCGCGCCTGGGCCGCGACCTGTATCACGCGGCCCGCGTCATGCGCGTATTCACCTGGCCGCGCACCGAGCTGAGGGAGCCCGAGCGCGTCCTCGAGCTCGTCACGGCGCCCGAAGAGACCGTCTTGTCGCTTGTAGGGAGTTGAGAGACCTACGCGTGTCCTACTCGGTGATCTTGATGACGACGGCGGTGATGTTGTCCATGCCGCCCGCCTCATTGGCGGCGTCGATCAGCTCGTCGGCGGCCTTCTGCACATCGTCGGTAGCCTGAGAGAGGATCTTCCGGATCTCATCGTCGGGCAACATCCCGCTCAGCCCATCCGAGCAGAGGAGGAAAACGTCGCCCGCCTGCACCGAGTCGCCGTAGGTGTCGACCTCGACGCTCAGCTCAGTGCCCAACGCTCGGGTCAGGATGTGGGATAGCGGGTGATCGCGGGCCTGTTCCGGCGTCAGGGCACCTCGATCCACCTGCTGCTGTACGACGGTGTGGTCGCGAGTGATCTGACTCAGCGTTTCATCGCGCAGCAGATAGCCGCGGCTGTCACCCACCTGGTCGATCAGATACCCTTTGCCGGGCACCAGGGTGAGCAGCGTCAACGTCGTCCCCATGCCCCGCTTCTCGGGCTCGTTGTCGGCGCGCTCGAGAATCGCCCGGTTTGCCTCCTCGATGAGCTCGAGGACGCGGTTCTCCAGCTCGGCACCCTCGAGGCCGACTTCCAGCGCCTCGCTGACCCCCGGTCCGACCGTCTCGGTCACGATCTGGCTGGCAACTTCGCCCGCGACATGCCCCCCCATCCCGTCGGCCACGATGAACACACCCTGCTCCTCGCTGGCGAAGAGCGCGTCCTCGTTGCCCTGCCGGACCTTGCCGATATCGCTTCTACCCGCGTATTCCCAGCGCATCACTCCTCCACCCCGTGAACCCTCCAGGGGCTGACAAACTAGCCACTTAGGCGCCGCCTTGTCCATGGGACTACGTTCCCTTCAGCACTGCCTGGATTGCCGGGTCGGCCGCGACGGCCCATTTCCAGGGCCGCAGACCCGATGCGCGGGGGGGACTCGGACGATAGGGCCTGTGGGTTCACCCCAAGGCCCTGCGTAAGATTGGTTACACCCGGCCGGGGGATAAGATCCTCGTTGGGTTTCGGGGATTCAAGGATTCGCAATTCGGGAGTCGGATTCAGGGAGTTTGGGAGTTGTATTAGGAATCCGTGGAGTCCGTGGGATAGGGGAGGATGGGAAGGACACTACCTACCGCATCGATTCCCGGACTCAACGGATTCCCATACAACTTCCCCGAATCCCGGATACCACGGACTCCACGGATTCCACGGTTTCTACGTTCCCCTTCCCCGGTTCCAATACCGGGTTCCCGAATTCGCGAATTCCCGATTCCCCGATTCCTGAATTCCCACTGTTGCGGGGTCGGAGCGGTCCGCTATACTCCCCGCACTTTTGAGAACAGACGTACGCGGCGCGATCCCAAGACGGGAGGTAGCCCGAGATGACCAGAACGCTTCGATTCGCTGTCCCGGCTGTGGGGCTCGCCTTGATGTTCACCGCCGGTTCGTTCAACGACCGGGCTCCGAACGAGGGCTCCGCGCGCCGCGCCGAGTTCCCCGTTAGCCAGGCGGGCGGGCCACCGCCCGTGGAGGGCGACACGATCACGACCGACAGCGGCCTCAAGTACATCGTGATCATACGCGGCGACGGTCGGCGCGCCGAACGTCATCGGACGGTGCGGGTGCAGTACAGCGGCTGGCTGGAAGACGGCACCCTGTTCGACAGCTCCGTACTCGCCGGTGAGCCGACGGAGTTCGAGCTCGGGGCTGGCCAAGTCATTCGCGGCTGGGACGAAGGCGTCAACCTGATGCGGGCCGGTGACATGTGGCGCTTGATAATCCCACCCGAGCTCGGCTACGGTGACCGGGGCTACCCGGACGTGATTCCGTCTAACGCGACGTTGATCTTCGACATTGCGCTGCTCGCAGTCAAATAGCGTCCAATGATCGTAAACGTTTGCCCACAATCACAGGAGCGTGAGATGTACAAGAGACTGAGTACGTTCATCGTTGCAGCGTTCTTCGCCGCGAGCTGAACCGGCGATGCAGAAACCGATACGGCGAGTATGGATACGGTGAGTGAATCAGAGGAGGGCGTCATGAGCGAAACTAGCGGCCCACCAACGGTGACGGGTGACACTACGACCACAGCCAGCGGCCTCCAACTGATTGCGATCGAGGACGGCAGCGGCGCGACGGCCCAGCAGGGCCAGACGGTCCAAGTCCACTACACGGGCTACCTAACCGACGGTACCAAGTTCGACAGCTCGGTGGATCGCGGCGAGCCGTTCGAGTTCCCACTCGGCATGGGGCGGGTCATACGGGGCTGGGACGAGGCTTTGGCTCTGATGCGCGTGGGCGACAAGCGACGCCTGATCATCCCGCCCGAGCTGGGCTACGGCGATCGCGGCGTGGGCAGCGTCATCCCCCCGGGCGCCACGTTGTTCTTCGACGTGGAGCTGCTGGGGCTGCGGTAGAGAGTTGGGGGGCCAAGGAGCGCTCCCGAACCCCCAAGCAGACAGCATGAGCGGAAAAGTTGCGGTCTCTTGCATAGGCCTGAAAAAGAGCTACGGCGATGTGGTGGCGGTCGACGGGCTCGACCTCGAGGTCCACGCCGGCGAGTGTTTCGGGCTGCTCGGCCCTAACGGCGCCGGCAAGACGACGACCGTCGAGATACTCGAAGGGCTGCTTGAGCCTGATGCCGGGGAGGTCGAGATTCTCGGGATGCGGTGGGGCGCTGACGATCGCGCCATCAGGCAGCGACTGGGCGTCCAGCTGCAGGAGACCCAGCTGGCGGAGAAGCTGACGGTCGAGGAGACGCTGCGCATCTTCCGCAGCTTCTTCGAGCGTGGGCGCAGCATCGACGAGGTCCTGAAGATCGTGGAACTAGAGGAGAAACGCTCCGCCTGGGTCTCGCGCCTCTCGGGCGGTCAACAGCAGCGCCTGGCGGTAGCCAGCGCGCTGGTGAGCGAGCCGGAGCTTCTCTTCCTCGACGAGCCGACCACCGGACTGGACCCGCAATCGAGGCGCCAGCTCTGGGACCTGGTGCTCGAGTTCAAGACCTGCGGCGGCACCGTCCTGCTCACCACCCACTACATGGAAGAGGCGGAACGGCTCTGCGACCGGGTCGCCGTCGTCGACCACGGCCAGGTTATCGCCCTCGGCACGCCCGGTGAGCTCATCTCGCAACTGGGCGCTGAACATGTGGTAGAGATTGCACTCGAGGTGGACGACCCAACTGTCGACGAGTGGCTACGCGAGGTGGGCGGCGTGCGGGACGTGCGGCGCGAGCGCCACGGAATCTTCTTGACGGTGAGTGAGGTGCATCGAACAGTGCCGGCACTGCTCGCCGCGCTCCGCGGTCGCGAGGTCGAGCTTTCGCGGCTAACCACCCACCACGCTACTCTCGAGGACGTCTTCGTCTCACTCACAGGGCGGCACTTGAGAGATGAGTGACCCCTCGCACCCGCTGTGGGAATTGACCCGGGCCCGGATCCTCGAGTTCATCCGCGAACCCGAGGCGATTTTCTGGGTCTTCATCTTCCCCGTCCTGCTTGCCCTCGGCCTCGGGATCGCCTTCCGCAACCGCCCGGCAGAGTCTCTGCGCATCGCGGTACAGGACGGTCCCGGCGCGGCCGAGCTGGCGGTGTCGCTCGATAGCTTCCCCGAACTCCGCGCGCTACTCATGCCGCCCGCAGAGGCGCAGAACGAGCTGCGCAGCGGCAAGCTCACCCTGGTCGTCGTACCGGGCGACTCGGTCACCTACGTGTTCGATCCCACGCGCAGCGAGGGCCTGCTGGCCCGGCGCGTAGTGGATGACGCGGTGCAACGAGCCGCCGGCCGCGCCGACCCGCGCCAGGCGCGCGAACGGCACCTCACCGAGCCGGGCTCCCGCTACATCGACTTCCTCATCCCCGGTTTGCTGGGCCTCAACCTGATGGGCAGCGGGATGTGGGGGATCGGTTTCAACATCGTGCAGGCCCGGCGCAAGAAGTTGCTCAAACGGCTGCTCGCCACCCCGATGCGCAAGAGCCACTACCTGCTCTCCTTCGGCCTCTCCCGCTTCGCTTTCATGATCCTCGAAGTCGCCGCCCTGGTCGGCTTCGGATGGCTCGTCTTCGACGTCCGGGTCCACGGCTCGATCCTCGACCTCTTTAGCGTGGCCGTGGTCGGCGCCACGACCTTCGCCGGCCTAGGACTGCTCACCGCCAGCCGCGCCCAAACCGTCGAGGGTGTATCCGGGATCATGAACTTCGTCATGCTCCCCATGTGGATCTTTTCCGGCGTCTTCTTCTCTTACGCCAGATTCCCAGAGCCGCTGCAACCATTCATCCAGGCCCTGCCGCTGACCCCGCTGCTCGACGCCCTCCGCTCCGTGATGATCGACGGCGACCCGCTGACCGCCAACCTGGGACGGCTGGCGCTGGCCGCCGCCTGGGGGGTAGTGAGCTTCGGGGCGGCGCTGAAGATCTTCCGGTGGAACTAGGGGATTGAGGGATGCGGGGATTCGGGGATTCGGAATTCGGGATCCGCAATCAGGGAATACGGGAAGGTGTATTAGGAATCCGTGGAATCCCAGAACCCCGAACTCCCACCTTGACAACGGGACCGCGGTCCCTATAATTGAGGGTTGGCCACGGCTAGCCACACCCCGGGTCCGCTTTGAAACTTTATGGCCACTGAGGTGTCTTATTTGCCGGACCCCGGGTGCACTCGGGCGGAAAGCCGCCCAGATGGCAAGATCCCGGCGGAACAGGCGTTCCCAGCCGGGACTTTAATATTGAGCAGAGCCTAGAGATAGGATCGGAGTAGGGGTAAATCATAGAGCGATGATCATGGATCGTGATTCTGCCAGGGCGAAGCGTCGTGCCAGCCAGGCTCTGAAGAGCCGGGTTGCGGGGGAGGATTCTGCCCTGGATCAGTACCTCCAGGACGTCAGCCAGCACGGGCTGATCACGCCCGAGGAAGAGATCAGGCTGGCGCGGCGTGCTCAGAAGGGGGATTCGAGAGCGATCCAGGCTCTCTGCAAGGCCAACCTACGCTTCGTGATCTCGGTGGCCAAGAAGTACCAGGGTCGCGGGCTGCCGCTCAGCGATCTGATCCAGCAGGGCAACCTGGGTCTGGTGACGGCGGCGATCAAGTTCGACCCGGACCAGGGGGTGAAGTTCATCAGCTACGCCGTCTGGTGGATCCGCCAGGCCATCCTGTCGGCGCTGGCGCACCATGGGCGTTCCGTGCGGGTCCCGCTCAACCGTGCCGCGGAGCTCTCGAAGATCCTGAAGGCGCGGCAGGCGCTCAAGGTGACGCTGGATCGGGAGCCGACCAGCGAGGAGATCGCCCGGCACCTCGACATGAACCCGGCGACGGTGGAGATGCTCGAGGCGTTGAACGCCGGCGAGGTCCGTCTCGATGCGCCGATCGGCGACAGCGAGGACTCGAGCCTGGTCGAGCGGTTCGTGAGCGAGGAGGCGAGCAATGCGCACGCCGAGGTCGAGGAGCGCTTGCTCCGCGAGCAGATCGACGATGCGCTGAGCACACTCCGAGAGCGCGACGCCTTGGTCCTGAGGCTGTACTACGGTCTCGGTGACGGCCGCGAGCACACGCTGGAAGAGATCGGGCAGAAGCTGGGCATCACGCGGGAGCGGGTGCGACAGCTGCGCGACCGGGCGCTGAAGGAGCTGCGAGAAGGTGACCGCGGCGCGGCGCTGGCCAGCTTCTCATCGGTCTAAGCCGGACTGAACACTGACAACTAAGAAGGGGGCACCCCAAGCGGTGCTCCCTTTTTCTTGACCCCGTGATTAGCAACCTTGTCAGCCGACGGGCCGTCTAACCGGGTGCGCCGACTCATACTATCCCCCAACTGCACGTGACCCACAGGGAGCCGGTAATGAACCCAGCGAAGCTACTTCGAGTCACGCTAGCGTCGGCCGTGTTGCTCGTCGCGACGTCCGTTGCGACGGCCGCGGTCGAACCGCCAGTTCTGTACACCGTGACCGTCGCGCAGCCCCAAACGAGCATGTTCCAGGTCCGAATGGAAATCTCGGGAATCAGCGACGGTGAGTTCGACGTCTCGATGCCCGTCTGGACCCCGGGCTCGTACCTGGTGCGGGAATACGAGCGTCACGTAAAGAGGTTCGCCGCACAGGATGGGGCCGGCAGGCCGCTGGCCTGGCACAAGGTGGACAAGAACACCTGGCGCGTTGAAACGGACGGCGCCGAGCGCGTCCTGGTCGACTACGACGTCTACGCCCGCGAACCGGGTATTCGCTGGTCCTTCATCTACGATGACGGGGGCCACGTCATCGGACCGAGCCTGTTCATGCATGTCGTCGGTGCCGCCGACGCGCCCGCGACCGCCAGATTCGAATTGCCGCCGGGTTGGCGCCTAAACGGAGCTATCGCCCCATCGGCCGGCGACCCGTACACGATCTCGGCCGACTCGTACCACGAGCTGATCGACGCGCCGATGCTGATCGGTCACTTCGACGAGATCGCGTTCGAGGTGGGAGGCATCCCGCACCTCATAGCCATCCTCGGTCCGCACAACGCCGATCTGGCGCGGCTGCGGGATGAGTTCACCAGGATCATCGAGGTTTGCTCGGAGCTGTTCGGCGGCCTCCCGTACGACAGGTACGCGTTCGTCTTCACGACGCTGACCGGCGGCGGCGGGATCGAGCACGCCAACGGCACGACGATAGGGCTGAGTGGCCTCGACTTCCAGAGCGAGGACGGCCATAACGCCGTGCTCGGCGTTACAGCGCACGAGTTCTTCCACGCCTGGGTGGTGAAGAGGATCCAGCCGCCCGCTTTC
Organism: uncultured Gemmatimonadota bacterium; assembly: GCA_964345885.1. Lineage (GTDB taxonomy): Bacteria > Gemmatimonadota > Gemmatimonadetes > Palauibacterales > KS3-K002. Next base: position 50,751 of record CAYFSW010000124.1, on the reverse strand, counting down.
AGACCCTACAACTACGAGCAAGAGAACTACACTGACGCGCTCTGGTTCTACGAGGGATTCACTTCATACTACGACGACAGGATTCTCCACCGAGCCGGACTCTTCGAAAGTCCCGAAGACCCCATCGCGATGGTCACGCGATACCGGTCGACCCCGGGCCACAGGGCGCAGAGTGCTGCCGACGCGAGCTTCAACGCCTGGATCCACCTGTATCGCAGCGACGAGAGCTTCAACAACTACCACACCGACTACTACTTCAAGGGCAGCGTCATCGCCAACCTGCTAGAGCTCGAGATCGGGCACCGGACCCAGGGCGCCAAGGGGGTCGATGACGTGATGCGCCGGATGTGGAAGCTAACCGTGGACGAGGACGCGGCGTTCGACGCCGAGGCGATACGCGCTATCTGCGAGGAGGTAGCCGGAAGCTCGTTCAGGGAGTTCTTCGACCGCTACGTGTTCGGGACCGACGACATCCCGTTCGAGGAGTTCTTCCGACTGGCCGGCTACGACCTCGTAGTTGACGAGGCGGCCACGGCACGAAGCAACCAGACGGGATACATGGGTGTCTACCTCGGCGAGTCGAACGGCCGGGTGCGGCTGGACGGGGTCGTGCAGGGGGGACCGGCCTATCGTAGCGGGCTCGTCTACGGTGACGAGATCATCGCGGTGGACGGGAGCGAGATCGCCGGCCTGGATGCCTTGAGGGAAGTGCTCGCTCGGTCCAGCCCCGGTACGAAACTCGAGCTGCTGGTGTTGCGGATGGGCCGGGAGCGAACCATCACTCTGACGCTGGGCTCGCGGTCCGTTCCGGTCTACAGTCTGGTGGAGGTCGAGGACCCGACCGACGTTCAGCTCGCAGTTCGCAGCCGCTGGCGTCAGACCCAGGACGCCGAGCGCTGATTTGCGCGTCTTCCGGCATACTTGCACCGCACCGCAGCCGCCGTAGCTTTCGCTCCGCGATAGCGCCCATCACCTACACCATTGGAAGCCGCCCATGTTGCACTCGCGTCGCTTCATCGCCCTGATTGTCGCGGTCACACCGCTGGTTCCGGCCGGCCCGCTGGCCGGCCAGGAGACAGCCGGGCCCACTGCCCCGCCCGCGCTCGTCGCACCGGAAGCCTACCTCGGCCATCGTGTCGGCGCCGACTTCAAGCTGGCCGACTGGGAGAAGATCAGCGGCTACTTCGAGCTCCTGGGCAGCGCTTCGGCGGCCGTTCGCGTCGACACGCTCGGCCGCACCACGCAGGATCGACCGTTCATACTCGCCACCGTAACGGCGCCGGAGAACATGGCGCGGCTGGAAGAGATCAGGCTCAACCAGACCAAGCTCGCCGATCCCCGGCGGCTGGGTGAGGGCGACCTGGAGTCGCTGCTGGCGAGCCAGCCGGCCGTTGTCCTGATCAGCCACAACATCCACGGCACGGAGATCGCCTCGAGCCAGGGTGTGATGGAGCTAGCCTACACGCTGGCTACGGATCCGGAGCTGGCGGCGACGCTGGAGGATGTCGTTGTCCTGCTCATCCCGTCGGTGAATCCCGACGGCCAGCAGATGGTGTCCGAGTGGTACGAACGGACGCTGGGCACCCCGTACGAGGGCGGGCGGATGCCGTGGCTCTACCACTACTACGTGGGTCACGATAACAACCGTGACTTCTACATGCTCACCCAGGTCGAGAGCCGCTTGCTAACCGATCTGCTCTACCAGGAGTGGTTCCCCGAGGTCGTGTACGACGTACACCAGATGGGTGGCAGCGGGGCGCGGTTCTTCGTGCCGCCGTTCGACAACCCGGCGAACCCTAACATAGACCCACTACTCGTGCGGATGATTTCGCTGTACGGCCTGCAGATCTCCACCGACCTTGAGGCGGCGGGCAAGTCCGGCGTCGTGAACGCCTCGCGGTTCGACCTCTGGTGGCACGGTGGCTTGAGGACCGCGCCGGCCCGTCACAACATGATCGGGATACTCTCCGAGTCGGCCAGCGCCCGGCTCGCCTCGCCGATCTTCCTCGAGCCGGGTCAGGTCCGACAGCCGCAGCACGGGATCAACTTCCCAAACCCGTGGCCCGGAGGCTGGTGGCACATCCGCGACATCATCGATTACCAATTGATCGCGGCGCAGGCGGTGATCGGGCTTGCGGCGCGCGAGCGCCCTGTCCTCATCGGCAATTTCGTTGAGCTGGGGCGTCGCGCCATAGCGGCCGGTAGTGACCAGCCGCCGTTCGCCTACGTGATACCGGCGGCCCAGCGTGATGTGGGGAGCGCCGCCGCCATGCTGGAAGTGCTGCGCCGCGGTGCGGTCGAGATCCACCGCGCCGACACGCCCTTCGAAGCCGACGGGCTCGAGTATCCCGCAGGCAGCTGGGTCGTGCTGATGGAGCAGCCCTACCGGGCACACGCCAAAGATCTGCTGGAGCGCCAGGTGTATCCCGACCTCCGCGTCTTTCCCGGCGGTCCGCCTGACACGCCCTACGATGCCGCGGGTTGGACGCTGCCACTACAGATGGGTGTGGAGGCGGTGGAGGTTCTGAAGCCGTTCGAGGCCGACCTGCAGATGCTGGTCGACGGGATCCGACCGCCGGCCGGCAGGGTGACCGGGTCGGGCCAGGCATTCATCGTGGCGAACACGACCAACGCGGCCAACCTGGCGGTCCACCGCCTGCTGGCGGCGGGCGGCAAGGTCGCGTTTCTATCCCAGCCGGCGCAGTCCGGAGACCGGCTCTGGCCCGTCGGGAGCGCCGTGTTTCAGGGGGCGAACGCACGCGGGATACTGGAGGCTCTGGCGAGCGAAGAAGGGCTTTCGGCGCAGGCCTTCTCTGGGGTCGCCACCGGGTACCAGGTCGAGGGGCTCCGGGTCGGCCTCTATCAGCCGTGGACCGCATCGATGGACGAGGGCTGGACTCGCTGGGTGTTCGACGGCTGGGACCTTCCCTACCGGACATTGCACGACACGGAGATCCGCGCCGGCGACCTGGGGGCGCGCTACGATGTGATCGTCCTGCCCGACGTGTCGGCGAGCTCGATCATCGAAGGACGCAGGCCGGGTACTGTGCCCTCGGAGTACGCCGGCGGTTTGGGCGATGCCGGAACCGCAGCGATCCGCGCGTTCGTCCGAGCCGGTGGCACACTCGTCTGTATCGATTCGTCCTCCGAGTTCGCGATAGAGCAGCTCAAGCTGCCGATCGAGGACGTGCGCCCCACAGGCAGCGAGCAGCGCAGCGGGGACACTTTCTACGCGCCCGGCTCGATCCTCGCCATCGAGATCGACGGCGACCACCCGCTAGGTTATGGGATGCCCGAAGAGACTATCGCCTATTACTCGCACAGCCCGATCTTCGAGGTCGACGAAGACGCCCGCAACGTGACGGTCGTCGCCCGCCATCCGGAAGCGGGACAGCTGCTGAGCGGCTACGCGCTGCACCCCGAGTACTTGAGCGGCAAGGCTGCGCTGGTTGAGGCGCGTTATGGATCGGGACGCGTAGTCCTGTTCGGATTCCGCCCGCAGTACCGGGGGCAATCGCACGAGACGTTCAAGATCCTGTTCAATACGATCTACAGAGGCGCATCGCACGGGCCGGACCAGCTGGAGTTCTGACGGCCACAGGATCTGAATAGCCAATATCCAACGCTGGGTGAGACCAAGACCCAAGTTCCAATGTCTCGGTGGTGACTGGGCCCCGAAGAAACCCCGCAGTGTCACGATCTCCTTGACAGCCCCCTGCCAACGCGGTAAGGTGAGAAAGTCCCTACCATAGACTGAGTTTGTGGCACTAAACCGGGAGTTCAGCCAACTGCAGTGGGCCTCCCGGGCATTTGGTGTCGGGTGTGGTCGGGCAGTCGACCTGTCATGACACACGCAGGTGGCCATGCTACACAAGGGCGTATGGCACGATCGCCGCCGCTGCAGGATCCGCCGTACAGGCAGTGGTGTGGGGTGCGTTCTACTCCTTCTCCTAGGCCCGACCGGCTGTCTCACCCCATCTCAATCGCAACCTGACCCAGCCGACGCAGCGCCCCCCCTGGAGCAGTCCGTTTCCGACCCCACGTGCGAGTCGGTAGACGAGGCCACATTGATCAGATTCTCTTCAGGCGCATCCCTTCTCGATATCCTGCGGACCCGAATTCCCGGGTTACTGGTCAGCACGGCCGACTGGCAGTCGCGAGGATCCTCGTCCCTCGGGCTGCGCGGCAACAACAGCATCGTAAGTCCCAGCGAGCCGCTCGTGTTCGTGGATGGTATCCGACTTCCTTTGCGTAGCGGGATAGAGTACCTAGACATCATCGACCCGCTGGACGTTGCGCGAATCGAGATTCTACGCGGCCCTGCGACGACCGCCCTTTACGGTACGGGCGCCAGCGGCGGCGTTCTTCTGATATACAGTAAGAGGGGAGTGGGCAACGCGTCAGATAGCCGGGACGTAAGGCGCGGTTGCGGCCTTTAGTTGTCCGGCGCGTTGGCCACGCAGCGGGGTCCGATAGGGACCAACAGGCTCACTTGCGCGCTCCATCGCCCGAGGTAGAAATCGCTGCAGCGGACTCGGGAACGCGCATGGCTGAGTCCTAACGTAGGAGGAGCCTATGAACAAGAAAGGTTCACTAAGGCTCGCGCGACAGCTCCGGACGTCGCTGTTCGGAGCGGCGATCGCCCTCGGCCCATTGCTGACCGCGGCCGCTCCAGTCGAGGCACAGACGGGGCGCATTCAGGGTCGCGTCACTAACAGGGTCACGGGCGCGCCGCTGGCAGCGGTCGCCGTTAGCGTCGTGGGCACCAGAATCGGAACGCTGACGCGCGAGAACGGAGAGTACGTCCTGGACGCCGTGCCGGCCGGCACGCACGAAATCCGATCCACGCTCATCGGCTACGGCACTGTCAACCAGGACGTCACGGTCCAGGTCGGTGCAACTGCCACGCTGGATTTCCAGCTCAGGGAAAGACCGATCGAGATGGAAGGGATCGTGGTGACCGGCATGGCGACCGAGGTCCGACGGCGCGAGCTACCGCACGACGTCTCGCTGATTACACTGGCCGACCTCGAGGACGCGCCGGTGTCTGACATCCACGACGTGCTCCAGGGCCGCGCCACCGGGTCCGTCGTCATGAACTCGTCGGGGATGGAGGGCGCTGGCTCCAAGATTCGCCTGCGCGGCATCAACTCGTTCGCGATGGGGAACCAGCCGCTGGTCTACGTCGACGGGGTCCGAATCTACAGCTCGGCCCCGTCGGCTGCCGACGAGGCGAATCAGGCGACCTCAGGGCTCAACGACATCAACCCCGCGGACATCGAGCGGGTGGAGATCGTCAAAGGGCCGGCGGCCAGCACGCTGTACGGAACGGAGGCGAGCGGCGGCGTCATTCAGATCTTCACCAAGCGAGGCACTCCTGGCCGGCCGATCTGGACCCTGAACGTTGAGCAGGGCGTCAATTGGATGGGCCATGTGGGGCCTGACAAGGACATCAACCCGACCGGCCTGCACACCAACGACTGCACTGCCGACGTGCTGGGCTGTCCGGAGGGCGGCAGCTGGCTGCAGAACGGCCACCTGCAGAAGTATGACGTGTCGGTACGCGGCGGCACGACGAATATGAGCTACTTCGTGTCGGGTAAGTGGGCTCGCGAGGAGGGCGTGATCGCGCCCCAGCGGAGCCGGGACTGGTCGGTGCGGGGAAACTTCACCTTCCAACCGAGCGATCTGCTGGATATCCAGTTCAACAACTCCTACGCCCGCCGCGAGGTTAGGTGGATCCCGGACGGCGACAACGCCGAGGGGTTCCTGCTGAACGTGTGGCGCGGGGAGTCCGACTACACCCCCGGCCACGACGACAGCAAGACCCTGGAGATGAAGATCAACAGTTACGCCGACCACTTCATCACCGGACTCACCGCTAACTGGCGGCCCTTGCCGGGCTTCACTCATCGGCTCGCCGGCGGCCTCGATTTCTCCCGCACGGAGTACACCGAGGAGCGGCCATTCGGGTTCTTCCGCGTGGCGCTGGGCGACCGTGAGAACGACACATACCAGGTGGGGACTCTCACCCTCGACTACGCCGGGACCTGGCAGGCGGAGATCGGCGAGTCGCTCACTTCCAGCTTCTCGTTCGGGGGCCAGCTCTACAGCGAGAAGATCCGCAGGATCAACGGGTTCGGCGACGATTTCGGCGGCCCCGGAGACAAGGACCTCGACTCAGCCGCCCTGAGGGATGTGAGCGAGTTTCGTCGCGACGTTACCAGCGGCGGGTACTTCCTGCAGGAGCGGATCGGCTGGAGGGACAGGGCCTTCCTGACGCTCGGCGTCCGCCGGGATGGCTTCAGCACCTTCGGCGACGACTTCGGGTGGGCGACCTACCCGAAGCTGGGCGCCTCCTACCTGATCTCGGAGCACGAGTTCTGGCCCGACTGGTGGGAGACGGCCAAGCTGCGCGTGGCGTGGGGCCAGTCGGGCAAAGCGCCCGGCGTGTTCGACTCCCAACGAGTCTGGCAGGAGATCGCCGGAGACGAAGGCGAGCCTGGGGTCACGACGGCCAACCCTGGTAACGCAGAATTAGGCCCGGAGAAAACCGACGAGTTGGAGATCGGCTTCGAGGGCTCGGCCTTCGACGGCCGGGTGAGCTTCGACTTCAACAGCTATTGGCAGACGACCACCGATGCCCTGGTTCCGACCCAGCAGATACCGTCGCTCGGGTTCATCGGCACCCAGCTGATAAACGTCGGTGAGGTAGATAACTTTGGCACCGAGTGGTTCGTGAACCTCGGAGTCCTCCGCTGGGAGAACCTCGACTGGGAGGTCGGGTTCCGCTACTCGACCCACAAGAGCGAGGCCACGGATCTCGGCGAGCTCGATCTCATCTCCTTCGGCGGCAGCGTTGGTTACAACCCGGAGATCCGCCGCTGCAACTATGAGCACGACCTCATCGATTCATCGCGGCCCAAGCGGTGCTACGCAATGCCCGGCTTCTGGGGCAACGCGGTGACGAACCCGAACGAGGTCGGCGTACCCCCGGAGACTGAGGAGCGGTACCTCGGGCCCGCCTACCCGACCTTCAGCTACGGGATCAACACGTCCATCACCGTGATGCGGCGCCTGACCCTGGACGTTCTGGGCGAGGGACAGGGCGGTCACGTCCTGACGGGCGGCACGATGCGGCAGCAGGTCCGGCGCGGCGAATGGCCGGAGTGCGAGGTCGATCTCGAGGGGCGCATCGCGACCGACCCGGGTTTCACCAAGTCGATCCGTGACAGAGTAATTGACGGTGAGATCGACGGCATCACGGCGCTGATGCAGTACCGCTGCAGGAGCAACCCGCGCTACGATGCCTGGACGTTGGCGGCCGACTTCTTCCGCCTCCGTCAGGCCTCGCTCAGCTACCGCGTCCCAGAGCGCTTCTTGCTGGGAGGTGTCCGCGGGGCGACGCTGCGACTCGCAGCGCGTAATCTGTTAATGATCACGGACTATCCCATGGACCCGGAGGGCATCGAGGACGGGAGCTTGCAGGGCCCCACAGAGGGCAGCAATGATGAGTTCTCGAGAATCGACTACTACTCTCTGGGGCCGACGAAGTCGTTCCTGGTCAGCCTGACGTTGACTTTCTGAGGGAGGGATACCTCTAATGGTTACGAGAGCATCCTTTTCAGCGCCGGCCAGGGCGACAGTAGGGCCTCTCATCATGGGAGCGCTACTCCTGGCGGCATGTGATTTTGACGTCAAGAACCCCGGCCGCGTGCTCGAGGAAGACCTCGACGCCGAGCGCGCGGTCAGGCCGCTGGTCGTCGGTATGTCGTCGGACTTCTCTCAGGGGTACGACGAGATCGGGTTCCTGGTCGCCCGGGCGTCCGACGAGATGGCGGGCAGCGGAAGTTACAGCAGCACGGGGGAGTTTAGGGTCGGCTTGATACCCCCCGATTATGTTGATTTCGAGTGGGAGACCGTCTCGCGCGCCCGCTGGGTGGCAGAGGACGGGCTTCTGCGGATGCAGGCGATCGAGGGCTACGAGTTCGAGGGCAACGAGCTGACCGCCCGGGCGTACCTCTTCGCCGGCCTCGCCAACCGGGTCCTGGGCGAGGCGTTCTGCACGCCCGTGTTCGACGGGGGCCCGGCCCAGGCACCGGACTCGGCGTTCCGGCGGGCCATCAGCCACTTTACCGAGGCCGCCGATCACGCCCAGCAGGCGGGTGACACGGACATCGAGACGGCGGCGTACGGAGGTCTCGCCCAGGCGTACGTCGGCCTGGAGGATTGGACGAACGCGGTGCTCTACGCCGGCCTGGTGGCCACCGACTTCGTCCACAATGCGATCTACGACAGCCCCACAGGGCGTGAGTACAACGAGATCTACGACGAGACCCACCGGCGGCCGGAGATGTCTGCGTACCTCACGTACGTGGGTAGCTTGGTCCCGCAGGATCCGCGGACGCCATACACCGACTGCACCCAGCCGGGAGCCGGTTGTGCTCACGACCAGGGCGCCGATGGGTCGACTCCGCATTGGCAACAGGAGAAGTACCAGGACCTGGGAGCCGAGATCCCGGTGGTGAAGGGGACGGAGATGCGGCTGATCGAGGCGGAGGCGCAACTGGTACAGTCAGGCGCCGCGGGCATAGATGGAGCTATCGCCAGCATCAACGAGGTGCGGACGTTCTGGAACCTGACCCCCATCGATCCGACGGGGATGACCCTGCAGGACGCCTGGATCACCCTGGACAGCGAGCGACACCTGACGCTCTGGCTCGAGGGTCGCCGCTTCTTCGACATGCGGCGCTGGGATGAGGCAGGGCTCACCTACCTGCCGGCCGTCCAGTTCATCTACGGCGGAGAGATCGTCTGGGGTCCCGCACAGAACCCGCGGGCCATCTGCATCCCGATCTCTGAGAGCGAGTGTCTGGTGAATGATAACGTCCGGGGCACTGCGTACTGTCCGTAGTCGCCCCCAACCCGAGACGGAGGATGGAACAAGCTGTCCCCACCGGGCCTCGCCCGGTGGGGACAGTCGTCTGTGCCTTCCGAAACCGCAGCGCCTAACCGACCAGTACGTCCTCGTCGAGCGCCACGTAGGCCGCGTGCCCGGTGAGCACGTGTAGAACCCTGAGCCGGTAGACGCCAGCGCTCAAGCTGCCGAGCACCGCCTCGTAGAAGAAGACGTCGACCCCCTGCACGCAGTCGCCGGCGGGGACCCAGCCGACCCGCAGCTCCAGTTCCGACCCGCTACGGTCCGCCTCGCCGACTATCTCGGACACCGAGGCCAGGCAGGGCGTACTCAGAGTACCCTGGACGGTGATCCTCCCGTCGCCTGCCTCCACGGTCACCGGCGGCGACGGCCCCGGGCTAAGAAACCGCTCGGCGGTGAAGCTCAGCAGCAAGTCCGGCCCGGTGGAGTCAGAGCACGAACTGAAAAGGAATACCAATGCCGCCGCGAGAATCCTCGCCCCGACCGAACTCGCGCAGGCCCACAAATGCATAGCGCCGCTCCAGGTAAGCGAGCCAATTGTGACCGAGTTTTCCCAAGATAACCGCTAGGCCTGGTCAGGCTCAACGCGGCTTTACATGGCCGGCCTGGTCACGGGCCGGGCCCAGACTCTAACTTGCGTCGCAACCCATCGACTGAGCAGAGCCGCACACAGACAGGAGCAGAACAATGCTGAGGACGCGTCTTAGTCAGCTCCTCCCCCTGGCAGGGCTGATCTCGATCTGCGGGGTGAGCCCTTTAGCCGCCCAGGATAGAGGAGACATCGCTGTAGTCGGCGGCCGGGTGGTGGACCCGGCCAGCGGGACCGACCGCGTGCAGAACGTGCTCATCCGCGGCGATCGGATCGTTGCGATCACAAACGAGCCGGTCACGGCCAATCGGGTAATCGATGCCTCGGGCCTGGTGGTCGCGCCCGGCTTCGTGGACGTCCTGGCGAGGATCCGGCCTGATCAGGAGCCCCAACGCTACAAGATCAAGGATGGCGCCACCACCGTGGTGAGCATGCACGGCGGGCCAGTCGACATCCCGGGCTGGTACGCGGCCTTCCAGGCTGAAGGCTCGCTGGTGAACTACGGAACCACGGTGGGGCACCCCGACATCCGCGAGGCGGCGGCCGCTACGGATCTCTATGCGCCGGCCAGCAGGCCCCAACTCGCGCGGATGCGCGAGATCGCCGCTCAGGCCATCGAATCCGGCGCGGTGGGGATCGGATTCGGCATCAACTACACACCCGGCGCTTCCTACGAGGAGATCATCGCCATGTTCGACGTGGCCGCACAACACGATGTGCCTGCCCACGTCCACTCGCGGTACAAAGGCTCGGTCTTCCCCGAGACCATCGTCCAGTCGGTGCAGGAAGTCATCGCCGCGGCGGCGATAACCGGAGCCAGCGCCCAGGTCGTCCACCTCGCCTCGTCGGCCATCGGCTCGATGGACGTTTCGCTGGAGATGATCGAGGGCGCGCGCCGGAACGGGATCGACGTCATGGCCGATATCCACCCGTACCTGGCGAACAGCACTCGCTTGGAGTCGGCACTCTACGATCCAGGCTGGCAGGAGCGCTTCGGCGGTGTCACCTACGACTCTATCATGCTTGTCGAATCAGGCGAGCGGCTGAACGAAGAAACCTTCCACTACTGGCGCGAGCAGGGCGCTACGATCATCACCTTCTTCATCCCGAAGCAGGAGATGCTGATGGCGCTGAAGCATCCCTTCGTGATGGTCGCCAGCGATGGCGTAATCGTCGACGGGCTGGGACACCCGCGCGGCGCCGGTACATTCGCCCACCTGCTGGGCCAGCTGACGCGTGAGGAGGGCCACCTCACACTCATGGAAGCACTGCGAAAGATCACGGTTATGCCCGCCCAGCGGCTGGAGCGGGCGGTGCCCTCGATGCGATACAGGGGCCGGCTGAGCGTCGGGGCCTACGCCGACATCACGGTGTTCGATCCGAACACGATCATCGATCGAGCCACCTATCTCGATTCGGCGCAGTACTCCGAAGGCGTGCACTACGTCTTGGTGAATGGGGCCGTCGTGCTCGACCGCGGCGAGTTTGTCCAAGGAGTGGCACCGGGCCAAGCGGTTCGACGCGCCAGCAGCGAAGGGCGGCCGTGAGACCGTCGGTGGTCTCCGGCGTCCTGCTCCTAGCCGGCCTAGCGTTCCTGGGGTGCGAGCCCCAGGCGCCGGAGCATCCCGCCTACGGACCCGGCCAGCTCGCCCGCTCAACCCACGGCATGGTGGTCAGCGGCGCGCCACTCGCCACAGATGTCGGCGTGCAGGTGTTGGAGTCGGGAGGAAATGCGGTGGACGCCGCCGTCGCTACAGCGTTCGCACTCTCCGTGGTCGAGCCATCGATGTCGGGGCTCGGCGGCCGCACCCAGATACTGCTGCGCACCGCGGCCGGCGAGTACGCAGGGATCGATGGGACCACCGAGGTCCCGGCCGGGGCGCCGGCTGAGCCGGCGGCGGAGGAGGATCTCTACGGCTTTGCCACGATCGGGGTACCTGGCACGGTGGCGGCCCTCGCCATGGCCCACGCCGCCCACGGCACGCGGCCGTGGGCGGAACTCATCGCGCCCGCCATCGCACTCGCCGAAGGGGGCTTTGCGTTGCCTGCCGGGGCGGCCGAGCGAATCGCCGGCGTCGCGGACCAGCTGCGGGAGTTCGAGAGTTCCGCCCGATACTTCCTCAAGCCGGACGGCTCAATTTATGGCGGGGGCGAACGACTTGTGCAGCCCGAACTCGCCCGTACGTTGCGCGCCATCGCCGAGGGTGGCGCCGACGCGTTCTACCAAGGCTGGATCGCCGACAGCGTCGCCGCCGACATGGAGCGCGGTGGCGGCTACGTACGCAGGGACGACCTGGCGGACTACGAGGCACGCCGCTCGCTGGTCGTGCGGGGCAGCTATCGGGGCCACGAACTGGTCGGCACTTACCTCCCCGCTTCGGGAGCCACGACGATCGAGGCGCTACATATCCTAGAGCGTTTCAACCTCACCGATCGGGCAGGGACGCCCGAGTGGCTGGCGCTCACCGCGCAGGCCCTACTGCTGAGCTTCGAGGATCGCACCAAGGATCTGGGGACGGTCATCGAGCAGGCGTACACCCTGGCCTCCAAGGAGTGGGCGGCGACTCGCGCCGAGCAGGTGGAGGACCCGGGCGCCGCACAGTCGGTCGCCATGTCGCCCGGCGCGCTCGCCGCGCTCGGTGCTGCGGAGTCGGCGCATACGACGCACCTCTCGGTTGCCGACGGGGACGGCGGCCTGGTCGCGCTCACCCAGTCGTTGGGACCGACGATGGGCTCGAAGGTGGCAGCCAGGGGTCTGGGGTTCGTCTACGCGGCGACGATGGGTTACCTGGGATCGCTGCCCCCGGGTGCGCGTCCCTTCTCGTCGCAGTCGCCGCTCATCGTGCTGAAGGATGGGGAACCGGCGTACGTGCTGGGCGCTGCGGGGGCTCGGCGCATCATCTCGGCGATCGTCGAGGTCGTGAGCCGTGTGGTGGACGAGGAACTTTGCCTGGCGGACGCCATGGCACTACCGCGCTTCCACCCCACGCCCGAGGTGATTTACATCGAGGGCCGGCGCGCGGCCACCTGGTCGGCGGCGGATATGGCTGAGCTGGCGAGTTTCGGCCTCACTCCCAAAGCTCGTGCCTCCGCACCTTACTTCGCGCGGATCCACGGGATCGAGTTCGATGCACCGACCGAGGCGTACATCGGCGTCGCGGACCCGCGCGGGAGCGGCAGTGCTCGCGGAGCGCGCCGCTGACCCCCACATGCCGCAGCGCCGGCGGTCAGCCGCCGCGATACCGCAATCGATGGGTTGTAGCGGTCACGGTGAGCAACAGCTCGTCACCGGGGCGCACATTCCTGATATTTGTGGTAAGCTGGCCACTTCCAATGAAATCGATGACGAATCGTACTTCGGTCGGATCCACGCGGAATTGGAAAACTCTCGTACCGTGGCCCGGAACGCTTCCCAGGCGCCTGCGGCGGCCATACTCCACCACGTAGATCCGGGCGTCGTAGAAATTCTGATTCTCTACTTCGATCGTGACCTCTCGGCCCGTCCCGCCAACCGCCGCGCCTTCGTCGGCCGCCTGGCGAGCGGCGCAGGCTGCCACCGTCAGGGTCAACGCACCTACAGCGCAGAGCTTCACTGTTGCGTTCATGGGGCTATCCTCCCCGGCGACAGGCGTGAATACGAACTGCTTCCAAGATCGCGGTTCAGCTCGTGGGGCGCCAGGCGCTATCCGGGCGCCCCACACTTGCCCGTAGAGCTACGGTCCCCGATGCGCACGGAGCGGAGCGACCGACGTACAGCCGATCACCCTTTGAAGCGCAGGCGGTGGGCGTCCGGCAGGATCTGCAACTCGAGCTGATCGCCGGCGCTCACCGGCATGGACTCCGTGATGAACCCACCAGCTCCGCCAATGAAGTCGACCGCGATTCGGATGTCGTCCGGCTGCACCGCGAACGAAAAGGTTTGGGTGCTGTTACCGGTGACCTGCCCCAATCGCGTTCGATTGCCGTAGACCAAGAGGTAAATCCTGGCATCGTAGAAGTTCTGATTCTCGACCTCGATGGTGACCTCGGCCTGGGACTGGGGCCCAGCTGCGCTTTCGGTGCCCTTGCGGCCGGCACATCCGCCTAGCTGGGCCGTCAGCATCAGCGCGGCAGCCACTTTCAGGCAAACTCTCGCGCTCATCGCTGGATCCTCCGGGTGGATGGTAAGCGTACATCGCCATACTACAGCCTCGGAGAGTCTTAGACCACCAGGCTGGCGAGTGACGGCTCGCGGGCGCACTATTCCGTGGCCGTGCCGGCTGACCGGCTGGCCAGCACCGCCCAGCGAAAGTAGTTGTCCTGTATGGGAGGAGCATTATGTGCAAACGGATCGACCGTCGTAGGTTTGTACACACATGTACGGCCGCCGGGCTCGCAGCCGCCGCTCCCCGGCTGCTCCACGGTGCAGCACCTACGGTCCTAACTCGGACGAGCCTGAAGCCGGTAGTGATCTCCGACCTGAGCGGGTTCCTTTACAAGAACGGCGGCCCTGTGAGCGCCGTTGAGAAGGCGTTCGAGATGATCGTCGCCGGGTCGGATGTACTCGACGCACTGATCGCAGGTGTGAACATCCCCGAGCTCGATCCCGAAGAGACGGGAATCGGCTACGGTGGACTGCCCAACGCCGACGGGGTGGTGCAGCTGGACGCCTGCTGCATGCACGGGCCGAAGGGGTGGGCCGGCGGCGTCGCTGCCCTGGAAGGGGTGCGCACGCCGTCACTCGTGGCCAAAGCCGTCATGGACAACACGGACAATCACCTGCTGGCCGGCAAAGGTGCCCAGGATTTCGCCCGCGGCATGGGTTTCACGATCGAGGACGATCTAAACACGGAGCGATCGCGGCAACTGTGGCTCGAGTGGAAACGACGAGTCGACCCCGGGCACTACCTCGACCCCGCACGGCGGTCTCAGCGCGGATACGACGTGGGTCTCGAGATGATGAGACAGGGTCTCATAGAAGAGCATGCGTTCTGGGGTACCATAAACTGCAACGGAATCAGCCCAAACGGTGAAATAGGCGGCGTGACGACAACGAGCGGTCGAGCCTTCAAGATTCCGGGACGGGTAGGCGACTCGCCGATTCTAGGTGCGGGCCTCTATGTGGACGGCGACGTCGGTGCCGCCGGATCCACGGGTCGGGGAGAAGCGAATCTCTATAACCTCAGCTCGTACCTGATCGTTGAGCACATGCGTCGTGGGATGCACCCAAAGGACGCGGGGATGGAGGCTCTCAAGCGCATCAAAGCCAACACCGTGGAGGAACGGCTGCTCAACAGTCGAGGGGAGCCCGCCTTCGACATCCGCTTCTTCGCGTTGAACGCGAAGGGTGAATTCGCAGGCGTTGCCATGTACGGAGCGCGGGAAAGCGAATACGCCGTATGCACGGAAAACGGCGCCGAGAGGCTTCCGTTGGAGGGCCTGTTGAGTGGATCACCCACCGACTGACGTATTCTGACTGGGAATACGTGTGTACGGGAATCCGTGACTAATTGAGATAAGACGCAAGTAACGGTGTATTTGCCGCAGTAGGATACTCGGAGAGACAGATCATGAAGGAGATCAGCACCAGTCCCTCACGAGAGGGCAGCGTTCGACTGCTCATCCTGGCGTTGTTCTTCCTCTCAGGAGCGTGCGGGCTAGTCTACGAAGTCGTCTGGATGCGCATGCTCACGCTGATCTTTGGTGCTACTGCCTTTGCAACAAGCACGATTCTGGCTTCGTTCTTTGCTGGACTAGCTCTGGGTAGTTTCTACTTCGGCAGAGTCATCGATAAGGGAAGGGACCCTCTCCTCGTCTATGCACTTCTAGAGGCAGGGATCGGCATATCCGCGTTCCTGATGCCCCTACTCTTCTCCGGCATAACTGAGATCTATGTCGGTATATCCCAGCGCTACGCCATCAGCTACTACCAGGTCAGTCTGCTGAGATTCGCACTGGCCTTCTCTGTCATGCTTGTTCCGGCCACCCTAATGGGCGGAACCCTGCCGGTCATTGTCAAATCCTTCGCTCGGAGACCCGAGCGCATAGCGTGGAACGTCGGGCATCTCTATTCGATGAACACGTTCGGGGCGGTCGTGGGTACCCTCTCCGCAGGATTCTTTCTCATCCTGCTGTTGGGTGTCAGAGAAGCCGCTTACCTCGCCGGAGTGGCAAACCTTCTCATCGCGGGGACCGTGTCGGCTCTGGCTTGGCGTCTGGGGGTTCAGCCGGCAGCCAGCGGTGACCCGGAGAAGCGCGAGACGGAGCCACGGGAGACTGGAGGAGAAGCATACCCTTCGAGGTTGGCTCTGCTGGCACTTTTGGCTGTTGGTGTATCAGGCTTCTGTGCTTTGGCTCTAGAGGTGTTTTGGACAAGGGCTCTGGTCTTCTTCCTGGACAACTCTACCCATGCCTTCACCACGATTCTGACGGCTTTCCTTTTGGGTATAGCCCTGGGGAGTTTCATCGTAGCCAGGTTCATTGACACCAAGAAGAGCCTGTTCGCCTGGTTGGGGGTAATGGAGGTGCTTATCGGGCTATCTGCCATCTTGGCGATTCCGATTCTGAGTAACCTGACCCCCGTGTTCGAGAGCATGGCTGACTCGTCTCTCGGCGCCCTGCTGCACTGGAAGTGGGCAGGGATCAGGTTCGTCAAGAGCCTCGCCGTGATGCTTGTGCCCACTGTCCTCATGGGAATGACTTTCCCGCTCGTCGCCAAGATATACACGAGAGACGTGAACGTCGTTGGTAGCGCGTTGGGTGATGTTTATTCGGTTAACACGATTGGAGGGGTCTTCGGATCCGTGGCAGCCGGCTTCGTGCTGATTCCTTCTCTGGGTGTGCAAAACGGCATCATCGTGATTGCCGGACTCAATGTGATCATTGGTGGAGCACTCATCCTAGCCGAGCCATCGATGAAACATGCCACCAGAATGCGGATGGCAGGTGGGCTGGGTCTACTGTGCGTCGCTGCAGGGACCTACTACGCGATACGTGGCCCGATCACTCTAACATCCTACTACGAAGGCATCGAAGGTCCCGAGGTTCTCTCTTATCGGGAAGGAATAGGTGGCACGGTCAAAGTATACGCAGACAAGTGGGACGATAAGGTCCTGAGTATCAATGGATTCCCGGTAGCGGGAACGGGATTCGAACCGCAGGACGCACAGAAAGCACTGGCGCATCTGCCCCTGCTGTTGAGTAACGTGTCCTCCCCACGGGTGAACATCGTCGGCTTTGGGGCGGGGGGTACATCCTGGGGGGTGATGCAGTACAACGTCGAAGAAGTGGATTGTGTCGAGCTAGTGCCGGCCGTGTTGGACGCTGCGAGGTGGTTCCCGGAAATCAATCACGGTGTGCTCACCGAACCCGGCTTCGATTTGATATTGGGAGACGGGCGAAATTACGCCCTGGTGACCGACAACGTATACGACGTGATTACGATCGATGCCACGTCTCCGAAGATGGCAGGAAACGGTAGCCTCTACGCCCTCGAGTTCTACCAATTGCTGGAAGAGAGACTGTCCGATGACGGGCTGCTCGTTCAATGGGTACCCTTCCACCTGCTATCGGATCAGGAAGTGAGGATGATAGCGAAGACGTTTGTAACGGTGTTCCCTCATACGACCCTCTGGTTCACACCACTAAGGCAATACTTCATTTTGGTCGGGACACAAAAGAAGCTGGAGATCGACTTCAAGTCGCTGAGTGACAAGCTCGCTATGCGAGATGTCCAGCGCGACCTCGAGCCGCTCCACGTAACTGATCCCATCGATGTACTGGGCTGGTTCGTTATGGGTGAAGAGGCTCTAGCGGAGTATGTCGCCGCGGCGAGTTTGAATACGGACAATCACCCTTACCTAGAGTTCACCCCGGCGATGGCTTACTTCGTATCGGGCACGTACCGGGTGCAGAATAAGCTGACCGCGTGGGAGCTGAGAGAGAGCGTATTGCCTCTCCTGGTCAACATGGGAGAGACCGAAGAGGAAGTGGCCGCGGTGGCAGACAGGGTGCAGAAGCGGTTTGAGGCGACACAGCACAGTATCAGAGGAGACGTCCTTAACTTTCTGGGAATGCGAGAGGAGGCGACGGCCGAATACAGGACGGCTCTACAGATAGATCCCCACGAGAAGAATTGGCTGCATCCAATATGGCGTGAAGGTTGGCCCCGAAGATAGTCCTGGACGCGTCTACCGGGCGCTTAGCGGCGCTCTCCCGCCATCGATCGTGTGTATCCCTCCCCGGGTGCGCACCGAGCGGAGCGACCAACTCAAGGCCGATCACCCTTTGGCGCGCAGCCGGTGGGCGTGCATCTGGATCAGGAGCTTGAGCTGATCACCGGCGCTCACGCGCATCGGCCGCGTGACGAAGCCGCCAGCACCAATGAAGTCGACCTCGATGCGGATGTCGTCCGGCTCCGCCCCGAACGTGAAGATCTCGGTGCTGTGCTTGGCAATATGCCCCAATCGCGTTCGTCTGCCGAAGACCAGAAGGTAGATTCGGGCGTCGTGGAAGTTCTGGTTCTCCACCTCGATGGTGACGTCGGCCTGGGATTGTGGGCCGGCTTCGCCATCGGCACCCCTGCGGCCGGCGCACCCACCAAGCTGAGCCGCCAGCACCAGCGCGGCAATCACGGTCAGGGAACCTCTCGCGGTCATCGCTGAATCCTCCGAGTGGATGGCCAGCGTACATCGCCAACTTATAGCCTTAGTTCGCCTCAGACCACCAAGCCGTAGACGCGACTAGCGCGCGCTCAACAGTGCTCTCCCGCCATCGATCGTGTGTATCCCTCCCGTGATCCAGCTCGCGTCATCCGAGCACAAGAAGGCGCACATTGCCGCGATCTCTTCCGGCCGACCCACTCGCCCCAGCGGGTGCGTGGTCTTGGAGTGCTCGAGGAACGCATCGTAGTCCGGCACCATCTCCGCCACCGTGTGCAACTCGGTGACGACGACGCCGGGGTTCACCGCGTTGACACGCACACGGTGAGGCGCCAGTTCGAGAGCCACGCACTGCGTGAACATGTCGACAGCCGCCTTCGATGCGCAGTATGCCAGCAGGTTGCCATAGGGCCGAATGCTGGTGACCGATGAGACGTTGACGATGGCACCACCGCTCTCGATCAGGTACGGTGCCACGTAGCGGGTGACGTAATAGACGGAGTCGACGTTCGACGCGAACAGCCGTTCCCATTCTTCCGGTGGCGTGTCTAGGACACCACCCTTCCCGATCACACCCGCCGCGTTGATTAGGTAGTCGATGCGGCCCAGCCGCTCGACGCAGCGCTCGACCGCGGCGCGAACCTGTTGATCCGAGCGCACGTCTGCGGCAGCATGGTGCTCGAACGTTTCTTCCAACCGTTCCGCACGGCGTGCTACGGCAAAGACCGACGCGCCCTCCTCGCTGAACAGCAGGGCGCAGGCTCGTCCGATCCCGCTCGAGGCGCCGGTCACGAATGCGACCTTGTCTCGAAAGCGCATGATTCCTCCCGAAGAGCAGTCCCACAGTGTGGATCTGAATATCCAATATCCGACATCCAGGGGGCGGGTATCAAGTGATTTCAGCGATCAAGTGTCAGGTTTCAATCACCGATGAGACTCGGGCCTTGAAACTCGGGCCCTGGCCGCTGAACAGTCCTTGACTACGTGGTCAGTGGGTATGGGTTATCGGATATTGAAAGAGGGTCCGGCAAGCGGACCCCCTCTCGTCTTACTGCGCAGATAGGCGCGTTCTTCAGGGATTCAGATAGTAGTTGACCTTGATGCTGAAATAGTTTTCGCCCTCCGTCTTGCGCAATGCATCGAGGTCGTCGAGCGGGTTGAACTCGCCGGTGTAGTCGTACTTCGTCTTGCTGGACGACCAGACGAAGAATAGCGTCGAGCCGGCGACGTACTCCCAGCGCAGGACTACGGTCGAGCGGAACTGCTTGAAGTTGAAGTTCGGGTCATCGAACGAAAAATCGGATTCGCCATCGCGGTTCAAGTCGACGTAGTAGGTGCCAGGAGCGTTCGGGTCGGTGCTCGGTTCGTAGCTCAGCCGGTCCTCGCCGTAGGCTTCGAAGCGGTCGTCGTACGAGCCTGCATGGGGATCGACGACCTCGCTGAGCGCCGTGTAGTCGCCGGCGGAGACGAAGGGCTGCGCGTACAGCTGCAGGCTGAGGTTCGGCGTGAAGGTCCAGTCGAGCCGCGTGGTCAGATAGATCGTCTGCTGGTCGAGCACGCCCATAACATAGCGAGTCGAGCTCAAAGCCTCCGCCGAGGTGACCCACGCCCAATCGTCGTGCGTCTTGTTGTACTCGGGGCCGAAAGTGAGGCGCAGGTTGGCCCTTGGGCGCCAGGACACGAACGCGAAGCCGCCGCGGGAGCTCGACCGCTCGTCGTCCATCCACTGAAAGGTTCCAACCTCCATAGTGATCGGCTTGCGGTTGTCGCTGTAGAAGCCTGCCCACCAGTTCCAGGAGCCGGGTGCCAACATGGAAGGGCCGCCGCGCAGTACGTTGGTGCTGGTGGCTTCGAACTGACGGTTGATGCCCCCGAAGCCGCCCCAGTAGTTGAGCAAGGTGAAGCTGCCGTTGATGTTCGTGCCGGTCGCGGTCCGCTCGCCGCCGAACGTCTGCCAGTTCCAGGCGTTCCAGTTGATGCTGTAGCGTCTGAAGATCTTGCCGGGATCGTTCTCTCGATACTGAATCCATGCACTGTTTCGCCAGACATCCGCCTGCCGCTGGAAGCCGACGTCGTTCACCTCGAAGCCCGGCGAGATCCAGGAGCTGCTGAGCGAGCCGCGCCAGTGGTGGCCGCCGATCTTGCCGAAGCTGAACGAGCCACTCGTGCCCCGCAGGCTGGTGCGCGTGGGGTCGTAGTCGAGATGATCGGCGTCGGGACGCTGGAAATAGCGGGCGGAGCTCGTCTGGGTCTCATCGGTCGCGAGTTGCGAACCTTTGACGTACGAGGCGAGCAGCTGGCCACGCAGTTCCCAGTTACCGCCCCACAGGCGGTGGCGCGCGTCGATCCCTCCGGCGTACGCGCTCCCTCGCAGGTCACGCATCGCTCCTGGTAGCTGCCTGTTGGTGGCTGTGAAGATCGCACCGATGGCGCTGGCACCGTCGTTGAAGTCCTTCTGCAGACGAGCGACGCCGTAGTTGGTGAGCGGCTCGACGACGTCCTCGTGCCGGTTTCCGTCGCCATCGATGATCACGGCTTTCTCCTGGGCCGTGACCGCGTCGAGCACACCGACCGACCAGCCGCTCGCCGACTTACCCGACAGCTTGGCGGCGGCGACAATCGTCGTGTTATCGGGGTGGTCCACGTAGCCCCCGCGAGCATCGGCGGAGCCCTGCGGACGGCGGCCAATACGCCGCGAGTAGAAAAGCTGCTCCATGCCATGGCCACCGCCGCCCAGGCTAAACTGAAAGATGTTGGCGCTCTCCAGGAAGAAGGGGCGCTTCTCCGCGAAAAACGTCTCGAAGGCCGACAGGTTGACCACCGACGGGTCGGCCTCGACCTGCCCGAAGTCGGGGTTGAGCGTGAGGTTCAGCGTCAAGCTGTTGGTCAATCCATACCTCAGGTCCGCACCGACACTCCCCTGAAAATCGCGACCGGTCTGGAAAGGGTTGTCGGGATCCGCGATCGTGAAGCCCTGCGTCGCCACCGCGTAGGGCAAGACTTCGAGGCGACGCGGCGGCTGAATCCCGCTGATGCCGACCAGCTCACCGTACTCGGAGACCCAGCCCGAAGCGTCCTTGGGGATCGGCTTCCACTGCACGGTCTCAGCCTTGCGCTGGATGACACGTTCAATGTTGAAGCCCCAGGTCTGTTCCGGCGCTTGCGAGAAGCGAAGCTGCGAGAACGGGATCCGAAACTCCGCCACCCAGCCCTCATCATCGATAGTGGTGGCCACGTCCCAGACGGCGTTCCAGCTGTCGTCCAAGTTGATGTCGTCGTAGCGGTAAGTATCTCGCTCCACGCCCACCGGGTTCACGCTGAACTCGAACGCCGTGCGGCGGTCGTAGTAGGAGTCGATCGAGATGACGATCCAGTCGGAGGCAGAATAGCTATCGCGACGCGTCAGCTCGCCGATGATCTTGTCCGGCTCGCTGTCGTAGGCCCGGACCCCTATGTAGAGCGAGCCGTCGTCGTAGAGCACCCAGGCCTGGGTACGCTCCGTCGCCGGCTCCCCCTCTGCTGGGTCGCGCTGCACGAAGCCGATGAGCGGCTCCGCCAGCGCCCAGACGGCCTCCGCCAGCTTCCCATCGATCTCCGGAGTACCCGGGGTCGCACGGCTCGCCAGGGCTCGGTAGGGCTCGGGATCGGGATCGGACTTCTTCTTGGGAGCTCCTTCCTCACTCGCCGGGGCAGGCGACGCTACGAGGGCCAGCAACAGCGCCGCCAGCAACGCCGTACGCGGATTCTTCGCCATGGTGCATATTCCTAGCTACTCCCGGATTTCGTCTGTCTCTGTGCCAGGCGCTCTGGGCTCAGCGCTCTTGTCCCTCACAAGCCTTAGACGCCCCGAGCAACCCAAAGGTTGGCACGGGAGGGAGATGGCGGGCCTAGGTCAATCTGATGCGACAACTTCTAGGAGCGACGCTCGGCGACCCTCACTTGTTGCCCGCCCAGGTAGGCTGCACTACCTTCGCAGGATCGTTCAACCCCAATGCTCGACGCGAGACCCCCAACCAGGACGATGCCCGGCCGCGCAACCCGGCACCGGTGCAGGAGAACGCACTGATGAGCGAGCAGCTAGACCACAGATCGCTCTACAGGCTCCCGTGGAGCCTCCCAGACAATGCGATCTCGTGGTTGGAGCCGACCGCCGCCTGCAACCTCTACTGCGAGGGCTGCTACCGGACGAACGATCCGAAATCCCACAAGCCGCTGGACGAGATCGCCGACGACCTCGACCTTTTCACGCAGCTACGTACTTCGGACGGGATTTCGGTAGCGGGCGGTGACCCGCTCTGCCACCCCGAGGTCACAGACATCGTTGCGATGATCGCCGGGCGTGGACTCAAGCCGATCCTGAACACGAACGGCTTGACCCTCAGCCGCGAGTTGCTCATCGAGATGAAGCGGGCGGGGCTTTGGGGGCTGACGCTGCACATCGACAGCAAGCAGAGGCGGCCAGGCTGGCGCGGCAAGAGCGAGGTCGAGCTGAACGAGCTACGGCTCAAGTTCGCGCAGCTGATCGCCGAAGTGGGAGGCCTGTCCTGCGCCTTCAATTCTACGGTCTACGAGGACACGCTGGAGTCGGTGCCCGAGGTCGTGGACTGGGGCGAGAAGCACATCGACATCGTGCACGTGCTGGTCTTCATCGCCTTCCGTGCAGCACTGATCGACGGATGCTTCGACTACTACGTGAACGGTCGAATCATCGACCTCAGCGACATCCGCTACGCCACCGACCAGCAGCCGCGGACCGACATAAAATCGACGGATATCCTGGCGGTGATCCGGAAGCGATTCCCCGATTTCCAACCGTGCGCCTACCTCAACGGCACCGAGATGCCGGACTCGTTCAAGTGGCTGGCCGCCGGCCGGCTAGGGACGCGGGGTAAGGTCCACGGATACGTCGGTCCCAAGTTCATCGAGCTGGCACAGGTCAGTCACCACCTGCGGCACGGGCGATACCTGGCATACAGCAGTCCCAAGGTACACCGCCGCGGCCGAGCCTTGCTGGCGCTTTCTCCGCTCGACCGCGGTATGGCCCGAGCGGCACGTGCCTATCTTCGCAACCCTCTGCGCATCTTTCGCCGCCTGCACTACCAGTCCGTCATGATTATTCAGCCGATCGATCTGCTACCCGATGGACGCCAGAACATGTGCGACGGCTGTCCCGACATGACGGTATGGAACGGGCGCCTGGCATGGTCGTGCCGATTGGAGGAACCGATGAATCTCGGAGGCTTCGTTCAGACGGTTCCCAAGGCTACCCCTGAGGGCCACTGATGGGCATGGGCGATAGCGACGCGATCAAGCCGGGCCCCAGCAAGCCGGAGCACCTGAAGCTGGTCGACCAGATCTCGGCAGCCTACAACGTCCTGTTGGCCGTCGTGTGGGCCACCCTCATCCCCCAATGGCCATACGCCTGGGCCCTGTTTCTGACGCACGGCGCCGCCGCCCTCCTGCCGAGGCTCATCGAGCGTGCCGGCGACGGGCTTACTCCGGTCGGCCGCCTGCTGCGGGACATCTACCCGCTACTTTGGATCCTGGCGTTCTGGACGGAACTGGACTTCATCCGCCGCCTCCTGCACGACGCGGCTTACGACAGAGTGATCGGGGGCCTCGACGCTGCGCTGTTCGGGGTCCACCTGGATGAGGTCTGGATGCCGGCGATGCCCTGGGTATGGTTCAGCGAGATCATGCACCTGGCGTACTTCGGCTACTACCTGACGGTGATCCTGCCGCTTCTCTATATGCTGTTCAAGGGCAGCCGGGAGATGAGGCACGACATGACGCTGCGAGTCGTGCTGGTCTACTTCGCCTGCTACGTCGTGTACATCGCGTTCCCGGTGGATGGCCCCCACTTCTTGAGCGAGCACTACCAGGGACCACACCAGCAGGGGCTGTTCTATCGACTGGAGCGGGTGCTGCAGGGCCAGGGCGACTCTTTGGGCTGCGCGTTCCCCAGCTCGCATGTGGCCGCGTCGACGACCATGGCGTACCTGGGGGTGCGCTGGTTCTCGAGGCCGGTGGCGGTCCTGTTGGTGGTAGCCGCCGCGGGCGTAGCCGTATCGACCGTTTATACGCAGAATCACTTCGCCATCGATTCGGTGGCGGGGATACTGTTCGCCCTTTGGATCAACGTGCTGGTGGTGCCGGTGCTGATGCGGTGGTGGAGATCTGAATATCCATTATCCGACATCCAGTGACCATGTGCTCAAGGTCTACTCAGCGAACAAGGCCCAAGGTCCAACTCCTAACCCTTCATTGTATCAGAGGCTCAGGAGTGGGTCCGATCGTTTCGCTCTGCGGTTTGGATGCTGCTGAATACAATAGCAGTAAGCTCGTCGGTCTCCCTGATCCCTCTGGCCACAAGCATCCGGTCGCCCAACTCTAGGCGCTGCACATACTCCAGCCACACCATCGACTCTCTGAGTTCCTTAAGGCAGACTTTCAGTTTGTGAATGAAGTCTTTTCGTGACTCGGCGGCCTGTGCCTCGCCGTAGTTCGGCGCCGGAGAGGTACCGCAGCGTACTAATTGACCCGCGGTGTGTTTCCCTGCCCGGGTCGACGGCAGTCCGTCGGCGACTCGGGTGATCAGCACAGCGTATTCGATAAGGCGATCCTGCAGGTCAAACCTGAAGCCCTTATCTCCTTGTTCATTTGACATTGAGCCTTGGCACCTGATCCTTGAAAGCCACTTGATAGCCTGATCATTGGCTGTCGGATACTGGATATTGAAGACAACATTTCAACGGATCCTCATCGTCTGGCGGCTACCCCATGCTCCGGCCCAAATTCCCGGAACCATCCAACCCGCACCCGCACGAAAGGAGGCCCACCACGGACACATCCTCCACCCTCACCGGGCTGCTGCCGGTGTTCAGGGCGGTAGTTTGCACCGTGGTGCCCGAAGCGGACGAACTGAACGCCACAGAATGGGGCGAGCTGATGGCGTTGGTCGACGAATCGCTTCGCGGCCGACCCAGCGAGCTGCGGCGACAGCTACGACTCTTCCTGCGGCTGGTCGAGTGGCTGCCGCTGTTCCGCTACGGCCGCCGGTTCAGCTCTCTGGAGTCGGGCCGCCGGGCCCGTTTCCTGGCCGGCCTTCAGAATCACCGCCTCGACCGGATACGCGTCGGCTTCTGGGGTCTCAGGACCCTGGCGCTGCTGGGCTATTACGGCCGTGGCGCTGCCGCGGCGGCCATCGGCTACCATCCCGACCCGGCCGGCTGGGAGGCGGCGGGACGATGAACGAGCGGGAGTACGATATCGTCATCATCGGGTCGGGTGCCGGCGGCGGCACCGTGGCCCAGGAGCTGGCGCCGCTTTGCCGGGATGGAGCGCGGATCGTAGTGCTCGAGAAGGGGCCACGCCTTCGTGACGACGAGTTCAGCGGCCGCGAGGTGGAGATGGCGCAGGCGCTGTACGAGGACGGCGGCGGCCTGCTCACTGCGGACGGCTCGATGACCCTCGCGATGGGCTGCGGCTACGGTGGCTCGACGACCGTGTACACCGGCACCTCGATCGCCGCGCCCGAGCGTGTGATCGAGGCCTGGAACGTTCCCGGCCTCGGTTACGAGGAGGTCATGCGCCGCACGCGCAAGTTCATCGAGCAGAACAACGTCCACTATCTCGAGGAAGAGCGAATCAACGAGAACAATCAGCTCTTCGTCGAGGGGTGCCGTCGCCTGGGCTATGACGTGGAGCAGTTCCCGATCAACGTGCGCGGGTGCCGCGGCTCGAGCCTCTGCAACCTGGGTTGCCCAAACCAGGCCAAGCAGGGCACTAACCGGGTCCAGTTGCCGCAGGCGGAGCGGGATGGCGTCGAAGTGGTAACGCGCTGCGAGGTGACCCGGCTGGCGGGCCGGACGCTGATCGCGCATGTGACGCCGAAGCCGGACGGCGCTAAAGGCGAGCCGTCGACCTGGGAGCCCGGCGCGTACCGAATCCGGGCGAAGGTGGTGGTAGCGTGTGCGGGTGCCGTGAACACGCCAGCGCTGCTAATGCGCTCGCGCCTGCCCACCAGACTCCCGCGTCTCGGTCATGGCTTTACGTGTCACCCAGCCCTAATCCTGGTGGCCGAGCACGAGCACACGATCAGCAATTTCGTCGGCCACCCGAAGAGCTACTATCTGGACGAGTTCGTTGAATCGGAGGGATTCATCCTCGAAACGTGCATGTACTTCCCGTTCACGACGGCGAAGAGCCTGCGCGGGTTCGGCGCGCCGCACAGCGAGTTCATGCGCGCCTTCCCGCGCTTGCAGATGATTCTCGTCCTCGCCTGCGACCACGTCGACCCGGGCAACCGGGTGACTATCGATAGCGCCGGCCGGCCCGTGGTCCACTATCAGTTCACGCCCGAGGTGAGGAAGGCCCTGGCGCGAGGGACGCTGACCTCCGCCCGCATCTTCTTCGCTGCAGGCGCGCGCCGGGTCCATGTCCCGGCGGCGACGCACACGACGGCGGGGCAAGAAGACGCCGAGCGGCTGGAGGAGATCATCGACGAGCGCCATTTCCGGCCCGGCGGCGTCAGTGTCTCCGCCGCCCACCTACAGGGCGGCTGCGGCATGGGGCTCACCGCGGACGACTCGGTCACCGACTCCTACGGCCGCGTGCACGGCGTGCCGTGGCTATTCGTGGCCGACGCCAGCCTGTTCCCCGACGCGATCGAGATCAACCCGTACCTGACGATCATGGCGCTAGCTGACCGGGTCGCACAGCGCATCCGTCAGGACGCCGGGACCCTACTGGGCTGACCCGATGAGCAAGATGACCGGTGGCGACATCGTCGTGCGGGCCCTCGAGGACGAGGGTGTTCCCTTCACCTTCGGCATCCCCGGCACCCACAACATCGAGCTCTACGATTCGCTGAGCCGCTCGGCCGCGGTGCGCCCGATCCTGGTGACCGACGAGCAGAGCGCGTCGTTCATGGCCGACGGCGTCTCCCGAGCGTCCGGCCTGCTCGGCTGTGTGAACGTGGTGCCCGGGGCCGGTTTGACCCACGCCCTCTCCGGGATCGCCGAGGCCTACCTGGACGGGATCCCCATGCTGGTTCTCGGCTGCGGCGTCCGCACCGACAGCGGGAAGGCCTTCCAGCTACACGACATCGATCAGCTGGCGATGGTCCGCCCGGTGACCAAGGCACAGCTACGGCCTGAGCGCGGCTCCGATCTTTACGCAGTGGTCCGCGGTGCCTGCCGGACCGCGCGCGCCGCACCGGCGGGTCCCGTCTTCGTGGAGATCCCGGTTAACCACTACCTGTTCAAGCACGAGCCCGGGCTCGACTCGTGGGTCGATGAAGAGCCGGGGCCCAGCGGCCCGGACCCCCAGGCCCTGCGACGCGCGGTGGATCTTCTGGCGGCCAGCCGGCGCCCCTTGCTCTACCTGGGACTCGGGGCGGTGGGGGCCGGTGCCGATCTGGTCGCCCTGGCGGAACGGCTCGAGGCGCCCGTGGCCACGACGATCCAGGGGAAGGGCGTCTTCCCGGAGAGCCACCCGCTGTGGCTTTGGTGCGGGCTCGGGGCCGTGGCACCGCCCTTCGTTCGGAAGCTGGCGGGCGACTGCGACCTCATGCTGGCGATCGGCTGCCGCTTCTCCGAGGTGGGAACGGGGAGCTACGGCTTCGAGCCGCCCGGCCCGTTGATCCACGTCGACGTCGACGACTCGGTGCTGGGAAAGAACTACCCGGCGGAGCTGTCGCTCGCCGCCGACGCCCGGAGCTTTGTCGCCGCACTGCTGGCGGAGCTCGAGCCGCGGAGCCCCGATCCCGGCCTGCGCGGTGCGATCCGCAAGGGCCACGACCAAGTCGGCGCCGCCTGGGCGGAGGGAAGCGATGAGCGTGTGAGCCCGCATCACCTGCTGAGAGCGCTGCAAGAGCGTTATGGCCCGGACGCCGTCTTCGCTACCGACAGCGGCAACGGCACCTTCCTGGCCATGGAGCACCTGCGTCTCAACCGGGCCGGCTGTTTCCTGGCACCGGTCGACTACTCGTGCATGGGATACTCGGTGCCTGCGGCACTCGGCGCGGCGCTCGCCTGCCCGGATCGCCCGGCCGTGGCCCTGGCCGGCGATGGCGCCTTTCTGATGACCGGCCTCGAGCTGCTCACCGCAGCACACCTGCAGCTTCCCGTGACGATCCTGATGTTACGCGACCGCGAGCTGGCCCAGATCGCACAATTCCAGCAGACCGCGCTGGCCCGCAAGACGGCGAGCCGGTTACCCGACTTCGATCTCGAGGCCCTTTGCCGGGGCCTGGCCGTCCAGTATCTGTCGCTCGCCGCCGACTCCGAGGTGAGCGAGACACTGGGGCGGGCCCGGTCGCTCCACGCCGACGGCCGGCCCGTTGTGGTCGAAGTCGAGATCGACTACTCGCAGGCGACCTTCTTCACCCGCGGCGTCGTCCGCACCAGCCTGGGCCGGCTGCCCTGGCCCGATAGGCTCCGCTTCGTAGGTCGGGCGCTGGCCCGTAGGCTCCCAGGGCGTGGTGGGTAGCGGAAACGGTCGAAAAGTGTAGTTTGTCCTCTCTACCCGTCAAAAAGTCAGAACTGTAACGTGTCCGTAATCCTGCACGGAGGGGTACACAATGGAGACACATCCCCTAACCATCAGCCCGCCAAGGCGTTACACGAGCCAGCGGCTCTTGGGCGCCGTCGCGGCTCTGGCGCTGGTCTTCGGCGTCCAGGGCCACGCTCTAGCCCAGCAGGGGACCGTCACGGGACGGGTAATCGACGTCGAGACCGGCGCGCCGGTCGAAGCCGTCAGAGTTGAGGTGACTACGGGTCTGGCGGGCAGCGCGGTGGCCTCGACGAGCACCGACGCCGACGGAGGGTTCCGATTCACCGGCATCGCGTCGGGGAGCTACTCGCTCGTCTTCACCTCGGACTTCTACGAGACGAAGCGTGTGGATGGCGTTGACGTTTCGACCGGAGCCACCTCCGTCGGAACGGTGGAGCTCACCTCAATCGTGTTCCGCCTGAACCCGGTTGTGGTCACGGCCTCGCGGACCCAGGAGAAGGCCCTCGATTCGCCGGCGTCGGTCTATACCGTCGAGTCGGAGGAGATCCAGGAGCGGACAACGACGACGGCCGTCGATCACATGCGCTCGCTGCCGGGCGCCGACGTGGTGACGACTGGCCTGGCCCAGCACAACGTTGTAGCGCGCGGCTTCAACAATGTCTTTTCCGGCGCGCTATTCGTGCTGACGGACAACCGCTGGGCGTCGGTACCTTCGCTGCGCTTCAACGCCTACAACCTGATACCGGCGACGAACGAGGACATCGACCGGATCGAGTTCGTGCTCGGACCCGGCTCCGCCCTCTATGGTCCGAACGTCGACAAGGGCGTGATGCACCTCATCACGCGCTCGCCGCTCGACCACCAGGGCACGACCGTCAGCCTTTACGGCGGAGCGCGCAGCGGCAACAACACCGGCGGCACCGAGGCCCTCGGGCAGGTCTCCTTCCGCCACGCCGGCCTGGTCGGCGACAACGTTGGTTACAAGCTGTCGGGCATGTATTTCAACGGCACCGACTTCAAGTACGTGGATCCAGCTGAGCAAGCCGTAGACGCGCAGCGCGACTACCGTCAGGAGAGGTTCAGCGGCGACCTGCGCTTCGACTTCCGGCTCGACGATCAGAGCACGCTGACGGTGAACGGCGGCGTATCGCGTATGGTCAGCAGCATCGAGATGACCGGAATCGGCGCCGCCCAGGCGCTCGACTGGACATACTCCTACGCTCAGGCGCGATTCAACCGCGGTAATCTGTTCGCCCAGGCCTACCTCAACATGAGCGATGCCGGCGACAGCTTCACGCTGCGTGACAACCAGCTGGTAACCGACAACTCGATGCTCTGGGCTGCTCAGCTCCAGCACGGCACCCTGCTCGGCGAGCGCCAGCGTTTCACCTACGGCGCCGACCTAATCCGCACGACCCCTCGGACCGAAGGCATAATCAACGGCCGTAACGAGGACGCGGACAACATCTGGGAGGTCGGCGGGTACCTGCAGTCCGAGACCGAGCTGTCGCCGATGTTCGACCTCGTTCTGGCGCTGCGGGCCGACTACCACGACGTGGTCGACGACCTGCTGTGGTCGCCGCGTGCCGCGGTCGTCTTCAAACCGGCGGAGGGGCACAGCCTGCGGGCTACTTACAACCGTGCCTTCAGCCAGCCGTCCAGCAACAACCTGTTCCTCGACAAGCTGTCGGCGCCGGGTCTGCCGGTCCCGGGTCAGCCCGGTGTGCTGCTCCCGTACCCAGTGCGTGGGCGGGGCGCGCCGGAAGGCGGCTTCACGTTCAGCGAGAATTGCATGAACTCGTTGGGTCAGGAAGGGCTTTGCATGCGCTCGGGGTTCCTGCCGCCCGAAGCTGGCCCGCTGCCGGTGGACCCGATGGCTATTTGGCCTTTCGTAGTGAATCTGGCAACCCAGACTGACCCGGACTTGGGGGCAGCCCTTAGTCTGATGAACGCGCCCACCGCCGCGGACGTGCTGGTCGGGTTGGCCGCACTGAACCCAACAACGGGCTCGTTCGATCCGGTCAGTGGGGTCCAGCCTGTACCTCAAACCAAGCCAATGATCACCAACACGTTCGAGGCCGGCTACAAAGGTCTGATTGGTGACCGTCTGCTGATCGGCATCGACGTCTACTACTCGAAGGTCGAAGACTTCATCAGTCCGCTGCTTGTCGAGACACCCAATGTCTTCGTGGATGGGACCACCCTGGCTGCTTACCTCAAGTCGGAGCGCGACCGGCTTGGCCTGCCGCTCCCAGACCTGGTACTCGATGCTCTCGCCGACGGCGCCTCCGACGTACCGTGGGGAATCGTCACGCCCAATGAGGTCGATCCGACGATCCAGACAGATCTGCCGCCAGGCGCGCAGTGGGTCGATCCCAGCATTCAGGGTTTTCTCGACCCGTCGACGATCATCCTCACGTACCGGAACATCCGTGACTTCGACCTCTGGGGAGCCGACATCGGCGCCACGTTCATCGCCACCAACTGGCTGAGCTTCACGGGCAGCTACTCGTACGTGAGCGAGAACCTTTTCACAGCAGCCGAGATCGACGCACCCGCCGACCTGGCACTCAACTCGCCGAAGAACAAGGGCTCGGTAAGTACCACCTATCGCAGCGAGCGGTTGGGACTCACGGTCGAGGCACGTGGACGCTACGTGGAGGGCTTCCCTGTCAAGACTGGCGTATATGTGAGCAACGACGCGGTCGGCCAGCGTTGCGACCTAGGCGATAACGTCTGCGTGGAAGATTACGCGCTGCTTGACCTCAACATCAGCTACGCTTTGCCCATCTCCCGCTCGACCGTCGTCTCGCTGACCGGCACCAACATCCTGAATGACAGGCACATCCAGATGATTGGCGCGCCGGAGCTGGCGAGCGTGTGGTTGCTGCGGGTGCAACAGTCATTCTGATCCACGGCAGCGCCGGGTACCAACGCACGAGGGCTGACCGCCGACTGGCGGTCAGCCCTCGATCGTTCTGTTCACCCTAACTGAACCGGTCAGCGTCCGCCGGCCGAACTCTCCGCCTCGCAGAGCGGTTGCCGACTGGACCAGAGTACCGTCCTCACGGTATCGCGCACGGTACCCCGACCGACGAGCTCATACCAGGCCCCCGCATCCCCGTACGCGCGCAGCAACCACTCAAGCTCGGCGTCGCCCGACAGCTCGACGGCGTCCAGCCAGCGCAGGG
Source organism: uncultured Gemmatimonadota bacterium (assembly GCA_964345885.1). Lineage (GTDB taxonomy): Bacteria > Gemmatimonadota > Gemmatimonadetes > Palauibacterales > KS3-K002. The sequence continues at coordinate 18,879 of CAYFSW010000124.1, read as the reverse complement.
CGCGCTTCTGGCCGGGACCGTACCAGGCCGCGTCGAAGTAGATCGGGAAGTACCCGCGCGAAGGGTCGTAGTCGGCGACGATGAATACCGAGCCCGCCGAGTCGGCCGGCGAGCCGGTGCCCAACGAGTCGCCTACGACGAAGGTCGCCGCGAAGCCCCTCGACCCCGTACCGACGCGCAGGGCCCGCAGATCCGCCGGCGCCCTGAACCGCCAGACGCCGGGGACCTCGCGCTCCCGCACGCCAAGGCGCGCCAGCACTTGGGACAGCGACAGCATGTCGGAGCGATAGGCCGGGACGGCGAGGGTATCTCGGCCGGCCCGCACTCCGGGTGACCAGGCGAGGAACTCGCTCAGCGTGTCGGCCCGCGGCCTGTACTCTACTTGCCCTTCGGCCCTCAGTTCCAGGCAGAGGCCCGAGCCGCCGACGGCAGGCGCGCGTACGTAGAAGGTCCCGACACGGGCGCCGCCGCGGAACAGGGTGTACGCCTGGTCGGTCCCGTAGTAGCGGGCGATGAACTCGTCAACGTACTCGGGCGCGCGCCCGGCCCGTAGCGGCCCTACTGCCCTCAGCTCGTCCGCCGATATCTCGACCACCGGCTCGATAACCGCGCTGCCGTTCTCATCGGTTTGCCGCACATGGAAGAGCAGCGGCCCGGTGGGCATCGCCAAGGGAGGCGGCTCGGCCACGCTGTCGAGCGCCGCACTCGAATCGGCGATCTCATACACGGGCTCCCGCAGCTCGACCGATATGCCGCCCCACTCGACATTGTCGCACCCGGAAAGCAGAGCCAACGCGACCAGCGCCGCCAGGGTTCGAGCCTCGCGGACCCGTTGTAGACAGAGCCGGGAACTCCTATTCATAAGACCCATGCCTGGCGAAAGTAGAGGGCTCGAGCGCCCAGATCAACCGAGCGGGGGGGCCGCCATCTGGCGGCGCCTGCTCGACCTGGGTGACGGGCTTGGCTCCGGCTGGCGCCCGATCCGGGGCGGCGGCCCGCAACTCGAGCCACCGCCCGAGCCGACCGCCTTCGGTGAGGCAGAGATAGTCGAGGGTGACGGAAGCTTCGCGACTCACCCCGTCGGCTCGCCGCTCGAATCGGGCTTCGAGTTCTTTCTCGACGGGATAGAGCACACCCGCATCGGCGGATATCTCGGCGTCGTCCCCATCGTCCACGGCTACGTGGCGGCGGTCATCCGGAGGCGCAGCGAGCGCGAGTTCACGACCTGGGCGGTGGTCGAGGAGGAGATCCTCGCCTTCCCTCACGCCCTGCTGCCTCCCGATCGCTTCCTCGAGCTCGGCCTACCGGAAGCGGCGCTGATCGACAGCCAGGCGGAGGCCAGCGACCTCCACCCGATCAGGCTCGCCGAGCTGGGGCGGTCCGCCGTCAAGCTGCATCGATCGATCATCGAGCGGCGCCTGGCCAGGCGGTGGTCGACGGAGAGCCCGGGCACGGGCTGGCTGCTTGTGGACGGCCGGCTGGCCATCGATCCGGGCCTGTTGAAATCGGGGCGCGCCGCCGGCCTGGTGAAGAGCCACCGCACCCAGTTCCTGTCTCCGACGGCGATGGAGGTGACCCTGGGGATGAGCGCCGGCCAACGTTCCTCCATCTTCAAGCCTCTGCGACCCGAGGTGGGCGAGGTCTACAGCTGGTACCTGCGACTGCGGCCGCCCGGCGGTCACGACATCTACTGGGCCCTGGCGCGCATCGAAGGCCGAGCCGATCCCGAGACCATCGACGTCGCCGACGACTTGAGCCGCTGGCTCCTGGCCGAGACGGCGCCCCTCGCCCTGCCGGACCCGCGCTGGCACGTGCTACTCTACCCGATCCGCGATTGCGAGCAGTATCTGCGCGCCCGCATGCCGACACTGGAGATCAGCTGAACTGCGGTGGGTCATTTCAATATCCAGTAACGAATATCCGATCATCGAATCCCAAGGACAGTTCAAGTGTCAGGTTTTAATGTCCGATGCCCAGCGGGTAAGGATGAAGCGTTGGCCGTGTATCCTTGCCGGGATTGACATTGGGGCTTGATAACCGCCACCTGCTTACACCTTGAACATGTGGCCACTGGATGTCGGATATTGGATATTGAAGTGTCACGCAGCGGAACCCGCTCCTTTTCACACCCGTTCCTAAAAAGACGACTCGCCGCCCAACCACGAACAGCTTAAAGGGCTTATGCAGATCTCGGGGTCAGATCGTTTCGGCGCCAAACCGGCGATGTCGGCGCTCGCTCTCGAGGGTACCGTCGGCGGCCTGCTCAGCGCCGCCGCCCTGGCGTTATGGTTCTTCGTCACCGACACCCTGGCGGGCCAGCCCTTCCACACCCCGGCCTTGCTGGGCGCGCGCCTATTTGGCGGGCCCGCATCGGCCTCGGGCTCGATCGTCGGCCTGGTGGCCGGCTACACGCTGTTTCACGGGCTGGCCTTCATAGTTGCCGGCCTCATGGTCGCGTGGGCCGTCGCGCTGTTCGAGCGAACGCCGCCGCTGATGATCCCGGGCACCTTCTTCCTCGTAGTCTTCTTCGAGTTCGTCTATTACACGTACGTCCTGGCCTTCGTCGAGCCGGTGCTCGGCGCGGTCAACTGGCCGGCCGTGCTCGTGGGCAACTTCCTAGCCGGCGCCTCGATGATCGGCTACTTCTGGCGTCGCCATCCGGACTTGCTCCGGCGACTGGCGCGCGACTAGGAGCGCGGCTGTCTATCTCAATATCCAGTAATCAACATCCACTTCCCAAATCTCGAGGTTTGTTCGAGTGTCAGGTATGAATATCGGACGTCCACCGGCACAAGGATGACCGGCTGGCCGCACTCTTGTCTCGATGGATGTTGCGACTTGATTCTTGCCACCTGAAAACACCTTGAACATCTGGTCAGTGGGTGTCGGATAATGGATATTGAGTCATCGTGATGCCTAGAGCACCGACTTTGGTCGTCTACCATCCCGACTGCGAGCAGCACGACACCGGGCCGGGACATCCAGAGAGAGCGGACAGACTCCGGGCGTTACACGCAGCGCTGGACGACTCGCTGACGCGATTCGAGACGCGCGTCCAACGCGTCGAGTGCGCACACGCCGCCGATGAGCACCTCACGCTGGTGCACCCTGTCTCGCACGTCCAACGAGTAAGCCAGGCGGTTCGCCGTTCCGCCGCACTCGGCGGTATCGTGCACCTTGACGCCGACACAGCTGTGTCGCCCGGCTCGTGGAACGCGGCGCTGGCGGCGGCCGGCACCGTGCTGACCGCGGTCGATGCGCTGCTTGACGGCAGCGCCGCAAACGCCTTCTGCCTCGCGAGGCCGCCGGGCCATCACGCCAGCGAAGACCGAGCGATGGGCTTCTGCCTGTTCAACAACGTGGCGATCGGTGCCCGCTACGCTCAGAGCAAGGGTCTCGAGCGTGCGCTGATCATCGACTGGGACGTCCACCACGGAAACGGGACCGAGGCGATCTTCTACGAGGATCCCAACATATTCTACCTGTCGATGCACCAGTGGCCGCACTACCCGGGCACGGGGCAGAGCATGCACCGCGGTCATGGCCCCGGCGAAGGCGCGACCCTGAACCTCCCCGTGCCACCGGGCCTCCCTGCCGCGGGCTACGTCAAGGCGCTACTGGATGGAATCGAGGCCGCGACCTCCCGACTCAGCCCTGACATCATCTTCATCTCCGCCGGCTTCGACGCCGCCGGCGGCGATCCACTCGCCGGACTCACACTCGAGCCGGCCGACTACCACGAGCTGACCCGGAGAGTTACCGAGGTCGCCGACTCGTACTGCGGGGGCAGGGTCGTCTCTGTCTTGGAAGGGGGGTACGACCTGCGTCTGCTGGCCGACTGTGGGCTCGCCCACATCACGGCTCTGGCTGGCCTCGATCTGAGTTGACCCCTATTCGGGGCCAGTCTATACTTCCGCCCATGCTCCCAGGCGAGGACCAAGACGCGGCTTCACCTCCAATCTCACCGCCGGCCCCGGAACGCGGGCCCTCGATGATTGATTTACTGCGTCTGAGCCGCTCCCGGGGGTTCTCCTCCGGTGACCAGAAGCTCTACCGCCAGATCGCGAAGCTCACTGGCCTGTCCGAGACCGAGGCGCCGAACTCGCTGATCGACGTCCCCTGCGGACGCGGGGCGGTGGCCAACTTCTTCGCCAAGCATTACCCGGCGGACGTCGCCGGCGTCGACCCGGACCCGGCGGCGATCGAGGTAGCGGAGCAACGTGCCCGCGACGAGGGTGTCGACTCGAAGGTCCACTACCAAAACGCGCCTGTCGACGACCTGCCGTACCAAGACGGCGTGTTCGACCTGACGATCGGCGAGCTGGGGCTGGCCAGTTCGGCCGACCCGCTCAAAGCGGTGGCCGAGTTGGGCCGCGTAACTCGGGCGGACGGGAAAGTCGTGCTCATCGGCCTGGTCTGGACCGGCCATGTCGACCAGGAGCAGCGCCGCATCCTGATCCAGCATATCGGCGCCCCCCCGCTGCTGCTGGTCGAATGGAAGCAGGCGCTGCGCGGCGCCGACGTGGTCGACCTGCAGGTCGAGGACTGGTCGGATCAGGTCTTCCCCTTCCTGATCCGCGGCCGCACATTCACGAAACTGGCCGAGCTGTTCACGCTGGCCGACAAGCTGGCGATCCTGTGGCGCGCCTGGCGGCGATGGGGCTGGCGCGGACTGAAGGGGGCTGTGGCGCGCGAATACGAGATACGCAGTCTGCTAGGCCAGGAGCGTACGATCGGTGTGACGCTGATCCGCGGGACTAAGGCGAACGGCGCCCGCGACGAGGAAGACGACGAGCGGACCCAAGGGGACTGAATCGCAATGGCTCATACGGCACAACGCGCACACATCGATCCGGACCGGCTACGGGCGATCCAGGCGGCGTTACGCGAGAGCGAGTTGGACGGCTGGCTGCTCTACGACTACCACGCGACGAACCCGGTCGCCGGCCGAGTGCTAGGACTCGGGCAACCGCTGAGCCGCCGCTACTTCGTGCTCATCCCGGTCGAGGGGGTGCCGGTGGCCGTCGCCCACTCGCTGGAGGTGCCACCGTGGAGTGAATGGCCGGGCGCGATACGCGTCTACTTCAAGTGGCAGGAGCTGGAGAAGACGCTGGCGGAGCTGCTGACGCCGGGGCTACGCCTCGCCGTGGAGTACTCGGAAGACGACAAGGTCCCGCAGCTCGACCGCGTGCCAGCCGGCGTGCTCGACCTGATCAGACGATCGGGGGTACACCCGGTGGAGTCGGGTGACCTGGCGACGATGTTCGCGGCGACCTGGACGCCAGACGAACTGGAGAGCCACCGGCGGACATCGAAGGCCATAGCGAACATTGCGGCCCGCGCCTACAAGCAGGCGGCGGAGGCGGTGCGTTCCGGGGTCAGCCTCAGCGAATGGGGCCTCAAGGAGTCCATCTTGAAGATGATGGACGATGCGGGGCTGGTCGAAGGCGACACGATCGTCGGCGTCGGCGCCAACGCCGCCGACGGCCACTACGAACCGACCCCACAGGGCGCCGCGCCAATCGTCGAGGGCCGCGTCCTGCTCATCGACCTGTGGGCGCGGGAACCCGGCTCGGTGTTCGCCGACCAGACGTGGATGGGCTTCATGGGAACCGAGATCCCTGGCCGCGTGCAGGAGGTGTGGCGGGCAGTTCACGGCGCCCGGGAGGCGGCGGTCAAGTACGCGGTGGACCACTTCGGCAATCCCGAGACACCGTTACGCGGTTGCGACGTGGACGCGGCGAGCCGTGAGGTCATCGAGAAAGCCGGCTTCATCGACCGCTTCAACCACCGGACCGGCCACTCCATCGACAACGAGGTCCACGGCCTCGGGCCGAACATCGACGGCGTCGAGACCCACGACGTACGCACACTGCTCCCCGGCGTAGCTTTCTCGATCGAGCCCGGTGTATATATGGCTGAGGAAGACCTCGGGGTCCGCTCCGAGATCAACGTCTACCTCGGGCACGACGGCCCCGAGGTGACGACGCCAAAGACACAAGACGACGTTTACCCGCTGCTGAGCGAAGGATGGGAGAGGTCGAGCAACCTGTGACGGCTGACGAGCAAGACGAGCCGCAGCCCGCCGAGCAACAGGGTCTACTGCTCCACGGGGTCGTGCGAGCCCGCGGCCACGAGCGCGCACTCGCCAAGCTCATCGGTTCGGCGGGCGATGACGACCTGATCGAGCATCGCGGCATGGCGGCGCTCGTCCGCACGGTCCCCTACCGGCTCCCCGATTGGAATAGGGAGCTCATCCAGCAGCACAGCGCCACTATCGAGCGCGCCATGCGTCGGGCGACGATCGTTCCCGCCCCGTACGGGATCGTCTTTCGGGATAGAGAGCACATCATCGAGTTCCTCGAGGACCAGCACGTCGCCTTCGATGAGGCGCTGTCCTTTCTGGACGGCGCGTTCGAGATGCGACTTCATATCCAGCCGTCGGGAAGACGGCCCGACGTCAGCGAAGGCGACCTGGCGGACCAGGCGGCAAGCTTCTATACGGCTCTGCGCCGCCGATCGCGAGCCGCCTTCACGCTCCCGGCCGAAGGCAGGCGCGTTCTGTCGGCGGCCTTCCTGGTGAGCCGGGCCGATTGGGTCAGCTTCGTCGAGTACGCCGACGAGCTCGATGCCGATCATCCCGAGTTCCAGTTCGATCTCACCGGCCCCTGGCCGCCCTACGACTTCGTCAGGGTCGCCTTCTTCCCCCGGGAGAAGCCCGGAGAATAGGGTGAAGCTCGAATACGAGGTCGTACCTCTCCACACCAAACATCGCTTCACCATCGCGCGGGCCGGCCATACCGAGCGTTGCGCCGTCTGGCTACGTCTGACCGAGGAGGGTGGGCCGAGCGGCTGGGGTGAGGCCGACCCCTCACCCTACTACGGAGAGACGGCGGATACCGTCTGCGCTGCTCTCGAAGGCTACAGGCGCGTGCTGGAGGTGGCACGCGATCCGTTCGCCCTCCAGGAGATCGAAGCCGCCTGCCTTGACGATCTGGGTGGATCGTCGTCCGCCCGCGCTGCCATCGTCTCGGCACTCTATGACCTGATGGGGAAGCGGCTCGGTGTACCGGTGCATCGGCTGTTGGGGCTCGATGCGAGTCGTGCCCCATGGACGAGCTTCACCATAGGGATCGACGAGCCCGAGGTTGTGCGCCAGAAGGTGCGCGAGGCGGTGGTGGACGAGTTCCCGATCTTGAAGGTGAAGGTCGGCACCGACCAAGACGAGGAGATCCTGTCGATCGTTCGGGAGGAGGCGCCGGATGTGCGCCTGCGCGTCGACGCGAATACGGCCTGGGACCCAAAGCAGGCGGTGTCGCGGATCGAGGCACTGGAGAGCTTCGATCTCGAGCTCATCGAGCAGCCGGTGGCGGCGCACGACATCGATGGGCTGCGCTTCGTGCGCGAACGCTCGCCCATTCCGATCATCGCCGACGAGTCGTGCGTGCGGGCCACGGACATCCCGCGGCTCGTCGGCGCCGTGGACGGGATCAACATCAAGCTGGCGAAGTGCGGAGGGATCTTGGAGGCGCTGCGCATGATCCACGCTGCGCGCTCTCATAGTCTTTCCGTTATGCTTGGCTGTATGGTCGAGACTTCGCTGGGGATCGCCGCGGCGGCGCAGCTCGCACCGCTGGTCGACTTCGCCGACCTGGACGGCGCCGCCCTGCTGGCCAACGATCCTTTCACCGGGATCAGTATAGCTCGGGGGCGGGTGCACCTGAGCGCTGAGCCCGGCCTGGGCGTTTTTCGGCGGTGACACTATTCGCGCACGTCGCGGTCCCCCGACCGCTATATCGGACCTTCCTCTACCGGGTACCTGAGAGCCTGGCCGAAGAGATCGCGCCCGGCAGCCGAGTGGTCGTGCCGTTCGGGCGCCTGCAACTCACGGGTTGGGTGAACCAGCTGGAGAGCGGCCTGCACGAGCTTCCTGCCACCGTGCGGGACGTCCTCGACGCCCCCGATCCACAGCCGGTGCTCGACGATGAGCTGATGAGCCTGTGCCGGTGGGTCGCGGACTACTACGTGGCGCCGCTGGGGCTAACCCTGAGGGCCGCTCTGCCGTCACGGCTCACCGCCGAGTCGGCGGACCTGCTGGCACGGCGGCGGGAGGTGAAGGCCGAGGGCCTGACCCGGACCGAGCAGACCCTCCTGGAACACCTCGAGCGGCGCAAGGGCCCCGTCAGACTGAGCGGCGTCCGCAAGGCACTCGGGCCCGGCCCCTGGGCGCGGACGGCGGAGGGGCTGGCCGCCAAGGACCTGGTGGCGGTGGAGCGTGAAGCCCCGGCGGTGGAGCAGCGACCCCGAACGCGGCAGGTCGTGTCGCTGACACGCGAGCTACTCAGCCTACAGGAGCGAGACGAGATCTTCGGGCGCGCGCGGCGCCAGCGGGAGCTGTACGAGTACTTGGAGACCGTGGGCGGCCGTTCCGAAGTGGCCCATCTGAGCGCGCGGCTGGGGATCAGCCGCTCGGTGGTCCAGGGCCTGGTGGACAAGAGCGTTGCCGAGGTGCGCGCCGAGGAAGCGGAGGTCGATCCTTTTGCCGACCTCCCCGTCGACGGCACGTCGCATGAACCCACCGAAGCTCAGGCGGCGGCGATCCGGCGTCTCGTCGAAGCCAGCCAGCGCCCTCAGCCGGGCGTCTTCGTTCTCAAAGGCGTGACCGGTTCCGGTAAAACGCTGGTCTACATCGAGCTGCTTCGGGAGCTGGTGTCGAACCGCGGACGGGGTGCCATCCTGCTGGTGCCCGAGATCTCGCTGACGCCACAGACCCTGAGTCGGTTCCGCGCCGCGTTCGGCGACGACGTCGCTCTGCTGCACTCGGCGCTGAGCGACGGCGAGCGTTACGCCGCCTGGCGCGCTCTGCGCGACGGGGCCAAGCGGGTAGTGATCGGCGCCCGCTCTGCCGTCTTCGCACCTGTCCGCGACCTCGGCGCCATAGTCATCGATGAGGAACACGAGCCTTCCTACAAGCAAAGTGACCCGTCGCCCCGCTACCACGCCCGGGAACTAGCGGCGATGCGGGCGCACCGAGCGGGCGCCCTCTGCCTCCTAGGGTCGGCGACCCCATCGCTGGAGAGCTGGTCCAACATCAAGTCGGGCAAGTGGGAGCTCATCGAGTTGCCGGAGCGGATCGGCGCGCGCCCGTTGCCGGCCGTGCAGATCATCGACCTGCGGGCGGAGCGCCAAGCCCGCGCTGCAGAGCCCAGTAAGACACCAAGCGGACCGCTGGTCCTGGCACCTGCCCTGCAAGACGCTCTCGAGGAGCGGCTGCGGCGCGGCGAGCAGGCGATCCTATTACTGAACCGGCGCGGCTACGCGAACTTCACCCAATGCCGCGACTGCGGTGCTGTGCGTAGCTGTCCCGGGTGCAACGTGTCGCTCACCCAACATCGGCGACCAGCACGTCTCGTGTGCCACTACTGTAACCACCACGAACCGGTGCCGGAGGCGTGTCCCGACTGCGGCTCTACGAACCTGAGCCATAGGGGCGTCGGAACCGAGCAGGTCGAGCGGGTGATCGGCGAGGCGTTCGCCGGTGCCCGGATCGCCCGCATGGACGTGGACACGACGAGCGCCAAGTGGTCCCACCATGAGATACTGGGGCGCGTGGAACGGCGTGAGGTGGACATCCTGCTGGGCACCCAGATGATTGCCAAGGGGCTCGATTTCCCCAACGTGACCCTGGTCGGAGTCATCAACGCTGACGTCGGCCTCAACCTGCCAGACTTCCGTGCTAGCGAACGGACCTTCCAGCTCCTCACCCAGGTGGCGGGCCGCGCCGGCCGCGGACCGGCCGGCGGCGACGTAATAATCCAGACCTCGCTGCCGGAGCACTACGCCATCCGCTTCGCCGTCACTCACGACTACGACGGCTTCGCGGTTCGGGAGCTCGAAGAGCGTGCCGGGCCCCTCTACCCGCCGCACAACCGCCTCGCCAACCTCGTCGTCTCCGCCAGGGACGAGGTGAAGGTCCAGGAGGCGGCAGACACAGCGGCGAGCTGGCTACTGGGACTCCTCGAAACACGCGGGATCGAGCCGGTCGACCTGTTGGGCCCCGCCCCTTGCCCCATCGATCGTATCCGCCGTCGCTGGCGTTGGCACCTCGTCCTCAAGTCAAACGACAGCAGGGCGCTGGGCCGCGTGCTCGCCTACTTCGCCACCCACTTCGACCGCCCCGCTGGCGACCTGCGGCTCGAAATCGACCGGGATCCCGTAAACTTGCTTTAGGGGCGGAGGCACTTAGATTGCCGGTGTTCCCAATGCAACGCGTCGGCGGCACTGCATCCTGCCGCCACCCGCCCGCGTTTTTCCGTAACTATCTGCAGGACAGATAGTTAAGAGTAGCCGGGTGCCGGGGTTTCACCCTCCACGCTCCGCCGGCCTGCGCCGTGCTGCGGCCCGGCCGAGCGTGCGAGCGTAGATGTAGCGGAGTCAAGACCATGCTGACCAGCCGACGCGGCTTCACGCTGATCGAACTACTCGTCGTCATCCTCATCATCGGGCTGCTCGCGGTTATCGCCATGCCCAAGTACAGCCGGGCTAGAGAGCGGGCATACGACGCCGCCGCCGTAGAGGACCTGCACAATCTGATCACCATGTGTGAGGCTTACTTTGCCGACCACATGGAGTACCCGGAGGATATCGCCGACCTGGGTACGGTCAGCCTCTCCAAGAGCGTCGTGGTGAGCCGCTTCAACCGTGAGACGACCGACGGTGTCATCGTGGTCCACATCCATCTGCACCACGAAAGCTCCCGGCATTACTTCCACGTCGAGTACCCCGTCCAGCCCATCGAGATGCGCGACCGCTAGCCGGCGCGCGGCGTTCCCGACCCGGAATTGGCACATTCGCAGCCACCTGGTGTCTAACATTAGACGGGCATGGCCAATGCCTGTGATACCAGGGACTTCCCCGGCGGGCGGGCGGCCGTCCCGTCCTTGACAAACGTGGCCCGCCCGACAAGTATCAGCACTCTCCTCGTGCGTCCTGAAAGGGCAATGTGAAGTCATGGGGTGTCTGACGCTCAACGCGTCCTACGAACCGCTCACGATCGTCCCCTTGCGGCGAGCCTTACGCCTGGTCATCGACCGAAAGGCCGAGGCCCTAGAGGTCGACGAGTCGCGATTCTTCAGGTCGGAAAGCCTGGTCTTTCCGGCCCCCGTCGTCATCCGCCTGGTCAGGTACGTGCACGTCCCGCGGCGTTTCCGGCGCCATGTGACCAATACTTTCCTGTTCGCCCGCGACCACTACACCTGCCAATACTGCGGGCGGCACCGCCGCGAACTCGGGCACCGCGAGTTCCTCACCCGGGATCACCTGCTACCGTTGTGCCGCGGCGGTGACAACACCTGGGACAACGTGCTCACGGCTTGCACGCGCTGCAATCACAGGAAGGGGAATCGCACGCCCGAGGAAGCCAGGATGAGGCCTCTCCATCCGGCCACCGAGCCCAACCACGTCGAGCTGGTCTGGGCGGTCCGTAGGGTCACGGACATCCAGGCGAAGTACATCGAGGTCTTCTACGGCTCCGATGTAGTGAAGGCGCTGCAGGGCGGGGTCCACTAGGTAAGAGCGGACGCTCGGCTTCGCCTCGCGCCATCCTCGACATTCAATATCGGACATCCATCGACCATATCTCGAGGGTTATTCGAGTATCAGGTCTCAATATCCGACGCCCATGCGAACAAGTACGACCTGTCGGATGCGCTACTGTCCTTTGGATATTGGGACTCGGCACCCGACAGCTGAATAGACCTTGAACATCTGATCAATGGATGTCGGATAATGGATATTGAAATCAGCGCCTCCGCTTTCGTCTCTCCTCTGCCAAGGATAGCCGTGCCTTCCGCCGCTCCAGCGCGTCCTGATAGCGCCGCAATTGCACCTCGTCCTCGATTATCAACTTCGGCACCGGCTGTGGCTTACCCCCCTCGTCCAGCGCCACCATCGTTACGTAGCACGAGTTGGTGTGGCGCGGGGCGCCGCCCGTCACCGATTCCGCCGTGACACGCACGCCGATCTCCAGCGAGGTACGCCCAACGTAGTTGACCGACGCCTGGAGCGTCACGATCTCGCCGATGTCGATCGGTGCGCGGAAGTCCACCTGATCGAACGACGCCGTCACCGTCGGGCAGTCGGCATGCCGCGTGGCACACACGTAGGCGATCTTGTCCACTAGAGCCAGGATCACACCGCCGAACACCGAGCCGCGGAGATTGACATCGATCGGCGAGGCCAAGTGGGTCATCGTCTGCCGCGAGCCACTCACCGGCCGCGCCTCGTCGAGCGGCGATTCCCCGACGGTCAAGGGGAGCGTCTCCTGTTGCATGGCAAAATCCGGGGTTTCTTGTATTTTTGGTGCCCTGTTGCGGAAAGTGATCGGTGATCAGTAATCGGTGATCAGTGGTGCCTATCCCACCACAGCTCAGCGACCACCGATTGCCGACTACCGGCCACCGGCTACCGAACAATGGGCCTGAAAGCAGAACTCGTCAAAAAGACCGACTATCCGGGGTACGTTTTCCAGCACGCGCCGCGGAACGTCTACTGGGAGATGACCATCGCTTGCGACCTGGACTGCATCCATTGCCGCGCCTCGGCGATCCCACACCGGGACCCGCTCGAGCTCTCCACCGAGGAGGGCCAAGCGCTGCTGCGGGACGTCAAAGAGATGGGGAGCATGATCATCCTCACCGGTGGCGACCCGATGAAGCGGCCCGATCTCTTCGATCTGATCGCTTACGGACGCCAGATCGGTTTACCCGTCAGCATAACGCCCAGCACGACGCCCACCCTGACCCGTGATGTGGTCGAGAAATTCAAAGAGCTGGGCGTATCCGCCATGGGGACGAGCCTGGACGGCCCGACCGAGCAGGTCCACGACTCTTTCCGCAGGGTGACCGGGACGTTCGCCAACTCGATGAACGCGTTGGGCTGGGCGCGCGAATTCGGTATCCCGGTCCAGGTGAACACGACGGTCACAACCGAGACCTTGCCGCACCTACCGGAGATGTTCGGACTGCTGAGCTCCGAATACGCCCCGCCGGTCCGGCGCTGGAGCCTTTTCATGCTGGTGCCGGTGGGACGCGGCCAAGAGCTGGGGATCCCCTCGGCGCAGGACATGGAAGAGCTCTGCGCCTGGGTGTACGAGACCGCCGCCGACGCGCCGTTCCACGTCGGTACGGTGGAGGCACCGCACTACCGCCGATACTGGCTGCAGCGAAAGCTCGAGGAGGGGATGCCCCGGGCCGAGATCGAGAAGCTGGCCATGCGCATGGGATTCGGCGTGCGAGACGGGAACGGCGTCATCTTCGTCTCCCACAAGGGCGAGGTCTACCCGGCAGGCTTCCTGCCTCACCCCACACTCGGCAATGTCCGTGACGAGCCGCTTTCCTCCATCTACAGGAACTCGCCACAGCTGGCCGAGCTGCGCGACATGGACCGGCTGAAAGGGAAGTGCGGACGCTGTGAATTCCGCTGGATGTGCGGCGGCTCGCGGGCCCGGGCCTACGGCATGACCGGCGACGTCATGGAGTCGGACCCCTTCTGCGCTTGGGAACCGGGGGGTTGAGAGTTCGGGATTCGGAGATTCTGGGATTCCGGGAATCCCCAAGTCCCCGATACCACGGATGCCACGGATTGCCGGCGTTCCCATTCCCTACTCCCCGAATCCCTGACTCCCTGAACCCCTGAATCCCCAATTCCGACCCGACGCCCTATATTTACTCGGTCCCACACAACGCGAACCTTTAGCAGCAGCATGGTCGCATGGGTATAGGCAATATCGGCTGGGCAGAGTTCATCCTAATACTCGCCTTCGCCCTGATCTTCTTCGGGCCACGACGGTTGCCCGGGATCGCACAGGCGATCGGCAAGAGCCTGCGCGAGTTCCAGAAGGCGCTGAACGAGGTCAAGTCGGAGATCGCCCAGGCGAGCAAGGAGGCGGACACGGGACCCGAACTGAAGCGCATTGCACCCCACCCGACCGAGTTCTTCGCGCCGGACCCCGAAAGCGCCGAATCCGCCCCCGCTTCCGACGAACCGGAAACCCCGGAGGGGGCCGACGCCAGCGCGAGCCAGGACACGAGCTCAGAGGAGAAGACCGCCCCGTATGGAGACTCTTGAGATCCGGACCTCGAGTCGCGAGGAACTGGTGGAGATCACCGGACAGGTCCGCGAGGCGGTGCGCCGCGCAGGCGTCAACGAGGGCGTGGCACACCTCTGGTCGTTCCACACGACCTGCGGGCTGACGGTAAACGAAGGTGCCGACCCAAACGTCGCTCGGGATATCGCCTGGAAACTCGGCGAACTCGTACCCCACGCTGAGGCCGCCTACCGACACGCCGAAGGCAACTCGGACTCTCATGTGAAGACGAGCCTGATCAACCCAGGGGCCACGCTGCTCGTGGCGGACGGCGATATCGTCCTGGGGACCTGGCAGGCCGTCTTCCTAGCCGAGTTCGATGGCCCCAGGGTCAGAAAGGTGGGCCTTCAGGTCGTCGCTGCCGGCTAGCCGCCCGACCGCGTCGCGGCTTGCTCCGTCCCCAGTTCCTCCGCCCGCCGACGCAACTCTTCGTAGCCGCTCGCGCCCAGCACCTCCTTGAACTCATACGCATAGGCGTCGATCGCGGACGTCGCCCCGTCCGACGCCAGCGTACAACAGGGCCGAACCCCGTCACACAAATCGTCGAACTCCAGGAGATCACACGACGTCACCAGCGGGAACAGCCTGCAATAGAACGGCTTCAGCCGCTCGCCCTCCGCTAGGCCGAGTTGCGGCTCCAGCGCCTGGAGAACGCACAACCCCTCGGCATTCAGGAATACGCACTTACCTTCGTACGTCGCCGTCCCCACACAGAGACCACCCGGGTAGTCCTCGTCCTGCTCGATAGCATCCTCGAACCACCGCGTCGTGTCCGCCGTCTGCGTCCCATCCATCAGCGCCTGAACGCGGTCCGCGTACTCCAGAATCCGCTCACGGTCCGGCAGCGATACATATACTCCGTGGCGACAGCAGTGGCCACCGCACTCCTCGACGACGTTCAGCGGCCCGCCACCTTCGATCCGCGCCGTGGCCAACCGCAGCTCGACCTTCCATTTGCCGATCTGGATCGTCTCGTCCTCTTGCCGCTGCTCACGCACCACTGGCCAGCCTCTCCACTCTGCCCGCGGGCCTGGACGGTGTGTCCAACACGTTGCCCACAATAAAGTTAGAGCGTCCAGAACCGCAACGCCAAAGGGCCGAGCTGCGATCAAGGTGTGGCGGGCGACTCGACCATCGTCTTCCAGAGACCCAGCAGGTAGGGATCGAATTTTTCGGGGTTCTCTTGGTAAGCCTTCGCCCAGGCGGCGAACTCGGGAAGAGCGAGGTCGTCCATCAGTTTCTCGACCAGCAGGTCGGCTATACGCTTAAAGCTCAACGCGCCTTGCACGACGCCGGCCTTCTCTTCGGCCAAGCGGGCGAGCTCAAAGACCCGCTCCTCCTCCAGCTCCATGAAGACATCACAGAGACGCGCCGAGCAGTAGTCCAGATACTTCGCTCGGAGAACTTCTTCCGATTCGGCAACTGGCTTGCGGGGCTTTCGCGGCTCGCCCTTTCCCGTTCGCCTCGTCATACCTCCCCTCCTCGCCAAGGGCGACCACGTCGCACGACAGCAACAGGCCACCAGCACGATGCTAAAGCTCGCGCGGGTGCCGGTCAAGGATCGCGGGCTTGTGCCAGGAACAAGCAGAGCGATACGCCCTCGGCGGGGGGAGGGCCGGCCGCCTACGTCAACTCGAACGTCGTCTCGAGCTTCGTCGACTCGACTGACGACGCAGACGGCCGGTGCAGGGCTGCGACGCCCTGCAGACGAGCAAACACCGCTCGCCGGACTAACCCATAGGCCAGGACTCTCTCGATGAATTCTGGATCGGACTGTTGTACACGCTCCACCTCGTCTGCCAAATCCGCCGGAAGATTTACTACGAGGTTAACTGAACGTGACTCAGGCATTCGGTCAGGTCCTCTAAGTTCAGGGCACACGTCGACTCCGCCGAGATACGGCTACAAAAATTCCGGATTTATCGGAAAGGGCCGCTCTGCAGAAAATCCCCGGAAAGGTCCGTAGAGCAGCGAGTTATTTGCTTCGAAGCGGGCCCATTATACAAGCGGCGTCAGGTGTACGCAAGGCCGCGGGCATCGAACAGCCGTTCGGGGCCTGTCCGCTAAGCTGTTATGGATTAACGATTTATGTGGACGGGCCGACTCGCAACCGCCGGCGGATTTTGCATAAACTTCTGAATTCCAAATAAAAGTGTTTCAGTCACGCAAATGCTTACTCTACGTAACATCCACGTTGCGAAGTACGAATACATCGCCTATGCGGCGGCTCGATTTCACAAGAAATTTGCCACGACACGAAAATTCGTTCACAGAAGCTCGAGAACCTCGCGAACGTCGTTCGCATCGGTTCGACACGCGACCCAGAGGTCGCCCACGGCATCGACGCGCTCGCGCATCGATCGCAGGTCGAAGTGGCCCGGCTCGATCCCCGTCTCGAGCTCGGCCCAGCTCAGCGGGGCGGAAACGGTCCCGCCCGGGCGCGGCCGGACCGAGTAAGCCGAGGCTACCGTGGCGCCGCGCCGGTTCTGAAGGAAGTCGAGGTAGACCCGCGGTCCGCGCTTGGCGACGACGCGCTGGACGGTGGTGAGGTCGGGCTGCGCTTGGGCGACGAGCTGGGCGACGAGCTCAGCCAGCAGGCGGCCCGTCTCGTAGCTCGTCCCCTTCTCGAGCGGGATGACGATGTGCATGCCGCTGGCGCCGGAGGTCTTAGGATAGCCGCGTAGCCCGAGGCGCTGCAGCTGCTCACGCGTCGCCAGGGCCGCCTCGCAGACGGCGGAGAAGGGGACACCTTCGCCGGGGTCGAGGTCGAGGACGGTGTAATCCATCTCGTCGAGGGATCCGACTCGCGAAGGCCAGACATGTTGCGAGATGGCCGCCAGCTGGACCGTATAGAGCAGCGTGTAGAGGTCACCGCCAACGACCCGCTCGGCTGGCTCGCCATCGACGTCGAGCGTCACCGTCTGGACACCCTCCGGGACGGGCCCGGCCGTCCGCTGCTGGTAGAACAACGCGCCGGTGATCCCGTTAGGGTATCGCTCGAGGGTCAGCGGCCGGCCGCTGACAACCGGCAGAATGGCGGGCGCCATGGACAGGTAGTAGCGCAGCAGTTCGCCCTTCGTCGCTCCTATGTCCGGCCAGAACGTTTTCTGGAGGTTGGTGAGCTTGAGGCGCCGGCCGTCGACGATAACGTCTCCGTCCTCGCCGGCACGCTCGAGCGTTTCCAGGGTCTGTAGCAACGATTCGATCTGCGGCGTTCGCTCGAGCTTGGGGCTGGCAGGCGAATGGGCGGGCGTACCCTCCCGTACGACCCTGGCGGGGTCGCGGTCGCTGCGCAGGCCGAGAAAGACGGGCTGTCGCAGTCGCCCGTCGCGGGTCCACTCCTGGAACTTGACCTCCGCCACGAGTTCGGGGCGAACCCAGCGGGCGTCTTTCACATCCTCCGGTACCTCGATGAAAGGGGTGTCGTGGCTGGCCAGGGCGTCGAGCTCTTTCTTGATCCGCCCCAGGTCGGCATCGCTGAAGCCGCTGCCGACGCGACCGGCACAGTGGAGGTGCCTGTCGGCTCCGTCGACCTCGTAGTAGCCCACGACGAGCGCGCCGAACCCGCGGCGGCCGCCCTGGGGCTGGGTCCAGCCTCCGACCACGAACTCCTGGCGAGCCAGCTGTTTAACCTTGACCCAATCGGCGGTGCGTTCGCCGGAGTAATAGCGGCCCTTCAAGCGCTTGGCGACTACGCCTTCCCACCCTTCCTGTCGGGCACGGCTCCTCAGGGCGACGCCGCTGGCCACATCGTGGGGCAGGTAGTGGAGGTTGTGACCCGCCGATTTGAGCAGCGGACGCAGCCTGTCCTTGCGGCCTGAGAGCGGCTGGTCGCGGAGATCTTCACCGTCCAGCCAGAGGAGGTCGAAGACGTACATCTCGGCGGGTTGGGCTCTGGCACCACGGGCGATCTCTCCAGCCTCGCGGAGGTTGAAGCGGGGCTGCAGGTCCTCGAAGCTGGGACCGCCTTCGGTCGCAGCAGCGACTATCTCGCCGTCGATCACGAACTCGCTACTGGCGCGGCGCGCGAGCAGCTCGACGGCGTCGGCGACCTCGGGGAAGGCGGTTTCGAGGCGTGTACCGCGGCGCGAATAGATGCGGGCTGCGCCAGCCGGCCGGCCCCAAGCGACGGCCCGGATGCCGTCCAGCTTCAGCTCGAAACACCAAGCCTCGCCGGTCGGCAATGACGCGCTGCTCTGCGCCAGCATGGGCCGTGTATCCACGGGAGGGCGGCTCGCCTCCTCGTCGGAGTCGGGCGCACCGAGCGCTGGATCGTCCAGGCCGCGGCCGGAGACCACCGAATCGAGGTAGCGCTCCACGAGACCCTCGGGCTCACCTGGCTCCGCGTGCACATCCTTCTTCTTAATCAGCAGCCAGTTGTCCTCGCCCTCTCGACCCTTCATACGCACTAGCGTCCAGCGGCCCTTCATCCGCTCGCCGTAGAGGACGAAGTCCAGCTTCCCCTCTTGGACCCCCTGCCTCAGCGCCTCTTCCGAGTCCTCGGTCTCGCCCACCGGCTCGTAGCGGCCGCGATCCCAGATGATCACGCCCCCGGCCCCGTACTCACCCTTCGGGATCACCCCCTCGAATTCGCCGTACTCGAGCGGGTGATCCTCTACATGGACGGCCAGCCGCTTGGCGCCCGGGTCGGCGCTCGGGCCCTTGGGGACCGCCCAGCTGACCAGGGTACCGCCGATCTCGAGGCGCAAGTCGAAATGGGTGCGGCGCGCCGC
>CAYFSW010000123.1:0-78610 GCA_964345885.1 uncultured Gemmatimonadota bacterium | reverse complement strand
CACGGGCGACGAACTTCGCCGTCTTTTATCCAGACGAAGGCAAGAAGCCTCCGGTAGAGAGCGAGGTGCTGGTCACCTACGACGACGAATACCTGTATCTGGGCTTCATCGCCTACGACGACCCGAGCGAGATCCGCGCCTCGCTTCGCGATCGAGACGAGATATCGAACGACGACTACTTCGGCATCCTGCTCGACACCTACGGCGACGCATCGTGGGCGTACTTCCTGTTTGTTAACCCTCTAGGCGTGCAGGCCGACACACGCTGGTCCGCAAACGCGGGAGAAGACTTCCGCTTCGATATCATCTTCTACAGCGAGGCAAAGATCACGGACGAAGGTTATCAGATCGAGATGGCCATCCCGTTCAAGAGCCTGCGCTTTCCGGATCGCGAGGTGCAGGAGTGGCGAGCGACGTTCTGGCGAACCTGGCCACGGGACAGCCGCGCGCAGCACAGCTGGGCCAGCATCAGCCGTGACGACCCCTGCATGGTATGCCAGTTCGGGACGCTGACCGGGATCCAAGGGGTCAAGCCGGGCGGTGCCCTGGAGCTGATGCCGGCGGTTGTCGCCTCGCAAACGGGAGAGATCGCCGACGCCGAGGACTCGAGCTCGGGCTTCAGCAGCGACGACCCAGCCGGCGAGCTGTCGCTCTTCGCCCGCTACCCGTTCGCATCCGGGACTACGACGGAGCTGGCGCTCAATCCGGATTTCAGCCAAGTCGAGTCCGACGTCGCCCAGATCGACGTCAACACGACGTTCGCCCTCTTCTTTCCGGAGCAGCGGCCCTTCTTCCAGGAAGGGAGCGACCTGTTCCAGTCGTATTTCCAGGTCCTGTACACGCGGCAGATCAACGACCCGCTGGTGACCGGCAAGCTGATCGGGCGCATGGGGCGTACGACGCTGGCCTACCTGGGCGGCCTGGACGAGAACTCGCCGATCCTGTTGCCGTTCCAGGAGCGAAGCTACGTCGGTATGGCAGGGAGGAGTCTATCGAACATCGGGCGCCTCCAGCAGACCTTCTGGCGCGACTCGTACATAGGCGCGATACTGACCGACCGGCGCCTGGAGGGGAACAGCGGATCGGGCACCGCGGGAGGAATCGACGGGCGGCTGCGCTTCCTGGAGAACTACAGTCTCGAGTACCAGGCGCTGGCCAGCTACACTCGCGAACCGTACGACGCGACGCTGACCGAGGGGATCGGCGACGTCAGGTTCGGCAAGAAGGGGTACACGGGGACGTACGACGGAGAATCGTATTGGGGACACGCATGGTATGTGAGCGTCGAGCGCAACGCGCGCACCTGGTTCTTCGACTTCGACCTGTGGAACTCGAGCCCGACCTTCCGGGCCGACCTGGGTTTCGAGAACCGCAACGACTTCCATCGCTTCACGATGATCCAAGGGCTGCAGTTCTTTCCTGGCAGCCGCTTCATCCATCGACTGCAACCGTTGATCTTCACCCAGCGGATCTGGAACTGGGACTGGCTACGCAAAGACGACATCCTCGCGGCCAACCTCCAGATCACCTGGTTGGGTGAAACCTTCACCCTGTTCGAGTACGCATTGGCTCGAGAGCGATTCCGCGGCATCGACTTCGAAGGGCAGCGCAACTGGACGATCATCGCCGAGTCGGGCTTCAGCGAAGTCTTCCGGCCCGGCCTCATGGTCAGACACGGCGACAGGATCGCCCGCTTCACCGACCCGCCAGCGCCGGGCGTGGGTACGGACGTCGAGGTCTGGTTCGAAGTCAAGCCGCTAACGCGGTGGGTGATCCAGCCGTCGCTTCAGTACTCGGAACTGCACGACCGCGACAGCGGCGAAGAGTACTTCAGCGGCTACATCCTGCGTGCCCGCACCGTCTTCCAGTTCACCCGCGAGTTCTTCGTGCGCCTCGTGGTGCAGTACGACGACTTCAACAAGGCCCTCAGCTTCGAACCGCTAATCACTTACAGGCTGAACCCCTTCAGCATGTTCTACATCGGCTCGACGCACGGCTACGTAGACTACAGCGAGCCCGGCGGCCTTACGCAGACCGAGCGCCAGTTCTTCGCCAAGTTCCAGTACCTGTTCCGGATATAGGACGTGGGGTAGAAAACGTCGCGGGGAGCGGGGCTGACGGCTTTTCTGGCTGCCTCCTCCTCAAGACCGCCTGCCCCGATCCCCGCGCCGCTAACGACGGGGGCTACTTTCCCGTTATGACAGGAAGGCTGACCATGCCCGGCTGGACCGGTAGGACAGCCCGATCAGGTACTTGAAGGCGCTACCGACCATGGCCCGCACCTTCTGAAGTACCGAGTTTCGACGATCTAAAGACATAGCTACCACCTTAACGCCTTCCCCATCAACGACTTGCGTCGCTCGGGCCGATCCTGGCGGCCCCTTCACGTACGTCTAATACTGCTATCTCTACCCTATATGACGTATCAAACCCCAAGAACGTTGCAGCGGCCCGCGGCGAACCCCTACTCTTAGCCGGTACGTAGTGTTCCCCAAAGGACGACAGCTACTGTCAGGCTTCGAGGAGGCAGCGGTTATGGCACCGTCCCGGACGCGAATTTCCCGCCGGTTGCACCTCTTCCGACTCATCACGCCCATCATCTTCGGGCTAGCCATCGGCTGCGGCGGAGACTCGCCGACCGATATCGATGGCGTCTACCGGTACACGGTCCCCGAGAATACCGGGGACGGCTGGGACACCGGCCATCTTTCCGACTACGGGTTCGACCTGGAGCCGATCCGCGAGCTAATCGCCCTGGTCGAGGACGGTACGTACCCCAACGTCCACAGCGTGCTCATCGTCCGAGACGGCGTGCTCTTATTGGAAGAGTACTTTCCGGGATACAGCTCGGGCGGCACGTTCTATGACTACGACCGAGAGACCAAGCACGAGTGCTTCTCGGTGACCAAGAGCGTCAACTCGGCATTGATCGGCATCGCCATCGATGACGGCCTGATCGCCGGCGCCCAGGCGCAGATCTCAGATTACCTGCCCGAGTACGCCGACATATTCGCCGATCCGGACAAGGACCGGTTGCTGCTGCACGATCTGCTGACGATGTCGGCGGGCCTGGATTGGGACGAGCTGACTTACCCGTACGGCGACCCCAACAACACCCATTACTGGATGAGGCGGAGCCCGGACCCCATCAGGTACACGCTGGAGCGGCCGGTGGCCTACGATCCCGGGATCCAATTCGCCTACAACAGCGGCCTCTCGCTGGCGCTGGGGAGAATCGTGGAGAACGCGACCGGCGAGCGTGCGGAGCGGTACGCCGAGAGTAATCTGTTCGCGGCGCTCGGCATTACCGACTACTTATGGCGCTTGGCGAACGACGGCGTGACGCTGAACACGGGAGGCGGCCTTTTGCTGCGCCCGCGTGACATGGCGAAGTTCGGCCAGCTCTACCTGAACGGCGGCCGGTGGGGCGGCGTGCAGGTTGTAAGCGAGCACTGGGTGAGCGAATCGGTGCGGCAGCATACGCAGTACTGTTGTTACGGATATCAATGGTGGCTGATCCGTTTCGAGCTCGATGACGGGACGATGGTGGATTCCTCCACCGGTATCGGTTATGGCGGCCAGTACGTGTTCGTGTTTTCTGAACTAGACCTGATCGTCGTGCTCACCGGTGGGAACTACGATCAGTCGATCAGCTACGCCTACGAACTCGTCGAGACGCACATATTGCAGCCCCTGTTCTCCCAAACCACGCAGCGACAGGCTGACAGAGTCGCCCCCGCCTTAGTGCCATAGCCCAAGGAGCCGAAGTTATGGGCGCGTTGATGCATCGCTTCGTTTCCACCACCCCAGGATCGCCTGAGAGGCTGGAGGGTATGATGTAGGCAGAAGCACGCGCGCCCCCTCCCTGCCTCGCTTTCAGGACGAGCGCGAAGTATGTACAGGATCGCCCTCTGCCTACTGACTCTACTGACCGCCTGCACCGACACGCCGCAAGACCCCGACTACTTCCCCGACGTGCCGCCGGGCGTCAACGTCGACTATTACGATTGGAGCGACGGCATCGCGCCGGACACGGTCTACTTCGTCGCGCTAGTGGGCGATTGGAACGGGACCGACACCCTCTTCTACTACCTGGCCGAGAGCGGACGGGTCATCGAAGAGGGCTGGTGGGTCGACTGGGCGGTGGAAGCGCCCGTCGCCTACGATCCGCTCGACGACCTGGAGATCGTCTGGCGCGCCTGGATGGCGGGCGACACCGCCGAACTGGTTTGGACGCCGTGAGTCCGGTGGGTCGGTGGGTCAGTGCGTCGGTGCGGAGGCGGGCCGCCTCGCTTCGGCCGGATCAGCGCCAGCGATCTAAGGCACGCCCCATTTTCATGACCCAGACCTCGTAGTCCACTTCGCCTGCGGTGAAGGCAACGCGACGGCCGTCCGGGTGGACGGCGAGGTGGAGTATACGCTCGAGTGACAGGATGGCGCGGGCGTCACCATCGGCCAGACGCACGCGCCACAGCTCCCATCCCGCGTCCAGCTCCTGGCTCGGCCGCAGGAACAGCAGGTGCCGGGCGTCCAGCGGACGTCGCTCGACAAGTCGAGGCAACGAACGTGCCCTTCATGCAGGATCTCCTGCTGGCCGCTTTCGCCGCGAAGTCGCTGCCAAAGACGAAGGCCGTTCATCGCTGCGTTACAAGATGATGGTTCGGATGGAATTGCGCCAACTCGGGGTAGGACGAGAGGCCGGCGAACCGCTAGCTCCGACCTCCCCCGCCTCCGACCTCCAACTCGACCGCAGCGAGCCTCAACCGCCCAGAAGCTCGTTTACTTTGGCCATCACCTGGAAGGCGTCGGCGACGTAGAGCACATCGGCCTTGCCCTGCGCCCAGCCGCAACCGGGGTCGAGGTTCACGGCGCGGCGCTCTTTGATGAAGCGCCAGCCGACCACGTGAGGCTCTTCGCCGTGGCAGCAGGTGGCCAACCCCTTCGGATGGCGTGGAGTCGAGCCCGTCTGACCCACCTGGTTCATGTGGCTCATGAAGGAGAGGACGTCCTGCCCTTCACCGGACTGGTCGACCAGCGACTTGCTGCTTCCCAGCGATGCCTGCGACCCGCCGAGGAAGTCGAGGATCAGCTGCTCGGCCTCGGGCAGGTGGCTCTGGCCATCAGCCTGCTTCTTCGTCCAGCCGGCGCCGGCGACGAAGAGTAGCTGGGCGTCGGGCCTGATCGTCTGAGCTTCCGCCGTCGCCGCCTCTTCACCCACGACCCGGGTACGGGTGGCCGGCACATCGACGGTCACGCTCTCGAGCGCGGCGGAGCCCGACAGCCCGTCGACCGCATCGAAGACACCGGAGTCGACGAGGGTGAACCATGGCCTTTGCTGACGCGAGAGCCGGGCGACCATACGCTGGCGGTAGTACCAGCGTTCGATCTGCGGCGAGCCGGGCCCGATCTCGAATCCGGTGACGTGTGTATCGATACGACCGTCGACGCGCTGGGCCACGCCGGGCATCGTCCTGGAGAACCTCGAGGTGGCAGGCACGATGACCAGCGTCGCCTCGCTCTTACGAACGAGGGCCTCGGCTGCAGCAGCGTCGGTGGCGTAGCGCGAGACCGCGAACTCGTCTCCGCCCACCGCGAGGAAGCTCTCGGCGCCACAGCCGGCGATGCTGTCGGCCGCCGCTTTCAGGTCGCCGCCCACCAGGCCGACGGTAAGGGGTGCACCACTTAAACCCTTCGCCAATTCCATCGCACCACCCAGTACTTCCAGTGCCGCTTTGGGCAGCGCGCCGGCCGAATCCGTATGTGCTAGAAAGAGGACTTTCTCCATTCGCCTAGCTCCTCAACCACTCGACGATCTCCCGGGCGATCTCTTCCGCCGGGACATCCTTCACAACCCTTGTATCGCGACGCTGTTGCGGCACTTCCACCTCGTGGAAGTCGACACCTTCGGCGCCCACCGCCGCCGGCTGCGCCTGCTGCAGCGCGGGCATAATCGTCCGCATGTTACCCATCCCGACCTGCGGATTGTTGGGCGGCTCCGGTAGCTCGCCGGTCGACCAGGCACAGACGGCCGGCGGTCCCTCGCAGCTAGAGGCGAGGTACATGCCGCCCTCGATGCGCTCGAGAACGCGCAGCGATCCGTCATCCTGCACCGTGAGCTTGTCGACGGCGAGGAACTGGTCGGTGATACCCAGGCGCTCGCCGACCATCTGCATGGTGACACCGGCATCACGGGAAGCGGACGAGCGGCCACCGAAGAGCAGCAACCGGGAGCGGTCGAGGCCGTCGATTTTTTCGATCGCTCCGGCCAGCGCCGCCGCGACCTCGTAGGCATCGGTGAAGCCGCCGGCCGGTCCATCCAACGCCACCAAATCGAACGGGACTTTCTGGGCAATGCTCATCATCAGCTGCTGGAGCCTGGCCTTGGGGCCGAGGCTCACCAACCAGACCTTGCTGTCGCTCGTGCTCTCGGCGAGGTGCGCCGCCTCGTAGAGAGCGTGCGCCGCCCAGGGATCGAGGACCGAGGGCAACATCATCTCGTTCTTGAGGCCGGGCCCCGACGGGGTCTCCACCGGCTCCAGCGTTTGGAGCGGATCCGGGACGACGCTACCGCAGACTACGATGTGAAAGCCCGATGTCATTTCGTACTCCGCTGTTGTTCTTAGTTCTCCGCCGAGTGCAGCCCGCCTGCACCGGCGCGAAACTCGAGTACCGTGCGTTCCGGGTCATCCTCGCGCGGCTGGGTACAGCTCCAGAAGCAGGCGCCGCAGTGGATACACTTCTCGCGATCGAACTGCGGGACGCCGCCTTCGCCGGGCGTAATCGCCTCGCCGGAGCAGATCTCGATGCACAGCTTGCTCTCGCAGGCTTCGCAGACGCTGGGATAGAGAAAGACCACGTGGTCCGGGTAGCCCGCCGGTGCCTGGACCTTGCCACCGAGTAGAAGCGCATCCTGGTGCGAGACGAGCAGCTTACCGTCGTAGGGGATCTCGGGCCAGCCGGCGGCCTCCATCAGGGCATCGTGCATCGACGTACCGCCGGCCGTTGTCTCCTTCCGGATCCGCTCGACCTCCTCTGGCGCCAGCACCCCCACGTAGTAGTCGGCGAGCGACGGTACCCGCTCGTAGGGACGCTTGGACGGGCCCGAGATGTTGATCTTCCCCTTGCTCACGCCGGAGAGGCCCATGCCGATGAACCCTGCGATGAACCCGCGCTGGAAACCGTCGCGCGCCTTCTCGGCGATGCGACCCTCCTTCTCCACCCAGCTCTCGCGCCGCCGCTTGACGTACGCAGCCTCGAGGTTCTCCCGGCTGAAGGCCCTGTCTTCCCTGAGCAGCTCGATCACGCCCTCGGCTAGCTGGACGCCGGTAGTCCAGGCTTCATCGACGCCGGAGCCGGTAAGCACATTGGTACTGCCCGAGCCTTCGCCGACCCTGGCGAAGCCGTCGCCCACCAGGTGCGGCTCACCGCGACGCCCCGATTCCTGCAGCGTCTTGGCGCCCCACGACCGAAGCGTGCCGCCCTCCAGGTATCGCCAGATGTAAGGATGCATCATCCAGTGCTGGAGGTAGCGGTAGCTGGTGCGTACGGGACTATCGAACCAGGACGGTACGAAGATCCCGAGTGATGCAACATTGCCGGGATAGACGTAGAGGAAGCCAAAGATCTCGGGCTCAGGGTAGCCGATGGTGTGAAGGACGGCACCCGGCTCCAGCGGGCAACCTTCCGGCAGATCGACCACGACCTTCATCCCGACGGCCCAGTCGCGCTGGTGGTGGTCTTCCGGCATGCCGAAGTGCTCGTCCAGCTTGCGACCGACGGGACCGACGGGCCCATCGCCCACGACCGTCAACGCTGCGCGTACGTCCATGCCGGGCATGTAGGCGTCGGTCGGGCCACCCTTCAGGTCGGTTCCCTGATCGACGAGCCGGACACCGACGACAGCGTCGTCCTCGATGAGCGGTTCACCCACCGGCATGCCGGGCCAGATCTGCACCATGCCGGAGGAAATGAGCAGCGAGCCGACCCACTGGTTGAACTGACCGAT
This sequence comes from uncultured Gemmatimonadota bacterium, assembly GCA_964345885.1. Classification (GTDB taxonomy): domain Bacteria; phylum Gemmatimonadota; class Gemmatimonadetes; order Palauibacterales; family KS3-K002. The sequence goes on along the minus strand of CAYFSW010000123.1, from coordinate 70,605 downwards.
AGAGAGGACAAGCCCACCGTCCTTTTTCATGAAATCGGGGATGTAGGGCAGCTCGACCGCCTTATGCTTGCCCCGACCGGCCAACTTCAGGCTCGCCATGGCGGCATCGAGGCCTTTGACGCCTTTCGGACGCCGGCTCGCGCCGACGGGATCTTTCAAATAGACCAGCTTCTCGTGGGTAACCTCGTGCGCGTTGGGGATCTCGCCGGGCTCGAGGTCGGGAAACGACGCGCGGATGCCCCGGCCCCGGGTCACTACGCCCGAGACGCCGAAGCCGATGTCCTCGGCCCGCTCGTAGCAGAGGACCTGCAGCGGCAACCCGGGCATAGCCTTGCTCATCAAGAAGGGTTGCTTCTCGGGATCCTGCATCGCCCGGGACAGCGTCGTGAGGAACCCGCCCGTCGCCGGCCCGAAGCCGACGCAGACGATATCCACCTCCATGCTCTGGCGCTCGACGTTCGCCATCTCGCTCATCGAGCCGATCCTAGAGCGGGTAATCGAGTGCTTCGGGGATCGTTACCCGGGTCAACGCCAGAGCAGCGTTGTCCTTGGCCAGGCGCGAGCCAGTGAGACAACCGTCCAGCTTGCCGCGGCGCAATGTGAAGGGCTCGTAGCCGTCGAAGCGAACGCAGGGGCCTCGCTTGACAGGCGGCGCCCCGTCCTCGTCGAGTACATCGACGATGCAGGAGCACAGCCCCGGCATCACGTTCTCCAGCACCGTCAGCTCGCTATCGCTGTAGACGCGATCGCCATCGGTCGTCCAGCACGGGTGCCGGTTGTAGCCGAAGACGAGGCTCGAGCAAATACGCGCGACCTCGCCGCCAGCGGCCGCCGCCTGCACATGACAGAGGTCGGTGAAGAAGGCGACGTAACCGGGGAGCGCCTCGGCGAGGCTGGCGTTTTCTGAGCCTTTCTCCTCGAGTTCGATCAAGTCCATGATCTGGTAGCGACTGGCGAGCAACCAACAGAGCGCATCCGCCATCGGGAAGGTCACGCCCTGGCGGTGCCCCTTGTAGAGCGGCGCGCCGTCGGCGTCGGTCGCCTCGAGTAGGTGACGCAGCGTCCAGAGCCAGAGGTCCATGGCCGAGGCGAGCGTGCAGGCGCCCGAGCCCGGCCGTAGCCCGGCGACGTGACGCATCTCGGTGATCCACTCCTCGAGCTGGGCCAGGAAGACTTCGTCCGTCATGGTGACGCTGAGCTGGCGGCGCTGCACGGCCTCCGGTCCCTCATAGGTCGCCTCGAGCTGCGCGTCCATCCACTTCTGCGGCAGGAAACCGGGGCAATCCTCTGTGATGCCGTAGCCGCCCATAAGGCTCACCGCCTCACGCATCATGTTCGCACCGTGCCCGGTGTTCCACAGCTTGCCGGCCGGGCAGAGCACATCGGCGAGGGCGTTCTTGACCAGGTACTGGACGAGCTCGTTCGCTTCGAGTTCCGAGAAACGGGCCTGATCTCGCTCACCCTCGGGCTTCGCGGCGAGCCGCACGTATTCGACCGCCTTATCCACCCAGCTCTCCAGGGCGCGGATCGCTCTGCGGCCATCCGGGATGTCGTGCGCGGCGTATATCTCGTCGCGTCGATGGTCGAGCGGATCCAACTCGTCGAACAGCCGTGCCGCCGCGAAGCCGAGCGCCGCGCTCGCCTCACCGGTCGCCCAGATATCGACCAGCCGGTGAAGTGTGTCCTGCTTCTGCTGCAGACCCAGCTGGTGTCGCGGTGAGCCCGGCTGGTCCGACTCGCCCCCTCTGAAGCGGCCGCGATGGTAGCGGACGACCGGCTCGACGGCCGACAGGAGCTTCGCCGCGGTCATCAGACCGACAGTGACACGCGTTCGCCGGAAGACGGAATCGATGATCCCGCCGTGACTGTGGTTGGGTATGATGACACCGTCCTTCACCGTATAGCCGCCGATGATGCGGCTGGCGGGAACATCGAGACTGAAGACGGGATCGCTGGTGGCCGACAGTTGATGGACGAGCTTCTTGGTGGGAGTGCCGCGGTCGTAGATGCCGGGGTCGTTCTCCTCCAAGATGATCATGCAGCTGCCCTTGATGCGCTCGTCACCCGAATCGACCGCCGCCGAGACGAAGTTGGCGAACGCCATGTTCGTGATGAAGCGTCCCCGTTTCTCGACGTGGAGGATCGGTTCCTCGCCCTCCTTCCACTCCTTGACGCTGACCTTACCCCCCAGCACGCCGGTGTCGACACCCACGTACGGGATGGGCTCCGTTAGCGCGAAGGCGCTGCGCTCGATCGTCCGATCCTCGCCGGGCTGCGGCGGTGAGAAGCGCCGCATGTACTCTTCCTTCTGCTCCGGCGTACCCTTCTCGTGGATCGGCGACAAGCCGAGGTGGCCCGCCATCGCACCGGTGGCCGCACCGCCGTCCACCCACGCCAACTCGAACGCCGCCAGCGCCAACGCCAGGTTCTTGGGACCAGCTATGAAGCCGCCATACTCGGGCTCCAAGAAGACCGATGTGATGCCCGCCGAGTCGTACGCCTCGAGCAGCGAGTTCTTCTCTTCGCTCCACTCGTGCGTGTTTCGCGCTCCCCCGGCGACCAGCCGTGCCACCGGCCCGCGGGCCACCGCCCGCACCGACTGCACCAGCATCTGCAGATCGTAACGATCGGCGAAACGCCACATGATCTGCCGGACGTCGTCGCCCGGCAGGGCGGCCAGCTGCGCCGCCTTGGCGGTATCCGGTTTGACAGCACTCATGCGCACAACCTCTTCTGATGGCTGGGACGGATTGCCACAATCAATAGGAATTCCGAATTCCTGGGAAACCCCGCAATTCTAATGCATCGAGGCCTTTTTGGTAACTGCCCGGGGTGCGAGTGCAGCAACGGGCCCTTGCGACGGGAGACCTGGAGCCGCAGGCTACCTGATTCACCGGATCAGTCTTACAGAGGAGAGGTGCCAAAATGCGTGATTTCGCCCGTCTAAGTGCGTCAGCCATAGTCTTCACAGCGGCGCTGGCGCTGCTCTTCAGCCACAGCGGCGACGCTTGGGCGCAGCCGGCCGGTGGAGGCCAGCAGGAGGGGATTCTGGGCTACTACCGCTACCCGGCCCTGCACGGCGATACGCTGGTTTTCGCCGCGGAGGGCGATCTGTGGAAGGTCTCCGCGGCGGGCGGCGTGGCCCGACGTCTCACCACACACCACTCGGAGGAAACGGACCCCGTAATCTCTCCCGAGGGACGGACGCTCGCCTTCACGGCCCGTTACGAGGGTCCGGCCGAGTTATACACGATGCCGCTGGCGGGTGGCGTGCCAGTACGGCGCACCTACGAGGCCGAGGGTTCGGTGGCCACGAGCTGGGCTCCCGACGGCCGCCTTGTATACACGACCGCACACTACTCCGGGTTGCCGAAGCCGCGGCTGGTTGCGCTAGACCCGGAGGACGGGACGCGAACGCTGATCCCACTCGCCGAAGGCAGTGAAGCGACCTACGACGACACGGGCGCCAAGCTCTTCTTCGTCCGTCCCGCTTTCCACGGCAACGTCACCAAACGATACACGGGCGGCACGGCGCGCGACGTGTGGAAGTTCGAGGAGGGCGCCGCCGAGGCCGTCGAGCTGACCGGCGACCACAACGGCGAGAGCCACTCGCCGATGTGGTGGGATGGTCGCGTCTACTTCGTCACCGACCGCGACGGCACGATGAACATCTGGTCGATGGATGAGGACGGAGGGGACTTGCGCCAACACACGCGGCACAGTGGCTGGGATGTGAAGAACCCTTCGCTGTCGCAGGGAAGGATCGCCTACCAGCTGGGCGCCGACCTCTGGCTTTACGACATCTCGACCGGCGACGCGCGGCTCGTCCCCATCACGCTGGCCTCGGACTTCGATCAACTGCGGGAGAACTGGGTCGAAGAGCCGATGCGCTACCTCACCTCGGCCCACATTCACCCCGAAGGCTCGAGCGTAGTGCTCACCGCGCGCGGCCGCGTGTTCGTGGCACCGGCGGAACAGGGTCGGCTAGTGCAGGCCTCGCGTGAGGAGGGAGTGCGCTACCGTGACGTCGTCTTCATGCCGGACGGCGAAACTCTCTTAGGACTGTCGGATGAAACCGGCGAACTCGAGTTCGTGGAGATCCCGGCCAACGGTGTCGGCGACGACGTGCCGCTCACCGACGACGGCACGATCCTCCGCTTCCAGGCCTACCCGTCGCCGGACGGCGCGTGGATCGCTTACGACGACAACAATCGTGACCTGTGGGTCCTCAACGTCGCGACCGGCGAGGCTCGGAGGATTTCCGAGAATCGGGAAGGCATAGGCGATATGGCCTGGTCGCCGGACGGCCGCTGGCTGGCTTTCACGATGCGCGCGATGAACAGCTTCGGCCAGATCAAACTCTACAGCGTGGAAGATGGGACGACCGTACCGCTCACCAGCGATCGGGTGAACAGTTTCAGCGTCGCCTGGGACCCGAACGGCGAGTTCATCTACTTCCTGTCTGACCGCAACCTGCGCTCGCTGGTGGGGAGTCCCTGGGGCACACGCCAGCCGGAACCGTACTTCGACAAGTCGATCGAGATCTTCCACGTCGCGCTGCAGCGAGGCCTGCGCTCACCCTTCAAGCCGGACGACGAGCTTAGTCGCGCCAAGGATGACAACGGGAACGGCCGCGGTCGTGGCGACTCGGACGGCGACGCGGACGAGGTTGCGCCGATCCGCATCGACCTGGACGGGCTAGCGCGCCGGGTCAAGCAGATCCCAGTGGCGGCAGGCAACTTCAGTTCTTTGTACGTGACCGAGAATGCGCTGTTCTGGCGGGCGCGTGACTCGGGCCGCGGTGCGGATTCTCACCTGATGGGCCTCGAGATCGGCAATGAGGATTTCGAGCCGACGACGGTGGTCGAGGACGTCGGCAGCTTCGAGCTATCGCTGGACGGGAAGAAGTTCCTGCTCCGCAAGGGAAACAACCTGTACGTGATCGATGCTAAGCCGTCGCGGGTATCCAACCTGAACGAGCATCGGGTCGACCTAGGCGGCTGGACGTTCCCGATCGACGTGCGGGAGGACTGGCGACAGATCTTCATCGACGCCTGGCGGCTGGAGCGTGACTGGTTCTACGACCCCAACATGCACGGTGTCGATTGGGAGGCGACGCTCGAGAAGTATCTGCCACTGGTCGACCGCGTGACGACACGCAACGAACTGTCGGACCTGATCGGGCGCGTGGTGGGCGAGCTGTCGGCGCTGCACACCAGCGTGCGCGGCGGTGACCTGCGGCGCGGGGACGACAACATCCAGGTGCCTACGCTGGGAGCCCGGCTGTTCCGCGATCCCGAGGCCGGCGGCTATCGCATCGACTACATCTACCAGTCGGACCCCGACTACCCGGACGAGATGTCACCGCTGGCCGACCCGGACCTCGACGTCCACGCCGGGGATGTGATCGTAGCGGTGAACGGCGTCGAGACATTGGAGGTGCCGGATATTGGGGCGTTGCTCCGCAACCAGCAGGGCCGCCAGGTACTGCTCACTGTGCGGTCAAGTGGCGGCGGCGCGATCCGGGCCGGCGATTCCCGCGACCTGATTGTCGTCCCGACCACGGGCGATTCCAACTTGCGGTACAGCGATTGGGAGTACACGCGCCGCCAGATCGTCGAGCAGGCCGGTGCGGGTAAGATCGGCTATGTGCACCTACGTGCCATGGGTGGCAACGACATCACGAAGTGGTACCGCGAGTTCTACCCGGTCTTCGACCGGCAGGGTCTGATCATCGACGTGCGCAACAACAGGGGCGGCAACATTGACGCCTTCATCCTCGAGAAGCTGATGCGACGCGCCTGGATGTACTGGAAGGGCCGGGTCGGCCAGCCGACCTGGAACATGCACTACGCCTTCCGCGGCCACATGGTGGTGCTGGTCGATCAGAACACGGCGTCGGACGGCGAGGCGTTCGCCGAGGGGTTCCGGCGTCTAGGTCTCGGCGAGGTGATCGGGATGCGAACCTGGGGCGGCGAAATCTGGCTGAGCTCGAGGAACCGGCTGAGCGACGGCGGCCTCGCCCGGGCTCCGATGACCGGGGTGTACGGGCCGGAGGGTGAGTGGCTGATCGAGCAGATCGGCGTGGTACCCGATATCGTGGTGGACAACCTGCCGCACGCCACGTTCAACGGCTCCGACGCACAGCTCGACGCAGCGATCCAGTACCTGCTCGAGCAGATCGAGAACGACCCGCGCGAGGTGCCGGCGCCACCGCCCTACCCGAACCGGGCGTTCGAGTACCCGGCCGACGAGACAGGAGGCGGCGGCAGCTAGCCATCGCCCCTAGAACGATTACGACCCCGCAGTCGGCGCACCGGCTGCGGGGTCTGTGTTGTCGCCTGCAGTTTTGTTGATAGTCCGATGCCGTACTCGACCTACTATTCCTCGTCGGGTATGTCGACCTCGGTCATCTTCTCGCAGGACTCGAGCATCATCTCGAGCCGCTCGGGGTTAAACCCGATGACGAAATCCTTGCCGTGGGCGATGACCGGCACGCCAACGCCGCCGCTGAGGTCGCGCCACTCACGCAACTGGAAGACGTCTTTTGTGATGTCCGCTTCCTCGAACTCGCAGCCGTGTTCTGTGAGCCAATCCTTGGCCACTTTGCAGTACGGTCAAGTCGGCGTAGTGTAGACCTTGATATTGGCCATGGCGGGTCCTCCACCTCGGGTTTCGGGGCACAAGTTTAGCGTGGACTCAGGATGAGTCTGGGCCGGACGGAAGCATGACGTCAAGAGCGAGATACTTCGAGCCGTTCCCCAAGCAGCGGGAGGCAATCGAGGCGGCACCGGGACCCGTGCTGGTGCTCGCCGGGCCGGGGGCCGGCAAGACCTTTTGCCTGATCCGCCGAGTCCAGTATCTGATCGAATCGCAGGGCTTCGCGCCGGAGCGGATCTGCGCCGTGACCTTCACCAACAAGGCGGCGGAAGAGGTGACGGCGCGACTGCACCGGCGGCTGGGCGCTCGGACGGACCGCATCACCCGGGGCACGCTGCACGCCCTCTGCCTTGGCATCCTGCGCGACCGACCGAAGGAGATCGGGTTGCGACGCGGGTTCGGCGTCGCCGACGAGCACTACCAGCAGCTGTTGCTGCGGCGATTGGGGATCTTTCCAGAGGGCCGTCGCAGCGGACTACTAACGCTGTTCGGGCGCCGGCGGCTGCAAGGCTACGCGCTCACTGAAGGCGACGAGGCGACCTTCGACAGCTACATCTCGCTGCTGCGCGAGAAGAACCTGGTCGACTTCGACGACATCATCGCGCTGACCGACGAGCTGTTCAGAAAGAACCCGGAGATCGGCGATGAGGTAGCGTCACGCTGGGAATACCTGCTGGTCGACGAGTTCCAGGACCTGGACGCCGCCCAGTACGCGATCCTCAAGCGCCTGGCCTCCGGGCACCGCAACATCTTCGCTGTGGGCGACGACGAGCAGTCGATCTTCTCCTGGCGCGGCTCCGACCCACGCATCCTCTGGCGCTTCCGCACCGACTTCGACGTGGAAGAGCCCATCGTCCTCGACCGCAACTGGCGCTGCAGCCGCCAGATCTTCGATGCCGCACGGCGGTTGCTGACCGAGAATCCCGTGCTTTTCGACAAGGAGATCGAGGCGGAGCGCGAGTCGGAATTCGATGTCGAAGCCTACGCCTTCAGCGACGACGAGGCGGAGGCAGCCTGGATACTCGAGCATCTGCTAACCGACCGAAGTGCGACCGGCCTCGACTGGGGCGACTACGCCCTGCTCTACCGCAGGCACGATCTCGGCGAACACCTCGAGAAGCGAATGGTCGCCGCCAACGTCCCGTGTCGCCTGGCCCGCGGCCGCTCGCTGCTCGATGACCCAGTCATCGCCTACGTCGTCGCCTCGCTGCGTGTAGTCAGCGCGCCCGACGATCCGGTGGCCACAGAAGCGTTCGCCGAGCGACTGCTGCCGGAGAACATGCTGGCCGAGGTCCGCACGCTTTCCTCATCACGCGGCACCGACTTCCTGGCGGCGCTGCGCCTCTACGCTCGCACCCACGCGCCCGACCATCCCGATACGAAGAAGGCGTGGCGGTTCGTCTACCACGTGGAAAACCTGCGGGCACTCCACGAGTCGCACGACAGCCTGGGCGGCCTGGTCGAAGAGCTGCTCTCACAACGGGTGAAGCCGTACGAGAACCGCCTCGAGGAACACTACGACGAGATCAGCGATCCCAACGACTTCCCCGGCGCCCGCGAGCTGGCGGAGCAGTTGACGTCACTCGTGGCGGCGGGAGGCCGGGTCTACATCGAGCCGCACGGCGGCCGAGAGATCGCCCTGCGCGGCATGCTGCACTCGGTCCGGCTCCCCACGGCGGTCGATTACCTGGACGATGATGTCGAGCCACGCCCGCACGACCTGGTCCTCAGTCAGGACGGGGAGCGCGAGCGGCCATTGGTAACGACGCTGTTCAAGGCGTTGCAGCTCGTTCACAGCCGCGGCTTCGGCGACGTGCTACGCGATTACGTGGCGTTCGACCTCGAGACGACGGATCTCAATCCGGCAACCTGCGAGATCATCGAGCTCGGTGCGGCGAAGGTGCGTGACGGGGAGATCGTCGACACTTTCCACTCGCTGGTCCGCTGCGCGGGTCCCGTAACCGCCGCTGCTACCGAGGTGCACGGCTACAGCGAGGCCGACCTGCGCGAGGCTCCCACGCTGGAGGAGATCTGGCCCCGTTTCCTGGCGTTCGCCGAGGGTGCTGTGTTGGTCGCACACAACGGCCACCGTTTCGATGTGCCGGTGCTGCGTCGCTCGGTCGAGCAGTTCGGCGAGACCAGCGGCCTCGTCTTCTTCGACACCCTGCCGCTGGCGCGATCGCTGTTCCGTGAGAGCGCGCGGCTGGGCGACCTGGCCGAGCGGTTCGGCGTCACCATCGATCGAGCCCACCACGCACTCGACGACGCACAGGCGCTGGCTCACGTCTTCCACGGCCTGAACGAGCAGAAACGTCTGCGGGCGCGCAAGGCGGCGCTGGTGAACCTGCTCGACCATCTCGGCCTGGGACTGGCGCTGGAGCCGAGACGGAAGCTGGGCGGTGAGGAAAAGCTGCTACTTAAGCTGGCAGCGCCGTACTCGCTGGGCCGCTTCTCGGACTGTCTGGAGTTCTACGAAGCGGAGCGGGAAGCAGCCGGCCCGGATGCGCCGGAGCTGGAGGATGTGATCAAGCGGCTGGGCGGCCGGGCGACGATGGAGCGGATCCGGGCCGAACGGAGCCCGGCCGAGCGTTATCCGACGGCGGTGGCACGGCTGGGCTCGTTGATCGAGGTCAGCCAGGCCGACACGCTGGAGGAGAGTATCCACCGTCTGCTGGAGCGCGTCGCGCTCTCTACGTCGGAGGGCGTGGAGGCGGACCCCCACCGGGTGAACCTTCTCACCTTACACTCTACCAAAGGGCTGGAGTTCTCCCGCGTCTATATCGTCGGGGTCGAGGATTACCAACTGCCCGGCTACTACGCAGCGGTGCAGAACCGCAAAGACGAGACCGAGGAAGCTCGACGGCTGCTGTACGTTGGGATGACCCGGGCGAAAGACCGGCTGGTCCTCACCCGCTGCGACCGGCGGCGCGGCCGCGACTCGGGCGGTAGCATGTTCCTGAACGAGATCGGGCTGACGCCGAGCCGGGTATAGCGCCGGGCCGGGCGGCTAGCGGGCCGGCAACGGCTGGTCACCCACCACGAAGGGCTCGACGAACAGGCGCGCCATGTCGGACCGCATGACGTTGTTGTCGAGGCCCAGGCCATAGGGCCTGCTGAGCATGTTCGTGTTGGCCAGTACCACGAACGTCATTCCCTTCTCCGGTGCCCTGACGATCAGAGACGAGTTGCTGTCCCAATAGCCGTAATGCCACTCGAGCTTGGCGCCCTCGTAATACTGGATGAACCAGCCGAACCCATAAGGCAATGTCTCACCGGTGTTGGAGACCGCCGGGGTGAAGACCGAGTCCCAGGTCTCCGGCTCGAGGAACAGGCCCTGATCGATGGCGAGGGAAAACGTCGCCATGTCTTCCGCCGAGGCGACGAGTCCAGCGGCGGTACCGAAGTAGGTGGGTTGATTCATCGGGTAGACTTCAGAGTCCTGCAACGTGTATCCTGCCGCCATCTCGGCCATGAACGCATCACGATCCAAGCCCGTGAGATAGAAGGCCCCGTGCCGCGGGTTCGGCGCCGTATGCCTGAGCTGGAGCGGCTGGAGGATCTCTTCGACCAACAGCTCCCCGAAGGTACGGTTCGTAGCACCCTGGATGACCCTGTCCAGCTCCGCGAAGCGCCCGCCGTTGTAAGCATACTGGGAACCGGGTACGCCCTCGGAGGTGTGAGTAAGCAGGTGTCTGACGCGAATCACACCGTTCGCCTGCAAGTTCACCCCGTAATCGCTGACCGGATCGTCCAGGTCGACGGCGCCCTCCTCCACCAGCTGCATGACGATCGTCGCGGCGAAGGGCTTGGTCAGCGATGCCAGGTGGAAGGGTGTGGTGGGCGTGGCCGGTCTTTCCACCTCGGCGTCGGCGTAGCCGAAACCCATGGACCATACGATCGCGCCGTCCTTGGCGATGGCGGCTCCGAGACCCGGTATCTTGAGCTCGACCCGCAGGCTGTCGATCTGGGCCTCGAAGCCCTCCAGGCCCGCCATGGGCAGGACCTCGATGGATCCTGCCGGCTCGGTGGTGTCCGAGCCGCAGCCCAGCAGGAGGGCCGGGAGAAAGGCTCGGGTCAAGACGCGTGTTAGTTCTGTATGCAACATCGCGGGAGATCCTCGGCTTGTCCGGCGAAGGTGGGGCTCGCACCTCGATACGAGGCCACAACCCCGAGGGTTTCAGGGTGAGATCGCTCGGCAGGTGATGATTCCGGAGACGCCCGTGTAATGTATAATAAGGCAGAACGTTGACCCGAGAGGACATGACGATGCGGTACGAGCTGGCGGGGAAAGAGAACCTCGAGGCACTGCTCACCGGTGGCGGCTTGGCGGCGGGGGTAATGGGTGTCGGTCTGGCACTGGCCAAGCGCGCGCTGGGCGCTGTGGCCCTGCCGCTGGCGGTGGGCAGCGGTCTGGTGTGGCTGGGGCGCAACCTGGGCGAGTCGTTCGTCGAGGTGGGCGAAGAGACGATGAGGGTGAAGATGGGTGCGTTGTTCGACGAGACGATCCCGCTCAACGACGTCGCGCGAGTCAAGGAAACGGAGTGGAGCATCCTGGGCGGCCTCGGCGTGCGCACCAACCTGCAGAATTGGGTGGCGGTCGTCTCGAAAACCGGACCAGTCGCGGACATCTACTTCTGGCGGCCCATCCGGCTGCCCGTCATCCGACATCTCTACTACGTGAATGCCCAGCGCTTGATCGTGAGCCCGGAGAGCCTCGATACTTTCATCACCGACCTTCAAGGACGGCTCCGCTCGTAACCCCTGCCAGTCGCCCTTCCACCCTGCCCAGCGCGGCATCCACATCCGACAAGTTGGCCAGCGAGTGACGGGCCTGTTTGAGGGCCGTATCCAGCCCCGAGCGCAGCGTCTCGACATCCGACTGCAGATGGCTCAGATGTTGGAGTACCTCGCGGGCGCTCTCCTGCAACTGGAACCCCTTGAGCCCCATCCGCACGACAGTCAGATAGGCATGCAGCGTGTTCGGCGAGACAGGGACCACCCGTTTCTTCTGCGCGTACTCGGCGAGGCAACGGCCGTCTTCATCGAGGGGAGCGATAGCGACTTCGTGAAAGACGGACTCGGAAGCTATGTACATGAAAGCGACATCGAGCGTACCTTCGTCGGGCACGATGTACTTTGCGGAGACGTCGTCGACATGCCCTCTCACATCTCGGACGAATCCGCGCCGCGCTGTTTCCGCGTCCGGACTTCCACACCCACGCAGCTCGACGTAGCGCCGAAAGTTGTCGAGCGGAAACTTCGAGTCCACCGGCAGAAGCCGCTCGTCGCCGAGCAGGATGACGGCGTCCACACGGACACCGCTTGTGGAATACGTGTACTGCAGGCGGAAGCGATCTCGCGGCAACATGTCGGCGAGGGTTTCCTCCAGCAGCCGCTCGCCGAAGGCGCCCCGCAGCTGCGGCGGCTGTAGGATCTTCTGTAGTTCGCCCAGTCCGTCCCCCAAACTCTCGACGTTCTCCGTCGCCTTCTGCAGCAGGCCGATCCTGCGGCTCAGCTCGCCGGTCTGCTGCACGTGCTCGCGCAGTCGCTCGTCCACTCCCGAGCGCAGCGCCTGGACCTCTCGCTGCAGCAGCTGGAGAGACGCCGGCGGCGCCTCGGCCACACGCCTGATCTCGCGCTCCACGTTGACCTGGCGCCAGGCCAGCCAGACGGCGAGGAGCAGCAGGAGGGCCAGAAGGCCAATCGTGAGTTCCATGCGACTCTCTCCGCGGCTACGGGCACGGGCCCGATCGCCTAGGTTACAAAATGTCAGGGGGTTAGCAGGCTGGAGGGTACACTCTCAGATTACGGGCGGAGCCCGCTCACCGCAAGGACTCGCATATCAAGGCCCGCTTGGGTAGATTGTCAGGCGGATGACCACTTGGGACGCAGCGAGGAAGTTCAGATGTCTTCCGACGAGTTTTCCTTCAAGGCATTCAGCGAGCACGCTTTCTACCGCCAGGTCAACGAGGCGCTGATCGACCGGGCGCAGCTGAGGCGCGGCTGGACGGTCGTCGACGTGGCCTGTGGGAGCGGCGCCATCACCGAACTCATCCTGGAGAAGATCCGCGGAGCCCGAGAGGCCATGGTAATCGGCGTCGACATGTCGACGACGGCCCTGCGGGATGCGGCGGACAAGGTCGCCGGCGCGCGGGACGCCGTGGTCGAGTTCGTGCAGACTCGGGCGGAAGAGATGTCGGCGAGCATCAAGCGGGCCGTGGACGCCGTCGTTTTCTGCAACGGCATCCACTACATCGAGGACAAACACAGCCTGCTGGAGGAGGTGCACCGCACGCTCAAGCCCGGCGGCGTCTTCGCGTTCAACACGGGATTCTTCGACGGCGCCATACCGCCCGAGACTCTGACGTACTATCGCCGCTGGATGATCAAGTCGCTGCGTAAGCTCAAGAAGCAATACAACCTCAGGCCCGAACACTCGAAGGTCGAATCGCGAAAGCAGCTGACGGCCGACGAGTACCGGGCGCTGCTCGAGTCCGAGGGGTTCGAGATCAAGTCTCAGGAGATTTACCCCGGCGAGGTGACCGAACAGGGCTGGATCGACCTGAGCCGCTTCTCCGACTTCATCGCCGGTGCCCTGCCTGGCGTCCCGCTCAAGACGGCGAGCGAGGTTCTGGTGGAGTCACTGCACGAGACCTTCGAGGAGTTCAACCTGACGGTGTGGCCGCGCAATTGGCTGACCGTAGTCGCCGCCCGGTCATAATACGACATCGCATTCAACCCCAAGGGGCCGCGAGGCCCCTTTTTCTTGTCCCGAACCACGACCTGCTTGCGGAGAACCGCAGAGGCCGCCGCTGTGTTCTAAGTGCGGAGTTCGCAGAGTGAGCTGCCGAGAGCGCCTACGCAAGGGACCGGCAGCCATGAAGCCATAGATCAGAAGCGAATGACAAAGCAGAGTAATACAGCACTCATCCTGGGCGGCGGCGGCAGCAAAGGGGCCGTGCAAGCCGGCTTCCTGCGCGCCGTAGAGAAGCTGGACATCGACATCAGCCTCGTGGTCGCCGCTTCAGTGGGGGCGATCAACGGCGCATTCTTCGCCGCCGGCGTCCCGGCCCGCTACATGGTCACGGAGTGGAGCCGGTTGCGGCGGCGCGACATTTTCGGACTCAGCTGGGACCTCGTACGCAAGCGCTCTCGCTCACCGAGTGTCTTCAGCTCCCGGCGGCTGCGCAAGTTCCTCGAGCAGCGCTTGCCGGTCCGCAGGTTCGATGAGCTGGCGATTCCACTGATCATTGTGACCACGGACCTCGCCACCGGCGAGCCGTACCTCTGGGATCGCGGCGACCTGATCGAGGCGATCCTGGCGAGCTGCGCTGTCCCGGGACTACTGCCACCGGTCCGCGGACCGCACGGCCGCACCCTGATCGACGGAGCACTCAGCGACAACATCCCTGTGGAGGTGGCCTTGCAGAGAGGCGCCGGCCGGGTGCTGGGCATACTCTGCCGCACCTGCGCGGCCTGCCGGCCGCCGGAACTCGGACTAACAGGGATGCTGGGCCAGGCGTTCGGGATCGCGGTGGACTGTAAGTGGCGATCCGACGCGCGGCGCTACGCCGAGAGTGACGACGTGCTGATCGTGGCGCCCGAGATCGGCACGCACATCCAGGCTCTAGATTTCTCGCACGGCGAAGAGCTATGGCGCGCGCGTTATCGGCTCTCGCGCCCCTTGCTCGACCGCTGGACGAAGGAAGGCGCAGCCGGCATGGCAGCTAAGAGACGGGGTCGCCGGGTATCAGTCGGGTGAGCTTGCGCAGCAGTCCCGGGTCAGCGCAGTTCAGCTCGCTGCGCGCGCCTCTATCCAGTACGGTTAGCACGTCCCGATCGGGCCGGCCCATGATCATGTGAGGCACATGGTCGCCACCCCGAAGATAGAAGGCGGCGGCGACGAGCCCGTCCACGACGGCGTGAAGGCGGAAGCTTCCGGTATCCCCGCCGAGCTCACTGTAGCGGGGGCCGGAGCAGCGCTCCACGCGAAGGTGCCGGAAGAGGCTCACGCTTAACGGATCGAAGTGTTTGCCGCCCGAGCCAAGTAGTTCATTCTCGTCAACGTTGACGACATAAGAGACTCGATCGACCGCTCTCTCGAAGACGAGCAATGACACCATCTCGTACAGCACGCCCTTGAACTCGGTCTCGCTGAGCTCGAAGACCTTGCCGTCAACATCCACGCTGAATACTGACTCGGAAGATTCTCTCATGGCATTCCATCCGCGGCGATCAGAGGACCTCGCCACATGATAGGAAGCTGAGCGGAGGCAGGCAACGGACGTGATGTTGCGAGCCGTGGCCCGCCGCGCCAGTTTTTTCCAAAGGAAGGTAACCGAGAGCCAGCGCGATCATGTAATGCCTGCGAATCTACCACCGGTTTATCACACAGCCGAGAAACGATATCGGCAGGCCAACTCGCCCGAGGAGAAACTCGAGGCGCTGCGCGAGATGTACGCCGTCATGCCCAAGCACAAGGGCACCGACAAGCTGCAGGCGGACATCAAGCGGCGGATGGCGCAACTCAAGGAACAGGCGAAGAAGGCACCGTCGGCCCGGCAAGTGCCGCAGTGGGTGATCGAGAAGGTGGGCGCCGGCCAGGTCCCAGTGCTCGGACCACCCAACTCGGGGAAATCGGCGATCATCGCCAAGGTTACCCACGCCGAAGTGCGGGTGGCGGAATACCCGTTCACCACGCAGATCCCGGTACCTGCCATGATGCCGTTCGAGAACATCCAGATCCAGCTCATAGATTCGCCGGCCTGGTCCGAGGATTTCGACGTCGGCTGGCTACCCGAACTGGCGCGCCGGGCCGACGCCTGCGTGCTGGTCGCCGACCTATCAGACGAGCTGGCCGATGAGATGATCGCCTTCATCGTCGATCACATGACGGCGCGCGACGTAGTGCTAGTCGGCCGTGTGCCGGACGAGCGGGAGGGCTTCGAGGTCTGCATCCCGACATTGCTAGTCGGCAACAAGTCGGATGCTCCCGGCGCGGAAGGCGTCTTGCGCGAACTCGAGGCCCGATTCGGCGATCGCTTCCCGATCTGTATCATATCGATCGCGCAGGAGGACGGGCTAACCGAATTCAAGCGCGCGGTCTTTGACGTGATGGCAATCACGCGCGTGTTCACGAAGCAACCGGGCAAGGACGCCGACCTGGGCGAGCCGTTCGTACTCCCCACCGGCAGCACGGTTCACGATCTCGCTGCAAAGATCCACAAGGAGATTCTGGCGAACCTAAAGTACGCGCGACTATGGGGTACGTCGGGGCGCTTCAAGGGACAGCGGGTCGGTGAAGATCATGTGCTTGCCGATGGGGATATAGTGGAGCTGCACACGCGGTAGGGGCAGAAGTGAGCAGTGAGAAGTGAGCGGTGAGCAGTGGGCAGTAGCCAGTGTTGCTTACCGCCTACCGATTACTAGCCCTCAAGTAGATACGCGATTGCGCCCCGCCCGCTTCGCTTTATACAGCGCCTTATCCGCGGCCTTCAACACCTTCTCCGGCGTCGTGTACCTGCCGTTGCGTTCCGCGACTCCGATGCTCACCGTGACGGTCAGCTGCTTCTTGCCCGGCGACTTGCGTTTCCCGTTCTTGGTTTTGCCGCCTGGTCTATAGCGGCCGCGGACGGTGAAGGGCGTATCTTCGATGGTGCCGCGCAGTTCCTCCAGATCGGACACCACTTCGTCGCGTGACTTGCCTGGAAACACCACGGCAAACTCTTCGCCGCCGTATCGATAGGCGCGACCACCACCGGAGACACGGCCGAGCTGAGCCGCGACCATGCGGAGTACCTGATCGCCGACATCGTGTCCATGCTTGTCGTTGAACTTCTTGAAGTGGTCGATATCGACCATGGCGATGCTGAAACGGTTGCGCAGCGCAGCGAGCGCGTCAGGGAGCGCACGGCGCGAGGGTAGCCCGGTGAGCTCATCCCGGTAGGCCATCCTGTAACCTGTCTCCATCACAGACAGGCCGAGTACCAGACCGCCCGCCATCAGATAGACGGTCGAGACCGGGCTACCCGATGCGGCAGTCAAGGCCAGACATGCGGCGACTACCGCCCAGAGGAACCCGGTCTCAACGGTCTTCTTGCGATAGACAGCCACCGCGACGGCCACAGTGATGCTGACCGCGAAGACGAGCAGCTCCGGGTCGGGGATAGCCGCCCACGTGTTGAAGGCGGGACCGACCAGCTCACCCTGTTGGGCGAGCGTCATCGCCGCACCCTGAGAGCGCAGAAGCAGCGCCACTGCTGGCGTCGGCACGAGGACCATGGCCAGTTGGGTCAGGCCCCTGGTGGTGAGCACGCCGCGATCGTGGGTTAGGGCCAGCGACGCCAGGACCGGCGGCAACAGGAAGGTGGCGGCGGTGCGGGCCATTTGTGCGGTCGGCCCGGGATCGAGCCTCAGCAGCCACTCGACGACAGCCAGCGCGAGCACCGCAGCGAGAACTCGGCTGCGATGGAAGCGCCAGGCGAGGAGGGCAGCCGCTCCAAAGACGGCGTAGGGATACCCTCGTGTCAGCCCGGCGAGCGTCAGTGGGTTCTCCGCCAGCCGTGCAGAGAGCACTGCGCCCAATACGACCAGCCCACCGGGCACGACCCACTTGAGTCCTTGCCTTAAGTAACTATTGGCCAAGCGTTTATCGCTCTCGGTCAGAGCTGCTGGCTTGGCAGGGACGAGGAGGAGGGTGAGGCCCCGAAGGGGCCTCCCGCCTAATTGTTTACCACGAAGCGTACCAGGTCGTTCCGCTCGCAGGCGAAGTCGCTAAGGCGCCGAGCGATGGAGAACCGCTCCTCGACACTGGTGATCTCCAGCCGCCCGAGGTTTTCCTCGATTTGCCCAAGGTTGAGCCCGGTTTCCGGATCGATCAGTTCTTCACCTTCGCGGAAGACCTCGAGCACATCGCCCACCTGGATGCCGGACTCGGCGCCGGCGTTAATGTAGACCTGGCCGTCACGAACTGTTACGACCCTGCCGTGCCAGGGCTGGTCGCCCAGCGTGGCCAGGATATTCGCGACCACCTGTTCGACCGCGGCGCGTGTTGCCTCACCCAGTGGCGTGTTCTCGAAGCCCTCGGTACCGACATCGAGGACATCCGTATCCAGCGCGACATGAGACGACGAGCGTTCCACCGACCCCTCGCCCTGGACCGAGGTCGTGATCTGCGAGGTCTGGACGTCGTAGATCCGGCTGTCGATGACCAGCCGTGCCTGTACGGTCTTCTTGCCACCGCCGATCCTGATGCCTCCGGCGACCGGGACGTCGACGGGCACGGTGACCCCAACCGCTCCGCCACGTCCCTTCTCACCGTAGCTGAACGTCGTGATCACCGGACGAATAAAGAACTGGGCGCCGACAATGCGGCCGGCTTGAACTGCGGTCTCGGGATTGACGGCACCGCTGTACTGGAGCTCCTGTTCGGCAAGGACATCGGCGATCGCTTGCCGCTCCACTACAACGAAGCGGTTACTCTCCAGCAGTTCGGCGACCATCATTTCGGTGAGCCCCTGGGCATAGTTCTCCAGGCTCTGATTGTACGAGTAGCCCGCGGCGCCGAATGTGCCTGTCGCCTCGAACAAGCCGGGATCCCATGTCCCGTCCATCACAGCGACACGGAGCTTGGGGCCCTGCTGTGCCTCGGCCGTTTCGAGCCCGGCGAAGACCGCCAGGCCGGCAAGCATGATGATTGGGGTCGCTCGCATCCTTACCTCCCGGCTGCGTTCTTGCGTGGCCATCAATCTGCTGCGAGCCAATGTAGGGGGCGGCCCCCGACACGACAACGAGCGGGGATACCCGAGATTGACCTGTCTTCCAAAGGGTGTTTAGCTTGATACCATGAGCCAGCGGATCGGACGCTACGAGGTTCTGGAAGCGCTCGGCAAGGGTGGGATGGGTGTCGTTTATCGTGCCCGGGACCCCGAGCTGGACCGCTTCGTCGCGATCAAGGTCGTGCTGGCCTGGGCGCAGTACGACGCCGACGCTATGGAACGCTTCAATCGGGAAGCTCGGGTCGTCGCCCAGATGCAGCATCCGCATATCGTCACCGTCTTTGACGCCGGCCGCACCGACGAAGGGCTCCCCTACTTCGTGATGGAGTATCTCGAAGGCACCGACCTGGGCGAGGTCCTGGGCGTGTCCGGCTCGCTATCGCCGTCGCGAGCGGTGCGTTACGTGCTGCAGGTCTGCGAGGGCTTAACGTACGCCCATGCCCGAGAGATCGTGCATCGCGACATCAAGCCCGCCAACCTGCTGATCACGCCGGACGACAACATCAAAATCGTCGACTTCGGGATAGCCAAACTGGTAGGCTCCCAGATCACCGGGACCGGCGTCTCACTGGGGACGCCGCTCTACATGGCGCCGGAGCAGGTGGCCGGAAAGCCCGTGGATCACCGCGCCGACATATTCGCGGTTGGCGGAGTGCTCTACACGCTGATCTCCGGCCATTCACCCTTCGAGGCACCAACGCTGGGCGGGATCTGTCACAAGATCGAGACCGAAACGCCGACCCCGCTCTCGAAGTTGGGGATCGAGATCCACTCACGGCTCGAGGCGATCATCCTGAGAGCGCTGGAGAAGAATCCCGACGACCGCTACCAGAGCTCGACAGAGATGACGGCAGACCTCCGCGCGGTGCAGGCTGCGCTCGAAGCGCAGGCCGAGGCGCCGACCGTCATCACAGCGGGCTCCACTCCCGCCTCGCCGACGACCCTCACTGAACCGATAACGGTGCAGATGCGCCGCCGCCCAGGGCGAATCGTCGCCTTGCTGGCGGTCGCCGTGATCGCGGCTGCGGCAGCGCTCTGGGCCTTCCCCGAGCTTCGGCCCTGGGCGGAGAGCTCACAACTCGCAGATCTGGACGCCGATGTGGAGGCAGGCGAGGCCGCCACGGGCGCGGCGGGCGCGGCCGCTGACTCGGACGTCTCCGTCGGCGAGGAGACGGGCGCGGCAGGTGCGGAGGCGGAGGAAACGGCGAGCGTTGCGGCAGGCACTGCTGCTTCTACTACGGAAGCCCGCGGAACCGGTGCAGCGGCGATCACCACGGAGACACCGGGGGCAGACGCGCCTGCCGGGGCCCACGCGCCTACCAGAGCGGACACGCCGGCGGAGGAAGCCGCACCGGCGGGGGCTGAGGCCGCGGGAGCCGGTGAGGAGGCCACGCCGGCCGACGCCGATCGCGAGGCAAGACCAACACTCTACCCGGCCGGGGCCGCGGAACGAGCCGCGGCCAATCGAGTCGTCGGCAGCCTGGTCCGCGCCATCGAAGCGCGTGACTCTACGGCGATCGCGCGTCTGTTCGGCGGCCGGATTCCGGCACGCGAGTGGCGCATGTTCAGCCGCATGTTCGAAGGTCCGCGCGTGCGGATTCGCTACGAGCTAACCGGTGTGGGGACGGCCGAGAACGGGATGCTGCTAGCAGAGGTGCACAACAATATCCTGTTCCAGGGACAGCCGGGTCGCGTGCCGACGCCGCGCCGGTCCACGTGGATCGCGCAGTTCCAATCCGATAAAACCGGGCTCTACCTGATGAGGGTTCGGCCACGCTAGCCGATAATCATCTTCCCTTCCGACTGACAGCAAACCGCGGATTCGACCGCGGCCGGCCCTACGGCGAGGTCGAGCGCGCCATCCTCAGCCTCTCGAGAAGCGCAATTGTACGGAATGAGATCGCATCCTGGCCCGGCTACCGACCGACCCCCCTCCGTTCTCTCGCCGGGCTCGCCGGGAGCCTCGGGCTTGCAGCTGTCTACTACAAGGATGAAGCGGGCCGGTTCGGCCTGAACGCCTTCAAAGCTTTGGGTGGCGCCTACGGCGTCCAACGCGTTCTGGCACGCGAGGTGAGCGAGCGAGCCGACTGCCCCGCGCCGAGCGGGAGTGACCTCATTGCGGGTCGCCACACAGATGTCGTTTCCAGACTAGTCGTGACCTGTGCCACGGCGGGCAACCACGGTCGCTCCGTCGCCTGGGGCGCAGAGATGTTCGGATGCCGTTGCGCCATCTACGTACCGGCTGTGACCAGCCAAGCGCGTGTATCGGCCATCGCATCCCATGGAGCGTCGGTGTTCCGCACCCCGGGTAACTACGACGACGCGGTGCGCCGCTGCGACGAAGACGCCCACCGCCAGGGGCGCTTCGTCGTCTCCGACACTTCCTATCCGGGATATCTGGAAATCCCGCGCGACGTGATGCAGGGTTACTCCGTCATGGTGGCCGAGATTCTGGAGCAGTTGGCCGACGGTGAACGGCCGTCGCACGTCTTCTTGCAGGGCGGGGTCGGCGGCTTGGCGGCGGCCGTTTGCGCCCACCTCTGGGAAACCTGGGGGGAGAAGCGCCCGGCAATCGTTGTAGTGGAACCTCACCCTGCTGATCCACTCTTCAGAAGTGCAGTGGCGGGAAGGCCGACACCCGTGCCCGGCGACTACGACACGATCATGGCGGGTCTGGCCGCCGGCGAGGTCTCGCAGCTCGCCTGGAAGATCCTCGAGCACGGCGCCGAGTACTTCATGACCATCCCCGACGCAGCGGCGGAGGCGGCGATGCGAGTCCTGGCCGAGGGCGCAGCAGACGACCCCCCGATCGTCGCCGGCGAGTCTGGTGCCGCCGGCCTTGCCGGAGCGCTGGCAGCCGTGCAGGACACGCGGGCGCGCGCGAGCCTGCAACTGCAGTCCGACTCGAGGCTCCTGATCATCGGCAGCGAAGGTGCGACGGACCCGGACAGCTATTCACGGATCGTCGGCCGTTCCCCGGAGCAGGTGAGATGTCGGTCGTGAGGCAAAATCGAATCGCGAGCCTTGATCGAGGCCCGATCAGGTGCCGCTGAAACTGGAGAGCGCGGAGCGCGCCGCTTTGATCTGTTCGAGAATCGCCGCACGGGCCGTTCCGCCACTGATAGAACGCGACTCGACCGACTTCTCGTAGGCCGTGGATCCCTCACCCAGGGCGGTGATCGCGCCGGGCAGGGCGGGATGCAGCTCTCTCGCCTTCTCAGCTTCCACCCCGAGGATAGATACACCCTCCTTCTCCGCGAGACCGACTAGCGCGCCCACGGCGGCATGAGCGTCGCGGAAGGTCACGCCAGCGCGTACCAAGGCATCAGCGAGGTCCACGGCGAGCACGCTGGGATCGAGAACGGCAGCAGCCGCCCCGGCGTCGACCTCCAACGTCTCCACGGCTCCGGCGAAGGCTGGCAGCAGGAGGTGGAGGGCATCGTAAGCCCCGAAGAGGATTGACTTGTCTTCCTGAAGGTCCTTGTTGTACCCGGTGGGCAGTCCCTTGAGCAGCGCCAGCGCCGCCGTAACGTCAGCGAGCAACGACGCGCTGCGGCCGCGCGCGAGCTCGGCGATATCGGGATTGCGCTTCTGAGGCATGAGGCTGGAACCGGTGCTGTAGGGATCGGCGAAACGCAGGAATCCAAACTCCGAGCTCGAGAAGACGATCAGGTCCTCGGCAAGTCGCGAGAGGTGCGCACCCAGTAGCGCGCCGGCGAACGCGAGCTCGGCGACGAAGTCGCGGTCCGATACGGCGTCTATACTGTTGGGCGCGACCGCAACGAAACCTAAACGCTCCTTCAGCGCGTCGCGGTCCAGAGGGAAGCCGGAGCCGGCGACCGCCCCAGCGCCCAACGGCATCACCGAAGCGCTATTTCTCACCTGGGCCCAGCGAGCACGATCACGCTGCAACGGCCAGAAGTGGGAAAGGAAGAAGTGGGCGAGCCGGATCGGTTGCGCCCGACGTAGATGCGTATAGGAAGGCACCAGTAAATCGATCGTCGCCTCGGCCTGCGTCAGCAGCGCGGTCTGCAGTCGCGCTATACGACCGTCGACGTCGTCGACGGCGCGCCGGACCCACAGCCGCGTCGCCGTGGCGGCCTGATCGTTTCGCGACCTTCCCGTCCTGAGCTTGCCCGCAAGCTCACCGACCTCATCGGTGAGGAGCCGTTCGACGAGTGTGTGGATGTCCTCGTCGGGTGCCGTATCAGCCACGTGCCCGGCGAGACGTTCCGCCACCCTCTCCAGTCCGCCGGTCAGGGCCTCCGCCTCACCGGACTCCAGGACACCCTGAACCGCCAACGCCTCGACCCACGCAGCGGCGACCTCCAGCTCCTCGCGCCAGAGACGGCTGTCCACCGGGAGGCTGCGGTTGAATGCCTCAGCTTCCGGCGCGAGCCCGCTCTGGAAACGGGTACCCCAGAGCTGGAACCCAGCCTGCTCGGTCCCCTTGTTCTCGTCGCCGGCTACGCCCATGGGCAGCCTCAATCGCCCGCCGTCGCTCGGACGGCGTCTGAGATATCAGACCGACCCGCAGTCTCGGACCCGGAGGTCGCCTCCGTCAGCATGTCCCGCGTTGCGGCTACTCGGGTCGGCAACCCGAACAGCTTGATAAAACCGTCGGCATCGGCCTGATCGTACAACTCGCTCGTTCCAAAGCTGGCGAGCCCCGTCTCGTAGAGCGTGTTGGCGCTGCGCCGGCCCGCGATGAAGAGCGAGCCTTTGTATAGCTTGAGGCGCACTGTGCCCGTGGCCGGGGCCAGAAGCGAGTCGACCATTGCGTCCATCGCCTCACGCTCGGCGGACCACCAGCGACCTTCGTACACCAGATCGGCGTAGCGCGAAGCGATACCGTCCTTGAGGCCGAGGCTGCGGCGATCGAGGACCAGGCTTTCCAACTCACGCAAAGCGGTGAACAGCAGCGTGCCTCCCGGCGTCTCGTAGATACCTCGCGACTTCATGCCGACGACACGATCCTCGACTATGTCGGCACGACCCACTCCGTGCCTACCAGCGACGGCGTTCAGCCGAGTCACCAACGCTACCGGGTTGAGCAGCTCACCGTTGACTCCCACCGGATATCCGCCCTCGAAATCGATAGCCAGGTACTCTGGTTCCTCGGGTGCCTCTTCTGGCGCCGTCGTCAGCATGAACAGATCCGCCGGCGGCTCGAAGTCCGGATCCTCCAACGGACCTCCCTCGTGCGACAGGTGCCATAGGTTGCCGTCCCTGGAGTAGATCGCCTCCGGCGACGCATCAACCGCAACGCCGTGCTCGGCCGCGTAAAGCAACGCGTCCTCGCGGCTCTCGATCGACCACAGGCGCCACGGCGCGATCACCGGCAGTTGTGGCGCGAATGCCGCGTAGCTCAGCTCGAAACGGACCTGATCGTTGCCCTTCCCCGTGCAGCCGTGTGCCAGCGCGTTCGCCCCTTCACTCAGCGCGTACTCCGCCTGAGCCTTTGCGATGAGCGGACGGGCCATCGACGTGCCCAGCAGGTACTTACGAGCGTAGAGCGCCCCGGCCCGCAGCGTCGGCCAGATGAAGTCGGTCACAAAGGTCGCGCGTAGGTCCACGATCCGGCAGGCCGACGCCCCCGTTCGCAGCGCCTTCCCCGGCAGGCCCTCCAGCTCCTCATCCTGACCTACGTCGGCAACCAGGCAGTGCACCCTCGCTCCGTACGCCTCCTTCAGCCAGGGGACGATAACCGAGGTGTCGAGGCCGCCCGAGTAGGCGAGCACGATCACCGGCTGCGGCGGAAGCTGGATCATGGGCTCCCCTCCACGATGTCGAGCTCCAATTATCATTCAGCGCCAAACGAGACAAATGGCCACATCGGCCGGGTATACTACATTTTTATGCATAATGAAGGCAGGAAAATACAGAATAGGCCCGGTTTGTCAAGTCCTCCCAGGCAGGGTTGTGAGGGGACGAGGCGTCTGGGGCAGGGATCGGCTCAGCTCGAGCGCTGGGCGATGTCTTCGATCCGCTCGATGAGGGTCTCTCGTGCGTCGGCCTGCCGAAGGACGATGAGAATGGTGTCGTCGCCGGCGACGGTGCCGAGGAGCTCGGGCCACTCCTCCATGTCGAGGGCCTCGGCCACCGCCTGAGCTCCACCCGCCAGGGTCTTGACGACGATCAGGTTGTCAACGCCCTCGGCACTGACCAGAAGGTGCGGGAGCAGGCGCTCGAGGGCGGGCGAGCCAGCCTCGGATTCGGGAGTCGCGTAGTAGCTTTCTCCCTCGGCGCGGGGTAGTTTCGCTACCCGAAGTTCGCGCAGGTCACGTGAGAGGGTGGCCTGGGTGACTTCGAGCCCCCGCTCACGCAGGAGAAGCCGCAGCTCGTCCTGGCTGTGCACCCTTCGTGTGCGGATGAGCTCGAGGATAGCTTCGTGGCGCTTCATCTTCGAGCTGTATGCCACGTCTTTCCTCCGCTGAGTAACCTCCCCGAATCTAAGCGGCCACTCCCGGGTTACAAAGCCATCGACCGTCGGAACCTGACGATCGCCAACCAAGTAGCGCCCCCGGCCATCACGGTCAGCGCAGCGTACTGAACCCAGAGGTCTGCGATGCCGGCGCCCTTCAAGAAGATGGCGCGGACGATCTCGAGGAAGTGTCGCACCGGGTTCAGCACGGTGATCCACTGGAAGACCTCCGGCATACTGCTGATCGGATAGAAGAAACCGGATAGAATAATCGCCGGCATCAGGACGAGGAACATCGTCATGAAGGCCTCCTGCTGCGTCCTGGAAACCGACGATATGAGGAGTCCGAAGGCCAGCCCGCAAAGGATGTACAGCAGAGCGGCGGGCAATAGGTCAAGGAACGAGCCACGCATCGGTATGTTGAACCAAAGGATCGCGAGCGCGGTGACGAGGACCAGATCGATAAGCGCGACCAGTGTGGCCGGCACCGTTTTGCCGAGCATCAGCTCCGCCGCCGATAGCGGGCTCACCGTCAGTTGATCAAGCGTTCCCATCTCGCGCTCGCGCACTACCGATAGCGACGTCAGCAGCAACGACATGAGGAGGATGAGCATTCCGATCACGCCCGGCACATTGTAGACGCGACTCTCGAGATCCGGGTTGTACCAGGCGCGGACCCGCGCATCGACGCCGCCGCCGGGCAGCGCACCTGCGGCAGCGGCGCGGTTCTGGGCATATCCCTGCACGATATAGGTCAGGTAACCCTGCGCTACGGTAGCGGTGTTCGAGTTCGTACCGTCGAGTATTACCTGCACGCGAGCGCCGCGTCGGTCCGCCAGATCCCGGCTGAAGCCGGCAGGAATCTCGATCCCGACCTCGGCTCTCCCGAAATCGAGCGCGTCGACCAGGTCAGCAGGTCGCTGCGAGCTCCCGACGATCCTGAAATAACCGGTCGCCTCAACGACCTCCAACAACTCGCGTGAGGCGGCGCTCCTATCGTGGTCGATGACGAAGGTCTTGGTGTTCTTGATGTCCGTGTTGACCGCATAGCCGAAGGCGACGAGCTGGATCACAGGGGCGATGAACACGATGCGCTTCATCCGCGGGTCACGGAATATCTGGCGCAGCTCTTTCTTGAGCAGCTGGCGAACACGGACCAGCGAGAGAACGCTCACTCCAGCTCCTTCCTGAACGAACGAATCGCCAGGGTAAGGCCAACAGTCGCGAAGATGATCATGGCCAGTCCCTGCACCCAGAGAACCTCGGGGCCTACACCCTTGAGGAAAATTCCCTTCGTGACGCTCACGTAGTAACGAGCTGGCACGGCGTAGGTTACCGCCTGAAGTACTATCGGCATCGTCGAGATCGAGAACATGAACCCGGAGAGCAGGATCGCCGGCAGGTACGTCGTCTGTATGGCGATCTGAGACGCCAGTACCTGGCTCTTCACCGCCGCGGAGATGAACATCCCGAAGCTGAGGGCTCCGATCAGGAACAGCAGCGTCAGTCCCGTCAGCAACAGGATATTCCCGCGCAAAGGCACGCCGAATATGAGCAGCCCCGCGACTATTGCCAGCGCCACATCAAACAGACCGATGGCGATGTACGGCAGCAGCTTGCCGATCACGACCTCCAGCCGATGTACGGGCGTCGCCGCCAGCTGCTCCATCGTCCCGCGCTCCCACTCACGAGCTATAGTGAGCGCAGTGAGCATGGCTGCGATGATCGACATGATTACCGCCACGAGCCCGGGGACGATCATGTTGCGGCTTTCCAGCGTCTCGTTGTACCAGACACGCGTCTCCGCCTGCGCCGGCAAAACGAGCCGGCGCGCCTGCAGCAGCACGTCACTCGAGTAGCGGATCATGATGGCGGCCGCGTAGTTCTGGGCAATGGTCGCCGAATTGGCATCCGAGCCATCGAGCAGAAGCTGGACGGGCGCATCACGCCCGGCGGCCAGGTCACGGTCGAAGCTGGGCGGGATTACCAGTACGGCCAGGACCTTCGACCTCTGAAGCAGGTCATCGACATCCTCATAGCGCGCCGGGTATTCGATGATTTGGAAGTAACCTGAGCTCTCGAACGCATGAACCAGCCCGCGGCTTCGCTCGCTGTTGCTCTCATCCAATACCGCCAGCTCGATGTTGTTGACGTCATAGCTGATGGCGTAGCCGAAGAAGAGGAGGAGTGCTACTGGCAGCAGGAAAGCCATGACCAGACTGCGTGGATCGCGGCGCAACTGGATAGCCTCCTTGCGGGCCATCGCCCAAAGCCGACTCGGGTTCATCCGACCACCGTCCCACCCGAGCGGTGAACGAAGGAAACGAACACATCCTCGAGCGAAGGCTCGATGGGCCGGATCGACTCGACAGAATAGCCCGCGACGGCGAGGATTTCGGGGATCTGCCGCTCTCCGACGGCTTGATCCTCGACCATAGCGTGCACGGCGCGACCGAACATAGTGACCTCGAGCACGCCCGGCGCGTCACGGAGTACTTCCACCGCCCGCGGCGCATCGGCGGTCGTCACCTCGAGGATGGGCTCGCTAATCGCCTGTTTGAGCGAATGCGGCCGATCGAGTGCGATGATCGAGCCACGGTTCATCACGGCGATCCGATGGCAGTACTCCGCCTCCTCCATGTAGTGGGTGCTGACGAACACGGTCGTACCACTCTCGGCGAAGCCGTAGATCAGATCCCAGAAATTGCGGCGCGATATCGGGTCAACTCCCGACGTGGGCTCGTCGAGGAAGAGGATCGGCGGTTCGTGCAGTACCGCGCACCCCAGGGCGAGACGCTGTTTGTGTCCCAGCGGTAGCTCGCCGGTAAGACGATCCTGGTAGTCGCCGAGTCGCGCCATCTCGAGTACCCACCCCCTGCGCCGGTCGAGCCGGTTGCCCTCCACGCCATACAGCCCGGCGAAGAGCTGGACGTTCTCCAGCACGGTCAGGTCGGGGTAGAGGGAGAAGAGCTGCGACATGTAGCCGATGTTGCGCTTGACCTCATCGATCTGCGTGCGCACGTCGAACCCGGCGACGCGTGCGTCCCCGGCTGTCGGTCGCAGCAGCCCGTTGAGCATCTTGATGGTCGTGGTTTTGCCGGCACCGTTCGGCCCCAGGAATCCGAAGATCTCACCCTCGTAGACGTCGAAGCTCACGCGGTCGACGGCGGTGAAGTCGCCGAACCGGCGGGTGAGCCGGGAGACTTGAACGGCCTCAGCCATTCTCCGCCTCCCGCCCCTGCACTAGGTCGATGAACACGTCCTCGAGCGACGGCTCGACGGGGCTCTCCTCAAGCACCGCTATCCCACGGCCGGTGAGGTGTTGGCGGGCGCGCGGCCAATCGGCGGCGCCTTCAGCCAGGGTCACGTGGACGACATCACCGAACAGCGTTGCTTGCCGCACCGCGGGATGCTCCCTCAGCAGATCGCGGGCACGGCGCGGCTGATCGGTTCGCGCGGCGAGCACTTGATCGTGGAGCCGCTGCTGCAGAACGTCCGGCCGCTCGATGACCGCCACTTTGCCTCTGTGAAAAAGGGCGACCCGGTCGCAGCGTTCCGCTTCGTCCAGGTACGCCGTCGACACGATTACGGTCACGCCGCTCGCCACCATCTCGTGGACTATCAGCCACAGGTCACGTCGTGAGATGGGGTCCACCCCGAAGGTCGGTTCATCGAGCAGCAGGATGTCGGGCTCATGTATGAGAGCGGCGCAAAGTCCCAACTTCTGTTTCATGCCGCCGGAGAGCTGACCCGCCAGGCGGTCCTCAAACGGGCCGAGGCCGGAGAAGGAGTAGAGGCGCTCGAGGCGCGGCGGCCGCTCTCGGCGCGGGACCCGATAGAGGTCGGCGTAGAACTCGATGTTCTCCCTGACCGTGAGGTCGGCGTAGAGGCCGAAGCGTTGCGACATATATGCGATACGATGCTTCACGCCCTCCGGATCGCGAGCGATGCTGACGCCGGCTACGCTCGCATCGCCCGAACTAGGCCGCAGAACACCGGCGAGCATCCGGAGCGTGGTTGTCTTGCCAGCGCCGTCCGGTCCGACGATCCCAAACAGCTCACGCGGCGCAACGTCGAACGTGAGACCATCCACAGCGCGCAACTCACCAAAGTCGCGCGTCAGTCCGTCGATCGAGACAGCCGCTTCCATCGTCGGTCAGTCCTCATCAGTCTGGAGCCGCACATCGGCTGCCAGCCCCGGTTTGAGATCGAAACTCGCGTCGCCGACGATCTGCACCTTGACGCGGTAGACCAGCTTCACCCGTTCCTCTGAGGTCTGCACATTTCGCGGCGTGAACTCGGCCTCGTTGGCGATGAAGACGACACGACCCTCGTAGGTGCGATCGGGATAGGCATCGCCGGTGATCGTCGCCGGATGCCCGATGTCGATCCGTCCCACCTCATCGGCGCGCACGTAGATGCGGACCCAGCGGTCGTCCGGATTCATCAGCGTCAACACCGGGACGCCGGCAGCGACCGTTTCGCCGGGCTCTCGGTGGCGCACCGTTATCAGGCCCTCGAACGGGGCGCGGACGACCGCGAAGTCGAGGCTCGCATCGATTTGCGCCACCGTTGCCTCGGCCTGGGCGAGCGCTGCGCGTTGAGCGGCGATGCGCTCCTGTCGCGGTCCCGTCTCCAAGATCTGTAACGCTTCCTGAACGCTCTCGAGGTCCGCCATCGCCAGCTCGTACGCGGTCTCGGCCCGGTCGAGCGTCTGCTGGCTCACCGCACCGCCGTCGAACAGCCGTTGAGCGCGCTCCAAGTCACGCGTCGCATCGCTCACCCGCTGCTCGGCGGCCCGCAGCGCAGCACGACCCTGGGCGATCTCCTCGGCGCGAAAGCCTCTTTCCAGCTCGGCCAGCATGGCTCGAGCCGCCTCCGCCTGGGCCTCGGCGGCTTGTCGCCGCGCCTGCAACTCGATGCGATCGAGCCAGGCCAACTCCTGGCCCGCCACGACCCTATCGCCTTCGCGTACGTCGATCCGCTCGATCCGGCCAGGCGCCTGGAAACCGAGATCCGCCTCGGTGGCCTCGACCGTACCCGAGGCGACCACAAACCCCGAGCCATCGTTTCGCAGAACGCCTAACCAGAGCGTCACAGCGATCACGACCAGAACCACGACCGCGATCACAACGCGTCGTCTCTTACTCATTGTGCGGTCTCCACGTTGCTATTCAGCCATTCCGTCGTCAGCTCACCAATCACCCTCGCCAGCTCCACGCGAGCTGCGATCTCGGCATGCTCCGCTTCCGCTAGCAGCGACCGTGCACGGGCCAGCTCCGCTTCCGCACGCAGGTAATCCGTTTGCGTGCCGGCGCCCGCGTCGAGGGACAATTGCTCGATCCGAGCCACCTCCGTCTGGAGTTGGACCGTACGGCGCAACGCCGAAACCAAGGCTCGCGTTTCGAGGGCCCCATTCAACGCTCTGTCCACTCCTTCTTCCACCCCAAGCTCAGTGAGCCGCAACTCCTCACGCGCCAGCTGCGCCTCGGCGCCCGCCTGACCCACAGCGTTCGAGCGCGCGCCACCGGTGAACAGCGGATAGCTGACGGTGATCGCCACGTTCCATTCGGTCGTCGTGTTCCCGGCGTCGCTGCTGAACAATTGGTAGGCGCCGCCCAGGTTCAGGGCAGGGATCCACGCCGCCTTGGCGACCCGATGGCTCGCCTCCGCCGCCTGCACGCTTTGGCGCGAACGCTCTAGCTCCGGGTTGTTCGACTTGGCCCGCGCAGTCAGGTCGGCCCGGTCCCCCGGGGTCGCCTCACCCACCAGCCTGACGGGAAGCAGTCGCTCGAAGCGCGTCTCGACGGGTGCAACGCCGAGCAACCGTGCCAACTCGCGTTCCGCCAAATCGAGGCGCGTGCGCGTCGCGACCTGCTGCGCCTCGGCTTCGGCAAGCGCAGCATCCACTCGCAGCAGCTCGACCTGCGCCGCCTGGCCTTCCGTGAGCAACTGATCGACGCGGCGGCGCTCAGCCTGCAGGGCATTGATGCGCTGTTCCTGCGCGTCGAGCACACCGTGAGCGGTGAGCACCTCGAGATAAGCACGCGTGACCTGAGCGGTGAGGGACATCTCGGCAGCAGCTCGTCCCGCCGCTGCGCTAGCAGCACCGGCCCTCGCACCTCTGATCCCGTTCACACGCGCACCACCGTCGAAGACCGTCCAGGCCAGCGACGCGTTGCCCTGAATCAGCGTCCTCTGGAACTCGATGCCCTCGAACTGATCCTGTGTGAAGCCATGGATCGGCGCTACGACCATCGGTTCCTGGAATCTCGTCAGGCCGGCCTGGCTACCGAGTTGGGGCCACCACCTCGACTTCGCCTGACCCAACGCAGCAGTCGCGACATCCTCGCCGGCACGCGCGGCGCCCAAACTGGGGTGCGTCTCTCGAGCCAAGACCACGGCCTCGCTCAACGTAAGCCGGTCGCGCCCGACCGGTTCCTGAGCTCGACCGGCCGTGGCAAAGCTAAAGGCGGCGAGGCCGGTCAGCATAAGCAGGCGCGCCGGCCCTCTAGATGTCATGCATCTCATCTCTCACTCTCCGGATGTGCTGCCAAACCCGCGCGCACGAAGCGGACAACGCTAGATACCAACTCGGCACGCGTTCGCGGATCGTCCTGATCGATAGCCACGCCGGCCTGCAACGCCCGCCGCGCCAGACTGAGCCAGATCGGCTGCGACCCGATGCTCAGCGCCATCAGCTGTGGATCGCCCGCCCGGATCGACCCATCCCTCTGCCCCTCTTCGATGAGCGAGGTGATCAGCCGGATGTTGCCGCGCATAATCCCGAGCACCTTCTCCGAGATCGGTCGCGAGCCCGTCAACTGCTGTAGCATTAGACGCGGCAGGTCCGGGCTCTCGTGTAGGAAACCGAAAAACGCCCGGACCGCCGCCTCCAGTCTATCCAGCGGCGGCCCATCGGCCTCGGCGCCTCCCAGCAGACGCTCGTACGAGGGCCCCATCGCCGACTCGATCACGGCCTCGTAAAGCGCCTCTTTCGAGCCGAAATGGTAGGTGATCGCCCCCAGGTTCGCCCCCGCGCGTGCCGTGATGGCTCGCACCGAAGCCCCCTCGTAGCCGTGCAGGGCGAAGAGCTCGCGCGCAGCCTGGATCAGGGCAGCAGCGGTCCCCGTCGGGGCTGGGCAATTCAAGTGGGGAGTTTTCTTCATACGTTTGTATGCTAGCCTTCAGCGGCCTGCCCGTCAAGCGGGTGGATTACTGCGGCGAGCCGTTTGCCGGGATCGGCGAAGCGAAGTGGAGCCTCCACCAGTCGCTGGCCCGCTCGTGCGTCCAGGGCTGCTGGAAGCGGATCGCGCGGAGCGCAGCCAGGAGCTCGGCGGCGGTTTGGAAGCGGTCGCCCGGAGCTTTCTCCAAGCAACGCATGACGACCTCATCAAGCTGGGGCGGGACGGCGATCTCGGAGGCGACGGCAGGGCGCTCGGGGTACGACGTGATGTGCTGGAGGATCATCTCCATGCTGGTGGTGGCCTCGAAGGGAGGCCGACCGACGAGCATCCAGTAGGCCACTCCACCGAGACAGTAGAGGTCGGCCCGCTGGTCGACGGGTCCCATCTCACTGACCACCTCAGGCGCTATGTACGCGGGGGTGCCGAGCATCGTGCCGACGGCGGTGATGGCCTCGGACTCGTCGGCGCGTATACGTTTCGCGAGGCCGAAGTCGAGGACCTTGACGAAGTCGTAAAGGTCGCCGCGATGGGTGAGGAAGATGTTCGACGGTTTGATGTCGCGGTGGATGATGTCTTTGGCGTGCGCTTCGGCCAAAGAGCCACATACCTGACTAAGTATGAAGGCGGTACGTTCCGACGGTACGGGCCCAAAGCGAGTCACGAGCTCCTCGAGGCTGAGCCCTTCCAGGTACTCCATGGCGTAGTAGAACGTGTCTTGCTCGGTACGCCCGAAGTCGTAGATCGTGATGGTGTTGGGATGTGTCAGCGTAGCCGAGAGGCGAACCTCGCGCTCGAAACGTGCGACGGCCTCATCATCTTCGCCGGCAGCGGCCTCCATCACTTTGACAGCCGAGGGACGGCACATCAGCGCGTGCTGTCCGACGTACACGCGACCCATGCCACCGTGGCCGATCTCGCTCTCGATAACGTAGTTGCCGTAGCGCTGCGCCCGGTGCAAAGTCAGGCGCAGGTGGTACAAGCCCTTGGTGAGGACGACAGAGATGGCGGCCAAGATGCCGAGCTGGAACGTCCCTTCAAGAAGCGGTGCCCGAAAGACGGCAACCCCTCCGTTGGCCAACCAGTAAGCTTGCAGCTCTGGTATCGAGGCATAGCCGAGCCAACCGATCAGCGGGAAGCCTAGTGCAGCCGTCAGGGCAAGCGCGGCCTGCGAGCCGACGGGGACCGGGATAAAAGCAGCATGAACGAAGAGGAGGATCGAGATCGCGAAGGCCGGGATCTCATTGAGGTCATAGACAATGGCGATGAAGTGTGACAGCAGAATGCAGAAGGTCACGACCGCGTAGTCGATGATCCGGAGCGTGCGCATGCTCCAACTGCGAGAGAAGAGCAGCAACAGTGCCACACCCATGGCGACCAGGTACAGGTCATAGAGCACCTCGATCCACGGTGCGAAGACAGTATCAACCTGGGGGTCGAGGCCCGTCAGGCTGACGTAGAAGAAGTGGACGGAGAGAGCGACGATGAAGCCGAGGATCAGTACGAGCTTCAGGCGCGCCCGCAACAGTCGGTGCAGTGCCTCCTCGAAAGACGGGATCATCCCCGAGGAAAGGCTGACCTGCCCTTCGGCTAACGGCCCTCCAGTCATGCTAACGGCACCCCTGCGGCCGGGCTGAGCTCACGAAGACGTGCAAACCCACATCCGTCACCACTATGTCGCGGCGCTTATGGCGGCGCAAGCGAGGTCAGTCTAGCGGCGCCGTTCTACCAGCCACTCCTGGAACCGCCGCGACTCCGGGTCATCCGTGTCATCCGCGGCTGAGCCGCGTGCCATGATCCAGAGGAGCCACGTCGCGAATAGGATGGAGAAGATCAGTATAACGGTGCCAATCCCCTGCACCAGACCGGCGATGCGGGTGTCGTAGCGCAGCCAACCCATGCGGCTCAGCAGGTACCACCAGTCGTGCTCCGCCTCGGGCCCCAGGCTGACGAGGGGGAGCTGCAGAGCGCGGGCATCGGCGATGTAGCGCGCAAGATCCATGGCGCTGAAGCCGAGCCAGGCGCCACCGACGGCGAACCCGAAGTAATCTCCCTGCCGCCACACCAAGAGGAGGGCCGCGATGATCGGAATTGCGAGTTGGGTAATGCTTCCGCCAGCGATCATCAGCAGCTCGCCGAACGGCGAAAACAGGACGTGCCCCATCTCATGGAAGGCGAGGGTAACGCCCGAGAAGATGCTGCCGTAGTCCGGGTCCTTGAGCGAGCGGAAGGCGGCATAGACCAGGTAGGCAAGGATGAGAGCGCGCCAGTGCCAGCTACGGCCGGTGGCCCACCTTCTGGCGGCATCGAGGAAACGCGATGGAGAAGTCACCCTAGGTTCGTTTTGCAGCGACCCGGGTTCGGTGTTCAGTGTGCCGTGTGCGGTAATTGGCAAATCTCAACGTTCCAATATCGAAATCACCGCATGCCGCACACCGTCTACCGCAAACCGGCCTCACAGCTCCAAGTGGTGCTCCAGATCGAGCGGCGAAATATAGAGCCTGAACTTTTCGTCGTCGGCGAGTTTTGTCTCGAGAATCTTGTTGAGCACGTCCTCACCGAGCGTCTTCACCAACAGATCACTTCCCTCTGCCACCTGGACCGCCTCGTAGAGATCGTGAGGCAAGGACAGAACGCCGAGTCTCTCGCGCTCTACGGGCGTAAGCTCGTACAGGTCCTGAGTCATCGGGTCGGGTAGTCGTAGCTCGCGCTCAAGCCCATCGAGTCCAGCGGTCAGCATGACGGAAAACGCCAGATAGGGGTTGCAGGCAGCGTCAGGGAAACGGAGTTCGATGCGCGTCGCCGCTTCTTTGCCTGGCTTGTACATCGGCACGCGGATGAGCGCCGAGCGGTTGCGCTCTGCCCAGGCGATGTAAACCGGTGCCTCGAAGCCCACGACCAAGCGCTTGTAGGAGTTGTACCACTGGTTGGTGATGAGTGCTATCTCACGCGCGTGGTCGAGCACGCCGGCCAGAAAGCGCTTGGCGGTGGCTGACAGGTGGTAGCTTTTTTCCTTTGAATAGAACGCGTTGGTCTTCTCGTCCTTGAAGATCGACAGGTGGGTGTGCATTCCGCTGCCGTTTTCGCCGAACAAGGGTTTGGGCATGAAGGTCGCGTAGACTCCGTTGCGTCGCGCGATCTCCTTTACCAGATACTTGTACGTCTGCAGGCCGTCGGCCATGCGCAGCGCCTCTTGATACTTCAAGTCGATTTCATGCTGGCTGGGCGCGACCTCGTGGTGCATGTACTCGACGGGGATCCCCATCGATTCCAGCGCGAAGACGGTGGCCTCACGCAGGTCGTCACCCAGATCGACGGGATTGATGTCAAAGTAGCCCGCCCTGTCGATGGCCGAGGGTCGATCCTCATCGGCAAAGTAGTAGTATTCGGCCTCGGGCCCGATGTTCATGTGAGCGAAGCCGAAGTCCTTCAGGCTCGCCAGGTTGCGCTTGAGGACCTCGCGAGGGTCGCTGGCATAGGCGCTGCCGTCCGGGTTACGGACCTCGGCGAACATGCGAATCGACCGTGAGCCGCCAATCTTGAACGGGATGACCTGAGCGGTGGGGGCGATGGGGAACGCCACCATGTCGCTCTCCTGGATCCGCTTGTAGCCCTCGATCGAGGACCCGTCGAAGCCCATCCCCTCCTCGAAGGCGCCCTCGATCTCCGGCAGTGTCACCGCGAACGACTTCAAGAAGCCGAGCAGGTCGGTGAACCAAAGCCGGATCGACTTGACACCGTGGTCGGAGCAATACTTGATGACGTCCTCCGGGGTCGAGAGATCGACTCCGCCATAACACTCCATCTCGTGGACGTACTTGCCCATACCCTCGCGGAATCGCTCGACTTGGGCCAGGAATTCGTTCATTTGCATGGACTTGCGCCTCCGCATGGTTGGGGGAACAGCACTTCTTGGGAAAACCGGCCGCCGGGTGGCGCGCACGCGCCGAATCTACAGGCAGCCGGGGAAAATGCGAGGGGGTTGTAGCAGGGACCGAGGCCCTGGCAGAAACGGCTCCAGGGTGCGAGATTCGGGCGACTACCCGTGATCGGTGAGCAGTAAGCAGGCGGTAGGCTGCGGGCGACGGCTGCAGTATTACCCGACTACTGGTCACCGCTCACTGCTCACTGATAAAGATCTCAGACATGTTAACGAACACAAAGCGGCTTCTTAGAATCGCGGTCTGCGGACTCCTGCTCGCCTCCTGCGGCGGCCCGCTCAAGGGCCAGCGGGGCGAATCAGCGGTGAGGCTTATCGTCCTGATCTCCGTGGACCAGCTTCCGCAGTACCTTCTGGAGCGCTACGAAACGCTCTACAGTGGCGGCCTGCGGCGTCTGCTGGATCAGGGCCGCAGCTACACGCAGGCGGTTCACGACCACGCCCTCACGGTCACCGCACCGGGCCATGCGACGTTGGTCACCGGAATGGTGCCGGCGCGGCACGGCATCGTGTACAACGAATGGTACGAGCGCGTAGGGGAGGAGTGGCGCTATATACACAGCGTCGATGACAGCGGAGAGCAGGTGGTCGGATTTCCA
Organism: uncultured Gemmatimonadota bacterium; assembly: GCA_964345885.1. Classification (GTDB taxonomy): domain Bacteria; phylum Gemmatimonadota; class Gemmatimonadetes; order Palauibacterales; family KS3-K002. The sequence goes on along the minus strand of CAYFSW010000123.1, from coordinate 34,021 downwards.
CACCTCGTGGGAACGTCACCCAGAAAGTTGGAGGTGACGGCCCTTCCGGATTGGCTGACGACGACCGATCCCGACGCTCGGGTGTTTACCGCTTCGGGCAAGGCACGGGCGGCGGTGCTCACGGCAGGCAAGACACGAGGGCACGCTTACTGGTTCGAGAACGACGTAGGCCGCTTCGTCACCTCGACCTACTACCGCGATGTGGATCCCGATTGGGTGGACCGGTTTCATGAGGACGTTCTTTCACAGTTCTTCAGCGACTCGACCTGGGAGCTGACCGTGCCCGAGGCGGTCCGGCGCCTTGCCAGAACTGACTCGGCCGAATTCGAGTACCGTGGAGCACACACAACTTTTCCCCACAGTTATCGGTATGAGGTAGATGAGGAAGAGCTCGACGATCCCGAAGAGTACTACAGCTGGTGGGACCACACACCCGAGCTCGATCGTGCGATTATCGCCTTCGCCGAGGCTGCGGTGAACGAGCTCTCGCTTGGCCGGCGTGGCTCGGTCGATTTCCTGGCGCTTGGGCTCTCGCAGCTGGATCGGATCGGTCACCGCTTCGGCCCATTCAGCCTGGAACAACTTGACGCGATCCTGCGATTGGACCGAGCACTAGGCGAGTTCTTCGAGTTTCTCGACAGTAGGGTCGGCGAGGGTCGCTACGTGGCCGGGCTCTCGTCGGACCACGGCGTGCTGCCGATACCCGAGTACCCGGACGAGCTGGGGCTGTCGAAGCGACGGATCACTCGCGACGAGTGGCGGGCGGCGCGCGGCGCAGCCGAGAACGCCATGGCATCGAGGAGTCATTCGACAGCAGGTGAAGCGGCGATGGTCGAGGCACTCGAGCGTGTCGACTTCATTGCCGACGTCATGACCCTCGAAGAGCTGGCGAGCGGCGCGTCGGCGGACTCGTTTGTCGCCCTCTACCAGCGGTCGTACTACCCGGGGCGCTTGCCGAGTTCACTGGCTCGACAGGGCCTCGCAGTTCGCCTGGTCGAGGGCGCGCACTCCTCGTCCGACGCCACCACCCACGGCACGCCTTACTACTACGACCGGCAGGTTCCGCTCATTTTCATGGGTCCTGGCCTGCCGGCGGGCTCGTCGGACGAGGCGGTCCGCACCGCGGATATGGCGCCGACGCTGGCAGCGCTGGCGGGTATCCCCTACCCCGACGACCTGGACGGGCGATCGCTCGTCGGAGCCTCTCGTTAGGCCTTCCCGCTTCAGCTCTGGGAGATCGAGCCACCCGGCCCGGTGGGGGGCGTCCAACCCGGGTCGGACTGGGCCGGGAGCGCCCGCTTCTTCAAGACGTCGGCGAAGGCGGCAACGGCAGTCAGAACGAGCAACGCGACGAAGACGACCGTTAGGACACGGAAAACCGGGCGCTCCCGCTCGGGGCGCACCAGGATGACTCGATAGGAGATGTTGCTCATGGGATTGAAGCCGAATCCGCCGTCGTCGGCCGGAATGAAGTTCGGATACAGTTCGAACCTGTAGAAATCGGAAAGTCCGATCTGTGCATCGAATTCGGCGTCCTGCAGAAAGAGATTCCGCTGGGCGTCCTGCCAGTCGATCCTCCTGACCTTCACCGTGGCGTTCAAGGGAATGCTGAATCCGACGTCACGGATCACGGTGGGCAGTTCCGCCCTGTAGGGCCAGACGTAGCGAATCCGGTGCATTCTGGAGTGGAGGAGAGCTCCTACTCGCCTGGTGAGGTCCTCGGTATCCTTGAAACTGATCTGGAACTTCTGGTCGTCAATTGACGATCCTGCGATGCGGCTCGTAAGCTCGATGGCACCGTCGTGGATCAGTTCGAGGGTCCACACGTAATCCTGGTGCTGGTGGAAGTCGTCATCGTAGTTGACGAACTCGGTGCCGGAGAGTCGCACAGCCTGTCGCGCCGCCTCCAAGTACTCCTCAGGCACACGCGATTCGTCCTGCGGCGTTCTGACGCCGACGGTAACCGGCGCCGGGCGTTCCCGCGCCAGCCAGCGCAAATCGGCTAGCGCCTGCCGTGCGTCTGGCGCCCTATTGATGTCTTGCCAGGTGAGGAAGTCGCCCACGTCTATCTCTTCAGGACCCATCGATTCTATCGCTTCCCGGATCCTGGCTCGACTGGCCGAGTCCATCGACGCCGAGCCCACCAGCAGGTCGTTCGGCAGCGTGGTGGGCAACTGAATGAAGTGGACCCTGCTACCGTACCTTTCGTAGAGGCTGTCGGTCGCCTCGAATTTGGTCTTCGTTCCATCCCAGACGGCCGCGAGCTCGAACTCGTCCAGAGCGACGGCGCGGACCAGATTTGAACTGCTATCGCCTAACTTCCGGCTGTGAATCGCTGTGTGGTATTCGGTAGGCTCCCGCATGTTGTAGATGCCGTAGCTGCGGAAGAATAGTGCCGGGAGAAAGTAGCTCGAGGTACTGAACTTGTTGTGATAGATGAAGCTCGCCGGGTCGTCGAGGGACCTGAGGTACTCGACCACGTTGGCGAGTTCCGGTCTGTAGGGAAAACGATCTCGACCGACAACGAAGTACGAGTGATAGGTCGTGCTACCTGTCGCCCTGCTCACGTATGTGGCGAAGACCTCCAGGTCCGCACCTAGCATCTCCGCCGCCACGAAGGCATACGGCGTAACGCGGGCCAGGAAGTCACCCCTATCGGGGTCCCAGTCAGCCAGGCGATCGATGACCACGCTGTACTCCAGTGGCCTCTCCTGGACGAACATCAGATTGGCTTCCCTGCCCAGGTAACGACGCAGCTTGTCATCTGCGCGCCGAGTTTCTTCGTCGAGCGCGACCTCGATGAAGGTGACCTGTTCCTGAGCGATCGCCTGCGAGACACACAGGAAGCACGCCAGCCCTCCGACAATGAGTCTTACGGATCTTGAACCCATATCCTTAATCCCAACCGCATGGCGAGGCGTTCACCCGTCCGGCGTCGGTCCCGTGTCCCCGAGTCCGATGTCCATGAATTGCCAAACATCGTCCGGGATCTTGTGATCCAGGCGTAGAGCCAGCATGACGCTCAGTGCGCCCACCGCCAGCCCGGCGATGATATCGGCGATCCAGTGGATGCCGAGTACGAAAGTCGAGAGAATAACAGTTGCCCCCAGGGCAAGTACGCTATAGCGCAAACGCAGCCTGTACAGCAAAGCGACGAGTATGATCACCACGGTCAACGAGACATGGAAGCTCGGGAAGCAGTTGTCGAGCCCACTGATAGGTCGGAAAGCCTCGATTAACTGCGATGACCATTTGTCCGACAGCAACATGGCACCCGATTCCGAGTAGGCCCAGCGCTCGGGAATCGGGAAGAGGACAAAGAAAGGCAGACACAAGGCATAGTTGATCAAGACCGCGAGCGAGAAGACCCTGAACGGCCGGATATCGGGCCGGCGCGCCAGTGCCATGCCGACCGCGACAAGCAAGAGGGGAAAGAGGACGAAATAAGAGCTCGAGTAGCCGATGGTCGCGATGCTGTTCGTCACATCGTGGTACTCGAAGCTCAGGTTGGCCTCGAGCCAGTGCACGGCGTGCGCCGTCTGATGTCTGATCTCGGTTACCAAAGCCGAGTCGCCGGCGATCCGCGTCTCGAGCGCCGTCTCCACCCAGTTGAAGAAGAATGCCAGCGCCAGCAGCGAAGTCAGCCCCACTTTGCTGGTCAGCAACGCCGACGGCTCCTTGACGACCGGCCCGGCAACGGGGGCACCGTAGGGTGGCGTCGCCGGCACCTCCTCCACACGATCCAAGTCCGGGGTGATGCGGAGTGTGGTTCCGGCCGGCACATGCTCAAAGGTCGCAGGCGGAGGAGACACGACGCCGGTCCCCGGCGGTGACGGGAAGCCGGTACCGCGAGTGCTGGGCGGCATGACCGTCACCCCCCGCATCCCCCAAGGCGAGGTGCGCCTAAAACCTTTGGACGTCAGATCGAACATCCAGGAAACGACCAGCGTGACGGGAAACCCGAGGAGCACACTCACGACGACGAGCGTCATCATCCAGTCCGGAAGCCCCAGCACCGGAAAGGTGACGTCAGCCGCCTCGACGATACCGAGGCCTATCACGAGGTAGATTACGGCGGCGTGATAGACGCGGCGCCGGCGCAGCTCGGAGAAGAACGAGGGCGCGACCTCACCCGTCGGTGGTGTAGCCAGATCGAGCCTCTCCACTCCCAGCTGCGTCGACAATGCCTGTATCAACTGCTCGCCCGAGGTGAAGCGATCCGCCGGAACCTTGGCGAGTGATTGCGCCACTGCCCGCTCCACCGATTCGGGCACGGTTCCGCGCACCGTGCGCAGCGGTGGCACCGGGTCGAGCGCATGACGCGCCATGATCACCTGAGGCGTCGCACCGGTGAACGGCGGTTGCCCAGCCAGCATCTCATAGAGAACGCAGCCGAGGCTGTAGAGATCGCTCCTGCCGTCGACTTGCGCGCCCTCGCGGACCTGTTCGGGACTCATGTAGGCGGGTGTGCCGATGGCGACGCCGGTCTGCGTGAGCTTGTCACCGCCGGCCTCGCTGAGCGCCCTGGCGATGCCGAAGTCGGCGACGACGGGGTAGCCCTCCGAGATCAGAATGTTCTCGGGCTTGATGTCACGGTGTACGATCCCGCGCTTGTGGGCATAGCTGAGCGCGTTGGCCACGTCGCGTATGATCTGCAGTGACTCGTCGATCGGCAGCTGGGTCTCACGATCTAGACGGTCGCGCAGCGTATGCCCCTCGACGTAGGGCATCACGTAGTAAAGTAGACCGGCTGCTTCGCCCGAGTCGTAGATCGGCAAGATGTGAGGATGCTGAAGGCCGGCGGCGATCTTCACCTCGCGCAGGAACCGCTGGGTACCGAGCGAGGTGGAAAGCTCTGGCAGTAGTACCTTGACGGCTACCTGGCGGTCGTGCTTCAAGTCCTGCGCCAAGTAGACCGTCGCCATACCGCCGCGGCCGATCTCGCGCTCGATGGCGTATTTGTCAGCGAGTTCTTCACGAAACGAAGCAAAGGGATCGGGCATAGCGGTAGCGGACCGGGGCGATCGGGCCCTCGTTCCAGTGTTACGCTGGTTCTTGGCTGAGGAGACTACTCCACAAGGTTGCAAGATGCGCCCGCTCATACGGGAGCGCAACAATTCAGCCTTGTTCCGGCGTTGCGCGACCATACACTGAGTGGCAGCTTCATTCCCGGGAATCCCCGATTCCCTGAATCCCCGAATCCCCGAATGGAGAAACCTCATGTCCTGTGATCGGTTCTTGCTCACGTGCCTGGTGGCCGTCCTCTGCCTGGGGTCCACCTCGGGCCTGACGGCACAGGAGCCCTACGACTTGATCATCCGAGGCGGCCGCCTGCTAGACGGCTCGGGGGTCCCATGGTACTACGCCGACATTGCTGTCTCGGGGGACCGAATCGTAGCGGTCGGTGACCTGGAAAGCGCGAGCGCCCGCCGCGTGATCGACGCGGCGGGTCTGTACGTGGCGCCGGGCTTCATCGATGTGCATACCCACGCCGGCAGCAGTCTCGATACGCCGGAACTGAGCGGCGCGCGTCCGCTCCTGGCACAAGGAATCACGACGGTCGTGATCAACCCCGATGGCGGCGGCCCGCTCGACCTGGCCGCTCAGAGAGCGGCGCTGCTCAGAGACGGCCTCGGGGTCAACGTGGCGCAACTGATCGGGCATGGGTCGGTAAGACGGCGGGTGCTCGGGATGGAGGACCGAGCACCGAGCGGTGCCGAGCTGGACCGGATGAGAGAGTTGGTCCGCGCCGGTATGGAGGCGGGCGCGTTCGGGCTCTCGAGCGGGCTCTACTACGCACCAGGCAGCTACGCAGCGACGGAGGAGGTCATCGAGCTCGCAAAGATCGTAGCGGAATACGGCGGCGTCTACACAAGCCACATCCGGGACGAGGCCGACTACAACATCGGCGTGGTCGCTGCGGTCGATGAGGTGATTCGCATCGCTCGGGAGGCGGAGCTGCCGGGCATAGTCACGCATATCAAAGCATTGGGACCCCGAGTCTGGGGTTACTCGCTGGCGCTGATTCAGCGAATCGAGCGGGCCAGAGCGGAAGGTGTCCAGGTGTTCGCCGACCAGTACCCGTACGCGGCCTCGGGCACGAGCATCAGCGGCGCGTTGGTCCCACGCTGGGCACAGATCGGCGGCGACGAGGCTCTCGCCCAGCGTATCGAGACGCCGGAGGACCGGGCACGCCTTCGCGAGGACATGCTAGAGAACCTCGATCGCCGCGGTGGCGCGGCGCGATTGCAGTTCCAGTATCACGAGGCGGACCCCTCGATCGAGGGTATGACACTCCAGCAGGTGGCTGACGAGCGGGGCATGGAGCCCGTTGACCTGGCGATCGAGCTGCTGAGGGCGGGAGGTGCCGGCCTCGTGTCGTTCAACATGCAGGACGCGGACGTCGAGCTACTCATGCGCCAGCCCTGGACCATGACCTCGTCGGACGGTGGGCTGACGGTGATGGGCCGAGGGGTGCCGCATCCGCGCTGGTACGGGACCTTCCCCCGCAAGATCAAGAAGTACGTGCTGGAGCGGCGCGTGATCGACCTGGCGAGCGCGGTTCGGAGCATGACGCTGACGTCGGCAACCGTTTTCGGCATGACCGACCGCGGCGTCGTCAGACCTGGGGCGATCGCCGATATCGTCGTCTTCGATCTCGAGCGGCTGCGGGACCTGGCAACCTATGATGCCCCTCACCAGCTCTGCGAGGGGATGGTGCACGTACTGGTGAACGGGCGTCCTGCGATCGAGAACGAGCGATTAACCGACGGAAAGTACGGAAGGGTACTGTCGCTGAGGGAATCGGGGATTCGGTGATTGTGGCTTTGGGGAGTGGCATTTCGGGATTTGGAATTGGGGCTTACGGGATGGTGAATAGTAATCAGTGGAATCCGTGGTATCGGGGAATCGGGGATCCGCAATTCCCGCATGCCACGGATTCCACGGATGCCTCGGATTCGCAACTCCCATTCTCCAACTCACTGAATCGCCGAATCCCGGATTCCCGAACTCCCATCAGGCAAGGCCCAGGAGATGGCGGTTGCCTATCCGCACATTGACCAGGCCGGCGGAGCGTGCCGCCGCTTCCGCTTCCCGCGCCTGCCGCGCCGAGGTGAACGGCAAGTCGCTCATATAGAAGTTCGGGGCGAATGCCAGTAAGGAATACGGGATCTCAGGATCGATCGCGGCGATGAACCCCGCGATCCTGCGTACCTGATCCGCATCGACATACTCAGGCACGAGAAGGGTACTGGCTACCACGAGCGGCCCCCCGTGCCGCTCGGCGCCACGCACTGCAGCGCGCGCAAAGTTGTCGAGCGTACGACGGTTCGAGATGCCCGCCAGCGCACGGTGAAGCCCTTCGTCGAAAGCCTTTAGGTCGAACTTGATGCAGCCGCCGGTCTCGAGCGAATAGCCGATCGCCCGATCGAGTAGCTTGGGGTGCATCGTGCCGGCCGTCTCCCAACAGATTCGGACACCGCGCCGGGCAAGCAGCTTCGAAGTCGCCAGCGCGTGCGGCATCTGCGAGGCAGGATCACCACCGAAGTAGCAGACGCAAAAGGTGCGCGCATCAGCGGCAGCCGCCAGCTCATCAGCACTCAGCGTCCCACCCGCTGTACGTGCGACCTTTCTGAAGTGCCAGTTCTGGCAAAAGAGACAGTCGGCGGTACAACTGCAGTAGAAGACGGCCAGGTTATGACAGCCGCGGTGTTCGTGACCCTCGCATACCCAGTCGGCGACGCAGTTAGTCGGCAGTGGATCGCGGTACCAGTGAAGCAACCCGCGCGACGGTGTTCCCGCCAGATGAACCATCCTGCCAGCGCGAACCGACCGCAGCCCGCAGAAGCCACGCTCCCCTTCCCCGATCACGCATTCGTTGCCGCAAAGCGTGCAGCGGATACCGCCGCCGCTGCGCGGTGGTTGCGCCGGGAGCCCGAACTCGGCCCGCTCCTCGGCGTGAGCCGCCTCCAAACGCGGCTGCACCTCAACGAAGTCAGAACGTACGCAACCCGCACAGACGCCGAGCGCCCGAGACACACCAGGCAAGCTCCGCCGACAGTGCGAGCAACTTGCGACCTGAGAATGCTGCACGGCCCAGCTCCCATGCCGACGGGGATGGGAATTCGGGAATTCCGGAATCCGGGAATTGGAATCCAAGAGTAGGGACTGGCAATTAGGAACCCGTGGAATCCGTGGCATCCGTGGTATTGGGGAATCGGCGATTCGCGAATCGGGTCTCGCTTCCCCTAGTCCCCTATTCGACGGATGCCCGGCGGCGTTCCAACTCTAGAATCCCTGATTCACCGAATTCCGAATGCCCGAATCCCGGAATCCCTCAACTGCCCACCACCCTCTGCAACGCCGCGAGCTCGCGGGCCAGCCTCTCCTCGAGAACCCGCAGGGCAAGCCGCTGGTCCTGGGTGGGAGGGTAGAGACTCCCCTGCCTCACACCGCTGCCGTTGAAGGCACTCGCCAGACTGTAGGCCTGGCGGCGTATCCCGCTCAGTCGGCGCGCCAGGGCCCTTACCTCCTCGGCACGCGAGCGCAGCTCTGGAGGCGCATCGGCAGCGGCGACCCGCTCCCTCAGCACGTCGGCCCGCTGATCGGCGCGCCACGCCCTGCGCTGCAGGTCGAGCAGCGCCAGCAGGAAGCTCTCGCGGTCCTCCCATTCATCCTGCCCGATGGGGAGCAGCGGGTCGCCCCAAACCTCGACCGTCTGGACCGAACGGGCTGCTCCGTCCACCTGCAGCTCGACCGCATAGAGGCCTGGGGCGACGAACGGGCCTCGCGGAGTCACCGGGTGCGGCAGCTCCGGCCGTGCCTCGCTTCCGCCGGAACGCGGGTCGGACGGTGGCGGCTCGTGGCGCAGGTCCCAAAAGACCCGGTGGATCACATCCGCCGAACCCGGGCCCCGGAGCCGCCGGACCACGTCGCCGCGCAGGTTCCTGACGGTGATCGTGACCGCGTCGGCGGAGCGGTCGAGGTAATAGCTGAAGATCGCCTCTTCCGGCGGGTTTGCGCCGGCGTAAGCGGCCTGACCACGATAGCTCGTGTCCTTCCAGTACTGGAAGATCGTTGCGGGACGGATCGGGAAGAGGTACGCCCGCGAAGAGGCGACCGCCGGGGACCAATTGGCCAGCGGCGACAGGTCGTCGAGGATCCAGATGCTGCGGCCGTGCGTGCCGACGATCAGGTCGTTATCCAGAGGATGGATCGCCAGGTCATCGTAGAGCGTCGTCGGCAGGTTCGGCATGAAGCGCTGCCAGTTATCGCCCGCATCGACCGAGACGAACAACTCGTGCTCGGTCCCCAGAAAGAGGAGAGTCGGGCTCGCCGGGTGCTCGATGATGACGTTGACCGAACCTTCGGGCGGTAGGCCGTCGATCAGCGGTGTCCAGCGGGCGCCGAAGTCTTCCGTCTTGAACACGTAGGGCGCGAAGTCGCCGTCGCGATGCGCGTCGAACGTCGCGTAGGCTACTCCGGGACCACCGCCCGACGCGATCACCCGGCTCACATAGGTCCCGGCCGGCACGCCAGCCACGTTGCCTGAGACCTCGGTCCAGTTGTAGCCGCCGTCCCGGGAGACTTGCAGATTGCCATCGTCGGTACCGACCCAGAGGATCCTCGGGTCGAGCGGTGACTCGGCAATCGTCACGATCTCGCCGAACGAAGAGGTCCCATCGTTTCTCGACAACAACGGCTGCGCGCCGAGTACACCCATTAGCGTCAAGGTGTCACGGTCGATCTGCCGTGTTAGGTCTTCGGTTCGTTCCCAACTGACGCCGCGGTCGCGCGAGACGAACAATCGATTGCCACCCAGGTACACGACCCTGGGGTCATGCTGCGACACCAAGACCGGCGTCACCCAGTCGAAGCGATACGACGGCTCGCCGGCGGGCGGTATCGGCTCGATGTCGAGGTGGTCGCCGGTCTCCGGGTTCAAGCGGACCAGCACTCCGTTCTGGGCGGCGCCGTAGACGAAGCGGTGATCGCTGGGGTCCGGCTGGTGGTACATACCATCGCCGAAGCCGATCTGCCGCCAATCGTCGTTGATAATGCCAATCCAGTGGCGCGTCCGGCTGGGTCCGACCCACGAGTGGTTGTCCTGCATGCCGCCGTAGATGTAATAGGGATCGCGCATGTCGACGCCGATAGCATAGAACTGACCGATCGGCAGGTTGTTGATGCGGATAAACGTTTCGCCGCGGTCCCAGGTCTCGTGTAGACCGGCATCGCCGACCAGATAGAAGTGCTCGGAGTCGTTCGGGTCGATCCATAGATCGTGGAAGTCGCTGTGTACTCCCACATCGTAGGTGGGCCGTGTGGGCATGGTGCGGAATGTGTGGCCTCCGTCCTCACTCTTATAGAACGAAGTGGCCAGCACGTATACGCGGTCCTCGTTCGTCGGGTCGATGTATATGTGGCTATAGTACATCGGCCGCGGATTGAGATCGTTCACCTTCTCCCATGTCGCGCCGCCGTCCGCGCTGCGATAGACCCCCGACTCCTCGCTATGCTGGACTATGGCGACCAGCACTCGCGGGTCGGTCTGCGCGATCGCCAGACCGATCCTTCCTTTGTCACCCGCCGGCAGGCCGTTCTCGAGCTCGCGCCAGGTAACCCCGCCGTCGGTCGTCTTATAGATACCGCTGCCCGGGCCACCGCCGTTGAACCCCCAGGCACGGCGAAGCCGTTGATAGGCCGCAGCGTAGAGTGTGTTGGGGTCGGAGGGATCCATTACCAGATCCACAACGCCGGTCAGGGTGTCGACGAAGAGCACCCGGCTCCAGGTGGCGCCGCCGTCGCCGGTCCTGTAAACGCCGCGCTCAGGACTCGGGGCCCATAGGTTCCCCAGCGCCGCCACGTAAGCGACGTCCGGATTGTCGGGGTGCACGACGATCCCGCCGATATGGCGAGTCGCATCGAGGCCCAGATGCGTCCAAGTCGCGCCAGCGTCCAGCGAGCGGTAGACGCCGTTGCCCCAGGACGTGCTCTGGCGGTTGTTCTGCTCGCCGGTGCCGGCCCAGAGGATCTGCGGATTCGATGGCGCGATGGCCACGACGCCGAACGTGCTGACCGGCTGGTCGTCGAAGATGGGCGTCCAGGTGGTGCCCTTGTTCGCCGTTTTCCAGATGCCGCCGGATGCCGTGGCCAGGTATACCGTCGAGGGGTCGTGGGGCAGCGCCTCGACATCGTGAATGCGGCCACCGGTGACGGCGGGCCCAATCGAGCGGAAACGCAGCTCCTGCAGGAGCTCGGGCGTACGGGCTGCGTTCTGGGCCGCGGCATCCCTCGAGACGGGGATCAGGAGCGTGGCCAGAGCAGCGATTACGGTCGTCGATCGGCACACGGAGTTCATGGGGATCGGCTCCTTCGATAGACGTCGGTCTCTTTGGTATTTTCCCGGCACGCCTAAGATAGCGCCCCGGCAGCGCGCGAGACAGGACGGCGTAAGCGGTCCCGACCCCGCGGTGGTGTTGCATTCTGCAACGGGTAGACCGATACTTGACCCGGGATTCGAGTGCCGCTTGGCTCAGATAGCCCGATTCCTCCCCCTGCCCCACCTCATAGGAACCCGCGGTAACGGAGACGAGATGACGAAGGACGGGGTTCCCCTCATCATGGACGTTGACGGGACCCTCATCAGGTCCGATCTGCTATGGGAGGGCTTCGCCTGGATCCTGACCCGGCGACCCCGGAGGCTGCTGCCGGCGCTGCTGGCGCTGTCGCGTGGCCGCCCGTCGCTGAAAGCGTTCCTGGCCCGTGAGAGCGCTATCGACATCGATGACCTGCCGCTCGAGCCGGCGGCTCTCGAGCTGATCGATGACGCCAGAGCCGCGGGTGCAAAGGTGATTCTCGCGTCGGCGGCCCACGAGTCCCAGGTCGAGGACCTGAAGGATCGGGTGGGCGCCGATCTAGCATGGGGGAGCGATGGAGTCACCAACCTGAAAGGCTCTCGTAAACTCTCGCTAATACAGCAGCACTTCGACGAGTTCGACTACGTCGGCAATAGCCTGGCCGACCTCCCCCTGTGGAAGGCGGCGCGCCGGGCGATAGCGGTGAACGCCGGCCCATTCACGCTGCGGAAAGCGACGAGTCTGAGGCCCGATATCATCGTACGACACATTCGGACTTCGACTTGGCGACTCTGGATCCGCCAGCTCCGCCCGCACCATTGGGCGAAGAACGCGCTGCTGTTCGTCCCTGCACTGGCCGCTCATCTAAGTCCAAGCGTCGAGCTCGCCGTTCAGCTACTCGCCGGCTTCGCCGCGTTCTCGGCCACCGCCTCCGCCGTCTACTTATTCAACGACCTAGCGGACCTGGCGAGCGACCGGGCGCACCCACGAAAGCGGCATCGCCCACTCGCCGCCGGAAAGATATCGATCCCGGCCGCCTTGGTCGCGGGCCTGCTGTCAGTCGTGGCGGCAGCCGTCGTGGCCTGGCAGCTCTCACCGAGGTTCGCCGGCGTGCTCGCCGCCTATCTTGTCATCACGTACGCCTACTCGCTCAGCCTGAAGCAACACCTGGCGATCGACGTCATCACGCTGGCGACGCTCTACACGGTACGCATTGTCGCCGGCGCCGTCCTGGTCGAGGTGCCACTGTCCAGGTGGTTCCTCGCGTTCTCGATCTTCCTGTTCCTCGCGCTAGCGTTAGCGAAGCGGGCGGTGGAGCTGCGCGGAGCTGCCGCCAGGAACGCGACGAAGATCGCCGGCCGCGGGTATCGACCAGAGGACCTCCGGACCCTCAGCGCCATGGGAGTCGCGGCCGCCGCCGCCAGCGCGCTCGTCTATTGCCTTTACATCACCGGCGATGACGTGACACGGCTCTACGCGAATCCCGACCTGCTCTGGATAGGGCTACCGCTGTTTCTCTATTGGAATCTGCGCCTGTGGCTGTTCGCCGATCGCGGCACACTCCAGGAGGACCCGGTCGCCTTCGCCCTCAAGGACCCCATCACCTACGTGGTGGCGGCCTTGTTTCTGGCCGTAGTCTGGATAGCGACTTGACCATGACGGGCTCGATAGAAAGACGATTGTCGGGTTGGGGTCGATATCCCAGCGGAACGACGGAGGTGTGCCGCCCAGAGCGACTGACAGACCTTCGCGAATGCATGTCGGAGGGCACGTCGCTCGTCGCCCGCGGCCTCGGCAGGAGCTACGGAGACGCCGCATACAATAGCGATGGATACACGATATTAACGGAGCGCTTGAATCGGTTCGTGGCCTTCGACGCCGAGAGCGGCGTACTCGATTGCGAGGCCGGAGTCACCGTGGACGAGATACTGTCATACTTCGTGCCGCGAGGCTTCTTCCTGCCGGTGGTGCCCGGCACGAAGTTCGTCACGATGGGCGGCGCCCTGGCCTGCGACGTACACGGCAAGAACCATCACAAGGACGGTTCGCTGAGCCGGCACGTGACGGACTTCCGGCTCCTGACACCGGACGGTGACCTGCTGTCCTGTAGCCGCGAGCAGAACTCCGACTTGTTCTGGGCGACCGTCGGTGGTCTGGGGTTGACGGGCGTCGTAACCGACGTGCGGATTAGGCTCATCCCGTTGCGAAGCTCGTACGTGTCAGTCGACTATGACCGTGCCGAAAACATCGATAAGGCGCTCGAGCTGTTCCACGAGTCGGACGAGAACTACAAATTCTCGGTGGCCTGGCTCGACGGCATCGCAGGCGGCCGCTCGCTGGGTCGATCGGTGCTGATGCGAGGCAACCCGGCAGCGGCCGGGCCCGGTACCGACCTGAGCTGCCACTCGAGCAGATCGTTCTCGGTTCCAGACGTGTTCCCCGGATTCCTGCTCAACAGACTGTCGGTACGAGCGTTCAATGCGGTCTATTATAGAAGGCACCCGCGAAAGGCGCGGGGAGTGCTCACACACTACGATTCCTTCTTCTTCCCGCTCGACCGGTTCTCCAACTGGAACCGCCTGTATGGGAAGAAGGGATTCCTACAGTATCAGTTCGCGGTTCCGTATGAGGGCGGCCGCGAGGTGTTGATCGAGGTGCTCGAGCGATTCGCCAAGTCGAAGTACGGAATGTTCCTGGCCGTCCTCAAGCGGTTTGGACCCGGCGAAGCGGAGAGCGCGCTGTCCTTCCCGATGCCGGGGTACACGCTGGCGGCGGACCTACCGTGTCGGGAGGCGGGCGTCTTCGACTTCTTGAAGGAGGTCGATCGGGTCGTCGGCGCGGCGGGCGGCCGGATCTACCTCGGCAAAGACGCCCGGCTGGCGGCCGGCGCGGTCCGCGAGATGTACGAGGGGCTGGATGCGTGGCTCGAGCTGAAGGCACGCGTCGATCCCGACCGCCGCCTGACCTCCGACCTGGCCCGGCGGCTGGAGCTGGTGCCGTGAACAGCCCGGGTACCCACTCCCCCGAGCATAAAGGATCTGAGGTCGTTCTGATCCTCGGTGCCACATCGATGATCGCGCGCGAGACGGCCGCCGCCTTCGCTGAATCCGGCTATGACCTGATCCTGGCGGGCAGGGACGAGGAGGAGGTGGGGCGCGTCGCGGCGGACATCGCCATCCGACACGGTGTGCGCGCCAGGTCGGAGAGATTCGACGCGCTGGACACCGCCGACCACGGGCGGTTCGCGGAGGCCGTCACTGGTGCGGCAGGCGACGCGCTCGCAGGAGTCGTGGTCGCGTTCGGAGTTCTGGGCGACTCGGAGCGCGCGGTGACCGACTTCGATCACGCGCAGGAGATAATGGCAGCCAACTATGTGGGAGCCGTAAGCATCCTGACGCGTCTGGTTCCCCACTTCGAGCGACAGAAGAGCGGGTTCATCGTCGGGATCTCGTCGGTGTCGGGCGACCGGGGCCGCGGGAGCATCTACACCTACGGTTCGGCCAAGGGTGGCTTCTCGCTCTACCTCCAGGGGTTGCGCAACAGGCTCCACAAGTCCGGCGTCCACGTGCTGACGGTAAAGCCAGGATTCATTGACACGCGCATGACGTACGGGGCGGTGAAGCCAGGCATGGCCGCCGAGCCTGCCGCCGTCGCACGCGCCATCATCCGAGGTGTCAGGAGGAAGAAGTCGGTGGTCTATGTTCCCCGGATCTGGCGAATCATCATGTTCGTGATTCGGAATATCCCCGAGCCGATCTTCAAGCGCCTCGAACTCTGACGCCGCTGGCCCGCTCAGCGACCTTTCCGTAGCCAGTACTTGCCTCAACTTCTCCAGAATGTTCCGGCTAGAGCCTCGATCGATACCGACCCGATCGCGGGGCTTAGGGCGTCGGTGAAGGCCACGAGCAGCGCCTGCGGATCGTTCTTCAACAAGTGGCGGGCGAACCCGAACAGACTGAGGATCGTGAGGACGGCGAGCAGCGAGTTGAGCGACGGGCCTGGAAGGGGTGTTGGGGCGTGCCGGGGCATACCTCGCAGGCCCGGCGGCGCCTACTGCAGCGAGCGGGTTTCCCAGATCCCGCCGACAGCTTAGTTTGTCCGCGGTCCCGGCCCCACTCTCATGCTTCAGAACGAAAGCCACGCTCCGGCTATGCTCAGAGGTACACCATTCCACGAGCGGACGGCGCCACTCTGCCAAGGGCAGAACTGGCGACGCTGGGCAGGTTACTTGTCGGCGAGCTCGTACGAGTTGGTCCATGACCGCGAGTACTTCGCCATCCGCGGCGCCGCCGCCCTGATCGACGTGTCTCCGCTGTACAAGTACCTGATCCGCGGATCCGACGCGGAACGGTTTCTCAACCGTGTCCTGACGCGCGACGTCGCGAGGTGCGACGTGCACCAGGTCATGTACGGGCCGTGGTGCGACGAGGATGGCAAGGTCATCGACGATGGCACTCTGCAGCGCCTCGGCGAGGACAGCTTCCGGCTCACTGCGGCGGAGCCCAACCTGCGCTGGCTTTGTGACAACGCGGCCGGTCTGCGGGTCACGATCGAGGACGATACCGATGCGACTGCGGCACTCGCCTTACAAGGACCGACGTCACGAGAGTTACTCCGCAGCTTATGCGACGCCGACCTGGACAGTCTGAAGTACTTCCACCTCGCCCTCGCCCGGATCGCGGATATCCCGGTGACAATCTCGCGGACGGGGTACACAGGCGACCTGGGATACGAGATCTGGGTCGCGGCCCAACAGGCGATCTCACTCTGGGACGCGTTGCTGAAAGGTGGCGAGGCCTACGGCATCACGCCGGCGGGGATACTGGCGCTGGACATGGCCCGTGTGGAGGCAGGCCTGTTGTTGATTGACGTCGACTACGTGCCGGCGAACCGAGCACTGATCGAGTCGCGCAAGTCTTCGCCGTTCGAACTGGGGCTGGGCTGGGCCGTCAAACTGGAAAAGGACCATTTCATAGGGCGGCGGGCTCTGCTCGACGAGTGGCGCCGCGGCCCGGCTTGGCAGTTCAGGGGCCTGGAGATCGACTGGCACTCGCTGCAGAGAGTCTACAGTGAATTCGGTCTGCCACCTGAGCTGCCGCAGATGACCTGGCGGACCAGCGTGCCCGTGTATTCGGGAAACAAGCAGGTCGGCTACGCGACGAGCGGCTGCTGGTCGCCGACCTTGAAGAAATACATCGCGCTGGCCCACTTGCGGTCAAGCAACGCCGAGCGGGGAGCGCACGTCGAGATGGAGGTGACGGCAGAACACCAGCGCAAGAAGGCGGCGGCGCGCGTGGTCGAGCTACCCTTCTTCAACCCGGAAAGGAAACGGAGCTGAAGATGGGAACGAAGCGATACGATGCCGTGATCATCGGCGGCGGCCACAACGGACTGATTGCCGCTGCGTATCTAGCGCGGGCCGGCAAGCGTGTTGTGGTACTCGAGCGGCGACACCTCGTGGGCGGATCTGCTGTTACCGAGGAAATCTTCCCGGGATTCAAGTTCTCGGCCCTCTCGTACGTGGTCAGCCTGTTGCGGCCCGACATCATCCGCGAGCTGGCGTTGGCGCGCCACGGATTGGAGCTGCTGCCGCTGGAAAGCACGATGACGCCACTGCCGAACGGCGACTACCTGGTGCGTTGGGCCGATCACGACCTCACGCGACGCGAGCTTTACAGGCACTCTCCCAGAGACGCCGAAGCCTACGACGACTTCGGCAAGCTGATGTATCACCTCGCCTTCGCGATGAAGCACATCCTAGACGTCGTTCCGCCAAACCCCACGTCCCTGCGTCCGCGGGACCTGCTGGGGCTGCTCGACTTCGGCAAGCACTTCCTCGGCCTACCGCCCGAACAGTTCTACGCACTCTGCAAGCTGATGACGATGAGCGCCGCCGATTTCCTCGACGAGTGGTTCGAGACCGAGCCACTCAAAGCCACTATGTCGGCCAGCGGCATCATCGGCACTTTCCTCGGCGTCCGCTCCCCCGGCACGGCTTACGTGCTGCTGCATCACTACATGGGCGAGATCGACGGTGTATTCAGGGCCTGGGGGTTCGCCAAAGGGGGCACCGGTGCGGTAAGCGAATCGATCGCTTCGGCGGCCAGAGAGTTGGGTGCCGAGATCCGCACCGAGGCCAGCGTCGAGCAGATCATCGTCAAGAACGGCAAGGCGGCCGGCGTTGCACTAGAGAGCGGTGAGGAAATCTACGGACGGGCCATCGTCACCGGCGTTGACCCGAAGCTCACCTTCCTGAAACTGCTCGAGCCACAGCACCTGCCGAGCGATTTCCTAGACGCGATTCGCAGGTTCAAGATCCGCGGCTCGTCCGGTAAGGTAAACCTGGCGCTGGGCGAGCTACCGAACTTCACGTGTCTGCCGGGCAAAGGGCCACATCTGCGCGGCGCCGTCTCGATAAGCCCGAGCCTCGAGTACATGGAACGCGCCTACGATGACGCGAAGTACGGCAATTTCTCGAGGCACCCTTACATGGACATCATCATTCCGTCGATGATCGATCCTGGAATGGCGCCGCCGGGCAAGCACGTAATGTCGATCTTCGTGCAGTGGGCACCGTTCGAGCTAAAGGGCGGCTGGAACGACGAGCGACGCGAGGCGTTCGGTGACGCCGTCGTCAATACACTCTCGGAGTTCGCACCGAACCTGAAGAACGCCATCATTCACCGTCATGTCGTCACGCCGTGGGACATGCAAGAGACATATGGGCTAACGCAAGGTAACATTTTCCACGGCGAGCTCTCGTTGCACCAGCTGTTCTTCATGCGACCGGCTCACCCGTGGGCGAACTATCGGACGCCGCTCAAGAACCTCTATCAGTGTGGATCGGGTACTCATCCGGGTGGCGGGATCACAGGCGCCTCCGGTCGACTGGCGGCACTCGAAATCCTGAAGGACTGGTAACGATGAACGACCACTACGACGCCATCGTTATCGGTGCCGGGCACAACGGCCTCGTCACCGCCAACTACCTGGCAAAGTCCGGTCTCCGGGTTCTGGTCCTCGAGCGGCGCGAAATGGTCGGTGGCGCAGCGGTGACCGAGGAGGTGTTCCCGGGCTTCAAGTTCGACACGGGCGCCCATTGTATAAACCGCCTGCACCCCACGGTGGTGAGCGACCTGCAGCTGGCGAAGCACGGACTGGAACTGCTGCCGCTCGACCCTGCCGTGTTTTCGCCTGGTCTGGACGTTGAACACCTGCTCCTTTGGCGGACGCCAGAGGTCACGGTAGACTCGATCGGGCAGCTTTCCGAGGCAGACGCCAAGTGCTGGAGCGGTTTTGCCGCTCTAGTCGCGAAGGCGACCGGGCTTATCGAGTCGATCTACTCGACCCCCCCGGACGTCCTGTCGAAGAAGAAAAAAGACCTTTGGGAGCTGCTAAAGATGGCCGGCCGCCTGCGACGGCTGGGTAAGCAGGACATGACGGAGGTGCTACGGGTCCTACCCATGACCGCGGTCGAGCTGCTGGACGAGTGGTTCGAGAACGACCTGCTGAAGGGCACTCTGGGCGCGGTCGGGATCACCGGGATCCTCCAGGGACCGATGGCGGCAGGGACCGCCTTCCTGTTCTTGCACCATCACGTGGGGGCGAAGCAGGGTGTGCTGCGCGCCCCGCTACGCGCGCGCGGCGGCCTGGGCGGCCTCACACGGGCGCTGGAGAGTGCCGCCCGCAGCGCCGGGGTCGAGATAAGGACGAACGCCTGGGTGGAGCGGATCATCGTGGAATCCGGAGCGGCGACCGGCGTTGCGCTGGTGGACGGTGAGGAGGTCGCGGGGCGGCGTGTCATCTCCAACGCCGACCCCAGTCGGACCTTCTGCGGCCTGCTGGACCCTTTCAATCTGGACCCCGACCTCGTGCGCCGCGTGCGGAACATCAAGTTCAAGGGCGTTGTCGCCCGAGTCAACCTGGCGCTCGGCGAACTTCCAGATTTCAGTTGCCTGCCGGGGGACGGGCCACACCTGCGCGGCCTGATCTCCATCAGCCCCAGCCTCAAGTACCTGGAGCGAGCCTTCGACGACGCCAAATACGGCGAACCGTCACGCGAGCCGTACCTCGAGGCGGTGATCCCCTCACTCACCGACCCGAGCCTGGCGCCGGACGGGAAGCACGTGATGTCGATCCTGGTCCAGTACGCCCCCTACCATTTGAAAGACGGCGATTGGGACGACGCGAAGCGCGAAGCCCTGGGCGACCGGGTCGTGAAAACGCTCGCCGCCTACGCGCCGAACATCGAGTCGGCCATCGTCCACCGGCAGGTCATGACTCCGCTGGACATCGAGGCCGTCTTCGGGCTGACGGAAGGTAACATCTACCACGGCGAGATGACGCTCGACCAGCTCTTCTTCATGCGGCCGGTGCCCGGCTGGGCACGCTACCGCACACCCGTCGAGAACCTCTATCTGTGCGGCGCGGGCACCCACCCGGGAGGCGGCGTCACCGGCGCTCCGGGGTACAACGCCGCCCGAGAGATCCTCAAAGACAGCAAATAGAGGCTCTATATCAGGGAACTTCGCGCCTGCCCCCGAGGTTGACGCCGCGGAGGATGGGGCGAGATTAGCATTCCTCTCAGGGACGAGACTCGAGGACAAGGATATGGCATACAAGCCCATCGAGGACTACGGCGTCATCGGCGACATGCACAGCGCGGCCCTGGTCGGTGTGGACGGGTCGATCGACTGGTTCTGCTATCCGCACTTTGATTCGCCGAGCGTCTTCGCGGCGATCCTCGACGAGAAGAAGGGCGGCCATTTCAAGATCTGCCCGCGTAATGTCACGCACGTCACCACCAAGCAGTATTACTGGCCCGATACGAATGTGCTGGTCACGCGCTTCCTGTCGCCGGACGGTGTCGGCCAGATCGTCGACTACATGCCGGTGGGTGTGCCGCACGGCGAGCGGGGGAGCCACTGGTTGGTGCGGCGCGTCCAGATCGTGCGCGGCGCAATGGCATTCGCCATGGAGTGCAGGCCCGCCTTCAACTATGCCCGGGAGGAGCACTCACTGGACGTCACCTCTGAAGGCGCCTGCTTCCGGACACCGGGGCAGAGCCTGGGACTCGTTACCGACATCCCACTGCAAGAGGATGGCGGGGGGGTCAGGGCCGAATTTTCCCTCGACCGTGGTCAGACGGCGATTTTCGTATTGCGCGAGATCGAGGGTGGGGTTGGCTGTGGCCTGGGGCTGTCTCCCGAGGAGGAGTTCGAGCTCTTCAACGGCACGGTCGAGTGGTGGCGGCATTGGGTCAACGAGTGCACGTACACGGGTCGCTGGCGCGAAGCGGTACACCGCTCGGTGCTCGCCCTCAAGCTGCTGACATACGAGCCTACGGGGGCAATCGTAGCGTCGCCGACCTGCAGTCTTCCGGAAACCATCGGCGGCGGCCGCAACTGGGATTATCGCTACGCGTGGATTCGCGACGCCGCCTTCACGCTCTACGCCTTCATTCGGGTGGGGTTTACCGAGGAAGCCGCCCGTTTCGGGCAGTTCCTGCGACAGCGGATCCGCGAGCCCGCACCGGATGGCTCGCTGCAAATCATGTACGGCGTGGACGGGCGGCACGAACTCATCGAGGAGACCCTCGATCACCTGGAAGGCTACAGGGGCTCGCGCCCGGTACGCATAGGCAACGGAGCGTACAACCAACTGCAGCTAGACATCTACGGCGAGCTGATGGACTCGATCTATTTGTACAACAAGTACGGAGCTCCGGTCGCCCACGACGGCTGGATCTGGCTTCGCCGGATGATCGATTGGGTCTGCGACAACTGGCAGACGGAAGATGAAGGAATTTGGGAGGTGAGGGGCCAGCGGCAGCACTTCGTGTACTCGAAGCTCATGTGCTGGGTCGCGCTCGACCGCGCCATCCGTCTGGCCGACAAGCGGTCGCTGCCCGCCGACCGCGCGCGCTGGCTCAAGATCCGTGACCAGATCTACGAGGAGATCTTCGAAAAAGGCTGGAGCGATCAGCGCCAGGCCTTCGTCCAGCATTACGGCAGCGACTCGCTCGATGCCTCGAACCTGATCATGCCGCTCGTCTTCTTCATTTCGCCGAACGACCCGCGGATGCTGAGCACCATCGACGCCACGCTCCGGCCGCCGGCAGAAGGCGGGTTACTCGAGAACAACCTGGTCTTTCGCTACAACGTCTACGAGACCGAAGACGGCCTGGAAGGCGAGGAAGGCTCGTTCAACATGTGTACCTTCTGGTTGGTCGAGGCGCTGGCGCGCGCCGGTAGACGCGACCCGACCCGCCTCCGCGCCGCCCGGCTAATGTTCGAGGAGATGCTGGGCTATGCGAACCACCTGGGGCTCTACGCCGAGGAGACCGGCCCACAAGGCGAGGCGCTGGGCAACTTCCCCCAGGCGTTCACTCACATCAGCCTGATCAGCGCGGCGTACAACCTGGACCGGGCGTTGGGAGCGCACGACTAGAGGGTGGGTTGGGAATTCCCAACAGAGCCCTCAGGCGATATCGATGTCCTTACAGAGATACACGTCCTGAATGGCGTGAAACATCTCGACGCCTTGCTTCATCGGTCGCTGGAAAGTCTTGCGTCCCGAAATCAGCCCCATGCCGCCAGCGCGCTTGTTGATCACCGCGGTGCGAACCACCGAGCCTAGGTCGCCCGTACCCTTCGAGGCGCCACCGGAGTTGATCATGCCAATGCGGCCCATGTAGCAGTTGGCGACCTGCCACCTCGTCCAATCCACGGGGTTATCGGCGACCAGTTCGTCATACACCAGCTGGGACGTCTTACCGAAGCTGAGGGCGTTGTAGCCGTCGTTGTGGGTGGGAAGCTTCTGCTTCACGATGTCCGCCTCGATGGTAACACCGAGATGGTTTGCCTGGCCCGTCAGGTCGGCGGCCGTCGAATGATCCACACCGTCCTTCTTGAACGCCGCATTGCGCAGGTAGCACCAGAGGAAGGTTGCCATACCGAGCTCGTGCGCCCGCGAGAAGGCCTCGGAGACCTCTTGCAGCTGGCGGTGCGACTCCTCAGCACCCCAGTAGACAGTCGCACCCACAGCGGAGGCGCCCAGCTCCCAGGCCTGCTCGACCGACGCGAACGGCACCTGATCGAACTGGTTCGGGTAGGTCAGCAGCTCGTTGTGGTTGAGCTTGACGATGAAGGGGATCTTATGGGCGTACTTACGTGACACGACGCCCAGCACACCGAGTGTAGAGGCGACCGCGTTGCAGCCGGCCTCGATCGCCAGTTTCACTATATTCTCGGGATCGAAGTATATCGGGTTGGGCGCGAAGGAGGCCGCGCCCGAGTGCTCTATGCCTTGATCGACCGGCAGGATCGATAAATAGCCCGTGCCGCCCAACCGCCCGTGGTCGATGATGCGCTGCAGACTGACCAGCACCTGCGGGTTACGATCGGAGGCCGCGAGAATGCGGTCGACGAAGTCGGGGCCAGGCAGGTGAAGCTGGTCTTTGGTGATCCCCTTGCACGCAAAACTCAGCAGCGACTCCGCCTCGTCGCCGAGCAGGTCCTCGATCAGCGCCAACGATCCAGCGGTCTTTGTTGCCATGGTGTTCTCTCTCCCTTGATGTCCGGCCTTCGGGCCGCTGCTACGGAGACTCTCGGCCGAGCAGCCGAGCCGCCCCGTTGTCTATATACCAGTGCAGTTCCCCACCCTCGGGGCGGATCAGCTGGACGGGGTAGCGGGGCGGCTCCGCCGGGCCTTCCAGGACCTCGCGCAGCGTCTCCGCTTTCTGCCCGCCCGTCACCAGCAACAGTATACAAGAAGCGCTGTTAAAGGTAGGGCAAGTCAATGTGATACGGTGGGCGCCCAGCCTCTCGACCCAGTGGGCGACGGCCAGGCGCCGGCGCTCCGCCAGCGCCTCGCTTCCGGGAAAGAGAGAGGCCGTATGCCCGTCGGCGCCCATCCCCAGGTAGACCAGATCGAAGCAAGGAAACTCGCCATCCGCCAGTCCGAAATGGCGGCGCAGTTCGACTTCGTAGTCGGCGGCAGCTTCTTCCGGATCGCGGTGCTCGCCGTGAATCCGGTGGACGTTCTCTCGCGGCAGCTCGAGCTTCGAGAGCAGCGCTTCGTTCGCCGCCCCGAAGTTGCTGTCCGGATGGTCCGGCGGAACGGTGCGCTCGTCGCCCCAGAAGAAGTGGACTCGCTGCCAGGGGACCGCATCGCGGTAGGGCTCAGCGGCGAGCAGCTTGAAGAGCCGCACCGGAGTAGATCCGCCCGAGAGCGCGACATGTACTAGCCGCCCCGACTCGACCGCCCCCCGCGCCGTGGCGACGAAGACGTCGGCGGCGGCGCCGGCCACCTGTTCCGCGCTCTCGAAGATGCGAATTGCCACGTCACCGCCCACGAGCCGCTACGAATCGCTCGAAGGTCACCACCTCCTCGCTGCTACCGATGGCCAGCGGGGCTCGCTGGTGCAGCGATTTGATGCGCAGATCGAGTACGCGCCCGCGACCGGTGCTGGCTCGACCGCCGGCCGCCTCGACTACGAAGGCGAGCGGCGCACACTCGTAAAGCAAGCGCAGCTTGCCGTCAGGATGGTCCGCATCCGCCGGGTAGAGGTAGATCCCGCCCTCGAGCAGGCTGCGGTGCAGATCGGCGGCCAGGGCGCCGCTGTAGCGTAGCGAGTAAGGCCTGCCGCTCGCCGGGTCGGGCTCGATCACGTGGTCGGCATAAGCGCGGACGTTCGGATCCCAACTGTGGTAGCGACCGAGGTTGGCGCTGTAGTACGACCCGCGATCCGGGCAACGGACTTTCGCGTGCGAGAGAAGGAACTCACCGACATCGTCATCGAGGGTGAAGGCATCGACCGCGCCACCCATACTGTATACGAGCACGGTGCTCGGCCCGTAAAGCACATAGCCCGCCGCAACAAGTTCGGCACTCTCTCGTAGCTCGCCCTCGCAATCGATGCAGGCACCGGAGACGCCGCGGCGGTAGAAGCTGAATATCGTGCCCACCGCTCCGTTGATATCGGTGTTGGACGAGCCGTCGAGCGGGTCG
The DNA here is from genome assembly GCA_964345885.1 of uncultured Gemmatimonadota bacterium. Lineage (GTDB taxonomy): Bacteria > Gemmatimonadota > Gemmatimonadetes > Palauibacterales > KS3-K002. Next base: position 9,650 of record CAYFSW010000123.1, on the reverse strand, counting down.
ACGCACAACAGATACTCGGCCTCGTCGCTGCAGCTGATCGTGCGTAGCTCATCCATCTCTTCGGACACGATAGCGGCAACCAGGCCGCACTCGGTGAACCTATCGACCACGACCTGGTTCGAGTAGACATCCAGCTGCTTTTGCGAATCGCCGCTCGGGTTCTGTTCGCCGACGAGCCCCAGTCTTCCCACCAGGGCGGCGCGGCGGATCTCGCGAGTCAAGATCTTTGCGGCGAAACCCATCTCGAGAATCAGTTCGGGAAGCGGGCCTACCCGGTCACCGACTTGCCGACGTTGTTCGGCGAGTTTGCGGCCCAGACTGACCGCCCGATCCGACATGCCGTCCCTGCCCCTCGCTACGCCGCAGCTCCGAGGCCGGCCGCGTAGCGGGCGGCGCCCAGAAGCGCGGTGCTTTTGTTTGTGATCACGCGCACCGGTGTGGCTTCGAGCAGCGGTCGCATGCGTCCCTTGTCGAGGAACGCGTTCATGAATCCCGGCTCCCGCAACGCATCGATGATCTTGGGCGCGATGCCACCGCCGACGAACACGCCGCCGGTGGCCAGCATCTTGAGGGCGAGGTTGCCGGCCTCGGCGCCGTACAACTCGACGAAGAGCTCGAGGGTCTCGACGCAGATCTCACAGCGTTCCTCTAACGCGGCCCTGGTGATCGCCGGTGCCGGATCCCCGCCCTCACCTAGTTCGTCGTCCAGCCAGGCGGGCTTCGCGGCGTCCCGGTACTCGAGCAGGAATTCGAAGATGTTCACGAAGCCGGGGCCGGATACAATGCGCTCCCAGCTGACACGGCCGAAGCGCTGGGCGAGGAAAGCGAGCAGCGCAACCTGTCGTTCGCCGGTCGGCCCGAAGGAGGTGTGGCCGCCCTCGGTGGCAAAGGGGCGGTAAGCCTGCCCATCCCAGTAGAGACCCGCCTGACCGAGGCCGGTACCGGCGGCGATCAGAGCCGCGTTGCCGCTGGCGGTCTCGCTGCCCGCGTTCAGCACCTCGAAGTCTTGCGGTCCGAGCACCGCGATGCCGTAGGCCTGCGCCTTGAGGTCGTTGATCAACGCGAGGGCCTCGACCTGGGCGGCGGTGGCGAGCTTCGAGGTCTCGACCAGCCAGGGCAGGTTGGTCGTCTGCGCCCGACCGTCCTTGACGGGCCCGGGCACGCCGAAGCAGGCGCGCTGGCACTGAATGCCGTGGCCCTTCACGAATCCCGAGACGATCTCTTCCAGCGTGCCGTATTCACGGCTGGGGAACGTCTCGGCGGCGAGCGTCTGGTAATGAGTCAATTCGACATCGTAGATGGTCAGCCTGGCGTTGGTGCCGCCGATGTCACCGGCGAGGATCTTCATCAAAGCTTCCTCCAGCGGCGACCGTCGCGCCGCAAGAGTTCGTCCGCCGCCTCGGGCCCCCAGGTACCGGCCGCGTAGTTGGGAAACTCGCGAGGCTGCAAAGCACTCCAGACATCGAGGATCGGCTTCACCACACTCCAGGCGGCCTCGGCGTTGTCACCGCGCTGGAAGAGGTTGGCGTCACCGTTCATGCAGTCGTAGAGGAGCGTCTCATAGCCGGTCGCCGGTGTCGCGTGGAAGTAGTCGACGTTGCAGAAATCCATATCGACACCGCCGATCCTCATCAGTGGACCCGGGACCTTGGCGCCGAAGGAGAGCGAGATCCCTTCGTCCGGCTGGATCCTCAGAACCAGAACGTTCGGCTGCAACTGATCGACCGGCGTCTTCGCGAACAGCACCAAGGGCACACTCTTGAATTCGATGGCGATCTCGGTCACCCGCTTCGGCAGGCTCTTCCCGGTACGCAGATAGAAGGGCACACCGGCCCAGCGCCAGTTGTCGATCATGAGCTTGAGCGCGACATAGGTCTCGGTCGCGGAATTGCGAGCGACCCGGTCCGCCGCCCGATAGGCGATCACCCGTTCGCCGTCCGGCATCTCACCTTCGCCGTACTGGCCACGCACTACCTCCTCCAGGACCTCATCGGGTTCGATCGGGTTCACGGCGCGGAAGATCTTGCCCTTCTCGTTGCGGACCGCGTCGGCCTCGAACGAGACCGGCGGTTCCATGGCGATGAGCGCCAGAAGCTGGAAGAGGTGATTGGGCACCATGTCGCGGAGCGCACCGGCATGATCGTAGTAACCGCCGCGCGTTCCAACATCGACGCGTTCGGCCACGGTGATCTGCACATTGTCGACGTAGCGCCGGTTCCAGATCGGCTCGAAGATCGCGTTGGCGAAACGGAAGACCAGGATATTCTGTACCGTCTCCTTGCCGAGGTAGTGGTCGATGCGGTAGATCTGCGACTCGTCGACGACCTCGAGGAGCTCGCGATTGAGCGAGCGTGCCGATTCGAGATCGTGGCCGAACGGTTTCTCGACGACAATGCGCCGCCAGCGGCCGTTACCTTCGCGGGCGAGGCCGACCTCGTCCAAACGCCGCGGGATCTCCGAGAAGAAACTGGGCGGCGTCGATAGATAGTAGAGATAGTTACCGCCGGTCCCCCGCTCCTCGTCGACCGTCGCCAGCATCTCTTTCAGTCGCACGTAAGCCTCGGGGTCGTTGAGGTCACCGACCACTAAGTAGACCCGCTCGCTTAGCCAGTCCCAAATCTCCTGCCGGAACTCGCCCGTCAGGTGCTGGCGCGCTTCATCTCGCAACTGCTTGCGAAACTCATCGTCGTCGAGCCGTCGCGCGAATCCGACTATGGCGAACTGGTCGGGCAGCAGTTTCGCCTCTGCCAGGTTATAGAGCGCTGGTATGAGCTTGCGGCGCGTCAGGTCACCGGCGGCGCCGAAGATTACGATCGCGCAGGGCCCTGCCGGTCGCGCGGTTGCGTCTTGCATTTCCTTCATCACAGTCGCTTCTGATTTTTGGTGTGCGGTGTTCAGTGTGCGGTGTGCGGTGACGCGCTAGCGAATTACGGGATACCGCACACCGCATACCGTTTTACGGACCCTCCACATGCCCTCCGAACCCGTGCCTCATGGCGGACAACACTTTCTCGGCAAACGTATGCTGCTGGCGCGAGCGGAAGCGGGCGTAGAGCGAGGCCGAGAGCACGTCTGCAGGCACGGCCTCCTCGACGGCTGTGAGAACGGTCCAGCGCCCTTCACCCGAGTCCTGGACGAACCCGCTGTAGGCGGACAGCTGCGGGTCCTTGACCAGCGCTGTGGCGGTGAGGTCGAGCAGCCAGGACGTGACGACACTGCCGCGGCGCCAGACCTCGGCGATCTCGGCAAGGTCGAGGTCGTAGCGCTCGACGCTTTTCAAGATATCGAAGCCTTCGGCGTACGCCTGCATCATGCCGTACTCGATGCCGTTGTGGATCATCTTGACGAAATGACCGGCGCCGGCGGGCCCGCAGTGCAGGTAGCCGTGCTCGGCGCGGCCCGGCTCGCCGTCGCGGCCCGGCGTACGCTCGATCTCACCCAAGCCGGGTGCCAGCGTCGCGAAGATGGGGTCGAGCCGCTCTACCGCTTCCTGCGGGCCGCCGATCATCATGCAGTAGCCGCGCTGGAGGCCCCAGACGCCGCCGCTCGTACCGACGTCGACATAGTGAATCCCCTTCTGCGCCAGCTGCCGTTCGCGGCGCAGGTCATCCTTGAAGTACGAGTTGCCGCCGTCGATGATGATGTCGCCGGGCTCGAATAGCTCGGCAAGCGCCATTACCGTCTGGTCGGTGGGATCGCCGGCCGGGACCATGACCCAGGCGGCGCGCGGCTTGCTCAACTTCACCGCGAAATCCTCTAGCGACTTCGCTCCGCTGGCTCCTTCGCCCTCAAGCTGCTTCACGTTCTCGGGGCTCAGGTCGAAGACGACACAGTCGTGGCCACCGCGCATCAGGCGGCGAACCATGTTGGCGCCCATCTTTCCCAGTCCAACCATTCCAAATTGCATTACCGTTCTCCTATAACAGCTTTCAGGGCGAGCCGCTCAGGCGAACGCCCGCTCAATCAACTCGCGCAGCTTCTTCAGTCCGGCGCTCACGTCTGACCCCAGGTGCACGCGGAGCGCGCGACGGCCCCGTTCGGCCAGGACCTCGAAGTCGCCGCGGGCCTGCGCCGCCTTGACCGTGCCGAAGGTGTAACTGCGGCCCGGCACTGGCAGGTCCGCGGCGTCGTCGCAGGTTATCTGCAGAAAGACGCCAGAATTGGGTCCACCTTTGTAGGCCTGGCCCGTCGAGTGTAGAAAGCGGGGACCGTAGCCCAGGCAGGTGGCGACGCGCCGGGCGTCCCGCACGCGGTGGCGGATGGCCTGGAGCTCCGCATCGTTCTCGTCGTTCATCTCGACGTAGGCGAGCAGACCCAGGTAGTCGCCGGCGCTAAGACGATCCAGGTGGGCTTCAAGGTACGCCGCGACAGTCTGCTCTCCGACGGCCGCCGCCAACTGCTTCGCGTTCCGGTCATCGGTGAACAGCGTGATCCCTTTCTCTTCCAAGACCGGCGACTCGGCGGGCAGCGCACCCGTCTTCTCGTACTCGTCGGTGAGGGCGCGGGTCGCCAGCTTGCTGGCCTCGACGTCCGGCTGGTTGAAGGGGTTTATGCCCAGGACCGAGCCTGCCACCGCGGTGGCGAACTCCCAGCGGAAGAACTCCTGGCCGAGATCGTAGCGATCGCCGACCTCGATACGGACGACCGGCTGTCCCGCGTCCGCCAGGCGCGCCACCGCAGCGTCCTGATCGGCGTCTTCCCCTCCCGACAATCGCAGGTAGACAAAGATGCGGTCGTCGCCGTAGACCTCGGGCGGACCCAACACCTCCCTGTCCACAGGGACGAGGGCCTTCCCTTGCTTCCCCGTCGACTCGGCGAGCAGCTGCTCCAGCCAGGCGCCGAGATCCCAGAGGGCCGGCGAGGTGACGATGGTGACCTTGTCGCGCCCGGCGCGGCCAAGGGCGCCGAGTATCACGCCTAGCACGAGGCCAGGGTTCTCACGCGCCGGTACGCAGGCAGCACACGCCTGCACCATCTCCTCCGCTCGATCGAGCAGGCGATGCACGTCGAGCCCGATGATCGCGGCCGGCACCATGCCGAAGTCCGACAGCGCCGAGTACCGACCACCAATGCTCGGCACGCCGAAGAAGATGCGGCGGAACCCATCCGCTTCGGCGATCGACTGCAGCTTCGAGCCCGGATCAGTTATGGCGATGAATTGGCGACCCGCCGCCTCGGCGCCGACCCGCTCCTTCAATAGCTCGAAGAAGTAGTCCTTGAAGATGTTGGGCTCCAATGTCGAGCCCGACTTGCTGGAGACGATGAACAGCGTGCGCTGCAGGTCGATTTTTCCTTCAAAGGCCTTCACCTGCGCCGGGTCGGTCGAGTCGAGGACGTGCAGTTCGGGAAAGCCTTCGGTCGCGCCGAACGTCACGCTGAGGACCTCGGGGCAGAGGCTCGAGCCGCCCATCCCCAGGAGCATTGCGTGGGAGATGTCTTCCTGAAACGCAACCTCCGAGATCCGCTGGAAACGACTCAAGTGGGTCTTCAGCTGGTCCTCGGTGATCCCCAACCAGCCCAGCCAGTCCGACTCGTCGCTTCCGGTCCAGACTTTCGAATCCCGCGCCCAGAGACGACCAACCCTGCCACTCGTCGCCCAGTCGTCGAGCGTCGCATCGACCTGTGCAGCGAGTTCTTCTGGCATCGTGTAGGTCTGGCGACCGGCCATCGCCTGCGCCGGCGCGGCGCAGCTCGCATCGACGGCGGCCAGCAGTTCGGCGAAAGCATCGGCGAAGAGACGCACACCGTCGGCGAGCAGTCGATCGGTGACGTCATTCAAAGAGATTTCCAGTGCCGCGAGAGCGGCGAGCGTGGCCTGCGCGCCCTCGAGATCTTCCTCGAGCGAATCCCGTAGCCGCCCGTGCTCGCGAAAGGCATCGTAAGTGGCCGGCGGAATCGTGTTGACGGTATCCGGCCCGATGAGCTCTTCCACGTAGAGCACGTCGCGGTACTCCGGGTCCTTGGTGCTGGTGCTGGCCCAGAGCAGTCGCTGGGTCTGCGCACCCGCTCCCGCCAGCTTATCCCAGCGCGGACCACTAAACAATTCCTTGTAGCGCTGGTAGGTCAGCCTGGCGTTGGCGATCGCCACTTTACCCGGCAACGTCCCCAGCCGCGCCTTGCGTCCGGCGTCTTTAGTGCCCTCAAGTTGGTCGGCGATGATCGAGTCGACGGCCGAATCGATCCTGCTGATGAAGAAGCTGGCCACACTCGCGACACCGGAAGGATCGCCGCCACGCTCGACGAACCGGTCGAGGCCCTTCAGATAGGCCTCCGCCACCCGCTCGTACATGTCCCGCGCGAAGAGGAGTGTGACGTTTATGTTGATCCCTTCGGAGATCAGCTGCTCGATGGCCGGGATCCCCTCCTCGGTGGCCGGCACCTTGATCATCGCGTTGGGTCGATCGACGGCTTGCCAGAGGCGGCGCGCCTCCTCGACGGTGCCTTCCGTATCGTGGGCTAGATCCGGCGAAACCTCGAGGCTGACGTACCCGTCGCGACGATTCGACGATTCGTAGACCGAGGTCATCGCGTCCGCGGCCATCTGGATGTCCTCGACCGCCAGCCGCTCGTAAATACCCTTCGCGTGGAGGTCCCGCTCCGCCACCAGTTGGGCCAGCGCATCGGCGTAGTCGTTGCTGCCGGTGATCGCCTTGCCGAAGATCGCCGGGTTGGATGTCATGCCCTTGAGACCGTCCTCATCGATCAGACGCTCGAGCTCGCCGCCGGTGATCAGGCTTCTGCGGATGTAGTCGAGCCAGACCGACTGGCCATAATCGCCAAGCTTGACCAGCGGATTCATATATGTGCCTCCCGGACTGGAGCTGGGATTCGCTGGGCTATAGCGCCGCCTCGATCTGCGCCCTGGCGGCAGCTACGACGTCCTCGACCGTGAAGCCGAAGTGTCTCTGTACATCTTTAATCGGAGCGGAGGCGCCGAAGGTTTCCATGCCGACGATCGCGCCACCAGGACCGACGTACCTCTCCCACCCTTGTCCCACCGCCTGCTCCACGGCGACCCGCGCCACAACCGCCGGCGGTAGGACGGTGGAGCGGTAGGTCTCATCCTGGCGCTCGAACAGCTCCCAGGAGGGGACGCTCACCAGGCGGGCGCGCACACCCTCCGCAGTCAGCCGCTCGAAGGCCTCGAGGCAGAGCGCGACTTCGCTGCCGCTGGCCATCAGCAGGACCTCGGGGTCGCCGGACTCGGCGTCGGCGAGCACATAGGCGCCCCGACGCAGGCCGCCGGCCGGACCGTACTTCGCCCGGTCGAGTGTGGGCAGGTTCTGGCGACTGAGAGCGAGTGCGGTGGGCTGGTGGAGCTCCATCGCCATGCGCCATGCCTCGGCGGTCTCGTTGGCATCGGCCGGTCTGATGACGACGAGCCCGGGTATGGCCCGCAGCGCAGCGAGCTGCTCGACCGGCTGGTGGGTCGGCCCATCTTCGCCGACACCGATGGAATCGTGAGTGAAAACGTAGATGACCGGGATCTCCATCAACGCTGCCAGGCGGATCGACGGACGCATGTAGTCGCTGAAGACGAGGAAGGTCGCGCCGTAGGGCCGCACCTTGCTGTGCGCGAGACCGTTGAGGATCGCGCCCATCGCGTGCTCGCGCACGCCGAAGCGCAGGTTGCGCGGCCGATAGTTTCCCGCCTGGAAGTTGCCCGCCGCATCCTCAAAGGTCAGCAGCGTCTTCGTCGAAGGCGTGAGATCGGCCGCTCCGCCTATCAGCCAAGGGACGTTCTTGGCGATTGCGTTCAATACCTTGCCCGACGATGCACGGGTGGCCATCCCCTTCGGGTCGGCCGGGAATATCGGGATGTCGTTGTCCCAACCGGCGGGCAACTCGCGATGCTGCATCATCTGGATCTGCCCGGCCAGCTCGGGATACTCCGCCTCGTAGGCGGCGAACCTCTCCATCCACTTGTCGCGCAGCACGCGGCCGCGTGCGCCGATGCCGGCGGCGAGGTGTTCGCGCACGCCGTCGGGTACTAAGAAATGTTCATCCGCGGGCCAGCCGTAGTTCCGTTTCGCTGCGCGGATCTCGTCCTCACCCAGCGGAGCGCCGTGCGCCTCGCTATTGTCCTGCAGGTTGGGAGCGCCGAAAGCGATATGGCTGTCGACGACGATGAGCGTGGGCCGGTCGTCGGTCTCTTTGAAGGTAGTGAACGCTTCGGCCAGCGCGTCCAGGTCATTTGCATCGCTGACGTGGGTGACGCGCCAACCGTAGGCTTTGAAGCGGCTGGCGACATCCTCGGTGAATGCGAGGGTAGTCGGCCCGTCGATACTGATCTTGTTGTTGTCGTAGATCCAGCAGAGGTTCGACAGCTCGAGGTGCGCGGCGAGCGAGGCGGCCTCGGACGAGATACCCTCCATCATGCAGCCGTCGCTGGCTAGCGCGTAGACGTTGTAATCGAATATGTCGAAGTTCGGCCGGTTGAAGTGCTCGGCCATCCAGCGACCGGCAATAGCCATCCCGACGCTGGCCGCGGCGCCTTGTCCCAGGGGCCCGGTCGTCGTCTCTACGCCCGAGGTGAGGCGGTACTCCGGGTGCCCGGGAGTGCGGCTCTCGAGCTGCCGGAAACTCTTTATCTCGTCGAGAGAGACCGCGGGCTCGTCGAGGACCTTGTAGTTGCCGTCGACCTGCTTGACGCCGGCCAAGTGGAGTACCGAATAGAGCAGCATCGAGGCGTGCCCGGCCGAGAGCACGAAGCGGTCCCGGTTCGGCCAGATCGGGTCACCTGGATCGTAGCGGAGGAAGCGCTGCCAGAGGCAATAGGCCACCGGCGCGAGGCCCATGGGCGCTCCCGGGTGGCCGGAGTTCGCCTTCTGCACGGCGTCCATCGATAGGGTGCGAATCGTGTTGATGGAAAGAATATCCAGGTCGGTCTGACTGCCCATCCGAGCCTCCGAAGTGCGGTGGCGCCCGCGGACTACTTGCCGCCCACCGGGATGCGGTCGTTTACCACGTGAACGGTCACAAGTCTAGCAGCCCCGACCGGGTCTGCAACAGGCCGGGCGGGTCTTGCGGTTCCCGAACCCCCGCCGGCACCTTGGGCCCATGCTCATGTCGAGACTCTTCGGGGAAACGCTCCGGGCGACGCCGGCGGAGGCCGACTCGGCGGGGCACGGGCTCCTGCTGCGGGCCGGGTACATCCGCGGGGTGGCGCCCGGGATCTTCAGCTACCTGCCGCTGGGGCTGCGGACCGCAGCCAAGATCGAGGCGATCGTACGCCAGGAGATGGGCACGATCGGCGCCCAGGAGGTCGCAATGCCCCTCGTGCAGCCGGCGAGGCTATGGCGCGGGGCCGGGCGAATCCACGGCGATGAGCCGGCGCGCTTCAGCGACCGCGGCGGGAGAGAGCTGGCGTTGGGGACGTCGCACGAGGAGGTCGCCGCCGAGCTGGCCCGGAGTGACATCACATCTTATAGGCAGCTCCCCGCGGCACTCTACCAGATACGACCCACGTTCCGCGACGAGTCGCGCCCACGTGGCGGTCTGCTCCGGGCCCGGGAGTTCGACCTGATGGACTGCTACAGCTTCGATCGCGACCGGGCCGGGCTGGACGAGCGCTACGAGAGCGTGCGCGGGGCTTTCGAGCGGATCTTCCGGCGCGTCGGGCTGGCGGAGTTCGTCGTCGCGAGCTCGGC
>CAYFSW010000122.1:0-67327 GCA_964345885.1 uncultured Gemmatimonadota bacterium | reverse complement strand
TCAGCGACCGCGGCGGCACGTGGGATCTCTACGCGATCGAAGTTGTGGACGGTGAGGCCAAAGGATCGCCTCGCGTACTGATGCGCAGTGTGGGGCAAGCGGCGCCGATGGGCTTCACCCGCGATGGGTCCCTCTACTATTACATCTACACATTTCGGCTCACCGTGAACGTGGCCCCGTTCGATGCGGAGACGGGGCAGGTCTCTGTCGACGGGGCCCAGCCGCTGCTCGGGTCGAACGTAATGCCCGATTGGTCGCCGGACGGCAAGCATCTGGCGTACTGGCGTAAAGTCGATCTACCCGGGGGAGCGAGCAACTTCCTGCAGATCTTGGTGGTTCGTGACGTCGAAACGGGCGTGGAACGGGAGCCGGCCCCGCAGCTGGAGGTCGGAATGCTGCGCTGGTCGCGTGACGGACACTCCATAGTGGCCACAGGTATCGAGCGAGCCCGAAGTGACAGTGACGCGGCGTCGGTGTATCGCATCGATGTTGGCAGCGGTGAAGTGACGACCCTTCTGGAGTTTCCGCCCGATCCAGGGTGGTGGGGGACCGTTGGCGCGCTCGAGACGGCCGACGGGGATGGCGTGATCTACGTGCGCCACGGTCGACTGGTGCTGCACGACCTGCTCTCCAACGAGGAGACCGTGCTATTGCGCCATCCCGGCGTCGTCTCCCGACTCCTCTCGCTGTCGCCGGACGGCCAGCGCCTGCTGTTCGCCGTGGCAGATTCGACCGACGTGTACGTGCGGCGAGGCACACCGCCACGTCTCGACGTCAGCGGCAAATTCGTGATCGCTGACCTGTCGAGCGGCGAGCTGCGCGAGTTGCTGTCGCTCGAGAGGCCGGGGGATGTGCGCAATCTCGAGTGGGGACCCGATGGCGCCTACGTGTACTTCACCGAGGACCTGGAGAACATGACCGTCCTGCGGCGCGTGCCGGTCGAGGGTGGAGAGGCGGAGCAAGTCTGGGTATCGCAGCAGCCGCTGCACGATTTCACAATCGGTCCTCAGGGCCGGCGGGTGGTTTACACGATCCCCGAGAACGTGGTCGAGATCTACGTGATGGAGAACCTGGCGGCGGCGCTGAGTGACGCTGAGTGATGGCAGCACGTGTCCGGCGACACAGATCGTTATCAAGGAGAATTCAAATGAGGCGCTTCATAGGACTCCTCCTGCTGGCCCTCGCGGTCGCTGGCTGCGAGAAGGACGGTCCCACCGTCCCGGCGCAGAATCCAAACTTCGCGGCTGGAGGAAATCGGGGCAAACCCGATAAACCGGGCCCTCCGGAGCCCGGAGAGACATTCGAGTGGCAGTATGCAGCAACCAACCCCAACACCCTGGGCAGCGACTGCTGGGGCCCCTTCGAGGAAGACACGGACGGCGACGGGAACGACGAGTCGTGGTTCGACTGCGTAGGCGGAGAACCTCCGAGGTTCGTCGTGCGCGTCGTCGATTCGAGCGGCGTCGGCGTAGAGTCGGGAACCATCAGGTTCACCTACTGTGAGACGGATGACGGCGAGCCCGCTGCGTTGTGGACGTGCTGCTGTATCTACCCTGGAGAGGGCAAGCTCAAGGGTTATCAGCGGGCGGTAGCGAGAGTGCCCTGTAGTGGCGACGGTAAGTTCGAGTTCGTTTTGCCGGGGATCGGCGTCGGCATGAAGTGGGCGTACGAAGCAGATGCCAAGGGGCAGCCCGAGCTGTTCGAGGGCTGGTACGACTTTTTGCGAAGTGAGTAGGGAGCTATGCCAGACGCCGGCGGAGTGGAACTCGCTCAGCTCCTGATACAGGGGATCGTCGTCCCCCTACCGGAAGCGATTGCGATCCTCAGGTCCATCCTCGTTAGCATCCTGGCCGCGCTGGTTGTACCGCTGGCTGTCTTGACGGCGATCATCGTTGAGTGCGGCCGGTGTCACCGTCCGAGCTTTCAATTTTGAGTAGAGGGAGCTGGGAACCATGATAAGTCATAGAGTCGTCCTCGTCTTCCTGGCGTTCGCGCTGGTGTGGTCCGCAACGGCATACGGCCAGCAGACCGCCGAGGAGTTGTACCAGGCCGGCCTCTACCAGGAAGAAGTCCAGGGTAACCTGGAGAGCGCCATCGAGATCTTCGAGCGCATCTTGGGGGAGCACCCCAATAACCGGCCGGTGGCGGCGATGGCGCTCATGCACATCGGCCTGTGCCACGAGAAGCTGGGCAGCCGTGATGCACGAAGGGCGTACGAGCGGCTGGTGCGCGACTACGCCGACCAGACCGAGATAGTAAGTCGGGCCCGCATCCGCTTGGCAGCGCTTCGCCGGCCCGTCGAAGAGGCGGAAGAGTCGACCATAGTCGTGCGGCGGCTGGCGGCAGGTGATGAGTTGGGTGGGCCCACGCCAGATGGTCGTTACGTCGCACAGACGGACTATTCCACTGGAGACGTGGCTCTGCGAGACCTCGTCACGGGAGAAGTCCGACGGTTAACCGACGAAGGCAGTTGGGAACCGCCGGAACAGTACGCCGTCAACGTTTCGGTATCGCCGGACGGCAAGACCGCTGCGTACTCCTGGAGCGTGCAGGATTCGGTCATCGAGTTGCGGGTGGTGGGGCTAGATGGCTCGGCTCCCAGGGTGCTGTGCAGTAACACGGACGGAGTCGGCTACCCCATGTCGTGGTCTAGGGACGGCCGACACATCGCTGTCCCGACCTACAAGAGCGCGGACAAGACGGGGGCTATCGCGTGGGTTTCTGTGGAAGACGGTTCGATGCGCCAGCTGACGAGCCTCCCCACGTGGGAGTGGATACCCCTCTCGCACTCGCCGGACGACCGGTACGTTGCGATCGAATTCCCGGTAGAGGAGGACTCCGGTCGCTTTGATGTGTTCTTGGTCGCCACCGACGGCAGTGGTGCCGTTCCGTTGGTCAACCACCCAGCGGACGACCGCCTGCTCGGCTGGCTGCCGAACACGGACCACGTCCTCTTCCTCAGTGACCGATCGGGCAGCTGGGACGTGTGGGCAGTGCGGGTGTCAGAAGGCCAAGCGCTCGGGGAACCATACGCCGTGAGGCGAGGCGTTGGCGAGGCATATCCGTTGGGCTTCACGGGCGATGGCTCGTTGTTCTACTCCATAACGACCTTCCGCTACGCGGCGAGCATCGCGCCGTTCGTAGCGCAGACAGGGCGGATCGAGTTAGCGGCGAGCGAGCCATTGCTCGGGTCGAAGGTTGCCGCCCAGTGGTCACCGGACGGGGGCCGGCTTGCCTTTCTCAGTACTGAAACACCTGGAGGATACGATTTCTCACTCGCGGTGCGGGACATCGCGACCGGAGAGGAACGGGTACTAGCCGAGCATCTCATTCCCGACAAACCCCTGTGGTTCCCGGATGGTGAATCCGTCCTCATAGCCGCCAGGGACAGGGACGAGCCGTACGGTGGTGCAGGACTGTACCGGATCGACGTGGCCAGCGGTGAAGCGACGCCACTCATCGAGTTCCCGCCGGATCCTTCTTGGTGGAGTCTCGGGAACGCCTTCCACATGGGACTCGGCGGGATCCCATCACCTGACGGCGAGGGTCTGGTCTACGTCTACAACGGGAGGCTGGCATTTCGGGACCTCTCGTCTGAGCAGGAGACCGAGCTCTATAGCGATGCCGGCTTGGCGACGCGGTCGCTCGCCTTGTCGCCGGACGGCGCCGAGCTGGTCTTCGCAGTCAACGATTCTGTGCGGCCGCATCCCATGACGTACGTCCGCAATGCCGGAAGGTTGATGCTCGTACCTCTGGAAGGTGGGGAGGTGCGCGAGCTTACCCGGCTGAGCGGGACTTTTGGCAGCGTGTGGTGGACTCCCGATGGTCGGCACGTGTTCTTCCTCGAACGGCGCGGCGGAGCTGGAGCTGCCCTGTGGCGCGTGTCCCGCGAGGGAGGAAATGCCGAGCGAATGTGGGAGACCGATCGTGAGATCATCTCGTTCGCGCTCTCCCCGGACGGAAGCCAGGCGGTCTACGCGATCCCTGAGGGCGAATCCGAGTTCTGGGTGATGGAGAACCTCATAGCGGCGCTCGGCGGGGGGCAGTGAGCGCCTTACAGGAGTGCTGGACCATGAAAAGGCACTATGTAGCGGCAACCGTGTTGGCGTTCATGCTCGGGTGGGGTGCGAATGCCTACGGTCAGCAGACGGCCGAGGAGCTGTACCAGGCCGGCCTCTACCAGGAGGAAGTCCAGGGCAATCTGGAGAGCGCCATCGATCTATACAGGCGAATACTCGAGGACTTCCCGGACAACCGGGCCGTGGGCGCGCGAGCGCAGCTGCACGTCGGCCTCTGCTACGAAAAGCTCGGCCTGCAGGAAGCGCAGCAAGCGTACCGACGGGTGATCGACGAGTTTCCCGAGCACACGGATGAAGTCGCGGTCGCCCGGGATAGGCTCGCCGGTATTCAGCGTGCGCTGGCCGAGCTCAACCGCCAGCCGACGTTTCGGAAGATCGAGATCGCGAGCAAGCCGCAGAACGGTGTCCTGTCACCCGACGGGAATAGGCTGGCGTTCGTCTCCGAGGGCGCCGTGTGGGTGGTTCCGCTCCACGGTAAGGTCGACCCGGATATCGCAGGCGAGCCGGTCCGCCTCGCTGATCTGGAGGGTGTCTGGGATCTCGGAAGCCAGCTGGCGTGGTCGGCGGACGGAGAGTGGATCGCGGCTAATGGTCACCGATCCGTCTACGTAATTCCGGAGGATGGGAGCGACCTTCGCGTATACCCCATGCCGGAGCGCGGCTCGTCCCCCTACGGCTTTCGCTTGAGTCTGTCCCCGGATGGGCAGGAGGTGGCGTTCTCGGCGCTTGAGGCAGGTACACGCGAAGGCGCTCCGGAGGCGCGGGCGCATCATATCCACGTTCTTTCAACGAGCGTAGGGGAACGGCGACCGATGGCATTCGCCAGGGGCAGAATGCCGGCGTTTTCCCCCGACGGCGAGCTCATCGCGTACACGGGCCACGACGGTGATCTGTGGGTCGTGCCTTCAAGCGGGGGCACGCCGATCAGACTTGCCAGTGCTGACGACGAGCTTGACGGGCCTGTGTGGTCCCCTGACGGCAGGTTCATCGCCGCTCGCCACGGCAGCAGGGAGACATGGGTGTACCCACTGTCGCCTGACGCATCTGGCGCGGGAGAGCCGGTGAAGATCGCGCTGCCCAGGGCGATCTTTGGCAACTTGATGGGCTGGACGCTGGATGGCGAGCTCGGCGTCCTCATGAGAACAGACGAGTTTTATGCAATCTATACGGTACCCGCGTCCGGGGGCCGGGCGGTGCAGGTGACGCCCAATGATGTTTTTTCCTATTACCCGAGATGGTCCCCTAGTGGAGAGCGCATCTACCTCAGGTCGGTCCGGCCGGATGAGGACCCCCCGGTCAGGTTGGGGTACGTCCCCGCCGAGGGGGGTGAAGTTGTCGAAGTTCCGTGGCGCTCGGAACGGGCTCTCATGTCTCGCGTTCCAGGCGGCGGCCACAACATTTCGCCGGACGGCACGAGGATTGTCGTCAGCGCGGCCCAGGAACCGTATCGCAGTGAGGAAGGGGTGGATGTTTGGACGATTCCCCTCGACGGCGGGCGCCCGACTCGACTGACTAGCGATGGGTCCTTCGAGGGCTACCCGTGCTGGTCTCCTGACGGGCAGTGGATAGCGTTTACCGAATATCATGTGAAGTCTGAGGATGAAGGTTTCTGGACCGCCATACATGCGATCGCTGCGGAGGGCGGCGAGATCAGGCAACTCACCTCCGAGGCGGATAGTGTGGGCGACGGCCCCATCGCCTACGCGCCGGACGGCGAACGCATCGCGTTTTTCTCGGGCGGTGCAATCAAGGCGATACCGGTGCAGGGCGGCGAGCCGGAGGTCTTGGTGGATGGGGTGAGATTGGGTCGGCACAGCCAGCTGGCCTATTCCCCAGACGGCTCGAGGATCGCCCACAACTTCGGGGGCAAGATCTGGATAACAACGCTTGCCACAGGTGAGACGACCGAACTCCAGACCGGACTCCCCGAGAACTTCGATCTTAGTGAATTCGGCTGGTCGCCGGACGGTGAGAAGATCGTTTTCGTGAGTTCGATGGGCGGCGAGGTCGAGTTCTGGCTGATCAGCGACTTCCTGCTCGAGGAGAGATAGCTGCCCCGGCCGATCTTACGCCGTCGCTGCTTGCGGCTACAGGGCTCGCCACGGTATCCTGACACAACATGGCGAGCCCTGCTCTATCGGAAAAACTGCTGAAGGAACTCCGTGCCGTCGTCGGACGCGGCAGCGTGCTCACGGAGTTGGGCGAGCTGCTACCCTACGAGTCCGATGCGGCGACCGCCTATCGAGGAACGCCCGCCGCCGTCGTCTTCGTCCATAGTACAGAAGAGATCCAGGGGGTCGTTTCGGCATTGCACATGGCGTCGATCCCGTTCGTGCCGCGGGGCGCCGGCACCGGACTCTCTGGCGGTGCCGTCGCCGACCGCGCCGTCATCATCGAGCTGTCGCGGATGAACCGCATCCTCTGGATCGATGCGGAGAACCGGCGGGCCCGGGTACAGCCGGGTGTGGTGAACACGCGGCTCAACGAGGCGGTGGCGCCCTTCGGGCTCATGTACGCGCCCGACCCGTCCAGCCAGACGGCGTGCACGTTGGGCGGCAATGTGGCGGAGAACGCCGGTGGCCCTCACTGCCTTAAGTATGGTGTCACCTCCAATCACATCGTCGGCCTCACCATCGTCGCGCCGGGCGGCGCCGTGATGGAGCTACCCGGTCCCGACGGGCCGGGCTACGACCTGGTGGGGCTGTTCGTCGGTTCGGAGGGCACGCTGGGGATCTGCAGCGAGATCGAGGTGCGGTTGGTACCGCTGCCGGCGGCGGTGGGGACGCTGTTGGCCCACTTCGACGACATCGACGGGGCGGGCCGCGCGGTATCGGCGATTATCGCCGCCGGGATCCTGCCCGCCGCGCTCGAGATGATCGACAAGAACACGCTCGCGGCCGTGGAGGCGTCGGTCTTCGCAGCCGGGTTCCCCACCGACGTGGCGGCGTCGCTCATCGTCGAGCTCGACGGCCCGGGCGCCGGCTTGGCCGAGCAGGTCCTACAGGTCGAGGAGATCTTGGAAAAACACGGGGCCCGAGAGGTCTCGGTCGCGGCGAGCGAGCCGGAGCGGATGAAGTTCTGGAAGGCGCGCAAGTCGGCGTTCGGTGCCATGGGCCGGATCGGCTCGGACCTCGTGGTGCAGGACGCGACGGTACCGCGCAGCAGGCTGCCCGAGCTGCTCGCCAAAGTCTACGCGGTAGCCGAGAAGTACGATCTTACCATCGCCAACGTCTTCCATGCGGGCGACGGCAACCTGCACCCGAACATCCCGTTCGACCGTCGTGAGGCCGGTGTCGCCGAGCGGGTGGCTGCGGCGAGCAAGGAGATCATCGAGGCGTGCGTGGCGGCGGGCGGCACGATCACCGGTGAGCACGGCGTCGGCGTCGACAAGCGGAAGTACATGTCGCTCGTGTTCTCGGACACCGACCGCCAGGTGATGCGCTGGGTCAAGCAGGTCTTCGATCCCGCCAAGCTGTGTAACCCGAGAAAAATTCTCCCCGACGAACCGGAGACGCCGGTCCCCGGCTGGGTCGGCACGGTGGGTGTACGGAGGTCGAAGGCGAAGCTGGACGAAGTCGCCGGCGCGATCGAGGAGGCGATCGGCTCGGCCTGCCTGCTGGAGAATCCGGGTACCTTTGTCGTGGACGGTGAACCTGCGGGTGTCGTCGCCGAGCCGGACTCGCTGGAGGAGTTGGCCGAGCTGATGCAGCTGGCCGGGAAGTCGGGCTGGGCGGTGGTCCCGGTGGGCCAGGGCGGCTGGCTCAACGTAGGCAATGCGCACCGGCATGTAGATCTCGTGATCACGACCCGGCGACTGAACGAGGTGGTCGAGCACGCTCCCGACGACCTGCTCGCCACGGTACTCGCGGGAACATCGATCAGCGATCTCAACGCGACGCTGGCGAAGCAGGGCCAGTGGTGGCCGCTGGACCCGCTGGGCGACGGGACGGTGGGCGCGACGATCGCCACCGGCTCGGCCGGCACGTTGGCCTCGAGCTATGGGGTGCCGCGCGACCTAGTCCTCGGACTCACCGTGATCCGGCCCGACGGCCGTGTGGTCAAGGCGGGCGGTCGGGTGGTCAAGAACGTGGCCGGCTACGATATGGTGAAGCTGTACACGGGCAGCTGGGGCACGCTGGGCATCATCGCGAAGGCGCACCTGCGGTTGCACGCGCTTCCCCAGGCGGACCGGACCCGTGTTTTCAAATCGCGAGACGTCGGCGAACTGGCGGCCTTTGCGATCGATCTTGCCGCCGGCAAGAAACTCCTACCGGCGGCGGCGGAGATCTTATCGCCGGCCGCCGCGGCGGCGGTCGACATTGACACCAAGGACTGGGTGATGATCGTTCGCTGGCTGGGCCATAAGGCGGCGGTGAACGACGCCGCCCGGGCGGCGAAGACGGCTGCGGCCAAGCGGTCGATCCGGGTCGAGTCGCGAGAGAGGATCTGGGGTTCGGTGGTCGAGCTGGAGGACAGCCTGGGACCGGCGCTGACCGTCCGGGCCAACGTCCCGCTCCGGGCCATAGAAGGCGTCATCCGGCAGGCAACGCCGTTCTGCGGCGGCGACACGCCGCCGCTGCTGGCGTCGCCGCTAGCGGGTCGGGCCTGGATCTTCGTACCGCACCTGTTGTACGAGGGTGCGTCGAGCGAGCGGGTTTGGACGTTGCGGGCGGAGGAGCTGCGCCGTGAGGCGGCGGCGGGTGGCGGTGTGGTGAGGGTCGAGCGGGCGCCGACGTCGCTGCGCCGTATCGTCGATCCCTGGGGCGAGCCGGGCGCGGTCCAACAGCTGCTCAGTGCACTGAAGATCAAGTTCGATCCGGACGCGATACTGAAACCGGGATTCTTCGTGGGAGAGATGTGACGTGAGGTGGCGAACGAAGAAGATGTCGGCGCCGGTGCTGAGGCTGGTGCCGGGGATCGTTACGCTTGCTACATCCGGGTGTGTCTTCTACCAGCCCATCGAGCCATCGAGGGTCTGGCATTCGTTCGAGGCGACTGCGTACTGCAACTATGGGTTCACCGCCTCGGGGATCTACGTGCGTGAAGGCATCGTCGCTAGTGATCCCAGGGTGCTTCCTCTAGGCAGTGAGATCGATATACGGATCGGGGACGGTGAGATCCTAGAGAAGCACCAGGTCATGGATACGGGTGGCGCGGTCAAAGGTTACATCATCGATATATGGATGCCGACCTGCGAGGCGGCGAAGGCGTTCGGACGCAAGGAAGTGAAGGTGAGGGTGAGGAAGAAGGGAACGCTTAAGAATTAGGGATTCGGGGATTCGGGGAATCTGGGAATTGGGGATGTTGGAGGGGGAATCCGTGGAATCCGTGGCATCCGTGGCATTCGGGAGTTGGTGAATTGAGGGAGTTAGGATTGGAGTGGGAGTGATAAGTGAAGATATATACTAGGAAAGGTGATGGGGGTGAGACGTCGTTGTTCGGGGGACGGCGCGTGAGGAAAGACGAGTTGCGGGTCGAGGCTTACGGGACGGTCGATGAGTTGAACAGCACGGTCGGGCTGGTCGGGGCGCGTCTTCCCTCGCAGATGGAGGAGTGGCGCGATTCGCTCATCGCCATCCAGTCGGACCTGTTCACTATTGGTGCGATCCTGGCGACGCCGAAGACGGGCGCAGCGAAACCGGAGCACATACCCGAGTTGGCCGAGGTACGGGTCGAAACGTTGGAGGATTGGATTGACAAGCTGGATGAAGAGCTGACGCGCTTGAAGGTATTCGTGCTGCCGGGCGGTAGTGAGTTGGCGGCGACGCTCCACCTGGCTCGGAGTGTCTGTCGGCGAGCGGAGCGCCGGGTAGTGACGCTGGCGAACCAGGAGGAAGTCGAGCCGGTCGTCATCAAGTACCTGAACCGGCTCTCCGATTTCCTGTTCACGCTCGCCCGCGCCGCGAACGCGCGGCAGGGAGTGGCCGACGTGGAGTGGCACCCGGAGTCGGAGACATGACGGTCAGGCACACGGAGTTCGAACTCTATAATAAGGACGGCGATCCGATCCGCGGCGATGTGTGGGGCGGGGGAGAAGCCAGAGGTAAGGGCGCAATCGTCATCTGCCACGGGTTCAAGGGTTTCAAGAACTGGGGATTCTTCCCCTACGCGGCGCAGCAGCTGGTCGAGGGGGCGGGCTACCCGGTGGTGCAGTTCAACTTCTCGGGGAGTGGGATCGGCCCGGACTTGGAGAACTTCACCGAGCTGGACAAGTTCGAGCGTAACACGTTCAGCAAGGAACTGAATGAGTTGAAGCTGGTGCTCGACGCGGCGGAAGCGGGCGAGCTGCCGGGTTTGCTGTCGCGTGAGCGCTTCGGGCTTCTGGGCCACAGCCGCGGCGGCATCAGCACGATTGTCACCGCCGCGGAAGACCCGCGTGTGGTGGCGCTGGTCACCTGGAACGCCATCGCCCACATCGATCGGTGGTCGGAGGAGCAGAAAGAAGAGTGGCGAAGTAAGGGTGTGATGGAGATTCTCAACGCGCGGACCGGCCAGGTGATGCCGGTTGGCGTGGGTCTGCTGGAGGACGCCGAGTGCAACGCCGAGCGCTTGGATCTGGAGCGCGCGGTGGCGCGGCTCGAGGTGCCCTACCTGATCATTCACGGTGAGGACGACGAGTCGGTGAGCATAGCCGACGGCGAGCGGCTGGCGGCGGCGGCGCCTGCCGAGAGCACGCGCTTCGAGCGCATCAAGGATGGGGGCCACACCTTCGGCGCCGTTCACCCGTTCGCGGGGACCACCGAGCAACTCGATCGGGCAGTCGATCTAAGCGCCGGTTGGTTCGCGGTTTATCTGGAGGAGTGAGGGTCGGGATCCGTTGGACTTTCTTGGAGGTCGGTGATCTATGCTAAGGCATGCAGCGACGATCGCTTTGGTCGGGCTAGCCGTGGCGTGCGCGCCTTCGGGCGAGCGGAGCGAGGCGACCGATCCGGCGGCGTTCCATGCCGCGGTCGACAGCCTGCTGACCGATTCGGAGTACTCTTGGAACGGCGGCGACCTGGACGGCTTCCTCTATTGGTACAAGCGGGGTGAGGAGACGAGCTTCATGGGAGCGGGGGGCCCGATCTACGGTTGGGCGACGATCCGGAGCCGCTACGCGCCGCGCTTCGAGCCGGGAGCGGCCCGTGACTCGTTGCGCTTCGAGGGTCTGCAGACACGCCCGATCGCCCCGTGGCTTGGGCTGGCCACGGCGCGCTACGTCCTCTTCCAGGGTGATTCGATCACCTCGCAGGGGGTATTCACTCTAGTACTGGAGATGACGACCGAGGGCTGGCGGATAATCCACGACCATAGCAACGAGACCGACTAGCCGAAGGACTCCTCGAGGACTTCTCGCCTGACCCTAGCGATGGCGACCTGCTCGCGGATATTCGGCGCTCTGTCGCGGCCGTAAAGGTTCTCGATGGTCTCGTAGACGTTCAGCGCGATTGCCTCTTGTCCCATCTGAAGCAACGCCGCCGCCTTGTTGAGCAGTGCCTTGACCACCCGCTCGCGCAAGACCGGGTCCGTTGACTCGCTCCAGCGCTTGATCACTTCGTCGAGCACGCCGACGGCTTCGGGGAGCCGGTCGAGCTCGGCCAGGGCGATGCCCTTGTTGACCATCGCCTTACCCACGGCCTCGCTCATGCCCGGCCCGGGCTCGCTCGAGAAAGTACCGATCAGCTCGTCGTAGACGCCAACGGCTTCTTCGTGCCGGTGCAGTGCGGCCAGGCTCGCTCCTTTGTTGAAGAGTGCCCGAACGGCGTTCTCCCGCAGCCCTAGCTGCCGGGAACCGCCGGTCCGACCGACCAGCTCGTCGTAGATGGCGATCGCTTCGTCCGCTCGGCCCATCTGCGCCAGCACGACGCCCTTATTGAATAGCGCGGCGTTGACTCGCAGATCTACGGCGGGTCGGAAGGTGTCATCGCGTGATATCCGGTCGCCGAGGCGAACGACCAGGTCGTAGGCGGCGAGTTCGTCTATCGAGCCGTCGGAGAGGCCGGCGGCCGCGGTGAGCATGGCGTCCATCAGCTGACTGATCTGCTCGCGGGCCAGGTCGGTCGTGGGGACGGCGGAAGCGGCGCTGATCGCGTCGCGATAATCCGCGCGCTTCACCGCTTCGCGCACGCGGTCGAGTGGGCTCTTAGAGGGCGCCATCCCTTCCCCCCATCCACCCGCCTGCCATGCTCGCCTGGATTGCCATCGGCACAATATACGCTGGTCTCGGCAGCGTGCGCACGTGGGATTGGTCGCAGGCGGAGGACCACTCGCTCCGGGGTTCAGGTCGGAGGTGGAAGACTACTCGCTCCGGGCTCGCGGGTCGGCGTGGGGGTCCTCGAGCTTCACCGCTCGCGTGCACCTAGGGTAAGCGTAGCGCCATTGGAGTCGCTCGCGAGTTTCGCTCGTAGGACCCCCAGCGCCTCCCGCACTGGTTCGCCCGCCGGCGAAGGCGCCGGCCCGGAGCGAGTGGTGCTCCGCCTCCGACTAGTTCGGCAGAAATCGCTTGGGAAACTTAGCCACCACCGTGTAGACCGGGTCGACAATGTTGGCGATGGTACTCTCGCACACCTGGCTCACGAGTTGGTAGGCGTCCCAGCGACCGAACCCGTAGTCGTCTTCGAGCCACTCGATCAGCTCGACGTGCGCCAGCCGAAACGCGTCGATCAGCGGGCGAGCACTGCCGGCGACCATGATGTACTCATCATCCTCGATGCGCGGCCAGGCGATACTCGCGTCCTTGATCAGATCGAAGTGGAGCACCACGTCGGCCGACGTTTCGAGTCCGGTCCCCGACACTTCGCCGTGGCCCTGCCGTGCGTGGACGTCGCCGAAATAGAAATAGGCGCCCTCGTGGAAGACCGGCAGGTAGACGGTGGCGCCTTGGCGGATCTCGGGCGCGTCCATGTTGCCACCGAAGTTACCGGGCCACAGTCCGGAGAAGGCTTCATCAGCGGCCGGCGCTACCGCAACACGGCCCAGCATCGGTTGGAGATCGATGGTTACCTGGCGCATGCGGCTGTTTGGCATTTCGGTTGTCGCGGTCATATTCTCGCGGTCGAGACGCCAAACGTAGCGACCCTCGGGGATGGGGTCGTTGAGCATGCGAACACGCGCGTCGGTCGCCAGCCCCCCGAAATCCGCATAATGGCGAGCCGCGGCGATGTCGTGGTTGAGCCGCAGCTCGAGGATCTTCACGACCAGCACGTCGTTCTCCGTCGCGCCTTCGATGTAGAACGGGCCGACCTCGCCGGGGAACGCACCGCCCTCCTCGGTATAGTAGCCGCCGAACATCGTCCGTGAGACGAGCACGGTGCCGGGCTCGATCCGAAGCACGGGCTCACGCACCGCGAAGGTCCGATGCCCGACTTGGGGCTCGAAGTACACGGTGTCCGTCGCCGCCTGGCCTTCGGCCTGCACGGTCACCAGCAAGGCGAGCATGAGCGGGACTTGCATGGGAACCTCCCGGGTAGGTTTCAGTCTGGTTCGAAAACATTACACTACCAGCCCGGTCGCGCGCTGACAAACTGGGGTCGGAGGCGGAAGGCCTCCTCCCTGGCAGCTTGGCGACCCCGCAGATTGGAAACGCCGAGCCGGGGCGTTTCGTACGGTTTAGAAATGGTGTCGGAAAGGGTATGAGCCCCGCCGGGTTGTTGGCAATACTAGCGGGGTGTGCTAGTATCGTTAGCTCGGCAGCCACATTGCGAGCGGAGTTCGTGTTACGATGGGTGAGTCAGGTTCTCACGGCGTGAAGAATATCTTCCTGCGGGCGCGGCTGACCCGGGTGCTCGCGGTGTACCTGGGCGGATCGTACGCGCTGCTGGAAGTCATGGACATTTTCACCGACCAGCTGGGCCTGCCCGACTGGTTCTTCCGGGGCGCGCTGATCCTGCTGCTGATCGGCCTGCCGATCGTGATTGCCACGGCGATCGTGCAGGGGCGGCGGCGCCTGCCCGTCGCCGGCCAGCCGAGCGCGCCAAGCGCCGGACCCGGGGTACCAGACGATGCCGACTCCGCCGAGGCCGCCGCGCCAGCGGCGCCCGCACCTCACCACTGGCTCAACTGGCGGAACGCCGTTTTGGGGTTCGTGGGTGCGTTCGCGGCCTGGGGGCTCATCGTTTCGGTCTACATGGGGACCCGCGCTTTGGGGATCGGACCCGTCGGCTCGCTGGTGGCCGCCGGTGTGCTCGATGAGCGGGAGCGCCTGATCGTGGCCGACTTCGAGAACAACACCGGCGACCCGCTTCTGGGACAGGCGGCGGCCGAGGCGTTCCGCATCGATCTCAGTCAGTCGACTATCGTAACGGTCGTCGATCCCGCCTTCGTCGGGCAGGTGCTGCGGCGCATGCAGGCCGACCCGGAGCGCGAGCTTGATCTCGCGCTCGCACGTGAGGTCGCGATCCGCGAGGGGATAAAAGCAGTCGTTGCCGGTGACATCACGCGGGTGGGTGGCGGCTATCAGCTAGCGGCACAACTCGTCTCCGCGCAGGACGGCAGCGTGCTGGTCCCGTTCCGCGAGACGGCGAGCGACTCTACCGAGATCATCGACGCGATCGACCGGCTGTCCGGTAGCCTGAGGGAGCGGATCGGCGAATCGCTGAAGACGATCCGCGCCAGCGAACCGCTCGACCGAGTGAGCACGACGTCGCTCGAGGCGCTGCGCAAGTACTCGCTGGCGGTGCGTGTCATCGAGCAGGGCGACAACGAGCGGGGCATCGCCCTGCTGGAGGAGGCGGTGGCGCTCGATACGGCCTTCGCCATGGCGTACCGGAAGCTCGGTGTGACTCTCAGAAACATCGGACAGGAGCGAGTCCGGGGAATGGAGGCTTTGACGAAAGCCTTCGAGCACCGCGACCGGCTCACCGAGCGGGAGCGCTACCTCACCGAGGGCACCTACTATTGGGGGGTCGCCGGCGACAACGAGGCGGCGATGGCCGCCTACGAATCGCTGCTCGACCTCAACCCGGATGACCCGTGGGCGATGAACAACCTGGCCATCATCTACGACGAGGCCCGTGACTTCCGGCGTGCCGAGCAGCTTTTCACGCGAGCCATCGAGCTCGACTCGGCCGGCGCGCTCTACTACGGCAATGCGATCAGCACGCAGGTCGCGCAGGGCGAGTACGGTGAGGCCGATTACACGCTCGATCGCATGGCCGGGCTGTTTCCCGGGCATCCCAGCGTGGCGATGCATGCGACGGCGCTGGCCAGCTCGCAGTTCGACTACGAGACAGCAGAGCGATACGTGCTGGATCTCAGGGAGGCGCAGCGCGCCAGCCCGCTGATGCAGCGGTGGGCGAGCTTCAATATGGCTCAGCTGGCGGAGGTGCGCGGCCGGCTGCGTGAGGCGGAGAGGCACATCCAAGAGGCGATGGCGGCGGCTGAGGCACAGGGTGATGTGGCGGTCTACGTGGCGAGCGCAGTGCGGGTCGCGTTCCACGACCTCTGGTTCCGCGGTCAGTCGGAGGCGGCCGTGCAGAGGGTTGAGGCCGTGCTGGCGCGCTATCCGCTCGAGACGATGACGCCGGCGGAGCGTCCCTACGGTTTGCTTGCGACGTTCTACGCGCTCGCCGATCGACCGGCTCGTGCCCGCGCTTACCTGGAGGAATACGATGCGGCCGTTGAGGGCGGTACCATCTTAGTGAACCCGCAGGAGGGTGGGGACGCAGCGAAGGGCATCCTGGCGTTGGCCGAGGGCCGTGTGGATGATGCTATCAGCGAGCTGCGGGCGATCGACGTCGGCTCGTGCACGATCTGCGTTCTGCCGATGCTGGGCCAGGCGTACGACCAGGCCGGCGTGACCGATTCGGTCGTCGCTGTCTACGAACGCTATGTAACGACGCCGTGGCTGACGCGCCTGGACGTTGGCGACTGGTTCGCGCTCGCCGCGATCTACGAGCGGTTGGGCGGACTGTACGAGCTGAGCGGGGACACGGAGAAGGCTGCGCTGTACTACGGTCGCTTCGTGGAGCTTTGGGAGGACGCCGACCCCGACCTGCAGCCGCGGGTAGAAGCGGCGCGCCGGGCGTTGGAGAGACTGGCCGAGCCATCGTAGTGGGAATCACGAATTCCCGACAAGACGCTTACCCACCCCGCGTGTGCATCTCTCTGTGGGGGTCTTTTCGCAGGTCTTCAATCTGATATAGCGGACCTCGCAGTGAGTTGAGTTCGGCGCGTTCTTCGGCACCGCGGTCGCGGCGCTGCATCCACCTCTCGGCAATCAGCTCCTTGATTTCGTCGATCGATGTACCAGCGCGCAGCGGTGAGCGCAGGTCGAGACCATCCGCGGCGTAGAGACAGAGGAACCAGACGCCGTCGGCCGTCAGGCGACTGCGATCACAGGTCCGGCAGAACGGGTCGGTGGTGGAGGCGATGACGCCGAATACCGTGCCGTCGGGGAGGGCATAGCGGTCGGCCGGCGCGGTGCCGTTCTTGCTCAGCTCCTGGATCGGCCCGAAGCGCTGGCGCAGCGATTCGAGCATCTGCTGCTTGGAGACGACTCGATCGAGCGACCACTGCGTCGCGCCGCCGACGTCCATATACTCGATGAAGCGGACCTCGGCTCCTGACTCGGTGCCGAACTCGATGAGGTCGGCCAATTCGTCGTCGTTGAAGCCACGCATTACCACCGTGTTGATCTTCAGGTTCTCGAGCCCCGCTGAGTGGGCGGCTTCGATCCCCTTCAGCACGTGGTGCAGGTCATCGCGGCGCGTGAGCTGGCGAAAGCGGTCGGCCTGCAGCGTGTCGAGGCTCACGGTCAGGCGCTGCAGGCCTGCCTCGGCCAGCCCCTCGGCGTGCCGGGCCAGCAGAACGCCGTTGGTGGTCAAGCTGATGTCTCTGATCTGAGGGATTCCCGCCAATCGCTCGAGCACCTGGCGAACCTCTCGGCGCATCAGCGGTTCGCCGCCCGTCAATCGGACCTTGTCGACACCGAGTCCGGTGAACGCCTCCACCAGCCGGCCGGTCTCGTCGACGTCCAGGATGTCGTCCCGTGGCAGCCAGACATATTCCTCGCCCGGCATACAGTAGGTGCAGCGCAGGTTGCACATGTCGATCAGCGACACGCGCAGGCTGCGGAGCGGCCGGTCCAGCCGGTCTCTGGGGGCCTGTGTCTGCTCGGGGCGCGGCGTGCCGGCCCTGTGGGCGGTTGTCGCGATAGGCACCGCGGGTCTACTCAACAGCTCTCCCAGTGTTTGGGCCTGGATCATCGAGCTTGGCGGCAATCCGTCAAGGTTACCGGGGGCGGCCTCAGATGCAAGCCGCTGCCATCAGGGAAACCGAGCCGCCGGCGGTGCTGTTCCTAAGGCATGAGTCGCAGGAGCATATCTACGAACAGGGGATGTCGATGCTAATGCGCAGATCGTTGTCGGGGCCGTTTGTCGTGGTGCTCGTGTCGCTAATGGCCTGCGACACGGCGGAGTCCCAGGTGGGGCAGGCGGACGGCGGCGCGGTGAGAGTGCCGTTCGTTACCGACGGTTGGAGGACCGATTTCTCGAAGCACTCGGTGCCGCTGGACGAGATCATCTCCGGCGGCCCGCCGAAGGATGGGATCCCGCCGATCGACCGGCCGAAGTTCGATTCGGTGCGGGAGGCGGATCGCTGGCTGGGCGATCGCGAACCGATTGTCGTCTTTGAGCAGGACGGCGAGGTACGCGGCTATCCGTGGCAGGTCCTGATCTGGCACGAGATAGTCAACGACGAGGTGGGTGGTCTCCCGGTCTCTATCACCTACTGCCCGCTGTGTAACACCGCGATCGCCTTTGACCGCCGGGTCGGTAGCGTGCTGCTCGACTTCGGCACTACGGGCAAACTGCGGCACAGCGACCTGGTGATGTACGACCGGCAGACGGAAACGTGGTGGCAGCAGGCGACGGGTGAGGCGATCATCGGCGAGCTTACCGGCACGGTACTGACTTTCCTTCCGGCGCGCACGGTCAGCTGGAGGGACTTCAAGCGCGAATACCCTGACGCAAGGGTTCTGAACCGTGACACCGGGCACCGGCGTCCCTATGGGACGAGTCCATACGACGGCTACGATACGGGCAGCCCCTGGCTGTTCCGCGGCCGCAGCGACAGCCGGTTGCCGGCAATGGCCCGGGTGGTGGTCGTGAAGAGCGGCGCCGCCGCCGTGGTCTACCCGACGGAGACTCTGGCCAAGGAAAAGGCGATCAACCATGAGGTAGGGGAAACGGCAGTGGCGGTTTTCTACCGGCCGGGCACGGCATCGGCGGTCGATGCGCGGCAGATCGAGGCGGGGCGCGACGTGGGTGCCGCGGCTGCCTATCACCGCACTGTCGACGGCCGCACGCTCACCTTCCGCGCCGACGGTGATGGCTTCCGCGACCGAGAGACCGGCACGCGCTGGACCTTCTTCGGCGAAGCGATCGACGGGCCGCTGGCCGGGGTGAAGCTGGAAGCGGCGGTGCACTACATACCGTTCTGGTTTGCGTGGGCGGCCTTCGCGCCCGAGACACCGGTGTACGGCATGTAGGGTGGTTGGCAATTCCCAACGAGCAAGTCGTTTGGGAATTCTCGAATGTCGATCAGGGGACCAGTGCAACAGGGGAGGTGGGGAAATCTCAGGTGTTCTTACGAGCCGACGCTTCTTGACCTCCGACCTCCCTTGTCCCGTCTTCCCTTGCTCGAGATTCGAGAATTCCCAATACTCTCGAAATTCTCGCACTGAACATTCCCCTATTCCCCTCGAGATATGGAGATACGTACGGTCACTGTCTATTGCGCGTCGAGCACGCAGGCGGATTCCGTCTATTTGGACGCCGCCGAACGACTCGGCCGGCAACTCGCCAGCAACTCGATGACGATCGTCTACGGCGCCGGCGGCCTCGGCTCGATGGGCCGGCTAGCCGACGGTGCCCTGGCGGAGGGCGGGTGGGTCGTCGGCGTGATTCCGCGGTTCATGAAAGAGTTGGAGTGGTACCACAAAGGGATCGGTGAGATCGTAGAAGTGGGGGACCTGCACGAGCGGAAGCGTGCGCTGCTGGAGGGCGTCGACGCGGTGGTGGCGCTGCCGGGCGGCTCCGGCACGCTGGACGAACTGCTAGAGGCGATCTCGCTGAAGCGACTTGGTACCTTCCTCGGCCCGATCGTGATGGTGAATACGAGTGGCTTCTTCGATCCATGTATCGAGTTGCTGGAGCGCTGCATCGCCGAGCGGTTCATGGATGCGCGGCACCGCGCGATGTGGCAGGTGGTGGCGGAGCCCGAAGAGGTGCTGGAGGCATTCCGCTCGGCGCCCGAATGGTCGAGCGAGGCGATCGGGTTCGCCGCGATCTGAGCTGAAGCGGGCCTGCTCTTTTTTGCTGTTCGAGCGCTCTGTATCTTCCGGTACGCGTCGAACAACCAATTCAGGACCTCGCAGCGCCGCGCCGCCCGGTACTACCTTGTGGTGCGGTGACTCGGCGTACTGACCGGGAGGATGCGCATGCGTCTAGCCCCACTCGCACTCAGCGCGACCCTTGTCGCCATTACGGCTTTCGGCAGCCAGCAGCAGGTCGATCCCACAGCGGAAGGCGGCCTGCTGCTGGTCACCAACAAGAGCGGCAACACGGTCTCATTGATCGACCCGGCGACCGGCAGGGAAGTGAACCGCCTCGGGACCGGGCCGAGCCCTCATGAGGTAGCTGTCACGCCAGACGGGAGACTGGCGTTCGTGGCCAACTACGGATCGAACAGCCTGACCGTGGTCGATGTGCCGCAGCAGATGGTCGTGGGTTCGGTCGATCTTGGAGAGCACAGCCGCCCGCACGGTCTGGTAATATCGAAGGACGGCGCCTCTGTGTGGGTGACGGCGGAAGGCTCGAAGCATCTCGTGGAGGTCGACGTCGGCTCTCTGACCGTTAAGCGTGCCGTCCGGACCGGTCAAGAGGTCACGCACATGGTGGCCTTGGCCGAGGAAAGAGGCAAAGCGTATACGGCGAACATCGGGTCGGGCAACGTCACGGCGATCGATATCGAGAGCGGCGAGGTGATCCGTCACATCGGAACGGGTGCCGGCGCCGAGGGTATCGCGGTGACAACCGACCAGGAGTATCTGCTGGTGACCAACCGTGCAGCGGGCACTTTCACGGTGGTAGAAGTCGCGACCGACGAAATCGTGCACAGCATGGAAGTGGGCGGTTTTCCGATCCGCGTGGAGGTGACGCCGGACGGCAGGCGGGCGCTGGTGAGTCAGGCGCGGGCCCGCGCGGTGATCGAGATCGAGCTCGACGGCTGGAAGGTCGCCCGCACCCTGCAGATCGGCTCCTTTCCCGTCGGTATCGAGATCCGACCCGATGGCAAGGTCGCCTACGTTGCCAATACTGGTGACAACATGTTGACGGTCATCGACCTCGACAGCTTCGACGTAATAACGACGATCGCCGCCGGTGAGGAACCGGACGGGATGGCCTGGGTCAGCTCATAGCCACCATGTCGCGAACCTCGTACACCTGGCCGCTGATAGCCGCGATTTTGGTCGCCGCCTGTACGGTCGAGCGCGCCGATGTGCGCACGCCGAGCGGCGAGCCGCCGGAGGCGGACACCACACGGATCCGGCGCCTGGTCGATCTTATCGGCGACGCGTACGGGACCGGTGACCTGGCCGCACTCGACACCATTTACCACGAGGGCGTTACCGTCTACGAAGGCGGACGGGCCGACCGGGGCTGGGTCGCCTACCGGGACGGCCACCTGGCACTGGAGATAGAGGGACTGAGCGAGCGGGAGCTCGACTTCGAGGACGTCGAGATCAGGCTGGCGGGTAGCACTGCAGTGGTCACCTGTAGCTTTAGGCTGACGGCGTTGCGCGACGGCGAGCAGATCGCGGCGCACGGTCTCGGGACGATGGTCTTCCGGAAGTTCGCGGGACGTTGGCGTCTCGTGCACTCGCATACCTCGAGCGGTGACAGTTGAGGGAGGATGTAGCGGTGGAAACGGGGAGCGAGCGCCGTCGTCAGCGCCTGAGCAGCCGGAACCCGCTCACCGGCGAAGCGGTGGGCGACTTTCCATTTATGAGCGCTGCTGAGGTTCGGGGCCTGGTCGATGCGGCGCGCGCGGCGCAGGCCGAGTGGTCGCAGCGCACACTGGAGGAACGGGCGAAGACGTTGGACCGGGTTCGCCGTCTGACTGCCGATCGTTCGGAAGAGATCGGCCGGCTGATCAGGGCGGAGACGGGTAAGGTGCCGGGAGAGGCACTGTACGAGGCCGCCGTCGCCTGCGACTACATGGCGTATCTGACGCGCACGGTCCCCAAGAGCCTGCTGGCGCGACGGGCGGGCACCGGCTGGCTCACACACCGTCGAGCCCGGGTGCTTTACGAGCCGTTCGGCGTGGTCGGCGCGATCACGCCGTGGAATTACCCGTTCGCCATCAGCATGAGCAGCGTGGGCACCCCGGTCGCGGCCGGCAACGCGGTGGTGCTCAAGCCATCGGAGTACACGCCGGCGGTGGGTCAGTTGGTCGTCGAGCTGTTCAGTGAGGCGACGGGGCTGGAGCATTTGGTCAGCCTGGCGACGGGGGATGGGCGGACGGGGGCGGTTTTGATCGAGGCTGGTGTCGACAAGATCGCGTTCACCGGCTCGGCCGAGACGGGGAAGAAGGTGATGGCAACGGCAGCGCGCTCGCTGACGCCGATCGTGTTGGAGTTGGGTGGTAACGACGCGATGATCGTCTGCGAGGATGCCGACATCGAGCGAGCGGCGCGCGGCGCGGTCTGGGGCGCCTTCTTCGGATGCGGCCAAGTCTGCATGTCGGTGGAACGCGTCTACGTCGTGGAATCGATCTATGCTGAGTTCGTGCAGGCGGCGGTGGCGGAGGCTCGAAGGGTGCGGACGAGCGATGAGCCGGAGGCGATGGTCGGGTCGCTCATTGCACGGTTCCAACTGGAGCGGGTAAAAGAGCACATCCGCGATGCAGAGTCGCAGGGCGCGCGGGTGCTACTAGGCGGTAGGGCGATCAAGGGGGCGGGCCACTTCTACGAGCCGACGGTGGTGGTCGACGTGAACCATCGCATGAGTCTGATGAGGGATGAGACATTCGGCCCGGTCCTGCCGATCATGCGCGTGAAGGACGAAGAGGAGGCGGTGCGCCTGGCGAACGACAGCACGTTCGGGCTCGACGCGAGCGTCTGGACGCGAGATGCCGCGAGGGCGCGTCGCCTCGCGGGTCGACTGCGGGTCGGTTCGGTCGTTATCAACGACCACATGATCAACTACGCGATCCCCGATCTCCCCTTCGGCGGAGTCGGGCACAGCGGGTTCGGCCGCGTGCACGGCCTGGAAGGACTGCGGGAGTTCGTGCGGCCGAAGGCTTATGTCGAGGACCGGTTGGCCTTCAAGCGCGAGCCTTATTGGTTCGAGGAAGGTGGGAGCGGAGAAGGGCTGGTGCGGTCGCTGCTCAAGTTCCGGCACGGACGCGGCCTCGTACGTCGCGCCGGCGCCGCGCTGCGAATGCTGCGTGGCATGAGGCGATGACCACCAGCGGCGTCCCGTCGAAACCGCTCGCGCCGCAGATCGACGACCTGCTCACGTGTGTTCATTGCGGGTTCTGTCTGCCCGCATGTCCTACCTACGAGATACTGGGCAGCGAAAACGACTCGCCGCGCGGGCGCCTCTACCTGATGCGTGCGGTGGCGGAGGGGCGACTCGAGGTCGACGATGGGTCATTCGCCCGTCACCTGGATCGCTGTCTCGGTTGCCGCGCCTGCGAGCCCGTCTGTCCTTCGGGTGTCCGCTACGGGGCGTTGTTCGAGCACGCCCGTGGCGAACGGGTGACGGCGGCGGGGCCGCTGGTCCGCGCGGCAGGGATTCCACTCGACCTGTTCTTCGCGAACCGCTGGCTTGGTCTTCTCGGTTGGTTGGCCCTGCGCCTGTTGCGGGCCAGCGGTATTCCGCGGCTCATCGCGAGGGCTGGGCGGGCGGGCCGGATGCCCGGGCGCCCACGCTTCGCAATGGCGATGCTTGCAGCTACGGCGCCGCGGGCCAGGGGAGTGCTGCGCGGTGTGCGACGGCCGCGGCGGCGGCGCGAAGGGACGTGGCGTTCGGCCGACGCGGTCGCCGGACCGCCCGACGGGGAGCTGGTGGCGCTGCTCGAGGGGTGTGTGATGTGGGGCCTGTTCCGGCATGTGAATCACGCGATGGAGCGCCTGGTACATGCGCAAGGCGTGCGGACGGTGAGGCTGCCTCCAGGTCTCTGCTGCGGGGCGCTGCACGCGCACGCCGGCCGGCTGGAGATGGCGCGCGAGCTTGCCCGCCGCATGATCGCCGCGATCGAGAATTCGGGCGCCAGGTTACTCGTCACCAACTCGGCGGGATGCTCGGCGGCGGTAAAGGACTACGGCGAATGGCTGCGCGATGATCCGATTTACCGTGAGCGGGCCGAACGTGTCGGACGCTTGGTGCGCAACGCTAGCGAATGGTTGGTCGAGCGACCGCGACTGCGCTATCGATCGTTGTCGGCGCGTTTGGGCTACGATGCGCCCTGCCATCTGCTGCACGCGCAGCGGATCGACGAGCCTCCGCTCGAGCTGCTCGCGCAGGTCCCCGATCTCGAGGTGGTGAAGCTGCCAAGGTCCGAGCGCTGCTGCGGCGCCGCCGGGCTCTACGGCCTGGTACGTCGTCGGCTGAGCGAGGATCTCCTGTTGCGCAAACTCGGCGAAGTGCTGGAGACGGACGTCGACGTAGTGGCCACGGGCAACCCGGGCTGCCTGATGCAGATCGGCGCGGGCACGCTCGTTCACCGCGTCCCCGTACAAGCCATCCATCCCATCGAACTCCTGGCAGGTCTGCTGGAATCCGACTGAGGGTATGCCATGGCCGAGATGATTCCCAAGATGGCGACTCGGCGCGAGAAGCTGGGCGAGATCATCTTCGAGGCCGAGACGCCCGGTGGTAAAGCCTTCGATGTCGCCCTGCTGCTGGCGATCGTGCTGAGCGTCGTCGCCGTGATGCTGGAGAGCGTCGCCGGGGTCCGAGCCCGCTACGGCCCGCAACTTCGCGCTGCGGAGTGGCTGTTTACCACGCTCTTCACGATCGAGTATCTCCTCAGGTTGATTTGCGTCGGCAAGCCGCTGCGCTACGCTCTGAGTTTCTTCGGGATCGTCGATTTCCTTGCCATCGTTCCCACCTATCTGAGCGTGCTGCTGCCCGGTGCACAGTCGCTGATCGTGATCCGGGCGCTGCGTCTGCTGCGTGTCTTCCGTGTGATGAAGCTGGTTCACTTCGTCGGAGAGGCACGGATGCTGCGAGCGGCGCTGCGCGCGAGCACGCGCAAGGTCATCGTATTCCTCGGCACGGTGCTCACGCTGATGCTCATCATCGGCGCACTCATGTACTTGATCGAGGGCGAGGAGCATGGATTCACAAACATCCCGGAGAGCATCTACTGGACGATCGTGACGATGACGACGGTCGGCTACGGCGATATCGCCCCGGCGACCGTGCTCGGCCGGATTCTGGCCTCGATGGTGATGATCATGGGTTATGGGATCATCGCGGTGCCCACCGGGATCGTGACGGTCGAGCTGGCGGGTGCTCGCAAGCGGCCTATCAGTACGCGGGCGTGCACCCTTTGTGCGGCTGAAGGACACGATGCGGATGCGCAGTTCTGCAAGTACTGCGGAGCTGGTTTATAGAGTTCAATACCCAATATCCGCTAGCCAGTTTTCACTTGGTCAAGTGGTTTTCAGCTTTCAAAGAGCAAAGTCCAAGCTCCACCCAGCCAAGTGTGTCGCTGGTGAGTGGATCTTGGGACTGGGCCTTTGAATACACCTTGAACATCTGTCCAGTGGATGTCGGATATTGGATATTGAAGTAGTACCGGTCAGACCGCCAGCGAGAAGGGAATAACCTGTGGCGACACCCAGATTCGTTCCTCTGAGCCAGTACCGCGAGTATCCCGCCGATGAGATGAAGCTACGGGCGGCAGAGTTTCGCGCCGAGCTATCGCGGCGGCGTAGTGTGAGGCAGTTCTCCGACCGGCCGGTCCCGCCCGAGGTGATCGAGGAGTGCCTGCTCGCCGCCGGCAGCGCACCAAGTGGCGCAAACATGCAGCCCTGGCACTTCGTAGTCGTCTCGGATCCAGGGGTGAAGCGGCGGATCAGGGAGGCGGCGGAACGTGAGGAAGAGAAGTTCTATAAGGAGCGAGCGCCGCAGGAATGGCTGGATGCGCTGGCACCACTGGGTACCGACGAGCACAAGCCGTTTCTCGAGATCGCCCCCCATCTGATCGTCATCTTCGTGCAGAGCTACGGCGTGACGCCGGCGGGGAAGAAATACAAGCACTACTACGCCACCGAATCGGTGGGCATCGCAACCGGCATGCTGGTCGCGGCGGTCCACAACGCCGGCCTGGCCTCGCTCACGCACACGCCGAGTCCCATGGGGTTCCTCAACGAGATCCTCGACAGACCGGCGCACGAGCGCCCGTTTTTGATGCTCGTGGTCGGGTATCCGGCGGAGGACGCAGTAGTGCCGGACATCGGCAGGAAACGACTGGACGAGATCGCGACGTTTGTGTGATATCAATATCCAATATCCGACACTCGAACTCCATGTGGTCAAGGGGACGGCGCTGACGCGCCTCTTCATGGTGGAAGGTCCAGGTGTCGTTACTCAATCACCATCGATCATCAACAATGCCACCGGTGAGTGTTGGCGATTGGACCTTGATGCTGGATCATTGGAAACCACTTGAACATCTGTTGACTGGGTGTCGGATATTGGATATTGGAGACGGCTACGGACTCCTCGACTAGACGGAGCCTGCAATGCACGAAACGGTTGTCCCACTCCGCGAGATAATAAAGCTGAACACGCGCCTGTTCCTCAACTGTCTGGATGGGGTCGACGACGCGATGGCGCGGGAGCGGCCGAGCGCCGACACGAACAGCATCGGGTTTATCGCCTGCCACGTCTTGCATGCCCGCTACTACCTGGCCAGCTTCCTCGGGCTCGAGGCGGTTAACCCGTTTCAGGAGCTGTTCGATGCGGCACACGACGTCAACGATTTGGAGGTTCCGCCGCTGGACGAGCTGCGCTCCGCCTGGGGTGAATTGTCGGCTCAGCTGATCGATCGTAGCCTTGAGGTGACGGGGGCGGAGCTGGCCCGCGATTCGGGTCAGGAGTTCCCGGTGGACGACGGGACCGCGCGTGGTGCGGTCGCGTTCCTCGTCCAGCACGAGTCGTTCCATATCGGCCAGCTGGCGCTGTTGAGGAAGTACCTCGGTCTGGAGGGGATGGCGTACGGCGGCGGCGCGGAATAAAGAAGGGCAAGAAAGGACGGAGGCATGGCTGAGCCGGTACCGGATAGAAACACAGCGGAGATCTCGCGCGACGGGCCGATCAACATGACTGGGGATCTCGAAGTCGTCTCGAGAACGGGTGAGGTCCTGGCGGAGGCGAAGCGGGTCTCGCTATGTCGCTGTGGCGCGTCGGCCAACAAGCCGTTTTGCGATGGCAGTCACTCGAAGGTGGGTTTCAAGGACGAAGGGGCGGTAGCGGATGCCAAGCCGGTTCCAGAGGGGTATGAGCCGGGCGGAAGGGTAACGGTAACGCCGCTGGCGAACGGACCCGTCCTCGTGAAAGGCTCGCTAGAGGTGCGCAGCGCCGACGGTGAGACGAGCAGCTATCACGGTGTCCAGGCGGCGCTTTGCCGCTGTGGCGGCTCGAGCAAGAAGCCGTTCTGCGACGGCACGCACAAGAAGATCGGCTTCAGCGCCGACTAGCCGGCGCCAGTTAGCGGGGCAGTCGCTGGGGCAGGTCCGCCACTACGTAGGCCATCACCGCCATAGCCGCCACGCACTCCGCCATTTCGCGGGGGTCGAGCACCTCGATCGTGTCGGCCTCGGTATGGTGATACCAAAAATACCTCTCGCCGTCCACCTGGAGGCCCATCCCGGGCACTCCGTCCCGCATGATAGGCCCGATGTCGGCGCCGCCACCGCCACGCCCGACGTGGTCGGCGCCGATCGGCTGGAGCAGGGTTCCGATCTCTTGTACGATCTCGTAAGCAGCCGCGGAGCCGGTGAAGCCGAAGCCCAGCGGCTTGAAGACGCCGGCGTCCGATTCGATCGCCAGAATGTGGTCGTTCAACTCGTCGATGTGGTAGTCGCGGTAGGCTAGGGCGCCGCGTAGGCCGTTTTCCTCATTGGTCCAGAGCACGACGCGCACGGTGCGCCGCGGTCGCAGGCCGAGATCGTGCATCAGCCGCAACGCCTCCCAGGCGGCGACGCTGCCGCCGCCGTCATCCATCGCGCCGGTGCCCACATCCCAGGAATCGATGTGTCCGCCCATCACGACGACCTCTTCAGGGTGCTCCCAGCCGACGATCTCGGCGATGACGTTGCGCGACATGGTCTCGGGCAGCGTCTGCGCCTCCATCTTGAGCAAGACCTCGATCCGCTCGCCGCGCTCCTGCGTGCGCTGCAGCATGTCGGCGTCTTCGACGGTGATAGCCGCATGCGGGATTTGTGGCGCCGACGGGTCGTAGAGCATCTGGCCCGTATGTGGTGTTCGCATCGAGAAGGGCGTCACCGAACGGATCAGGCTGGCCACGGCGCCGGCCTTGGCGGCGGCTATCGCGCCGTGCACGCGGTAGGTCACCGTCTTGCCGTAGCTGACGAACGGAGCGTTGAGCAGCACGATCTTCCCCCGTGCCTGTTCGCTGCGGAGTTCCAGCTCGTCGAAGCTGCTCACCACCAACAGTTCGGCGCGGATCCCCTCCTTCGGTGTGCCGACGCTGCCGCCCAGCCCCAGCATCGGCAGGTCCATCCGGCGCGGCGCGATCAGCTCCAGCGATTCCGCTCCCCGCACCCAGTGGGGCACCGGCACCGACTCGGCACGCACGTTCTCCAGGCCGTCCTCTCCCATCTCCTCGATGATCCAGTCGAGGGCCCGCTCCAGGTTCTCCGAGCCGCTGAACCGGTGGCCGAAACCGTCGGTGAGCTCGGTCAGCCGCTCATAGGCAGCGCTGTCCGCCAGAGCGGCTCCGATCAGCCGCTGGGCGACTTCGCGATAGGAGTCGGCGATGGACTCGCCGCCGCCGGATTGTGCGAGCACCCTGGAGGATGGACCGGTGTGGGCCAGTAGGCAGAGGGCCAAGAGTACGGTTAGGCGGAATCGCATGGAAATGTGTTCCTTTTTACCCCAGGGTCTCGATGGAAATGTCGCGAAAAATGCCTACAGCGGCGGCGAATATCAAGGAACGGGACATGGGCTGATCGCACCCACGCCCCGGTGTCGGCTTTGGTGATGGTCGTCAAGGCGGCCGGTGGCTAGATTCTCCCATCATGTCGAATTCCTGGTCGGGCCCGCGCCGCTTCGTCGGCAGGACCGCGGTAAGGGACGCGTTGGCCTGTGAGGTGGACGCGGCTATCACGCAGGGTGGGCGAGCCGTCTTTCTGCTGGGAGCCGCCGGCTCGGGGCAGACCGCGCTCATCAGTGTGTTCCAGGAGGAGGCGTTCCGGCGCTACCGTGAGCTTCGCGCCCAGTACGTGGACTGCGCACAATCGGGAGCCAGAACCTGGGCCGACCTGGCGGAAGTGTTCACGCGGAGGCACCGGCTCAAGCGCACGCTGCAAAAGGTGTACGTCGATTGGCTGGAGTCCGTGCCCATCGCTGGGAAGATACTGCAGGCCGTGATGCGGACGGTGACGGCAATTCGCACGGGACGTGTCGTCGAGCGCAGTAGGGAGCCGCTTCGATCAGCTCACGACTCGGCGCTGGCTGCTGTGCGCCTACTACTGGAGTTCGAGCCGCTGGAGCCGCGGTTGGTGATCATGGACAGCTTGGACCGCGGCGACTCGGAGGACCTGGCGGGCGCAGCGGCGCTGATCCGCCACCTGCCGGAGACGAGGACGCTGTTTTTGGCTGCGGTTCGGACCGAGGATGGCCGACCGCCTGAGGCGATAGCCGACCTGATCCTCGAGGCCGAGCGTCTGAAGCGAGCCGTTCGCGTCGACCTGCCGCCGCTGGCAGACGATGAAGTCGGCGAGATCGTGACCGCCGCCACGCGTGGACGGGTTCCGGCAGACTGGCTTCGCTGGATAATCTCGGAGGCGCAAGGTAATCCGGCGACGCTCTGGTCTACCCTGGGGAGCCTAGAGGAGGAGGGCCGCTTGCGAAAGACAGGGCGCCGTTGGGTTTGGGAGGGCACGCCGGCGGAGCGGGATCCGTCCGCGAGTCGCGCCGTGCCGGCTCGAGAGTGGGCGCTCAGCGATGAGGACCGCCGGCTCGCCGGACTCGCCGCCTGTGAGGGGCCCCTGTTCCACTCCGCGGTGCTTGCCGTGCTGGCGGGGTTGCCCGAACTGGAGGTAGAGGACCGCCTGTCGCGACTCTGCCGCGTGGGCCTGTTCGAGTACCGCTGCGCTCCCGCGGCCGGCGGCGACGTAACCAGCCAGTATGCCTTCCGGGACTCCGCGGATGCCCTGGCGTTCGCCGATTCACTTCCTGAAGCAGAACGAGCCGATGTAGCTGCTCGCATCGAGCGCATTCGTCGCGAGTTGGGTCTCTGATCGCCCGGGGTGTCACAGTTTCGCGAGAGCGTAATTGTTATTGGAGTAAGCAGTTAGCGCACTCGTATTGACAATCGATATTGGCGGCAGGAGATTGAGCCAAACACGAGTTCCTGGACTCGGCTGCTAGCCGCGGCCTCGAGGTGCCTGCGAAACCGACCGTGGTCTCGGCGTTCGCCCGACTACACGTCGGGAGGAAGCACCCGGATGGTCAGCCATCCCCAGTGCCCACGCGCACACCCCGCCAGCGTGAACAGCCTGGAGATAGATCGATAGGAGTATTCTAAGAAGGAGGTTCTCCATGTTTAGGCGATCCCCCGCCAAAGCTTCCCGCCAGCTGTCGCTCGCGGCTGTGGTCGTGGCACTCAGCTTGCTCGTTGTCACATGCAGCGAGAGGTCAGCCACCGAGATCACGTCTGTGTCGGATGTCGCGCCGCAGGCTACGGTAACGACTGCCGACTACACTGACGACGGCGTGATCGAGGTGACGGTCAAGTACAAGGGGAAAGGTCTGGCCGGTCGACTCGTGACCGCGGTTGAGAGAACGATCGGGCCTACGGCGCAGGAAGGTATATTCGACCAGCTGACCATGGCCGTGACCGAAGCGGACGGCAAGGTGGCGATCAGCGGACTGCGAGTGCCCGGAGAGTACTGCGTTACCGTTAAAGCACTGCCCTTCGAGCTAGGTGTGTATGAGGACCTTATCGTGCCGTCGGACTTAGGTGTACCGGCTTCGGCCACCGATGACGGTTTCGGCGCGGTCATCAGCGAGCGCAGGCGCAACCGAGTAAGGTGGGTGAATTTCACCGAAGACAACTACGAAGCTAACTGTGTTGCTGGCGGTGACGCCAACGACCCCGCGGTCGAGCTGACAGCCCACAACTCGGTCGCCAAGCTAGCGGTTAAGCTTAATCCGGCGAGCCGTCTCAAGCTCGGGTTCACTGATCTCTTGGGGAACCCAGTGGCTGCCAAAGTGTGGGCGGTCATTCCGATAACCGTGCCCTGGGCTAGCTGGGCCCCGCCTGACGTGATCCCCGGGGCGCTCGTGTCCGCTGGCGCGGCGACCACCGGCACAACCGACATGAATGGTCTTCCGCCGGGAGTCCAGGTTGCCATTGAGGCCTTGCTGGGCTCGGATCAAGGCAGTCTCGTCTTTTCGGGCAGTGAGACGACCCCGGCGGCCGGTGAGGAGACAGAGGTCGAGTTTGAGACCGAGCCCCTGATGTGCACGATCGATCGCACCTACGAGCCGGCGGGCGATGTCGACCCCGGGATCGTTGACATCGCGGGATTGGTAAAGGACGGTTTTCGGGGCGGTGCCGGTTTCGAGTCGATTGACCAGCTGTCGATATTCTACGATGTGGTGCCTCCTGAAGAGGACGTGGTCGAATTCGACGAGCTGCACATGCGGTTCAGCGTGCCCGGGCATACGGACAACCTAGTGGTTAAGTACAGCATCTCGAAGGCGGGCTGCAGCCCGGTCGGTGAGCCAAGCGGTCCGGAGAACGCGCCCACCGCAGAACTCTTCTGCAGGCTGGATGATGACGGCTTTCGGGTGACCTGGGTCATCAGTTTGGGGAGTGCTTACGGTACGGATCTCGAGCACCTCGAAGCCGTCGAGTATCAGCTGAAGGATTTCCCGGCTCCCGGCAACCCTGATGATGGACTGCGGAGCTTCAAGCAGATCGACCCCGTTCGATTGGGAAGCCCGTGCTCGGCAGATCAGAGTAACGACCCGAGGTGGTGGATCACGGGCTAGAGTGGGTGGGGTGCCCCAGACACGCGCTGGGGTACCCCGCTACCACAGCGACCGCTACGTTCATACCCGTTCGCCGGCAGCGCGGCGGATCTGCCGGTGCCGGTCCCTCAACTGTTTGAAACGGCACTCAAATCTCTGGATGACCTGAGCTGTGGCCGTTTTCGTCGGGCGTACGCAGGAGCTGCGACGGCTCGAGCGCCGCTTCGACGAGGCGCTCGGCGGTCGGGGTGGCGTGCTGTTCGTC
This sequence comes from uncultured Gemmatimonadota bacterium, assembly GCA_964345885.1. Taxonomy (GTDB): domain Bacteria; phylum Gemmatimonadota; class Gemmatimonadetes; order Palauibacterales; family KS3-K002. Next base: position 35,762 of record CAYFSW010000122.1, on the reverse strand, counting down.
ACAGGTGAGGCGGGTGCGGGTAAGAGCGCGCTGACCGAGCAGTTCCTGATCCAGGCGGCGCTGCGCGCGCCTGCGGCCCGGGTGATCTCGGCGGGATGCTCGGAGCAATACGGCGCCGCCGAGCCTTACCAGCCGTTCGTCGACGCGTTCCGCGACCTGCTGTCGGGCGGCGAGCCGGGGGCGGGCAAGAAGAGCTTTGGCGAGCTGGCCCGCCAACTGGCGCCGTACTGGGTACAGGCAATACCGGTGGCGGGTGATATCATCGCCGCGACGATGGTCACGGCCGCCGAGCTCAAGGGCTCGCTGGGCGGTGCGACCGCCAGAGCCGCGCCCCCCAGCGAGGAAGCTCTGTTCTTCCAATACACCGAAGTGCTGCTGGCCGCAGCGACCGAGCAACCCATACTGCTCTTCATCGACGATCTGCACTGGGCGGACCGGGCCTCGGTCTCGTTGCTCGCCCATCTGGCCCGCAAGGTTGCCGACAAGCCGGTTCTGATCATCGGGACCTACCGCCCGGCTGATGTCGAGGCCGAGGGGCACCCCATCAAGCAGGCGAAGCTCGAACTCGAGCGCTACGGGGTGGCGGAGGAGCTTGCCCTGCCGCCGCTCGATCCCACTTCGCTGGCGGAGTTCGTCCAGGAGGGGTTGGGCGGCCCGGCGACGCCCGAGTTGCTGCATCTGCTGGAGCAGCGGGCGGGGGCGAACCCGCTGTTCTTCGGCGAACTGCTCCGCTGGCTGGTCGAGCAGGGGATCGCCTGTGAGAAGCATGCCGAGTGGAGGCTCGCCGCGTCTGCGGAGGAGATCGAGATCCCCCGCTCGGTGGAGAGCGTGATCGAGAAGCGGCTGGGTCGTCTGGATGCCGACCTCTACCGCGCCCTGGAGTACGCCAGCGTAGAAGGCGATGAGTTCGATTCGACGCTGCTCGCCCGGCTGCTGGGGATGGACGAACTGGAGCTGGAGGAGCTGATCGATGCGGCGGTGCGGTCGCATCGTCTGGTGCGTTACGTGGGGACGCGCGAGCTACCCGGCGGCGATCAGACGAGCGTATACGAGTTCAATCACACGCTGATCCAGGATGTATTTCACCAGAACGTCCACGGGAAGCGCCGCATACTCCTGCATCGCAAGATCGCCGAGATCATCGAGGAGATCTACGGAACGGATACGGTCGGCATCGCTCATAAGCTGGCGATCCACTACGACGAGGGCCGTATCCCGGAGCAGGCGTGCCGATATGCGATGCAGGCGGCGGAACGCGCCAGTCGTGTCTACGCCCATTGGGACGCCATAGCACTTCTGGAACGCGCCGCCAGAAACACTCAGACGGATGAGTGCCGGATCGAGGTGCTGGAGCGGCTGGGTGAACAGAATGGCCGCGTTGGTCACTACACGCTAGCTCTCGAACAGCTCAACGAGGCGCTGGAGCTCGCCGGCTTGGGAGGCGAGGGACTGCGCACCATCCGGCTGAGACGCAAGCGCGTGGAGATCGAGCGGGCCCACGGCAGCCGCTCGGCCGATGAGCTGCTCGTCGAACTGGGCTCGCTGGCGGCGGAGGCCAGAGATCTGGGTGAGCAGGCCGAGCTGTGCGAGGTACTCTGGTGCCATAGCTTGATGCCGGGTACGGCAGTCGACGTGGAGCGAGAGGCGCTGGAGATCGCCGAGCGGGTCGGGGATCCGCGACTCGTGGCGCGGGCGCACTACCTGCTCTCCCAGTCGCTCGCGATCGCTGGGAATCCTGAGGAGGCGATTCCGCACGCCCGTCGGGCGCTAAATTCCTACGTGGAGCAGGATCACGAGGTCGACCGCGGAAAATGCCACAACAGCTTGGGTATTGCCCACGTCTTGCTGGGCGACTACCGCGAGGCTGTGGAGAACTTCGACGCGGCGGCCAGCATCTTCGACACAGTCGGCGAGCCGGGCGGCGAGGCGATGGTGCGGAATAACCTCGGTCCCTTGCTCACGCAGATGGGTGACTGGGCTGGAGCGGAGGAAAACATCCGGGAGGCCATCCGCCTCTGTCTTAGGACGGACGCCACGGCTCGCCTGCTTCACCCGCTGGAGAACATGGCCCGCCTGCACCAGGCGAAGGGGGACGCCGATGCCGCTCAGAGGGGGTGGCAGGAGCTGCTGGGGCGGGCCCAGTCGATGGGCTACTGGGACACGGAGATCGTCGCGCGCTGCGGGTTGGGTGTGTTGCATCTCGAGGCGGGCGACCTGGGGGGCGCCGCCGCCGAGTTGGCGGCGGCCCGGCAACTCATGCCGGAAGAGGAGGAGTGGACCGATTATCGTGAGGACCTGGAGCTGCTGGCGGCGCGGCTGGCGGCAGCGCAGGGAGAAGAAGCCAAGGCGCTGGAGATACTGGAGCAGGCGGAGGCGGGACTAGCCGAAAGCGATCGCTACGAGTGGGCGACCTATCGGCTGTATCACGGAGAGATCTTGAGTCACAGCGATCTCGCCCAAGCTAGGGCGATCGCACAGGAGGCTCTCGCGGTTTTCGAGCAACTGGGCGCCGAGCCGATGCGGCGGCGTGCGGTCGCCCTGCTCGCGCAGATAGGGGGAGATCATGAATCACCTGACGAATAGGCCACAGCTGCTGTGGCTCGCTCTATTGCTTGCGGGCTCACTGGTCGGGTGCGAGACGGAGCGCGGTCGTGAGCAGGTAATCGAGCTGAGCGATGAGGCGAAGAGCGGCGGCATGGCGATCGTGTGTTATCCGATTGACATCGGGGGTCTGAGTGCGTTCGTATCTCCCGAGCTGGCCTCAGCCGACGTCCAGCTGCTGCTCTTCACGCCACTGGTCCTTTACGGAGAGAGCGGCGAATTCCGCCCCTACCTGGCGAGTGAATGGCGTTGGGAGGCCGATCAGCGACGGTTGATCCTGACCGTCCGAGACGATGTCGTCTGGCACGACGGCACACCGCTCACCGTAGAGGATGTAGCCTGGACCCTGGCGGCGGCTGGCGAGCCGGAATACGCCTATTGGGGTGGCGGCGACTTCTTCGCGCTTCAGGAGGTCACGGTTCTCGACTCGGTGACACTGGAGGTGAGCTTCTCTGATCCCATGGTGGCAGGTGTGGATCCGCTGGTCACGCTGCCCATACTGCCGCGTCATCTTTTGGAGGACGTGCCGGCTGCCGAGTTCGCGCAGGCGGAATACCATCGTGCTCCCGTGGGCAGCGGCCCTTACAGGTTCGCAGGGCGCCGGCCGGACGGCGCGATCGTGTTCGAGCGCTTCGAGACTTTCCCGCAGGACCTCGGGCGTCCCTTCCTGGACCGGATCGTGCTTCGTCCCATAACCGAGTCCACCACCATGATGGCTGAGCTCGAGACGGGCGGGGTCGATATGTGCGTGGCCGGTTCGTCGCTGGCGACGCGGGCGGAGGAGTCTGAGCGGCTGCGGGTAGTCGCTCTGGAACCGGCGCAGACGCAGGTCATACCGCTGAACACACGGGAGGTACCGCTGGACGACGGGCGGGTCAGACGCGCGATCTCGGCGGCGCTGCAGCGCTCGGAGATCGCAGCCGCGACTTCGCCGGTAGCTCGGCCGGCGGTCAGCCCCGTACCGGAGGCCAGTCCCTACTTCGATCCCGAATTCCTGCAGCCGGACGACGACCGTGACCTGGCGGCATCGCTGTTGGATAGCGCCGGCTGGACCGTTTCCGGCGACCGGCGCGTCAACGCGCAGGGCGAGCAGCTGCGCTTCACTCTGTTGGCGCCGCAGGGCATGGAGACTTCGCTCACCGTCGTGCAGGCGCAGCTGCGACGAGTGGGCGTCCAAACGGACCTGCGGTTCATGGAGTGGACGTCGTACGTCGGGGTGCTGCAGAGTCCGGAAGACCGGCCGGCGGCCATGGCGCTGGGTTTCTCTCCCGAGAAGATCTTCAGCCCGGCGGCCGACCTGCACTCGGAGTTTCACAGCGAGGGGTTCAGCAACCTGGGGTCGTACTCGAACGCGGTGGTTGACTCGCTGCTCGAGCTGCTGAACACGCCGCTCTCTCCGGATGAGCGGCGCGAGATCTACAGCGAAATTCAGGGTCGCGTCGCAGAGGACGTACCGATGCTGTTCGTGATCAACGTTCCGAGGCTCGCTATCGTCGGATCGAGGTTGCAGGGGATGGAAGCGGACCTCAACGGGCCCTTCGTGTCGGCCGGGCGCTGGTGGATCCCAGCGACCGAGCGTCGTGGCGGCGGATGAGCTAGAACTTCCGCCGGCGCGTTATCAGGTTGACGAGCACGACGAGTACTAGGGCGACGATCGCCGAAGAGACCAGGTTGAGCTCCATCGGGCCGATCGGCACGACGAGCGGCTCCGGCCAGCCGAAGTTGCGGAAGATGCGTGGCCCGACGACGGTGCCGAAGAAAGCGACGACAAAGGAGACGGGGCAGCCGCCGCGAGAGTAGCCGCTGATGAACTGGCCCAGAGCCGCACAGACGGCTGCGAGCACCGCTAGGACGCCGACCTCGACAAGGCCCATCGGCTAAAAGGTGCAACACTTGCGGCTCTGAGACAATGATGAGATGGGTGGCTGCGACGCGAGTCCAGCCGTGTAGACACCCCAGTCCGGGCGCCGCATATTGCGGCTGACGGGAGCAGGGCCCCACCACACCACTGAACAGCTGCTAAAGAAGGACAAGACGATGCGAACGGTCGCCCTCGCAGTGATCGCGCTGCTTTCGGCTTCGAGTGCCGGAGCCCAGGAGTTCGATTTCTACGCCAACGGACCGTACCGGCCCGACGTACCGCGGCCGGCGACGATCCTCGACTACGAGCCGGGCGAGTTCCACACTAACCACGGCAACATGCTGCGGGCCGTCGAGGCCATCGCGAACACAGCGGACGACCGGGTGCGGGTCTTTCGCTACGGCCGGTCAGTGGAGGGCCGACCGCTAATCCTGGTGGTGGTCAGTGCACCAGAGAACATTGCTCGACTGGATGAAATAAGGGCGAACATCCGGCGGCTACGCGATCCACGCAGCACGAGCCGACAGGAAGCCGCGGCCATCGCGCGGTCGACGCCGGCGATCGGCTGGATGAACTACGCGAACGATGGAAACGAGACGGCGGCGCTGGAGGCGGCGCTGCAGGTCGCATACCAGCTGGCCGCTGGCGAAGACTCGATGACGCAGGCGATCCTGCAGAACGTGGTGACGGTGATCAACCCGGCGCACAACCCGGAGAGCCACGAGCGGTTCGTCGAGTGGTACAATGCTTTCGCCGTGGGCGACTCATCGCACAGCAGTCTGGAGCACGATGCTCCGTGGGGCATGAGTACGAACAACAACCACTACCAGTTCGACTTGAATCGTGATGCGCTGGGGATCATCCAGCGCGAGACTCGCGCGATCATAGCTGCGCATCATGAGTGGAGTCCCCAGGTGTTCGTCGATCACCACGGCCAGACGACCCAGTTTTTCATGCCACCGCCGGTGCTTCCCATCAACCCGAGCCTGCCGAAGGAGCAGATCGTGCGTTGGACGGAGATCTACGGGCGCGGCAACGGAGCGGCCTTCGATCGCTACGGTTGGAACTACTACGTACGCGACGTCTTCGACCTCCACTATCCAGGCTACTGGGACAGCTGGCCGGCGTTGAACGGTGCCACGGGCATGACATACGAGACCGACGGTGGCGGCTCGAAGGGGTATCGCTGGTCGCGCGACGACGGCACCGTTCTCACCTTCAGGGATGGGATCGCCAAACATTTCACGGCGTCGCTGGCGACGTTGCGAACGACGGCGGAGCATCGCGAGGAACGGCTGCGCGACTACTACGAGTTCTTCCGCTCCGGGATGGACGAGTTCGCCGGCGGCCGACCGTGGAAGCGCTTTGTGATCGTTCCCGGGGATGAACCCGAACGGGCGGCACGGCTGGTAGAGATCCTGCTGCGCGACGGAGTAGAGGTGAGCGTCGCCAGCGAGTCGTTCGGCGCGGGCGCCGCGCACGAGTACCTGTCGGGTCGTTCCGGGCGGCGCGAGTTCCCGGTCGGCAGCTATGTCATCGACCTGGCGCAGCCGCAGGCCCGGCTGATCGATGCGCTGCTCGCGCCGGATGCCGAGATGGACTCGGCCTTCGTCAACGAGCAGCTGCGCCGGCGCGCGCTCAATGCGCGGCGCGGTTCGCGGGCCGCGCGTGAGCGATTCCAGTTCTATGACATTACGGCCTGGAGCCTGCCACTCTCGTTCGGCGTCGAGGCGTACTGGCTGGAGGACGCAGGTCGTGTCGCAGCCCGACCGCTGGAGGTCGAGTTCGACGAGGTGAACGTGCCCTGGCGACCGCCGGCCTACCTCGGGGCCCGCGATCTGGCGAAGCTGCCAGAAGCGCTGCGCGCCGGTATCGACGGCGGCGTCACGGGTGGAAGGGCGGTCACGGCGTACATCTTTCGCTACGACCGGGACGCGGCGCTGCGCCTGGCGATCGCGCTCATGGATGAGGGCTTCAAGGTGGCAGTGTCGGCCCGGCCGCTGCGGGCAGGAGGTGTTTCCTACCCGCGTGGTGCGTTGGTGGTGCGGGTGACCCGTAACCCGGAATCGATCCACGAGCGGATCGATGAGCTGGCGCGCCGCTTCGGCGTCCCGGTCGACGCGGTTCATACCGCTTACTATGACGAGGGACCCACCGGTGTGGGATCGAACCCCGTGGTGACGCTGCGCTACCCGCGGGTCGCGGTGGCGGCCGGCGAAGGTGTGGGTACGAGTAGCTACGGCCATACCTGGTACCTGCTGGAAAGAGAGTATGGGCTCCCGTTCACCGGCCTGCGCGTCGAGGCGATCACGGGCCGCTTAGACAATTTCGACGTCCTCATCCTGCCGCCGGGCTGGGGCTACGGGCGCGCCTTCGGCGAGAGCGGGGCCGAGGCGCTGGAGGAGTGGGTACGTGACGGTGGTGTGTTGATCGGGCTGGGGAGTGCGGCGCAGTACCTGGCGGATCCCGACCTCGGGTTCACCACGGCGAGACTGGTGGGCCGTGACGACGATGGCGATGGCGATGACGAAGGCGATGGCGAGAAGTATCTGCCGCCGGCGGCTGGGGAGACGATGCCGCCGTTGGTGAGCTCGGAAGCCGGGGAGGATGACCCGCTAGGGGTGCCGGGGGCGATCATGCGCGCGGCGCTCGACCTCACCCACCCGCTGACCTTCGGCTACGAGGCGGAGTCCATCGCCGTGTTGGTCTCGGGCAGCGATTTCTATCAGCCTTCGGAAAGCGGCTCGAGTCCGGTCGCCTTCGTGGGTGGCGATCTGGCCGTAGCCGGGTTCACCTGGCCCGAGAACACGCAGAAGTTCCTGGAGGACACGGCCTGGATGATCGATGAGCCGTTAGGCCGGGGTCGTGTCGTTCTATTCGCCGACGATCCAAACTACCGGCACCTCTGGCCATCGCTGAACCGGCTGTTCCTCAATGCGATACTCATCGGACCGACACTTCGGTAAAACGGGAATCGGGATTACATGACTACTAGATTATCGAACAACAGACTACTCGAATGCAGAATCGCGGCGGTTCTCAATTCGAGTAGTCGATTGGTCTATTAATCTAGTACTCGTGGAGTCCCGAATTCCCAACAGGCCCTAGCCGCCGCGTGCCCATCGGCTTTAGCTTATGCCGCATGGGAGCCTCCACCACCGGGCCGCACGAGTCGGGTTTCCCGACCGACGATCCACGGCTACTCTCGCTGCTTCCCCTGATCTACGTGGCGTGGTCGGATAGCGACCTCACGTTGGCGGAATGGCGTGCGATCGCCGACCAGGTAGAAAAGCTCGACCTCCCGGAGGGAACAAAGCTGCCGGTGCTGGAGCGCTGGCTGAACCCGGACGCTCCGCCGGACCCGGGTGAGCTGCGCACGCTGCTCAGCGTGATCCGGCGAATGGCGGCGGGGTTGCCGGAGTCGACGCGGCGGTCGCTGGCGGATCTCGGCGTCGAGCTGGCGCAGGCGGGGGGCGGTGACGATGCGCAGTACTGGCTGCGCCCCGAGGTTACCGAGGCGCTGGCGGACATCGAGGGTGCCCTGGGGGTGGACGCCTCCCAGGTTTGCCGGGAGCTGCTGAGCCCCGAAGGGGCGCGACCTACGGGCGCGGACGACGAAGCGGCGCCGGCGTTCGAACCCGCATCGATGGCGCGACTCTTGGGCGGCGTCTATCGCGAGATACGCGAAGCGGTCCTCAAGGTGCTGCGCGACCCGAAATTCCGTTACGAGTACGGGCTCGACCGAACGACCTATCGTGAGCGCGTCATGGATTGGTGCCGTGAACTGGCGCGGCACGGCTTCGGCGCTCTGGCTCTTCCGCCCGATTACGGCGGCAAGGGTGACGTCGGCCGCTTCCTCGCCGCGTCAGAGATGTTGGGCTACCACGACTTGAGTCTGGCGGTGAAGTTCGGCGTCCAGTTCGGGTTGTTCGGTGGCAGCGTAGCCAGCTTAGGCACCCAGCGGCATCACGAGAAATACCTGACTGATATCGGCACGCTGGAGCTCCCAGGCTGCTACGCGATGACCGAGGCGGCGCACGGCTCCAACATACGAGACATCGAGACGCTGGCGCGCTACGACAAGAAATCGCGTGAGTTCGTGATCAATACGCCGACCGGTCGGGCGCGTAAGGTCTACATCGGCAACGCGGTGCGTCACGGCCGTATGGCCACCGTGTTCGCGCAACTGCAGATCGATGACGCGCGTTACGGCGTACACGCCTTTCTCGTGCCGATTCGCGATCGGGAAGGTAAACTTCGTCCGGGGATCCGCATCCGTGACCACGGTGAGAAGCTCGGCCTCGGCGGCGTGGACAACGGATCCATCTGGTTCGATCACGTCCGTATCCCGCGTGAGAACTTACTGAACCGATTTGCCTACGTCAGCGCGGATGGCGTCTACACGACGACGATCCCCGGCGACGCCAAGCGCTTCTTCACCATGCTCAGTACGCTGGTCGGCGGTCGAATAAGCATAGCCACCGCGGCCTTGAGCGCCGTGAAGAGCGGACTGACGATAGCCGTGCGGTACGGCGCGCGGCGCAGGCAATTCGGACCGGTGGGCGAGCCCGAGGTTCGCATCCTCGACTACCGCAGCCATCAGCGGCGCCTGATGCCGCCGCTGGCAACGACATTCGCCATCGACTTCGCTGTCAAGCACCTAGTGCGGACGTACTTGGCGCGGCGCGGGATGATGTCGCGGGAAGTCGAGGTGCTGGCGGCAGGCCTGAAGGCGTACTCGTCGTGGCACGCCGTTCACACCCTGCAGACGTGCCGCGAGGCGTGTGGCGGCTCCGGCTACATGGCGGTCAATCGCTTCGCCTCGCTGCGAGCCGATACCGACGTCTTCACCACGTTCGAGGGTGACAACACCGTATTGATGCAACTGGTCGCCAAGGCGTTGCTCAGCGACTTCCAGGAACAGTTCGAGGAAGCTCGGTTCCTGGGGATCGTCAGGCACGTGACCGGGAAAGCCGCACGGGCGATCGCCGAGTTGAACCCAATAGTCACGCGCATGACCGACGAGTCGCACCTACGCGATCCCGAATTCCAGCTCGGCGCGCTACGCTATCGCGAGAACCAGCTACTGGTCAGCGCGGCTAGCCGGCTGAAGAAGCGAGTCGACAAGGGCATGGATGCGTTCGCCGCGATGAACGACTGCCAGGATCATCTTCTCGCGTTGGCGCACGCCCACGTCGAGCGGGAGATCCTCGAGCAGTTCCACGACGCGATCGAAGACGTGCCCAACGCTCAGTTGAGTTCGATCCTCAAGACACTCCGCGACCTGTTCGCACTGTCGCGAATCGAGGCCGATCGCGGTTGGTTTCTCGAGCAAGGTTACATTGAGGGGGTCAAGGCGCGTAAGATCCGCACACTGGTGAACCGACTGTGTCACGAAGTGCGCCTGCAGGCCCTGCCGCTGGTCGACTCCTTCGCGATCCCGGACGAACTACTCGGAGCCCCGATCGCGCTAAGTGAGTTTGCCACGGAGAGGTCGTCGAGAGGCTAGCTCGCGCCGCCGTCGAGCACGGTCGACAGAAGAAAGCGCCGCCGGGGGTCGAGACCCCGGCGGCGTTCGGCTTTAGAAACGGAGGCCCGCTCGTTGTCGGCTGCGACCGCTCCCACAGCGGGCAGGTGGGACAGCTGAGGTAGTCTTCTTCGGTTCAAGACAGTTTGGAAGCGCCAGCTCCCGAACGAGCCCCCGTGAAGAATTGTCAAAAAGCCAGTCGTTCTCTCGATTCTCCCCGACCCTGCCGGTCAGAGGATCCCGACGATCAGGTAGATCACTGTGGTCAGGATCACCAGCAAACCGATGCAGGCTTCGCAACGCTCAGGTACCGGTCGGACCTTCGCTTTTGTGCTCATGCTGTCATCTTCCTGACAGGGCGAGGAGGTGAATCGTACAGTCGTGGTCAAAGCTAGACGCAGCCAATCAGGTGACGGTCAGGTGGCTATCAGGTGAGTGGCCCTCCTATCAGGCGCCTATCAGGCTGGAGGTGTGGGCGGTCAGGTATCTATCAGGCGGCTATCATGTAGAGCGGAAATGGGGGTCCAGGCGATCATGCGGCGGGGTGAACATATGTTTTTTCGCCGCCGCGGGACGGCTGGGTTGTGGCGGACGGGCTGGATGGGCAGATTTCGGGAAATCCCCGCGCTCTGAGGTCAGATGATAGAGATACGGACACTGGGACGGACGTCGGTGGCGGTGGACGGTGAGCCACTGAGTGGCGAGGCCGCGTGGCCGAAGTCGCTGGCGTTGCTGGTCTACATGGCCAGGGAGCCGGGACCTGACCGGCGTGACGAGATCCTCGGCGTACTGTGGCCGGATCGGGACGAGAAGCGGGCGCGGCGCGCCCTGAACCAACTGCTCTACACACTTCGCAAGACCAGCCCGCAGCTAACCCTTGAGAGCGTCGAGGACGCGGTGGATTTCGGCCGTGAGGTCTGGCTGGACGTTGAGGAATTCGAGCGCCGGCTGGAGGCCGATGATCCTGAGGGCGCGGTGGCGCTGTACGAGGGACCGTTCCTGGCAGACCTGGCGGTCAACGAGCCTGACTTCGACCACTGGGCGGACCGGCAGCGGGCGGACTTGCAGAGGAAGTTTCGTAAGGCGGCCCTCGAGCTGGCGGGTCAGGCGCGCGAGGCGGGCGACCTGGATGGGGCGGTGACCCACTGCCGGCGGCTCGTCGACTCAGACACACTGGACGACGAGGCTCAGCACCTGCTGATCGAATCGCTTTACCTGCGGGGCGACCGGGTGGCGGCGTTGCGTCAGTATGACGTGTACCGGGACCTGCTGGCGCGGGAGCTGGAGGTCGAGCCGCTGGAGCACACGCGCCAGCTGGTGGAGCGGATCCGCAGCGAGCCACAGGGGCCTGAGGAACCGGCGGAGGACGAGGACGAGAGGCGGCCCCCGCCGGCGGTGGATACCGAGAGGGCCGTGGGAGCGCGACCGCCGACGAGTGGGCGTGGGCCGCTGGATCGCCGGAGCTGGCTGGTGGCGGGCGCCGCCGCAGTCGTGGCGGTGTTGGCCGTCGTCTTCTGGCCTTGGCGAGCCGATGGGCCGGGCGGTGCCGGCGACGAGGTGGTGACGGCGGAGGCGATGCGGGTGGCCGTGCTCCCCTTCGCGCTGCACGGATTCGCAGGAGATGACGAAGGTCTGTCGGCGGGTGTGGCGCAGCTCCTCGCCCTCAACCTCGAGGAGTTTGGCTCGCAGGAGATCGTTCCTCACCACACGGTCCTCGAGATCTGGGAGCGCGACGGCTACGTCGGGACGCTGACGTTCAGCGCTGAGTCGCTGGGCGTGCTCGCCGGTCACATGCGGGCCACTTCGCTGGTCCTGGGCGACATCCATGCCAGCGGAGACGAGCTGCGGATCGTGGCCGAGCTGGTAGGGGGGCGGACCGGGGCCGTACTGGCGGGGGCCGACGTGCGGGGACCGCGGGACAGCCTGTTCGACATGCTGGATGCGCTGGCTCTATCGCTAGCGGAAAACCTTCAGACGGTCGATGACACCGTGCAGGCTCGCTGACGGCTTCGGCGTCACGTGTCTGAGGTTCCCCTCAAGCTAGGAGGCGTAATGGGCCGGGTTCTCTTGTGGTTGTTGTTTCTCATCATCGGACTTGCGCTGGGCTACTGGTACGCGACCAGCTGTGCTCCTCCCCCGCCGACTCGGGTTGCGGGGGTTGAAGTGGTCGTTGGGGTAACCGGCGATACCGCGCCATTCTCCATCATACCGGACCCGGTGACGACTCGCCGCGGAGACACGATAAGGTGGGTACACCCGACTGCGGATTCGCTGATCATCGATCTGCGTGGTGATCCCCTCGGTCTGCCGACGGCGGACAGTCTGTTGAGTGTGGCGGCCGGTGACACGGCGAGCACGACGATCAGACTCGACGCGCCGTTCGGGACTTACAAGTACTCGGTGACCGTGCGGGTGGGAGCGCAGCGTGATACCGAAGACCCTCACATAATAGTCGAGGAGGAGGGGTAGTCACTGTTGATCCGGCTCGGCGACGAGTTCCTGGAAGCGCGGGTCATCCCAAAGGCGCTGCCACCACCAGTCGCTGGCCATGTAGACCCTTTCGCCCGGCACCCCTTCGAGATAGCCGGCGAGTAGCTCCAGCGCCCGCTCCGTCTCTCCGAGTTGGAGCCGGGCGTTGGCCTCGTAGTAATCCGTTTCGGGGTCGTTCCCCACGAGGCTGGCGCGCGCCACTTCGATGACGGCTCTGGCGCTGTCGGGTTCGCCCGCACGGGCGAGGACCGCCGCCACCGACATCCAGACGCGCGGCCGACGCTGGAGCTGCCGTTGCGGCTCGCTCAGGTCGAGCATCTTCTCTCCCAACTGCCAAGCCTTTGCGACGTCGGGCTCGGGGCCCTCTGGCCCGGCCAGAGCGGTTAACTCGGCGGAGACGAAGCTGGCGCGGTCCGGGAAGCGTCGGCGCCCCTCGCCGCACCAGCGGGTGACCTCGGTCCAGTCTCGCAGCTCGATGGAGTTCTGACAGAGTAGAAAGAGTATGCGTGTGGCATCGGCCAGAAAGGCATCTACCTCGTAGGCACGCTCGGCTGCCCACTTCGCTTCCGCGAATTCGGCTTGGCGCTGAAGGACCCGACTGAGCTGGCTCCAGGCAGTGGCGCGCGTGGCGTCAAGGCCCACCGCTTGCCGCAGAGTCGTCGCGGCCTGCGCCAGCAGACTGTCGGCCGCCGCCTGTTCGTCCGCCATCGCAGCCATGTAGGTGAGGAGAGTGCCGCGTTGCTCGAGGGCGCCGGGATCATCGACCGCCAGGTCGAGCGCTCGGTCGGCATGGCCCATGCCGCGGATCGCCCAGCCCATATCGTAGGTCCGGTCTACAGGGGCGAAGTACCGAGCTGCCCGGCTGGCGAGCTCCGCCCGGGCCGCGATGGGCTCGATCCAGCCGGGCTCAGCGTCCTCGGCGTCGGCCAGGAGCTGATCGGCAGCGGCGAGCGCCCGAGCTGCCTCGGCCGTGTCGCCTCTCGCTATCAGGTCTTCGACATCCTCGAGCACGGTCTGCGCCCGCTGCACATGCTCCCAGGCGAGTCGGTCTTGCGTTTCCGCCCGCATCTCGCGCAGGCGGACCTCGACGCCCAACCACGTGCGGAGCATGCGTGCGATATCGGTCCCTACGCTATCCAGTAGGGCGAACGGGTCCTCAGCCGATCCATCGATCAAGTCGCTATCGATGTGGCTGAGAGTGTTCGCATCGATGAGCTGGACGCTGATCCGAACGCGTTCGCGTGTGCCGGTGACACTGCCCTCGACCAACGTGCCGACCCCCAGGAGATTAGCCGCGCTGTCGGGCAAGATACTCCCGTCGCGGAAAGGCTTTACCGCGTTGCGGGATTTGACGTCGAGTGCGCTCACCTGAGCCAGTTCGTGGATCAGGTGTTCGGTGAGGCTCTCAGCGAGGTAGTCCAGCTGCCCGCCTTCGCTGTGGTCATCGAAGTAGAACACGGCGATGCTGGTTGGGGGCGGCGGCGTGCCGGCTTCGACAGCCGGAGTCGTCTCCTGCGCGTCGCGATCCAGCAGAAAGCGCGCCGGTAGCAGGAGCAGCGCCGCTGCGAGCACGGCGGCTAAGACGTGCGCCGGCCCTACCTTCCGCATCAAGGAAGTCCAGCGCTGCCCGGGCGGCTGTTCGTAGGCCCATGCCAAGATGAGTGCGATGGGCAGGACGCCGACGAGAATCAAAAGTAGGACGTTGAAGGAAGAGTTGGGTAAGAGCCCGCGTTCGATCAGGATGTCGGTGATCTGCATCGCCAGCCAGCCCGCACCGAGGTATAGCAGACCTACGTGAAAGACTCGACGCGTGCGCAGCTGCTTCCATAGTGCCTCCAGGCCACCGGACGGCCCGGCGGCCGGGGGCTGGGTTCCGCCCGCTGGTGGCGCCGCCGGAACGCGTTCGGCGGGTGGGCGCGTCGGCTCTGAGAGCGGGCGAAACTCGGGTGCCTCTCCTGCGCGCACCTGCTCGACCAGCGCTAGGGTCTCTTCCAGGGGTTCGACCTCGAGCTCGCGGGTCAGTCGCTCGCGATAGGCATCGAAGCGACTGAGCGCCGCTGTACGCTCGCCGCTGGCTGCCAGCAGGCCGATCAGTGTGTGCTGCGCTTCGTCATCGAGCGGTTCCAACGTCGTCCAACGCCAGGCCTCCTCCAGAGCAGCGGCTGTGTTGCCTGCCGTGTGCCGCTCAGCGATCACGTTGCGGAAGCCTTGGTGTACCAGGCGCGCCAGGCTGGTGCGTTTGTTGGAGTGCCATTCTTCGAAATCGCCGGCGTCGGGCAGCGAGAACTGGTCCAGGAACGGGCCCCTGTAAAGCTCGATCACCCGCTGCCAGTCCCCAGCCTCGGCTGCGGCTTCCAGCTGCTTGGCGTCGACCGTGCAGGCCTCGGCGTTTACCTGAACCGAATCGCCCTCTACCCGCAGACATTCCTCGCCCAGCTCGCGCTTCAGTGCGTAGATCGCTTGGGATAGAGAGTGGCGGGCATTCTCTTCCTCCCGCTCCGGCCAGAAGAGAGTCAGAAGTCGGCCGCGGGAAGCGCGCCCCTCGATGGCCAGGTAGGTTAGCAGGGCGAACCTCTGCTTCTGGGCCGTGATTCCGGTTACTTCCTCACCGTCGCGGTGAACCGCACCGCGGCCGAGCGTCCGCAGCTCGATCATAGGGCGCAAGCTGCCTGGTCGGGCGAGCGGACCGATGGGCGCGTCGTTGGGGCCCGGCGACTCATCGCGTTCTCCCAATCGCGAGTTGACCACGTCCTCGTGGCCGCAACGACGATGCGAGGGTCGCGGCCGCAGCGAGCCACACGTACAAGCGGGTGCGTGAGGTACATAGTGCACGCAGGCGCGAGCCCACCGCAAGCTTCTTCTCGGAGGTAGGCGTCGTTTGCGGTTCGTCGCTATAACTGCTTGCAGGACTGAGATTTAAAGCGGCGCCAGCTCTTGAATGATAGGTAGATGATTCGCGTGATAGGCCAGATGACGTGCCGCTGAAGGTCCGCTGAAGCCGGCCCCGTATACTGCCCGCGAGAGCCGAAGGACAGGCGCAGAGCCAGGATCTCTCATCCGGAGGTAGCAATGATCGTTAGCAGGAAGAGGCTAAAGAAGACAGCGAGGCTAGCGAAGGTCGTCGGGCTCGGTCTGTTCTATTTGGCCTTGACCGCGGCGCTCACCTACACGGTGCTGAGCTCGGCTCAGGCCGGAGCGCCCTAGCAAGGCGGTACAGCGGGCAGAAAGACCCTACCACCGCGGTGGAGGGTGCAGTCCATCGCGGCAACCCTACCGAAACCGGTCCTCAGCACTGCTCTCAGCAGCGGGGGGCGCCCGACTCCGAGGCGCTCCCCGAACCGTTTTTCCGGGCCCGGCCTCTTGGCGGGTCGCTGGGGCGGTGGTACGCACGGCGCTGACGATGGCCGTGACGATTGGCTCCTGGACGAGGGATGTAAGGATGTAGGACGCCGTCGCGTCGGCGAGGCGTTGGATGTGATCAAGGCTAGGAGAGATCCCAGGCCTCGGCGAGGGCCTTCCAGCGAGACCGGCCGCTTGCGAGCCAATCGCGTAGCCATCTGGCCATGGGGTCGAGCGCCAGCCAACCGGAGAGCCGACCATTGCGGCGCGACGCCGGGGCGAAGAGGTGCCGCTCGAGGTCTGTCTGATAGATCTCTGCCGCGTGGGGCCGATTCCGGCCGTTCACCTTTGAGCCTCCCCTCGGTTGTGGTTCACGCGCTGCGCGTCTGGCGCGCACTTTACTCCCGAATTGCGGTAGAAGATCGCTTCCTCCTGATATGCAATCTGCCGGGCAGCGGTCAGGTGGTAGTCAAGTAACCGGTCAGGCAGGCGGTCCCTGGCCGGTGGCGGTGCGTACGTCTTGCGGGGGTCCGAAACCTCCTCTAGAGTGGGCTATCAACCCCATTGCCATTGACCATCGGCTTAACGGTGCCCCGCTGGAGAGGTCTGAGATGAGACTGCGATACGCTTGTGTTGCCCTGGTGACAGTGGCCCTGCTGCCGACCTCGGGGCTGGCCCAGAGGACGGCTGAGAATATCCCCACGCCGGCCTCGTTCCTCGGCTTCGAGGTGGGTGCGGACCGCCGGCTGGCGGACTGGAACGAGATAACCGGCTATCTGAACGTGCTCGCCGACGCCAGCGACCGGATTCTGCTCGACACGCTGGGGATGACCACCTTGGGGCGGCCGTTTGTCGCTCTGACCATCTCCAGCGCTGAGAACCTGCGGCGGCTGGACTACTACCTGGAGGTGCAGCGGAAGCTGGCGGACCCGCGGCTGCTCGAGTGGGAGCTCGAGGCGGAGGAGCTGATCGCGGCGGGCCGCACGATCGTTCTGATCACGGGTGGGATCCACTCGACCGAGGTGGGCGGTTACCAGATGCCGATGCGGTTGGCCTACCACCTGGCGTCGCGGGACGACGAGGAGACCCGCACGATCCTCGCCAACGTGATCCTGCTGCTGGTGCCGTCGCTCAACCCCGACGGCAGCCAGATGGTGGTGGACTGGTACAAGAGCACGCTGGGTCGACCGTGGGAAGGGGCGGGGCCGCCGTTCCTCTACCACCACTACGTCGGGCACGACAACAACCGGGATTGGTACGCATTTACACAGAAAGAGACGCAGCTGACCGTTACCAAGCTGCACAACGTATGGCACCCGCAGATCGTGCACGACATCCACCAAATGGGCTCGCGGGGCCCGCGCTTGTTCGCCCCGCCGTGGATTGATCCGGTCGAGCCGAACGTCGACCCGCTGCTCATCGCCGGGTCCAACGCCATCGGTACGGCGATGGCGTGGGAGATGTACGGGCAGGGGAAGACGGGGATCGTGATAAACGCGATCTACGATGCCTGGACGCCGGCGCGTGCGTACCAGCACTACCACGGCGGCGTGCGGGTACTGACGGAGACGGCGAGCGCACGCCTGGCCACGCCGATCACGGTTCCTTTTGATTCGCTGGGCGGCCGCAGGGGGGTGAACGCTCAAACGTCTTCGTGGCGGTTTCCCGAGCCCTGGCCGGGCGGCGAATGGCGCCTCGCCGACATCGTCGACTACCAGGAAGCAGGCGCAACGGCGCTGCTCAAGCAGGCGGCGCTCTACCGCGAGCGCTGGCTGGGCAACTTCTACCGCATTGGGCTGCGCAGCATCGGTGGGCGCGAGGGCTGGCCTCGGGCGTTCGTAGTCCCGCTCGAGGGACAAAACCCCGACGGGCTGGCCGATATGTTGCGCATCCTGGTGACAGGCGGAGTCGAGGTGCACCGCGCCCTCGAGTCGTTCGTGGCCGATGGTCGCGTCTACACCGAGGGCACGTACGTTGTCCCGCTGGCGCAGCCGTATTCGGGCTTCGCTAAGACGATGTTGGAGGTGCAGGAGTATCCCTCGCTGCCCGAGTACGCCGGCGGCCCGCTGCGCGCGCCGTACGATGTCACCGCGCACACATTGCCGCTGATGATGGGGGTCGATGCGCTGGCGTTGGATGAGCTTCCGGATGTGGCGCTATCGGAGCGCATCGAGGCGCCGTCATACGAAAAGCAGGTGCCAGGCCTCTCCGGCGGCCGCGGCCCGCGCGTCGCGATCTACGAGCCGTGGATGTCGTCGATGGATGCGGGCTGGACCCGCTGGGTGTTCGACGAATACGGCATCGAGTACGAGCAGCTTCGTGATGCTGATGCTCGCGCCGGAGGCCTGCGGTCCCGATTCGACGCCATCCTGCTGCCCGACTTCGCGCCGCGATCGATGATCGAGGGTCACGAGGAGGGCGAGATGCCACCTGAGTACGTAGGCGGCCTCGGCGAGACAGGTGTGCGCGGGTTGGAAGAATTCGTTAGAGAGGGCGGCACGCTGATCGCCTTCAACCGCGCGTCGCTGCTACCGATCGAGCAGTTCGCGCTGCCGGTGAGGGACGTGCTCGGCGAAGTCGACCGGCGCGACTTCTACATTCCGGGCTCCATTCTGCGGCTGCACCTCGAGCGCGGTCATCCGCTTGCCCAGGGGATGCCGGCGCGGACGACGGCCTGGTTTCAGCGTGGGGTCGCCTTCGAGCCGACCGAGGAGGCAGGTGAGAAAGTCGACATCGTGGGACGTTACGGTGAGGCCGGCGAGCTGTTGTTGAGCGGCTGGGTGAATGGGGCCGAGTACATCGGCGGGCATGGCGCAATCGCGGTCGTGCGCCACGGTCGGGGTCAAGTAGTACTATTCGGCTTCAGACCGCAGTACCGGGGCCAGACTATCGCCTCCTACCCGCTGATCTTCAACGCGATCAGGAGCGCTGCCAAGTGACGGCGCGCGTCGCGCCGTTCCGCGCCCTGCGTTATCGGTCGGACCGCGTCGCTGGCCTCGACGCGGTTCTGGCACCGCCATACGACGTGATCGGCCCCGAACAGGCGGCGCAGCTGAGAGGGCGAAGCCCCCACAACATAGCACACATCACCAACCCTGTCGGGGATGGGCCAGAGCGTTACGAGCGGGCGGCCCGCACGCTGGAGTCGTGGGTGGAGGACGGCGTGCTGGCACGAGCCGCCCGGACTGCGTTCTATGTCCACAAGCACCACTTCAGCTCGGACGATCAGACCTTTGTACGCACCGGCGTTTGGGCGGCTCTAAGACTGGCCGCGTACGACGAGGGGATCGTCCTGCCGCACGAGCGCACGATGAAGGGTCCCAAAGCCGATCGCATCGCCCTCATGCGGGCCTGCCGAGCGCATCTCTCTCCCGTCTTCTTCATCTGTTCCGACGCAGAGGCTCGGGTCGCAGGACTCCTGGGCCAGCTGACCGAGGGAGAGCCGACGGAACGGGCGGAGTTTCCCGCCGGTCAGGCACACGAGCTGTGGAACGTCGAGGAGCGAGAGATCCTCGATGAATTGGCCGGCGCACTGAACGAGCAGAACTTCCTCATCGCCGACGGCCATCACCGATACGAGACGGCGCTCGCCTACCGTGACGAGGTCGGTTCCGCTGACACTGGCCCTGGTCGGGCGGCGCACGAGTTCCTGCTGGCTTATATCGTTCCCGAGAGCGACCCGGGCCTGCTGCTACTGCCGACGCACCGGACAATCGGAGGCGAACCGCTGAATTGGAGCGGTGCGGCGCTGGACGCCGCGTCGGACTTCGAGGTCATCAGGCTGGCCGATGTGGACGTCGACTTGGCGCAGCAGGCGCTGGAGGAGGAGGCGGGCCGGCCAACGTTCATGCTGGTGGCCCGGAGTGAGCCGGGCGGCTGGCTCATGCGCGCACGGAAGCCGGGCGCGCTGAGGGGCATCTCGTCAGTGGCGCTTCACGATGTGTTCCTCTCGGGTTGCCTGGGTCTCTCTGCAGAGGAGCAGTTGGGCCGAATCGGCTACGTGAAGGAGGTGGGTGCGGCGTTGGAGGCTGTGAGATCGGGAGCGGTGCAGGCGGCGGCGTTGCTCGCTGCGCCTCTTGTTTCACAGGTTCGGGAAGCGGCGGCGGCGGGAGAGCGAACGCCGGCGAAGACTACGTATTTCTGGCCGAAGGTGCCGACAGGTATCGCTATCCACGTCGTTGATGAGTGAGGGCGCGGTTTAGGTATCAGAGGTCAGTCACCTGCCAGCGCCAGTCCAATCTCCGTTCTAACCCAGCCATCCTCCTCGAGCGGGAAGCGAAACTCGAGTGCCTTGGCAGTTTCCGGGCGGTCGATGCGGCCGAGTGCCCAGGCGGCGTGGCCGCGAACGAGAGGGTCGTCGTCGTTGAGCGCGTCGACCAGAGCCGGGATGGCCGCGGGGTCGGCCCAGTTGCCGAGGGCCACGGCAACGTTGCGCAGCAGGCCGCGGCGCTTCGCGCGCGCCAGCGGCGTGTCGGTGAACCGCGCTGCGAACTCCTTCTCGCTCAGTCCCATGAGCTGGACTAACTCCGCCCCCCCGATATCGTCGCGCGGCCGGAATCCGGGCTCATTCGTCTGCGGCGCTTCCTTATTCCAGGGACAGACTTCTTGGCATATATCGCAGCCGAAGACGCGGTTGCCGATCGCCGGTCGCAGTGCGATGGGTATCGGGCCCCTGAGCTCGATGGTGAGGTAGGAGATGCATAGGCGGGCATCGAGTACCCGTGGCCCTTCGATCGCCCCCGTAGGGCACGCCCAGATGCAACGGTCGCAGGTGCCGCAATGGTCGGGGAGAAAGGGGTCGTCGGTCTGCAGCTCGGCCGTCGTGAGGACCTCACCTACGAAGATGTACGAGCCGATATCGGGATGGATCAGGCAAGTGTTCTTCCCGATCCAACCGATACCAGCCCGCTGGGCGTGGTCCCGCTCCAGCACCGGTCCGTAGTCGACGTAGCAGCGCGTGTCTGCTGTATTACCGGCGAGTTCGCGGATCGCGCCTGCCAGCTGCTCGAGCTTCTCCTCGAAGACGGTGTGGTAATCGATACCGCGGGCGTAGCGGGCGATGACCGAGAGGCCGAGATCGTCGGGCGGGCCGTTTTCGCGGTCGGCATAGTTCATCGCTACCACGATAAGGGAGCGGGCGCCGGGTAGTGCCTCGGCGGGGTTCAAACGCCGGGCCACGGCATCGTCGCGTGCGAGGTACCCCATCTCGCCGTGGTAATGGCGCTCGAGCCACTCGAGGTAGAAATCGCCGTGCTCGGGTCGCTCGGCCGGTGCGATCCCGACGAGCTCGAAGCCGAGCTGGCGGGCACGAGCCTTGATCGCTGCGGTCGGCGTGGCGGGATCGTCGGTCGGGAGCTTGCGTGGTGCCATCGCGCTAGGGTGTCAGGACTATCTTGCCGAACTGTTGGCCGGCCTCGAGTCTGCGGTGCGCCTCGCGTGCATCCTCGAGCGGCCACACGACATCGATCACGGGCTTCAGCTTCTTCTCGAACACCAGTGACATGACTTCGTTGAACTCGGACGCGCTCGACATGGTGGTCCCGATGATCTGCAGCTGTTTCCAGAAGGTGAGGCGGATCTCCACCTGGCCGGCCGCTCCGGTGGTAGCGCCGTAGGCGACGAGTCGGCCGTCACGGGCGAGGGCGCGGAGCAGGTCGGGCCAGACGGCTTCACCGACGCTATCGAAGGCTATGTCGACGCCCCGCTTGTCGGTCGCCTTCCACACTTCCTTCGAGAAGTCGGACTCCAACCGGTCGATCACGTGATCGGCGCCCAGTTCCCTCACGCGGGCAACCTTCTCCGGTCCGGCCGTGACCGCGAAGACGGTGGCGCCGAGGTGTTTGGCGATCTGGATAGCCGCTGTCGAGACGCCGCCCGAGGCGCCGGTGACCAGCAGGTACTCGCCGGCTTGGAGCCGGCCGCGGCTCACCAGTCCGCGCCAAGCGGTCTGATAGACGAGGGGCACGGCGGCGGCTTCCTCGAACGAGAGATCGTCGGGGATGGGGAGCACGTTGGCTGCGGGTACAGCGGCGAACTCGGCGAGACCGCCGCGGACGTGCTCGCCGATGATCTTGTATGACGTGCAGAGGCTCTCCTCGCCCTTCAGGCACCAATCGCAGCTGCCGCACCAGAGACTGGGGTTGACGAGGGCGCGGGTTCCCGGGTTGAGCCCCGCGACGCCGTCTCCGACCTCCTCGACGACCCCGGCGATGTCGGAGCCGCCGATGTGGGGGAACTCGAACTGCAGGCCGGGCAGTCCGCGCCGCGCCCAGAGGTCCAGGTGGTTCAGCGCCGCAGCGCGGACAGCTATGAGGACCTGGCCGGGTCCAGGCTCGGGGCGAGGAACATCAGCTACTTCGACGACCTCGGGGCCGCCGTGCTGCCAAAAGACTGCTGCCTTCATCGCAGAGCCTTTCTGTCGGGTTCTGGGTCGGATGGTGACGGACAAGATCGGGCGCTTTACCCCGGTAAGGCAATGGGGGGTGTTATATTTGATGTTGCGGCCCGTTGCGGGCTGGGGACAGGCCCTCCAAAAGTGAGTCGAGCTATGAAACGTATTTTGTTAGGAGTCGTTACGCTGGCGCTGGTGGCGTGTGAGTCGTCGCCTTCCTCGCCCGGGTCGGAGTTCGAGCCGACTCTCAGCCTGGAGAACATCGAGGAGCATCTTAGCGTGCTGGCGCACGACAGCATGTTCGGCCGCCGGGCGGGCTCGGAGCATGAGCTGATGGCGGCCGAGTACGTCCGGGACGAGTTTATCGAATACGGCCTCGAGCCCGGAGTCGCCACATACCTGCAAACATTCGAGGCTGAGCCCGGACCCTACACCTCGCAGAACGTGCTGGCTGTGATACCTGGTGAAGGCAGTCTGGCCGGGGAATGGTTGGTGCTGGGCGCCCACTACGATCACGTGGGCTGGATCGTGGATTCCGATACAGCACTCGTCTTCAACGGCGCCGATGACAACGCGTCGGGCACGGCGCTATTGCTCGAGCTTGCGCGCAGCCTGGCCGAGTGGGAGGCGATGGGCGGCGGTGGCCCGGAGGGCCGGCGCTCGATCATGATCCACGCCTACGGAGCGGAGGAGAGGGGGCTGGTTGGCTCCGGCTATTTCTGCGACAATCCGACGGTGCCGATGGGTGGTATCGTCGCTATGCTGAACTTCGACATGGTCGGTCGGCTCAGTCAGAACGGGCTGATTCTGATCGGCTTCAGCTCGTCGCCGGACTGGCTCGAGATATTGTCGGAAGTGGGCGGTCAATTGCCGGAGTTCCGCACGAGCGATGCGGGCCTGTCGCGCAGCGATCAGGCCTGCTTCTACGATCAGCAGCGGCCCGTCCTCTTCTTCCACACGGGCACCCACAACGAGTATCACCAGCCAGAGGACGATATCGGGCTGATCGACTTTGATGGGATGATGACGATCGGTGAGATGGCGGTCGGGCTGGTCGTCACGTTGGCAGAAAGGCCGGAAGCCCCTGTGTTCAGCGGCGTTCTACAAACGGAGTAGCGTCAGAGGGCTGCTGAACCTTGAAGATCGGACATCGAACGCCGAACATCGAGCCTGTGATGCCTCTCGGTTCGATGTTCGGCGTTCGACGTTCAACGTTCGATGTTCAGATCATATCATTTACATACCCGATGCGTCTGTGGCCGCCTCCTCCCGCGGCGGCGCGTTCTTGACCCAGCGATCGAACCAGGTGAACTGCTGGTATAGCGCGTCGAGCACCGTCTCACGGCCCCGGTATCCGTGCTGCTCGTGCGGGTACATGACGAGCTTGATCGTGCCACCCAGTCCCTTGACAGCGTGATAGAAGCGCCGCGACTGGATCGGGAAGGTCCCGGAGTTGGTGTCCGCCTCGCCGTGCAAAAGCAGGATGGGCTCGTCGACCTTCTCGGCGTGCATGAAGGGTGACATGGCGAAGTAAACTTCGGGCGCCTCCCAAAACGTGCGCTGCTCGTTCTGGAAGCCGAAGGGCGTTAGCGTACGGTTGTAGGCGCCGCTGCGTGCGATGCCTGCCCGGAAGATGTCGGAGTGGGCGAGCAGGTTCGCGGTCATGAAAGCGCCGTAAGAATGGCCGCCGACGCCGACGCGGTCGGGGTCGGTGACGCCCATCTCGACCAGCGCATCGACCGCGGCCTGGGCGTTCATCACCAATTGGTCGCGGAACGCGTCGTTAGGCTCCGCGTCACCCACCCCGAGGACCGGCATGCTGGCGCCGTCGAGCACGGCGTAACCCTGGGTGAGGAAGAAGAGGTGCGAGTAGCCGCGGTAGTAGGTGAAGCGGTACTCGGAGCCGCGGACTTGGCCGGCGGCGGCCGATTTGAACTCGCGCGGGTACGCCCAGACGACGGTGGGTAGTCGCGTCCCTTCACGATAGTCGGGTGGCAGGTAGAGCGTGCCGTTCAGATCGAGACCGTCGGCGCGCTTGTACTCGATCCGGCGCTTCGTTATCCCGGTCAGTTGAGGTGCCGGATCCTCGAAGTGTGTGAGGGCGGTGAGCTCGGCGCTCTCGAGGTCGCGGATGAAGTAGTTGGGCGGCTCGGTCTTCGACTCGCGTCGCGTGATGATGCGATGGCCTTCGTTGTCGAGCAGCTCGACCGGCACCTCGTAGTACGGATCCTCGGCTTGCCAGATCCGCTCCGTCTCGCCCGACATCATATCGAAGCGGTCGATGAACGGGTGATCGCCCTGGGGCGATGCTCCGGACCCGGTCAGGTAGACCGAGCGGCGGTCGGCGGCCGCGAGCATCACTGTCTGGCCACGTTCGTTGCTGGTCAGCACCGGGCCGCCGGGATCGCCGTAGGCGTCCTCGGCGTTGCGGTCCCAGATGACGCGTGGCGGGCTGAAGGCGGGTGCGAAATCGACAAGTAGGGTCTTCGACCACCTGGTCGGTCGGTCGTATGTGAAGACGAGTGCTGCGCTGCCACTCGCGGTCCAGGTCAGTGACCGGTAGCGCAGCTCGGTGCGCGTGACCTCTACAGGGTCGCCGTCGAACGGCGGTGTCTTGATGACGATCCGGTCGCGATGCTCCACCTCCGCCTTCGGGTCGCCACCGTCCAGTGCCTCGACCCAGACCAGGGTGTGCGAGTCGCCGACGCGCCAGCGAATGCTGCGCGGGCCCTCGGGGACACCGCCGATCGGCACTCTCTCGGCCAGCGGTAGCGAGGCGATCTTGTGTACTTCTTCACCGCCATGACCCCAGACCTCGACCTCCCGGGGGAAGCTGTAGATCGGCACGAGATAGGAATAGGGACGCTGGACACGGGCGACGAGGATGTGCATGCCGTCGGGCGCCGGATCGATATCGGCGAAGATTGCCGGCTCGCCCATCGGATGGCGCTCGCCGTTCAGGTCGATGAGTGCCAGCTGCGCGGTGAAGTAGTAGTCGAACAGAGCCTCATCGAACGGAGATGTCAGCAGGTTCTGGTACGTCCGAACCGGCGCCCTCTGGCCGCCGGTCGCCTCCTGAATCGTTGGGCCCACTGGCACTCGCGACGCCTCAGGGGCCGGGCCGCGGTCTTCCGGGATCAACTGACAGAGCAGCGCCTCCGAGCCGGGCATCCACTGGCAGGGCCTCCCGCGGGCGGCCATCAGTTCCGGGCCCGTGAGTCTCTGAGCGCGCTTCGCTTCGACCGATGCGGTCCAGAGTTCGACCCCGTCGTCGGTGGTGTTAGTGAACGAGAGGTACTTGCCGTCCGGTGACCAGGTGGGATAGCCGAGCTGGACTTCGTCCGGCAGTTCGATTGTCCACTCTCGGCCATCCGCGGTACTGACGAGGCTGATGCCGATTCCCAGAGGTGGCTGGTCGTCCCCATTCGTCCGCGGGTTGAAGCGGATGCCGGCGAGTCCCAGCGCCGGCTCGGCCAGTTGGGCTACGGTCGGGTAGGCGCGCCGCGCGGTTAGCGCCATCCATGCGCCGTCGGGGCTCACGCTGACGGAGGGCGTGGGCTGCGCGTCGACGATGGCGACCACGTCGGGCGGTGGCGTCCGGTAAGGCTCCTGGGCGGCAGCAAAGCCCGCTGCCAGCGCCAGAGCCAAGGTGCATAGGGTCGCGGTGCGTGCGGTGGCGTTCACGGTATCCCTCCGGTCTTATGTCCAGGTGGGGCTTGGGTAGAACCTCTTAGTTAGGATCGCGGAGGCGGGGGGTCAAGTCAGTGGGCGGTGGGCGGTGGGCGGTTGCGGTTGACCAATGATGTGTGTGAAAAGGCCGAAACCGGGATCGTCCACGGCTCGTAGGCTGGGTATACGGAGTGGGCGAAGCCAACCTGCGGATAGGAGTAGCCCAGTGCCCAACGATCCGGTCATCCGCACTCGCAAGCTGAGCAAGACCTACAAGGCCGTTCAGGCACTGGCGCCGCTGGACCTGGAGGTGCCGGCCAACTCGATATTCGGTTTCCTGGGCCCCAACGGGGCGGGCAAGACCACCACCATCAAGTTGCTGCTTGGGCTCATCCGCCCGACCGCCGGCTCGGCGGAAGTGTTCGGTCACGACATCGTCGGCGACACGATCGATGTGCGCCGACGGATCGGCTACCTGGCGCAGGAGCCGCGCTACTATGAGCACATGACGGCGCGCCAGACCCTGCGTTTCACGGCGCGCTGCTTCTACAGCGGCCCCAAGTCGGCGCTCGAGCAGCGGGTCGAAGAAACGCTCGAGCTGGTGGGTCTTGCCGACAAGGCCGATCGCCCGATCAGGAGCTTCTCCTCGGGTGAGCGCCAGCGCCTCGGCATCGGCCAGGCGCAGGTGAACGAGCCGGACCTGCTGATCCTGGACGAGCCGGCCTCCTCCCTCGATCCGATGGGCCGGCGCGATGTGCTGGCGATCATGGAGCGACTGCGCCAGCGGGCGACGGTCTTCTACTCGACGCACATCTTGGACGACGTGCAGCGGGTGAGCGATACGGTGGCGATTCTGAACAACGGTGAGCTGATAGCCAAGGCGCCGATCGAGGAGCTGCTGGCCGGCAGCGACGGGATAGTCTACACCATCGATGTAAAAGGGAACGGTGGTGATGCCGAGCAGCGTGTGGCGAACCAGCCGTGGGTCGCCGAGGTAAAGGTCACGCGCGAAGAAGACGGCGCTCACTGGCTTGTGCGGGTGACCGATGACGCGGCCGCCGAGTCGCAACTTCTGCGGCTGATGCTGGCGGACGAACACGTAGTGGTCACAGCGTTCGGGCGCCGGACGTACGAGCTCGAGGATGTCTTC
Source organism: uncultured Gemmatimonadota bacterium (assembly GCA_964345885.1). GTDB lineage: Bacteria > Gemmatimonadota > Gemmatimonadetes > Palauibacterales > KS3-K002. Next base: position 8,734 of record CAYFSW010000122.1, on the reverse strand, counting down.
ATGCACCTGGTCGAGGAGAACGGGAATGGAGAGCGCTAGCATCCGGCTCGAGACCGCCGGCGGACGCGGGCTGCTTACCGGGTTCGGTAACCTGGTCGACAAAGAATACGGCACGTGGTGGCGGACGCGGCGCGCCCTGCTCCACAACGTACTCTGGCTGTCGGTGATCAACGGCATCCTATTGCTCATCGGGCTCGATGAGATGGGACGGAATCCCTATCAGACTTTGGAGGAACTGACCGAGATCTTCTTCCGCATGGGCGGGTTCTTCGCCGCCATCGGGATCGTCGTGTCGACACAGGGCTCGGTGCTGGGTGAGCGCAAGCTGGGGACCGCCGAATGGGTGCTGTCCAAGCCGGTGACGCGCGAAGCGTTCGTCCTCTCCAAGTTAGTCGTCAACGGCGCGTCGTTCCTTGGACTCGCCGTCCTGATCCCGAGCGTCGTCTTCTTCTTACAGACCCTGCTGCTCACCTACCTGCAGCCGAATCTCGGCCCCTTTCTGCTGGGCTCGCTGCTCAACGTCGAACATCTGATCTTCTACCTGGCGCTCACGCTGGCGCTCAGTTCCTGGTTGAGCTCGAGGGGAGCCGTCTCCGGCGTGGCCATCGGCTTCATGTTCGCGGGGTTCATTCTCCCCGGCTTCCTACCCTGGTTGCTGACAGGTACGCCGTGGGCGTTGTCCGAGTTCGCAGCGACCGCGGCGCGGGGGCGGCCGCTGCCGGCCGAGGCGTGGCAGCCGATCGTTGTTACGCTCTTGTGGACGGCGCTGCTGGTGCTGGTGGCGCTGTGGCGGTTCGAGCGCGAGGAATTCTGAGAAGTCGGTGGGCGGTGGTCGGTGGTCAGTGGGGTACCTGGTAAGTAGTCTGTTGCCGGCGGCCGGTCACTGATACGGTGGGGTAACCGTGCGGTCGAGGATCATGATCTTCTGCCAGATCTTTCCCGAAAGCGTCGTCGTCAGCGTCTCGACCTCTTCCACGGCTGAAAGCACGACCGGGTCGTCGAACGTCTGGGCGTACAGCGCCGCCACCTTGCTTACCAGCGACAGCAGCTCGGAACAATAGTCTAGGTAACGCGCGGTAAGCGCCTGCGAGTAGTCGCGTTGCGGCGAGGACGGTGTGTCGTCCTCCGGGTGCAAGACCTTGTCGGGGTCCTTGTTCAGCTGGTGCATATCGACGATATGTGCCAGCGCCCGGAGGTCGCGTAGCGCGTGCAGCGCTCGCCGTCGCTTGATCCGGCCCTCCAACGTGACCAGGAAGATCACCAGCAGGCCGACGAATATGAGGATGTTGCCCCCCGCCTCCAGCGCTTCCACCAACTCGAAGAAGTTCGGCCCGCCGGACGGGAACTCGGCCGTCACAATCAGCTCGATGAGGAGCACCAGAAGGGCCACGATGCCGAGGCCGGCTGCGATTCGCAGCGGCAGGATGGGCTCGGCAGCCCGACCGAGCCGCTCCATCGTACCCTGGGCGATCGTCCCGAGCTGGGAAGCGATCCTGCCCAGACCGCTGCCTGGGAAGCGTTCCTGGATGCGCCGCTCCAGCGCGTCCACCGTCTCGACGATCCGCTCCGCGTCGAGCTGCAGGCCGGGTTGGCGCACTGTCGCCTTCACGCTGGGGCCAAGGCCGGGAAGCATCGCTACTGCCGCTTGGGTGTAGGGGGTCGCCTGGGGCTCACGGATCATGAATATTGGCGAGTTCACAGAATGGGCAAGCTTGGCGGAATCGAGGCCGGCCGTGGGGGTCGGGGAGGTTGAAATTGAGTTTCAACTAGCGTATCTTGAAGTTCCGAGAACGATTATGGGTAGCGATAACCGGAATCGTTAGCGGCCCGCTTGGGGCCGGGCGGTTCCAGCAGGTCGAATCCCGGACAGACCATGAGCACACGAGAGATCGAGGCACTCGCCCAGCGAGAGTATAAGTACGGCTTCGTCACCGACATCGAGCAGGAGTTCGCGCCGCCGGGGCTGAACGAGGACATCATCCGGTTCATCTCAGCGAAGAAGGAAGAACCGGAGTGGATGTTGGAGTGGCGGCTGAAGGCGTACCGGTACTGGAAGGAGCAGCAGGAGGCGGGTAAGGAGCCGGAGTGGGCGTTTCTGCCGTACGGCTACGGCCCGATCGACTACCAGGCAATCAGCTACTACGCGGCGCCGAAGGCGAAGCCGGAGAGCCTGGACGAGGTCGACCCGGAGCTTCTGGCGACGTACGAGAAGCTGGGCATCCCGCTGGAGGAGCAGAAGTGGCTGGCGGGTGTGGCGGTGGATGCGGTATTCGACAGCGTGTCGGTGGCGACGACGTTCAAGGAGGAGCTCGAGAAGCACGGGATCGTGTTCTGCTCGGTCTCGGAGGCGGTAAGAGAGCATGGCGACTTGGTGCAGAGGTACCTCGGATCGGTGGTTCCGCACACCGACAACTTCTTTGCGGCGCTGAACTCGGCGGTCTTCAGCGACGGCTCGTTCGTTTACGTTCCGAAGGGTGTGCGTTGTCCGATGGAGTTGTCGACGTACTTTCGGATCAACGCGGCGCAGACGGGCCAGTTCGGGCGTACACTGATCATCGCGGACGAGGGCAGCTACGTCAGCTACCTGGAAGGGTGCACTGCGCCGATGCGTGACGAGAACCAGCTGCATGCGGCGGTGGTAGAGCTCGTGGCGCTAGACGACGCGACGATCAAGTATTCGACGATCCAGAACTGGTACCCGGGCGACGAGGAGGGCCACGGCGGCATCTACAACTTCGTCACGAAGCGTGGTAAGTGCGCCGGTCGCAACTCGCATATCTCGTGGACGCAGGTGGAGACGGGCTCGGCGATCACCTGGAAGTACCCGAGCTGTATCTTGCAGGGCGACAATTCGGTCGGCGAATTCTACTCTGTAGCGTTGACGAACATGAAGCAGCAGGCCGATACGGGTACGAAGATGATCCATATCGGCAAGAACACCAAGAGCACGATCGTCAGCAAGGGCATCTCGGCGGGCCGCGGTCAGAACACCTACCGTGGCATGGTGAAGATCATGAAGGGCGCCGAGCAGGCCCGGAACTACACGCAGTGCGATTCGCTGCTGATCGGTGACAAATGCGGCGCGCATACCTTCCCTTACATCGAGGTGAAGAACAAGACGGCAAAGATGGAGCATGAGGCCTCGACGTCGAAAATCGGCGAGGATCAGATGTTCTACTGCCAGCAGCGTGGGATCGAGATGGAAGACGCGATGTCGCTGATCGTGGCGGGCTTCTGTAAGGAGGTGTTCCGCGAGCTGCCGATGGAGTTCGCGGTAGAGGCGCAGAAGCTATTGAGTGTTAGCCTGGAGGGCAGCGTTGGGTAAGGATGGGAATTGGGGAATTCGGGATATCGGGAATCCTTGACTAATCGACCAATTGAGCAATTGAATACTCGAATTCGGAAGTGATATCAGAATGCTCGAGATCAAGAATCTGCACGTGAGTGTCGAGGGGAAGAAGATCCTCAAAGGGCTGAACCTGACGGTGAACGCCGGCGAGGTGCATTCGATTATGGGCCCCAACGGGTCCGGGAAGAGCACGCTGGCGTCGGTACTTGCGGGTCGTGACGGCTACGAGGTCACCGACGGCGAGGTGCTGTACAAGGGCCAGGACCTGCTCGAGTTGGAGCCGGAAGAGCGTGCCTGCGAGGGAGTATTCCTAGCCTTTCAGTATCCGGTCGAGATCCCGGGCGTGGGGAGCATCCAGTTTCTTACGGCGGCGCTCAACGCGGTGCGGCAACACCGCGGTCTGGAAGAGCTAGACGCACTGGACGCGCTCCGGCTTTTCAAGGAAAAGGTCAAGGCTTTGCATGTCAGCGACGAGTTGTTGGGCCGTTCGGTGAACGAAGGGTTCTCGGGCGGCGAAAAGAAGAAGAACGAGATCTTCCAGATGGCGGTGTTGGAGCCGACGTTGGCGATCCTGGACGAGACCGACTCGGGCCTTGACATCGACGCGCTGCGAATCGTCGCTGAAGGTGTGAACGCGCTACGCAGCCCCGAGCGGGGGTTCCTGGTCATCACGCACTACCAGCGGCTGCTCGACTACATTGTGCCGGACTTCGTGCACGTGCTGGTGGACGGCCGGATCGTGCGGTCCGGGGACAAGCAACTGGCGCTGCATCTAGAAGAGTATGGATACGCCTGGGCGGGTGAACGAGATCCGGCTGGGGCTGCGGCGAAGTGAAGACGGTAGATCACCGGGAGCGGAGACGGGAAGTGACCCCAAAGGTCGAAGCAGGCAAGGGGCTCGAGATCTATCTCGAGCAATTCAGGAGGTTGGAGAACGGGGCGGGTGGCCACGAGTGGCTGCGGCCGGTGCGCCAGGCTGCTATGGCGAGGTCCTCGGAGCTCGGCTTCCCGACTGTTCGTGATGAGGACTGGAAGTTCACGAATCTGGCACCGCTGTCGAAGAAGGCGTTTGCGCCGGCAGCTGGTGGCGCGAAGGTCTCGCTGGACGATCTCAGCGGGTTCGTTTTCCGCGGTCAGGAATCGGCTCGCCTGGTCTTCGTGAACGGCCGATACGATCCGGAGCTCTCCGACTCGTGTGCTCAGCCAGGTGGCGTCCTAGCGTGCAGCCTCAGGCAGTCGCTGGAGTTGCAGCCCGAGCTGGTGAAGTTGCACCTGGCGAAGTACCTGGATTACGAGCATGACTTCTTTGGGGCGCTCAACACAGCGTTCGTCGAGGACGGCGGTTTCGTGTACGTCCCCGATCGTGTGGTGGTCGAGCGGCCGATCCACCTGATCTACGTGTCGACGGAGACACCGTCTCCGGCAGTCACCTACCCGCGTAACCTGATCATCGTCGGCGAGGCCGCCGAGGGTGCGGTGGTCGAGGAGTACGTATCGCTGGGCGGCGAGGAGTACTTCACGAACGCGGTGACCGAGATCGTCGCCGGGCCGAGCGCCGTCCTCGAGCACTACCGCGTGCAACGTGAGAGCAGGCGAGCTTTCAACGTCGGGACGGTGCGGGTACAGCAGTTGCGGAGCAGCAACGTCTCCACCCACGGCATACACCTGGGAGGTGGCCTGGTCCGTAACAACGTTCATCCTGTGCTGGCTGGCGAAGGAGCCGAGTGCCTGATAAACGGAGTCTTCCTGCCCGCCGGCAAGCAGCACATCGATAACTTCATGCGGGTCGAGCATGCGAGCCCGCACTGCGACAGCCGGCAGTTCTATAACGGCATCTTGAATGATAGCGCGAGCGGCGTGTTCAGCGGGCGTATCATCGTCCACAATGAAGCACAGAAAACCGATGCCAAGCAGACGAACCGGAACCTGCTGCTCACCGACGAGGCACAGATGGACAGCAAGCCGCAGCTGGAGATCTACGCCGACGACGTGAAGTGTACGCATGGCGCTACGATCGGCCAACTGGACGACGACGCGATCTTCTACCTGCGGGCGCGCGGCGTTCCAGAGGAGACGGCGCGGACCCTATTGTTGTTCGGGTTCGCGGCCGAGAATCTCGAGCGGATGCGGCTTGCGCCGATCCGCGACTATGTCGAGAATCTGGTCACCGAGTGGCTGCCGCACGGTGAAGTCTTAAAGAAGCTGCGGTAGAAACGCGGCCGCGCCGTTCCGACCCCCGGGGGTGCCGTGGGGTGCCGGGGGGGTGGGCCGCCCCATATCGAGTATCCACAGGCGCGCCCAATGTCAGATCTTCGCGAGCTCTACCAGCAGGTCATCATCGACCACAGCCGTAATCCACGTAATTACAAAGAACTAGAGCATCCGAGCCACAGCGCGGAGGGGTACAACCCGCTGTGCGGTGACCAGATCACGGTCTATCTGGTGGTCGAGGGCGACCGTGTCACCGACGTTTCCTTCAAGGGCTCGGGTTGTGCGATCTCGAAGGCCTCGGCCTCGTTGATGACCGCAGCGGTCAAGGGAAAGACGGTGGCCGCGGCGGAGGAGCTTTTCGCGCGCTTCCGCGAGATGGTGACGAGCGAGCACGACACCGAGGTAGACGAAGAGGCGCTGGGCAAGCTGACCGTGCTCTCCGGGGTTCGTGAGTTTCCGGTGCGGGTCAAGTGTGCGACGTTGGCGTGGCACACTTTGCACTCGGCATTGGAGGGCAAGGGAGAGCCGGTGACTACTGAGTAGTGAACATCGAACATTGTACGTTGAACGTCGGACGTTGAAGGAGTACTCGAGAGGGATGACGGAGTTGGGACGGTTCACGAAGGTCGCTACGACCGGCGAAGTCGCGCCCGGCGAGATGATCTCTGTGGAGGTAAACGGCGAGCAGGTGGTGTTGTGCAATGTGGGCGGTGAGTTCTATGCCGTGCACGACGAGTGCACGCACGAGCGGTTCCCGCTGTCCGAGGGAACTCTGGAAGGGCAGGCTGTGGTCTGCACGCTACACGGTGCACGGTTCTCGCTCGAGACAGGTGAGGTCCTCGCTCCGCCGGCGCTGGTCCCGGTGAGGACGTACGAGGTGCGGGTCGAGGGCGAAGACGTACTGGTCGCGGTAGGTGACGAGTAACCAGGCTAGCGGCATGAAGACGTCGATACAGCTGGACATAGAGGCGATCAAGAAGGAATTCCCGATCCTCGACCAGGAGGTGAACGGTCACCGGCTGGTCTATTTGGACAACGCCGCGTCATCGCAGAAGCCGCGGGCGGTGGTAAAGGCTTTGGATAGCTACTACGAGCGCGATCATGCGAACGTGCATCGCGGGATCCACGAGCTGTCGACCCGGGCGACGCGGGCGTACGAAGGCGCACGCGCCCGGGCGGCGCGATACATCGGGGCCGGCGAGCCTGAAGAGGTCGTGTTCGTGCGTGGGACGACGGAGGGGATCAACCTGGTAGCCTCGGCATGGGGCGCTGAAAACGTGCGCGAGGGTGACGAGATCCTGCTCACGGTGCTCGAGCATCATTCGAACATTGTTCCCTGGCAGCTCCTGGCGCAGCGTACCGGCGCGCGCCTGACGAGCGTCGACATCAGCGACGACGGGCGTTTGCGCCTCGACCAGCTCCACGAGCTGCTCAGCCCGCGGACGCGGTTGGTGGGAGTGACCCACGTGTCGAACGCGCTGGGCACGATCAACCCGGTCGAGGAGATCGTCGCGGCGGCGAAGCGTGTCGGGGCCACGGTTTTGGTGGATGGCGCGCAGGCGGCGCCGCACCTGCCGATCGATGTGGGGACGTTGGGTTGCGATTTTTACGCCTTTAGCGGTCACAAGATGTGCGGGCCGACGGGGATCGGTGTTTTGTGGGGTCGGCGCGAGCTGTTGGAGGAGATGGCGCCGTACCAGGGCGGCGGTGAGATGATCGAGATCGTAGAACTGGAGCGGTCGACCTACAAGCCAGCGCCTCAAAAGTTCGAGGCAGGCACCCCGAACGTAGCCGATGCGGTGGGGCTGGCTGCGGCGATGGACTATCTAGAGGAGATCGGTTTGGAACGGGTCCACGCCCACGAGCACGATCTGGTCGCCTACGCGTTGGAGCGCGGCGCCGAGATACCGGGGTTCCGGGACCTGGGACCGGTGGGTGAAGATCGGGCGGGCGTGCTGTCGTTCGAGCTCGGCGACATTCACCCCCACGACCTGGCGCAGCTCCTCGACAGCCGCGGGATCGCGGTGCGCGCGGGCCACCATTGCAACCAGCCGCTGATGCGGCGGCTGGGGCTGGGCGCGACGACGCGGGCGTCGTTCTATCTGTACAACGATCGCGATGATGTTGATGCCCTGTGTGAGGGCCTGAAGACCGCGATCGAGTTCTTCGGTTAGGAGGGTAGTATGGCCGGCAAGAAGATCCTTCAGCTGGTAGGGGACTTCGTCGAGGATTACGAGGTGATGGTCCCCTTCCAGGCGCTTCAGATGGTTGGGCACACGGTCCACGCGGTCTGCCCGGACAAGAAAGCGGGCGAGACCGTACGCACGGCGATCCACGACTTCGAGGGTGATCAGACCTACAGCGAGAAGATGGGACACAACTTCGCGCTTAACGCGAGCTTCGCCGAAGTGAAGGTCGAGGACTACGACGCGCTGCTGATCTCGGGTGGCCGGGCGCCGGAGTATATCCGGATGAACGAGCGGGTGCTGGAGATCGTGAGGGAGTTCGCGAAGGCTGGCAAGCCGATCGCGTCGATTTGTCACGGCGCCCAGGTGCTGACCGCGGCTGGTGTTGTAGAAGGTAAGAGCGTATCGGCCTATCCCGCTGTCGGTCCCGAGGTGGCGTTGGCGGGTGGCCAGTACGCCGACATTGGGCTGAACGAGGCACACGTGGATGGGAAGCTGGTGACGGCGCCGGCGTGGCCGGCCCACCCGGCGTGGTTGGGCAAGTTCCTGGAAGTGCTGGGTACGAAGATCGAGCTCTAGCCCGGCAAGACCGCTGGGGCGGTTACTCGGGTACGTGGAAGGTGACGGGGAACGCCACCCACACCTCCACGAGTTTGTCCATGTTCAGTGCCGGCGTGAACTCGAACTCGTACACCGCCTCCAAAGCGGCCGCGTTGAGGGCCGCGTTGCCCGAGCCCCGCTGCACTTGGGCGTTCTGAACGCGCCCGTTCGTGTCGATGAAAACCCAAACGAACACAGTGCCGCCGATCCCGGCGTCCTGCAGGATCTTCGGGTAGTGCTGCCGCATGATCTCCTTGGCCCGCTGCCGGTCCTTGATCTCGGGCCTCACCGTGTACGGTGTGAAGACCGGTCGATCACCGAGGCGGCTCACATCGCTGGGCGGCGGCGGTAGGCTCTCGACCGGGTTCTCCTCGAAGGTCGTCGGCGC
>CAYFSW010000121.1:0-9246 GCA_964345885.1 uncultured Gemmatimonadota bacterium | reverse complement strand
CTTGAGGGTGGGCTTGGCGCTCGCCGCCGCGCTCGTCGTCTTCTGGGGCGGTCTCATCGCCAGGCCGCTGGCCGCCCTGAGCCGGCCGATCTTCCGAGTCTTCGATCGCTGGTTCGAGCGCTTCGCCGACCGTTACCACCGGCTGCTCGAGTGGGCCATCGACCATCGAGGTTCCACGCTCGTCATGGCGGCCGCCGTCTTTGTCCTCGCCCTGCTGGTCGGCTACGGGCTGCCGCGGGATCTGTTGCCGCGCGTCGATGAGGGCTCGTACCGAGCGCGGATCGAGCTGCCGCTGGGCACGCCCCTTGAGACGACCGATGAAGTGACCGCGCAACTGGAAGCCGTAGCGCTGGAGGACGCTTCCACCGAGGCAGCCTTCGCGCGCGTTGGGCGCGCCGAGGCCGCCGAGGTGACCGAGCGCGAGGCGACCGGCGTGAACACGGCGGCACTCGATGTCCGGCTCGAGGCGGGCCAGCGGACGGCCCCCGCGGTGCGGAGGTTCCGCGCCGGCATCGGCGACCTGTTGAGCAGCGAGGCGCTGACGATTGAGACCGGGCGTGCTACCGAGCTGGGCCGCGTGCTGGGTGTCGGCGAAGCCGATGTCGCGGTGAGGATCCGCGGTGAGGACCTGGACGCGGCCCTGGGTGTGGCGCGCGAGATCGAGAATCGACTGAACTCTCTGCCCATGCTCACCGGTGTGCGGATCGGACTTCTGCGGGGGCAACCCGAAGTCGAGATCGAGATCGAGCGGGAGCGAGTCGCCCGCCATGGGCTCACCGTCCGCGAGGTGGCCGATGCGATCGAGGCTTACATGCGGGGCCTGGTGGCGACCCGGTTCGTCGACTTCGATCGCAGGATCGACGTGCTCGTACGTCCGCCAGAACAGATCCGCCGCGAGTTCAACAACCTGCTCGAGTTCCAGATCGGCGGCGTCCCGGTGCGCGAGCTTATCACCTGGCGCGAGACGCTGGCGCCGGTGGAGGTGCTGCGCGACGGCCAGGGCCGCGTAGTGCCGGTCTATGCCGATGTCGCCGGCGGAGGCCTGGACGCGGCCGTCTCCGCCATCGCTTCCGCGCTCACGAACCTCGAGATGCCGCCGCGCATGCGCTACGAGGTGGGTGGCGTGAACGAGGAGATGCGCGAATCGTTCCGCTCGCTCGCACTCGCCTTCGGACTCGCTTTGGCGCTCGTCTTCATGATCCTCGCGGCTCAGTTCGAGTCGGTTATCCACCCGTTCACTATCATGCTAGCCGTACCGCTGGCGGCGATCGGTGCGGTGGCGGCGCTGATGATCGCCGGTGACGGTGTCAACGTGATGAGCCTGATCGGCTTCGTCATACTGGTGGGGATCGTGGTGAACGACGCCATCATCAAGGTCGACTTCATCAACCAGTTCAGGCGCGAAGGGCATGGGCTGCGCGAGGCGATTCTGGAAGCGGGCCGCGTACGGCTACGTCCCATCATCATGACCACCGCGACGACGGTCCTCGGCCTTACGCCCCTGGCTTTGGGGATCGGCGCCGGCGCGGACCTGCGGGCGCCGCTGGCCGTAGCGGTGATCGGCGGTCTCATCTCCGCCACGCTGCTCACACTGATCGTCGTGCCGGTCATCTACGCCAGCCTCGAGAGCCTGCGCGGTCTGGTGCGCGCCGGTGCTACGAAGCGTGCGGAGGTGGCATCGTGATTCGGCTGTCGATCAACCGGCCGACCACGGTGGCGATGATCTACATCGCCATCGCGGCCGTAGGCGTCGCCTCGTTCCTCGACATTCCGGTCGAGCTGCTCCCTGACGTCGAGTACCCGCAGCTCAGCATCAACACGAACTGGCCGGGCGCCTCGCCGGAAGTCGTCGAGGCTTTCCTGACCGCGCCCCTCGAGTCGGCGACCCAGCAGGTCCGCGGTGTGCGCAAGATCGAGTCGGAATCGAGCGAGGCGCAATCGAGCATCACCGTCGAGTTCGCACGCGGCACCGACATGGACTTCGCGCGCCTCGAGTTGGGCGAGCGGATCCAGTCGATCCGTGATGACCTGCCGCCCGACGTGAGACCGCAGGTCGCGCTCTACATCCCGCGCGAGTTCCAGACCGGCGAGCGTGTCGACATGCGCTACACGTTCTCCGGCAGCTACACGTTCGAACGGTTGCGCGACTACGCCGAAGAAGAATTACGGCCGCAGCTCGTCGGGCTCGATGGAATCGAGGAAGTAGCGGTCTGGGGTGGCGACGACCGCGAGATCCGCATCGAGCTGGACCGCGCTCGCATGGAGGCGTTCGGCGTACGGCCGTTCGACGTCGCCCAGGCGCTCAACGCTGCGGAACTGATCCGCACCGCAGGGAAGCTGCGGCGCGATAACACCGAATGGCTGGTCTCGATCCGTAACGATGTCGAGGCAGCGGCCGAGCTCGAGTCGTTGATCGTCGTGCCAGACACGCTCGGCACCGGCGAGGTCGTGCGCGTCGCCGATGTCGCCAGGATACACGACAGCACCGCCGACCCGACGCAGTACTTCCGGATCGACGGACGGCCAGCGATCATGATCGCCCTGGTCCGCGGCGTCGGAACCAACGCGTTGCGCGTGGCCGAAACGGTGAAGGCGAAGATCGAGGCGTTGCGCGGCGAGCTGCTGCCCGGTACGCGCCTCACCCTCGAGTACGACGGCAGTCGCGAGGTCGAGCGCCAGCTGACCGACCTGCGGCTGAGGGCACTGGCGGCGGCGATCGTTATCTTCCTGGTCCTGCTCCTGTTCCTCGGTTCGTTCCGTACCGCTGGGATAGTCTTCGCCACCGTGGTCTTCTCGGTGCTCATCGCAGTCAACCTGCTCTATTTCGGCAAGTTCAGCCTGAACGTGCTGACGATGGCCGGGCTGGCGATGGGCTTCGGCCTGATGGTGGACAACTCCATCGTCGTGCTAGAGAACATCTACCGGCGTCGACGGGCCGGCGGCGAGGAGTCACACGAGGCGGCGGACAAGGGGACGCGGCAAGTGGCGCTGCCCATCGTGGCTGGCACGTTCACCACGGTTATCGTCTTCTTGCCTTTCCTCTACCTGCAGGGGGAGCTGCGCCTCTACTACCTGCCGTTCGCCTATGCGGTCGGCTTCAGCCTGCTGGCTTCGCTGTTCGTTGCATTCACCTTCGTACCCGGTCTGGCGGCTCGCGCCCTGGCTGGCGGCGGTCCACGTACCCAGGCTAGCGATCGGCCCCCCTTCTACGTGCGGTTCTACCGCGGGGTCCTGTCGTTCGCCCTCGACCATCCGATCGTGGTCATCCTCCTGACCGCCGGCGCCTTCGCCGGCAGCTATCGGCTGTTCGATGAGCACGTGGTAAGGGGCGCGATCTGGGGCCGCGGTTGGGGGCAGGAGACGTATATCCAGATCATCTTCAACATGCCGCGCGGGGCGGAGCTTCAGCGCACGGACCAGCTTGTCCGTGAGTTCGAGACGAAGCTGGCGACGATCCCCGAGATCGAGCGCTTCACCGCCAACGTGATGCCCGAGCGCGCTTACATGCGCGTTACCTTCCCGGACTCGCTGGAGAACACCTACGTGCCGGTCGCCATCAAGGAGCAGATGGTGGCCTACTCTTATCTGTTCGCCGGCACCGAGGTACGGGTCTACGGGTTCGGGCCGTCGTTCTACGGCGGCGGCGGCTCGCCGCCTACTTATACGATCAAGCTGCTCGGCTACAACTACGAGATCGTCCGCGAGATCGCCGTGGATCTGGCGCGGCGGCTGAGCCGCTTCAACCGGGTACGTGAGGTCGACACCAACGTCAGTAGCTGGTGGTGGTCCGATAAGGCGTTCGAGTTCTTCCTCAGTGTGAACCGGCCGCGGCTGGCCGGCTACGGGCTCTCGGTCGAGGAACTGCTCCGCTACGTGGCGAGCAACGTCCAGGGGCAAGTCAGCCTCAACCGCATCAAAGTGGGCGGCGAAGAGGTCACCTACTCGGTCAAGCTCGAAGGTTATCAAGAGTTCGACTTCGCTGACCTGCAGGGTCTGTTGGTGCCGACCGCGACCGGCGAACGTGTCCGATTGTCGGACGTGGCGCAGGTCGGGCGCCGCGAGGTGCTGAACCGCATCGTGCGCGAGAACCAGCAGTATCAGCGACTGGTGGGCTGGGAATTCCGTGGACCGCGCAAGCTGGGCGATCAGGTTCGCGACGTCGCGGTCGATGCGACGCAGCTGCCCGCGGGGTACTCGATCGAGAAGGAGCGCGACATCTTCTGGACCGATGAGGAACAGCGGCAGATCTACACGGTGCTCGCCTTCGCGGTGATCCTCATCTACCTGGTGACGGCGGCGCTGTTCGAGTCGCTGCGCGCGCCGTTCGTCGTGCTGCTCACCGTGCCGCTGGCGCTAATAGGTGTGTTTCTGATCTTCTTCTACACCAACGCCTCGTTCACCCGCTCGGCCTACATCGGTGTGATCATGATGGCGGGCATCGTGGTGAACAACGCGATACTGGTGGTCTATCACATAAACGAGATCCGCCGAGCCGGGAGCGAGCTCAAAGAAGCGATCATCCAGGGGACGCTGGAGCGGGTGCGGCCGATCCTCATGACCACGCTCACTACCGTGGTCGGCCTTTTGCCGTTGATCTTGTTCAGCGAGACCATCGACGCGACGATCTGGAACGCACTGGCTCTGGCCACGATCGGCGGCCTTATCGCCAGTACCATCTTCGTGCTCACGAGTATCCCCGTTCTCTACTACCTGTTCGAGCGGCGTGGCGCCGCTCGGGCCCCGGTGCCCGCCGTCGCTCCCGCCGGCGACTGACCCACGGGAACCACCCGCCGCCTCCATATGTTCTCCGCCCCAGAAGGGAAGAGGAACGCAATCCACTATTTGGAACTATGGAGGCAGTGATGTATAAAGCACTTATCTTTACAGGACTTACGGCTCTGGGTGCGGTGACGATCGCCGCCGGCGGCGCCCGCCAGCCGACTGCGCTGGAGGCGACGCCCTGGAACGTCGATGCCCCCCACACCGAGATCAACTTCTCGGTAAGGCACTTCTTCACGCCGGTGAGCGGGCGGTTCGAGGACTTCGAGATCGACCTCGCCTTCGATCCAGAGAGCCCGGGAAACAGCAGCGTTGAGGTGCGGATCGGCGTGGCCAGCATTAATACTGGCAACGAGAGACGAGACAATCACCTGCGCTCCGGAGATTGGTTCGAGGCCGAGAGCTATCCGTACATCACGTTCAAGAGTAGCTCGGTGACCCAGACCGCGGCCGACAGGCTGCTGGCCCGGGGCGAGCTGACCATCAAGGACGTAACCCAGGAGGTCGAGCTACCGATCACGCTCCTCGGCGTGCAGGAGATCCCGGAACAGATGCGGGAGATGCTGGGCGGCGTCACACAGGTCGCCAGCTTCCAGGCCGAGACCGAGCTCGACCGGCGCGACTACGGCGTCGGCACGGGCAACTGGGCGATGACAGCGGTCGTCGGCGCCGACGTCGAGGTCGAGATCGTCGTCGAGGCGAACCAGAAGTAGTCTCTGTTATCTGGCGTTCCATTGCCGGGCCCGCGTGGGGTGCTTAAAGTGCCCAGGCGGGCCCGCTGCACGTCTAAAACTACAGCCGGGAGATGGAATGAAAGGGACAGCTCATGGACTGTTTTGGCAGCGGGCTCTCGGCGCCGCGCTGCTCGCTGCCGCCGTGACCGCGGGCTGCCGGGAGGCCGAGCCAGAGGACGAGCCGGCGTCGACGGCCGAGAGCGTGCCGGCTGCGGTCATCCTAACGCCACAAGACGGTGACGAGGTCACCGGCCCCAGCTTCACCATCCAGCTGGCCGCCGAGAACATCGCGCTTCGCCCTGCGGGCGTCGATGAGCCGAACAGCGGGCACCTTCATCTGTTTATCGACCGGGAGCCGACGCCGGCGGGTCAGGTGATCCCCAACGAGCCGGGTATCGTGCACCTGGGCCAGGCGCAGACCGAGTACCTGCTCGAAGGCCTCGAGCCCGGCGAGCACGTGGTGATCGCTGCCCTGGCCGATTACCTGCACGTCCGGTTCCCCGATGCCAGGACCGACACCGTCCGCTTCAGGGTGCGCCCAGCGCAGTAGCCCGCTAGCCGGGCAGCGTCAGGCACAGCCCCGCCTCGGTCGTCCGGGGCAGCGCTCGCTGGTGCCGGTTGACAATCGGTTGAGAGCATCCGCCTAAATCCTCCTAGGGCGCCTGTGCGGAGTGCCAGCGGGCGCGCTGCTGTTCATTGTGGGGTCCGGCCGTTGTAATTACATTGTAATTACCATGAAGAGCCGTCTGGTGCGTATCGGTAACTCGCGTGGGATCCGCATCCCGAAGCCGATCTTGGAAGCGGCGGGGCTGAGCGGCGAAGTCGAGCTGGAGGTGGAGGACGGCAGGTTGGTCGTCAGGTCCGCCGAACGGCCCCGACAGGGTTGGGAAGCCAGCTTCGCGGCGATGGCCGATCAGGGGGATGACCGGCTGCTGGATGCGGAGGCGCTGCCGACGAAGTGGGACGAGGATGAGTGGGAGTGGTAGCTCGTCGCTTCGACGTGTTCCTGGTCAACCTGGATCCAACGGTCGGACGCGAGATCAAGAAGACGCGACCGTGCGTTGTGATCTCGCCGGACGAGATGAACAGGCACATCCGGACTGTGATCGTCGCGCCGATGACGAGGCGTGGGCGATCTTATCCCACGCACGTCCAGTGCCGGTTCAAAGGGAAGGATGGGCAAGTAGTGCTGGACCAGCTTCGTGCGGTCGACTCGCTGCGCCTGATCCGCAAGCTGGGCACGCTACCGAAACGTGCCCGGGAATCGGTCCTCGACGTGCTCGCCGAACTCTTCGCGCCATGACCGTGTCGGCACCTGCACCGAGCGTGCAAGCCAAGCATGAAGAGCGACCCAGGCTCCTCGCACAAGTACGTCGGGCGTTGCGGGTGCGGCATCGAAGTCGACGTACGGAAGAGGCGTACGTGAGATGGATCCGGCGCTTCGTGCACTTTCACGGCATGCGGCATCCAGCGGAGATGGGTGAAACGGAGATCGAGCGATACCTTACCCATTTGGCAGAGGAGGGGAAAGTGAGCGCCTCGACGCAGAGCCAGGCGGCGAGTGCGCTCATCTTTCTCTACAAAGCAGTCCTGGCCCGGAAGCTGGGTTGGGTGGACGGCGTGGTCCGGGCCAAGGCGCCGCGGCGGCTTCCCGTAGTGCTGACACGGTCAGAGCTGAGAGAGGTATTCGAGCACCTGCACGGCTCGAAGGTGCTGGTGGCCGGGTTGCTCTACGGCTCGGGCCTCCGGTTGCTCGAGTGCCTGAACCTCAGGGTCAAAGACCTGGATTTCGAGCGGGGTGAGATTCGCGTTAGGAGGGGGAAAGGGGCGAAGGATAGGGTCACAGTGCTCCCCGCATCGGTAAAGGATCCGTTGTCTGCTCATCTGGCGGAGGTGCGCAAGCAGCACGAGCGAGATCGCGCCAATGGTGCGGGGTACGTCGAGCTGCCCGAGGCACTGGACCGGAAGTATCCGCAGGCGAACCGTGAGTGGGCTTGGCAGTTCGTCTTCCCAGCCGGGCGGTTGTGGACAGACTCCGGGACCGGCCGGCGCTATCGTCGCCATCTACACGAGACTGCAGTGCAGCGGGCCGTGAAGGATGCGGTGCGCCGTTCGGGGATCACGAAGCGCGCCACCTGCCACACCTTCCGGCACTCGTTCGCGACCCATCTTCTGGAAGACGGCTACGACATCCGCACCGTCCAGGAGCTCCTCGGGCACCGGGATGTACGCGTCACGATGATCTATACCCACGTACTCAACCGTGGCGGTTTGGGAGTTCGGAGTCCGGCCGACACGCTCTGAGCGAGGTAAACCCGCGCTCTACTCTAGTGACCCTGCACAAATCGCGATGCGTATTAGGCTGCGTTCTTCGCAGCCTTTGCTCGAAACCGGCTTGCTGGTAATAAGCCGGCTCGGGGTAGTATCTTGGTGGTTGATGGTCTGTTTAGATCCAAGAACAATTCCGGGTATTAGGCTGCGAGCATCGCAGGCCGCATAGGGGGCGCTCGCAGGTGAAGAAGTAGTTAGGCGGCTGCTCTAGTAGCTCGTTCCTGGTGGCAAGAACTCGAGATGGCGTAGAACGGTGTATCGGACGTGCACCTACTGCCACCGCGACCTCGGAACCAACGAGATCGTAGCGAACTTCCCGGTCGGGCGTCGGCTCGCATTCGACCAAGAGAAGGGTCGTCTTTGGGTCGTTTGCCGGCGGTGCCGGCGCTGGAATCTCTCGCCGCTCGAAGAACGCTGGGAAGCCATAGAAGAGTGCGAGCGTCGGTTCCGACATACGCCAACCAGTTTCTCGACCGACAATATCGGATTAGCAACACTGATCGACGGTGTCGACCTAATACGTGTGGGTGTGCCACCGCGGCACGAGTTCGCCGCCTGGCGCTACGGCTCGACCTTTATTCGGCGCAGGGTGTTGGCGACGGCAGGTAGCGTGGCCATGGGTCTGATTCTCTGGGGATCAGCGGCCACCATTCTCCCCTGGCTGTCAGTGCCGTTCCTAGCAGGGCTGAGAAGGCGTGTCATCGCGCGCCTGCCTGCATCGGACGGTACAGTTGCTAAGATCAGAACAAGCGATCTTGGTTCCTTACGAATTGCGAAATCGGAGAACCGAAACGAACTCATCTTAGTTCTCAGCTATGCGCATCTTAAGATACCGTGGTGGAGGATAGCACTGGGTCAGCGGCGGGAGAGACGAGTGCTTAGACTTGAAGAACCGGAAGCCACTCGTGTTGCTGGACTGCTCCTGCCGAGGCTGAATCCGAGAGGCGGCTCGAAACGTGAAGTTCAAGATGCTGTAGCATACATCGAGGAAGCCCGTGGGCCAAAAGGCTTTTTATCGACGATTCCGGACCGCTGGCCACGACATACCCGGGTAGCGTCAATGCCAAGTCGGTTGCGCCTCGCTCTCGAGATGGCGGCCCACGAGGAGAGCGAACGGCGTGCTTTGGAAGGAGAGTTGGCCGAACTAGAGAATATGTGGCGGGAGGCTGAAGAAATCGCCGCTATCGCAGATCGATTGCTGATCCCTGCGTCAGTCGATACATGGATCAGAGATCATAGAAGGGCCTGACCCTTGGCTAGGGGATCACGGACGGTGTCGCGATTACGCAGCCGCCTAACCCGCGTTTGCACCTGACGCGGGCGCCCTTGGTGGTGTTTGCCTTAGATTGCTTCTAGTCGTGCTCAGCGGTCCGGCCGCTTCCTCAATCGGGCGCGGTCGGGG
>CAYFSW010000120.1:0-16959 GCA_964345885.1 uncultured Gemmatimonadota bacterium | reverse complement strand
ACCTCCGTAATCGCCGCCACCAGGGTCGTCTTACCATGGTCCACGTGGCCTATCGTTCCCACGTTCACGTGCGGCTTCGTCCGCTCAAACTTTGCCTTCGCCATGGTCTCCTCGCTCCTCGTTAGCCGCCGGGTGTCGCTAGGACCCCACCGCGACTGCCGCGGCACCGCGATTCAAGATCTCGTCCGCCTTACCCTTGGGGACTTCCTCGTAGTGAGAGAACTGCATGGTGTAAACGGCACGGCCCTGACTCAACGAGCGTAGGGTCGTGGAATAGCCGAACATCTCCGCCAGCGGGACACTCGCGCCCACGACGCGTGCTTCGCCGCGCTGGGTGATGCCGCCGACCTTGCCTCGTCTACTGCTGAGCTCACCGACGACGGTACCGAGATACTCCTCCGGCGTGACGACCTCAACGTCCATGATCGGCTCGAGCAACACCGGGTCGGCTCTACGCACCGCTTCGCGCAGCGCCATGGAGCCAGCGATCTTGAATGCCATCTCGGACGAGTCGACCTCGTGATGGGAACCGTCGACCAGAGCCACCTTGAGATCGACCATGGGGTAGCCGGCCAGCACGCCGGCATCCATCGCCTCGCGAACGCCCTGCTCCACTGATCCGATGTACTCACGGGGGATAACACCACCGACGATCTTATCCTCGAAGATCATGCCTTGGCCCTGGTCGGCCGGCTCGAGGTTGATCACTACGTGGCCGTACTGCCCGCGACCACCGGTCTGACGGATGTACTTGCCCTCCACCTTATCGACCGCCTTGCGGGCAGTCTCGCGATAGGCCACCTGCGGGCGACCGATGTTGGCGCCGACCTTGAACTCACGCTTCAGCCGATCGACGATGATCTCCAGGTGCAGCTCGCCCATACCCGAGATGATCGTCTGCCCGGTCTCCGGGTCTGTGTGCACCCTGAAGGTGGGATCTTCCTCGGCCAGCTTCGCCAGCGCCTTGGCAAGCTTGTCCTCGTCCACCTTGGTCTTGGGTTCGATCGCGACCGAGATCACCGGCTCGAGGAACTTCATCGCCTCGAGGATGATCGGGTCGTCCTGATCGCTGAGCGTCTCGCCGGTCTTCGTCTGCTTGAGGCCGATGGCCGCGCAGATATCGCCCGCGAAGACCTCTTCGCGTTCCTCGCGTCGATTGGCGTGCATCTGCAAGAGCCGTCCGATCCGCTCCTTGCGACCCACGTTCGCGTTGTAGACGTACGACCCGGCTTTCAGCGACCCGCTGTAGATGCGGATGTAGGTCAAACGTCCGACGAAGGGGTCTGTGGAAATCTTGAAGGCGAGGGCACTGAAGGGGGCGTCATCGGCGGTCTCACGGGTGACGATCTGCTCATCGTGCTGCGGCAGATGGCCCTCGATAGCCGGCACCTCGAGCGGCGACGGCAGGTAGTCGATGACAGCGTCGAGCAGCTGCTGGACGCCCTTGTTGCGAAACGCCGCGCCACAGAGAACCGGGGTGACCCAGTTGTTGACGGTCGCGTGGCGGATCGCCTCGCGCACCTCGTCCTCGGTAAGCTTCGACTCGCCCTCGAGGTACTTCCCGAGCAGCGTCTCATGGTGCTCGACCGCGGCCTCGATCAGCTTGTGGCGAAGCTCGGCAGCCCTTTCTCTCAGGCTCTCGGGGATCGGCTCCTCCGTCCACCTCGCCCCCAGCGAAGCCTCGTCGTACACCAGTGAGACCTGACGTACCAGATCGATCACACCGGTGAACAGCTCGCCCTCTCCCAGGGGGTACTGGACCGGATGCGCGTTCGCCCCCAGCCGCTCGCGGATCATCTGGACGACGTTGTCGAAGTCGGCCCCGATGCGGTCCATCTTGTTGACGAAGGCGATGCGCGGAACGCCGTAGCGATCGGCCTGGCGCCACACCGTCTCCGACTGCGGTTCGACACCGCCGACAGCGCAGAAAAGGGCGATCGAGCCGTCGAGCACCCGCAGGCTTCGCTCGACCTCCGCGGTGAAGTCGACGTGGCCAGGCGTGTCGATGATGTTGATTCGGTACTCCTCGCCGGAGCGCTCCCAGAAGCAGGTCGTCGCGGCGGAGGTGATCGTGATCCCCCGCTCCTTCTCCTGCTCCATCCAGTCCATCACAGCGTCGCCATGATGCACTTCGCCCATCCGATGCACCCTACCTGTGTAGTAGAGGACGCGCTCGGTGGTCGTCGTCTTACCGGCATCGATATGGGCCATGATGCCGATATTACGGAGCTTCTCTAAGGGTACCTGCCTGGGCATACTGCTACACTACTTCTCTGATGTCTCTGTATCGCGTTTCTGGTTTGTCCCGCTTACCACCGGTAGTGGGCGAACGCCTTGTTCGCCTCGGCCATGCGGTGCACGTCCTGTCGCTTTTTGACCGCCGCCCCCTCACCCTTGGCCGCTGCCATGATTTCGCCGGCGAGTCGCTCAGCCATCGTGTTCTCGCTGCGCTCGCGCGCCGCGCCGACCAACCAGCGCCGCGCCAGCGCCTCGCGCCGCCGAGGCCGCACTTCCACTGGCACCTGATAGGTCGCACCGCCCACACGGCGGCTCTTGACCTCAAGCACCGGCTTGGTGTTGCTGAACGCCTGGCGATATACGTTCATCGCCGGCTGGCCCATGCGCTCCTCGACCATCTGCATCGCGTCGTAGAAGATCCGCTCGGCAATCGACTTCTTGCCGTCGCGCATCAGCGCGTTCACGAATTTCGTGACCGACTCGCTCCCGTATACGGGATCGGGCATCGCTTCTCTGGGAACTGCTCGCTGTCTTCTCGCCATCGCTCTTGCTGCCTACCTTCGCCCGCTCGCTCGTGGCTGGCGCTAGGCCTTGGGCCGCTTGGCCCCGTACTTGCTCCGACTCCTCTTGCGATCCGCCACACCCGCCGCGTCCAGCTTGCCGCGGATTATGTGATAGCGCACGCCGGGTAAATCCTTCACTCGCCCACCACGGATCAGCACTATCGAGTGCTCCTGCAGGTTGTGTCCCTCACCGGGGATATAGGCCGTGACCTCGTACCCGTTCGTCAGGCGAACGCGTGCAACCTTGCGCAGCGCCGAGTTAGGCTTCTTCGGCGTCGTCGTGTATACTCGCGTGCACACGCCCCGCTTCTGAGGGTTCCTCTCAAGTGCGGGAGCTTTGTCTGCTTTGGCAGCCTTCTTCCGGCCCTGTCGGACCAGTTGGTTGATCGTCGGCATACCTATCTCTTGTGGTTTACGTTCGCCCCAACCGCGCTCGGTTAGCCACGAAAGAAAGGCCGGAGGACGTACGCCGCCTCCGACGCGTTTAGGGTGATAGGGACCGGATCGTTGACAGACCAACGAACCTACGGAGACCGGGATTTTGCGTCAAGCCTCGATCCCCGTTCCACCGCTGCTCTTCCGCAGCTGTTTGGGGCGCCAGAAAGCTATCCAGGAAGCCAGATATGTCAACGTCTTTCGGCGGGTTTAGCGGCTCCGGAGCGGGGCAGGATTCCAAGGGTGGGCGAATACCGAAGAAAGGCCGAAAATGGGTCGTTCTCTTTTGCCAATATCCGACACCCGCTTGCCACATGTTCAAGGTCGCCTCAAGGCCAAGGCCCAACCTCCAATTACCATTGAACGTTGGGCCTTGGTGCTTGTCACCCGAGAATCACCCGATCATCTGATCGGTGAGTGTCGGATACTGGGTATCGCTTCTAACAGCTAGTCGCCGGTCCCCGCTCCCGACTCGGTCGTCGGGTTGCCGGCCCCCCTGACCAGGTCGGCCAGGCTAACCTCGGCCTCCCCCTCCTGCTGCGGCTCGCTCTGGCTGTCGGCGAGCTCCTCGATCTGCCGTTCGATCGGCGCGCCTTCAACGAGGAATTCGACATCCGAGTAGCGGTGAATGCCCGTGCCGGCGGGTACGAGGTGTCCGATGATGATATTCTCCTTGAGACCGAGCAGGTTGTCCTTGGCGCCCCTAACGGCGGCGTCGGTGAGGACCCGCGTCGTCTCCTGGAACGAGGCGGCGCTGACGAACGACCGGGTAGTCAGGCTCGCCTTGGTGATACCGAGCAGGAGCGGCTCAGCGCGAGCGGGCTTCTTGCCGGCCTGGCGCATCTTAGCGTTGGTGTCTAGGAACTCGACCCGGTCCACATGCTCGCCTTCGAGGAACTCGGTGTTACCGGGATCGACGATTCGAACCTTCTGGAGCATCTGGCGCACAATGACACCGATGTGTTTGTCACTGATCCTCACACCCTGAAGGCGATAGACCTCCTGGATCTCGTTCAGTAGGTACTCCTGCACTGCGCGCGGGCCTTTGATGCGCAGAATGTCGTGCGGGTTTACCGGGCCTTCCGACAGCCGGTCGCCGGCCTGGACTCGGTCGCCCTCGTGGACCCTCAAGTGCTTGCCGACTGGGATCTCGTAGACCTTCTCCTCGCCGGAGTCGGAAGCGACTACGACCTCGCGCTTGCCACGCTTGATGGCACGGAAGGACACGTTGCCGTCGACCTCTGCGATTGTGGCCGGGTCCTTCGGCCGGCGGGCCTCGAATAGCTCAGCGACGCGCGGCAGACCGCCGGTAATATCCCGGGTCTTGTAGACCTCGCGGCTGATCTTGGCGAGAGTCATGCCGGGCTCAACCTCGTCGCCGTTATGGATCACGAGCTGGGCACCCACCGGCACGATGAACTCTCTGACTTTCTTCCCGTTCGCTTTGATGCTGATCTGCGGGTGCAGCTTTTTCTCGCGATCCTCGATGATCGTCAGCTGGCGTCGTCCTGTGGATTCATCGAGCTCTTCGCGAACCGTTTCCTCTTCGACGATGTCCTGGAAGTCGACAATGCCACCGACATCGGCGACGATCGGCTCGGAGTAGGGGTCCCAGCTGAACAGCAACTCGCCGGTGCGTACCTCTTGCTCGTCCGCAACGTGCAGGGTAGCCCCGTAGGGCACGGTGAGACGCGAGCGCACCTGCTCGTCCATGGTCAGCATTTGAATCTCACCTTCGCGGCTGGTGACGATCTGCTCGTCGTTCTTGCCGACCACGAAGTTGATGCGATCGAACTTGACCTTGCCGTCGACCTTGGACTTGCGCTGCGTCTGCGCGGCGATGCGCGCGGCGGTTCCACCAATGTGGAAGGTACGTAGCGTAAGCTGAGTGCCTGGCTCGCCGATCGACTGTGCAGCGATGATGCCTACAGCCTCTCCTAGGTCGACCATGTTCATCGTTGCGGGGTTTCGGCCGTAGCACTGCAGGCAGATCCCGCGGCGCGACTCGCACGTAAGGACGGAGCGAATGTGCACCGACTGAATTCCGGCCTCCTCGATCGCCTCGGAGGCCTCCTCGTCGATCAGGTCGCCGGCCTTGACGAGGCGCTGGCCATCGATCGGGTCAACCATCTCCTCGAGCGCAACGGTGCCGACGATGCGGTCGCGCAGTGGTTCGATGATGTCCTCACCTTCCTTCAACGCCGACATCTCGAGTCCGAGGATCGTCCCGCAGTCCTCCTCGCAGACGGTCACGTCCTGGGCCACGTCGACCAACCGCCGCGTGAGGTATCCGGCGTCTGCAGTCTTCAGCGCCGTGTCCGCCAACCCTTTGCGGGCTCCGTGTGTCGAGATGAAGTACTCCAACACGGTCAGCCCCTCACGGAAGTTGGAGAGGATTGGGCTCTCGATGATCTCGCCGACGCCACCGGTCAGTTTCTTCTGCGGCTTCGCCATCAGTCCGCGCATCCCGGCGAGCTGTCGGATCTGGTCGCGTGAGCCTCGCGAGCCCGAATCGAACATCATGTAGACCGGGTTGAAGCCATGACGCGACTCTTTCAGAGCGTTGACCATCGCGTCGGCTACATCGTTGTTGGCATGTGTCCAAGCGTCGATCACCCGGTTGTAACGCTCGCCGTTGGAGATAACGCCTCGCTCGTAAGCCTTGGTGAAGCGCTCGGTGTCGGCACGCGCCGAACTGATGATGTCGCCTTTGCGCGGCGGGATCTCCAGGTCCTCGATCCCGATCGAGGTTCCGCCGATCGTAGCGAACCTGAACCCGAAGTCCTTCAGATCGTCCAAGAAGTCGGTTGTTCGCTTGAGTCCGACATGGCGGTAGCAACGGAAGACGAGGTCGGAGAGTGCACTCTTGTTGATGGCCTGATTCACGTACCCGAGTTCCGCGGGGATGATGTCATTGAACAGGGCGCGACCGACCGTCGTCTTGTGCCAAGTGCCTTCGTGGCGGAAGTGGATAGGTGCGTGGTAGTCGAGCGCGCCGTCCGCCCTGGTGAACCAATCGTTGGCCAGGGCCAACTCGACCTCGTGGATCGTCGCGTAGCGCGCCGCATCGTCGATGCGCTGGTCGAAGTCGTCGGGCAGTTTCATCAGGTAGTGGATACCGAGCACCATGTCCTGACTGGGTGTCGCTATCGGCTTGCCGTCTGACGGCTTCAAGACGTTGTTGGACGACAGCATGAGGACGCGACACTCGAGCTGCGCCTCAAAGGAGAGCGGTACGTGTACCGCCATCTGGTCACCGTCGAAGTCGGCGTTGAATGCCGCGCAAACCAGGGGGTGGATGCGGATCGCCTTACCCTCGACGAGGACCGGCTCGAATGCCTGGATCCCCAGTCGGTGCAGGGTCGGCGCCCGGTTGAGCAGCACGGGATGGTCCCTGATGATGTCCTCGAGAACCTCATAGACTCGCGGGTCGTCGCCGCGCTCGACGATCTTCTTGGCGCGCTTGACCGTCTCGGCCTCGCCGCGTCGCTCGAGCTCGTGGATTATGAACGGGCGGAAGAGCTCGACGGCCATAACTTTAGGCAGGCCGCACTGGTGCAGCTTGAGCTCCGGGCCGACGACGATCACCGAGCGACCGGAGTAATCGACCCGCTTACCGAGTAGGTTCTGGCGGAAGCGGCCTTGCTTGCCCTTGAGCATATCGGAGAGGGCCTTGAGCGGCCGCTTGCCGCGCCCGCGGATCGCCTTACCGCGACGTCCGTTGTCGAACAGGGCATCCACCGCCTCCTGCAACATCCGCTTTTCGTTCCGCAGGATGACTTCTGGCGCTCTCATCTCCATCAGCTTCTTCAACCGGTTGTTGCGGTTGATGACGCGGCGAT
Organism: uncultured Gemmatimonadota bacterium; assembly: GCA_964345885.1. Taxonomy (GTDB): domain Bacteria; phylum Gemmatimonadota; class Gemmatimonadetes; order Palauibacterales; family KS3-K002. The sequence goes on along the minus strand of CAYFSW010000120.1, from coordinate 9,881 downwards.
AGAGATCGTTGAGGTCGGAGGTCGCGAAGCGGCCGCCGTCGAGCGGCACCAAAGGCCGCAGGTCGGGCGGTAGCACCGGGATCACGTCCATAACCATCCACTCTGGATGGTTGCGGCGTTCCGGGTCATCGTCGCTGTTGCGGAAAGCGTCCACCACCTTCAGTCGCTTGAGGTGCTGCTTCTTGCGGTGCTGGCTGGTCTCAGTTGCCACCTTACGGCGAAGCTCCCTCGCAACCTCATCCACGTCGACCTGCCTAAGGAGATGGCGTACCCCCTCGGCACCGATCTCGGCGTGGAATTCTCCGTCGCCGCTTTCTTTCGCCTGCGCCTTGAGCTCGAAGTACTCCTCCTCGTCGAGGAGCTGCTTGGCCTTGATCTTCTGCTTGCCCGGCTTCACCACTACGTAATTCGCGTAGTAGATGATTTTCTCCAAGTCGCGCAACGTCATGCCGAGCAAGTAGCCCATCTGCGACGGCAGCGTTTTGAAGAACCAGATGTGCGCTACCGGGACTGCGAGCTCGATGTGTCCCATCCGCTCGCGGCGCACTTTGGAAAGCGTCACTTCCACGCCACACTTGTCGCAGATATGGCCGCGGTAGCGAATGCGCTTGAACTTTCCGCAGTGGCACTCCCAGTCCTTGACCGGGCCGAAGATGCGCTCGCAGAACAGACCATCACGCTCCGGTTTGAACGACCGGTAGTTGATGGTCTCCGGCTTCGTCACCTCGCCGTAGCTCATCGATCTGATCTGCTCCGGCGAGGAGATCTTCAGCTGGATGAAGTCGAACTCCGTAGGACGAGTCTCGCGGTGCCTTGGGAAGTCGATCATGTCTATCCTCTAGAGTCCAGGGCTGACCTAAATACCATCGTCGCTTTCACCGAGCTCTACGCTGAGACCCAGTGACTGCAGCTCCTTCACCAACACGTTGAAGCTCTCCGGAATGCCGGGGTCGGGTAGGTTGTCGCCTTTCACGATCGCCTCGTAGGCACGCGAACGGCCGGACACGTCGTCCGACTTGACCGTCAGCATCTCCTGGAGTGTGTGGGCCGCACCATAGGCTTCCAGTGCCCAGACCTCCATCTCGCCGAACCGCTGACCGCCGAATTGGGCCTTTCCGGCCAAAGGTTGCTGCGTGACGAGCGAATACGGCCCAATGGAGCGTGCGTGGATCTTGTCGTCCACCAGGTGAGCCAGCTTCATCATGTAGATGTTGCCGACCGTCACCTCCATGGTGAAGAACTCGCCGGTCCGCCCGTCGCGCAGCCTCATCTTACCGGCCGTTGTCAGCCCGGCCCGCGAGATGAACTCCGACAGCGCCTCGTCGAGCCCCTCCTGCGCCGATCTCTTCTTCGCCAGTTTGGCCGCCGCCTCGAAGCCCGCTTTCTCCAGGTTCGGCTCGGCGGAGCGCTGTGCCAGCTCGGTACACGCGTCGACGACGTAATCGCGCAGCTCCCTCAGGTAGTCGGTGACCAGCTTCGAGCTGGTCTCCGCCCCCAGCGAGTCGAGCGTGCGACCCAGACCCAGCCTCGAGCCCGAGGGACGCGTGCCGTCGCCATGGCGGGCCCGCGCTCGCGTCGCGTCTTCACGCAGGGTGTTGATGAACTCGCGGATGTGGACATCGGTCAGCAGGGGTGGCTGCACGGACCCGATGTTCAGGCAGTCGTGCGCCCAGCGGACACCAGCCAGCTTGAGGAGCATTCCGACTTCGTCCTCGGTGGCGCCGTGGAAGACCGGCGTCTTTGCCTCGAACCCGAAGATCCTGGCACACCAGCCGAGGTGCGTCTCCAGGATCTGGCCGACGTTCATTCGCGACGGCACACCCAGCGGGTTGAGGACGATGTCGACAGCCGTGCCGTCGGGCTGGAAGGGCATATCCTCTTCGGGCACGATCCGAGCGATGACACCCTTGTTGCCGTGACGGCCGGCGACCTTGTCTCCGACAGCGACCTTGCGGCGCTCGGCGATGTATACCTTGACCAGCTGCACAACGCCCGGGGAGAGCTCATCCGGCTGCAGGACCTTGTCGATAGACTCTTCTGTCTTTTCCCGAATCCGCTCGATCCGCTGGCGCGATTCCTCGATCACGCGCCGGACCTTCTCATTCGCCCCGGCGCTCTTAACCTTGAGCGCAGTCAGGTCGAGCTTGGAGAAGTCGAGCTCCGCGACGACGCGGTCGCCGAGCTTTTTGCCCTCCTTGAAGTAGGGCTCGATCGTCCCGCGTTTCAAGAACAGCTGTACCGTCTGCCCTGTGAGCAGCTCGCGCAACTCTTCGTCACGCACCTCCGTCACACGCGCGATCTCATCGCGCTCCTGCTCGCGCAGCAGTCCGATCCTTTCGCCGTGCTCCTTCTCGAGCAGTGCGTCATCGATGCGCCGCGAGAAGATCTTCACGTCTATCACGGTACCTGCCATCCCGGGCGGCACCCTCAGCGAGCTGTCTTTTACGTCCTTTGCTTTTTCTCCGAAGATCGCCGTCAGCAGCTTCTCCTCCGGCGACAACTCGGTCTCGCCCTTAGGTGTGATTTTTCCGACCAAGATGTCGTTAGGTTTGACAGCGGCGCCGATACGGACGATGCCACGCTCGTCGAGATCCTTCAGCGCCTCCTCAGAGACGTTGGGGATCTCGCGGGTGATCTCCTCCATGCCGCGCTTGGTGTCGCGCACGTGCAGCTCGAGCTCCTGGATGTGGATGGACGTGTACTCGTCATCCTTCACCAGTCGCTCGCTGATCACGATGGCGTCCTCGAAGTTATGGCCGTACCAAGGCATGAACGCGACGGTGAGGTTCCGGCCCAAGGCCAGCTCGCCGCGGTCGGTGGAGGCGCCATCAGCGATTATGTCGCCCTGTTCGACCTGGTCGCCGACGTTGACCAGTGGCCGCTGGTTGATCGCCGTATCCTGATTGGTACGCCAGAACTTCTTCAGCTTGTAGCGGTCGAACTGGCTCAACTTGGCGAGCGGCTCGTCGCCGCCCGGCCTGCTGATGCCAGTGTCGATCATGATCTCGTCCGCCCTCACCTGGGTGACCACACCGCCGCGCCTGGCGACGACCACGGCACCCGAGTCGCGAGCGATCTTGTCCTCGAGACCGGTCCCGACGAGCGGCCGCGCCGGGAAGAGGAGCGGGACGGCCTGGCGCTGCATGTTCGAGCCCATCAGCGCGCGGTTCGCGTCGTCGTGCTCGAGGAACGGGATCAAGGCCGGCGATACCGCGACGAGCTGATCGGGCGATACGTCCATGTAGTCGATCTGTTCCGGCGGCAGCAGCGGATAGTCGTCGGCCTGCCGGCAAAGGGCGAGCGGGTTGACGAACGTTCCGTCCGGGTTGAGCTCGGCGTTAGCCTGTGCAACGGCGAACTCCTCTTCCTCGTTTGCCGTCAGCCAGATCATTTCGCCACTGACCTTACCCTGCTCGACCTTGCGGTAAGGCGTCTCGATGAAGCCCAGGCTGTTGATTCGCGCGTAGGTCGACAGGCTGGTGATCAGCCCGATGTTCGGGCCTTCCGGCGTCTCGATCGGACACATGCGCCCGTAATGCGAGTAATGGACGTCGCGGACCTCGAACCCGGCACGCTCCCTGGTGAGGCCGCCGGGCCCCAGCGCGGAGAGTCGCCGCTTGTGCGTCAACTCGGCCAGCGGATTGGTCTGATCCATGAACTGGCTCAACTGCGAGGAACCAAAGAACGACTGGATCACCGCGCTGACCGTGCGGGCGTTGACCAGGTCGTCTATGTTGATCTGCTCCGGGTCGCTGGCGATCGACATGCGTTCGCGCACGAGGCGCGCCATCCGCGAGAGCCCCACCGAGAACTGGTTGGCAATGAGCTCGCCAACTGATCGCACGCGCCGGTTGCCCAGATGGTCGATGTCATCTACGTAGCCGCGGCCTTCGTGCAGCTCTATCAGGTAGCGGATGATGGCGATGAAGTCGGCCACCGTCAGAATCGTGATCTCTGGGGCCGGCGGTCCCACGCTCAAAAGCCGGAAAGTGTCTCTTAGCCGCTGGTTGATCTTGTAGCGGCCTACCCGGCCCAGATCATACCGCTTCGGGTTGAAGAACAGCCGCTCGATCGCCGTGCGCGCGGTGTCGAGGTTCGGCGCTTCCCCCGGTCGCAGCAGCGAGTAGATCGCGTAGAGCGCGTCCGGCTCGCCGTGGGTCGGGTCCTTTTCCAGTGTGTTCTTGATCAACGGCGACTCGCCGCGGGCGCCACCGGTGAACACCAGAACATGGCGAATCCCCCTCTTGGCCAGTTGCTCGAACAGTTTGCTGTCGAACGCGGCACCCGTTTCGGCCAGAATTTCACCGGTGCCGGCATCGACGACATCAGCAGCGAGCCGCGGATCCTGGCTCCAGTCGCGGCGGTTCGCCAGGTCCTCATAGCGGCCACGCAGCGGTATGCGGATCGGTGTCGAATAGACCCACATCTTCTCCACCCCGGCGCGCTCGATCTGGCTGATCAGCTCGGGCGTGAGCTCGTCGGCCCGTCGGCCCAAGAAGGCGTCGGCGTCGCGATGGATCGGCACCTCCTCGATACCGACCTCGATGAGACGGTTGATCAGGTCAGCGTTGATCGGGTCGCCAAAAGCACCGAGCAAGCGTCCGGTCTCCGGCTGGCGCTGATCGCTGGCCAGCCACGCCTCGTCCTCCTCGAGGTCGAAGCCGGTGAGCACGATGTTCTCGGGCTCACCCTCGTAGGCGGGGTTCGAAACCGAGGCGGCGAGCAAGGTACCCGCAGCCTCGCGGCGAAACTTCCGGTCGCCGGCGACCTCTTCGACCTGCAGCTCACGCACGCCGTAGAACAGATCGAGGATGTCGGGGTCGCCACCGTGCCCGAACGCCCGCAATAGCGCGGTGGCCGGAAACTTCTTTTTCTTGTCGATGTGGACGTGGATGACGTCGTGGTTGTCGATGGAGAACTCGACCCACGAGCCCCGGAAGGGGATGATCCGCGCTGAGAAGAGCCTGGTACCGTTCGGGTGTATCGTCTCCTCGAACACCACGCCGGGTGAGCGGTGCAGCTGGCTGACGATGACACGCTCCGCTCCATTGATCACGAAGGTTCCCTGCTCGGTGAGCAGCGGCAGCTCACCCAGATAGACCTCTTTCTCGAGGATGTCGCGCGGTCGCTTCTCGCCCTCGACGTCCTCGTTGATGACGAGGCGCAGCGTCGCCTTCAGCGGAGCGCCGTACGTCATGTCGCGCTCCATGCACTCCTCGACCGTGTACTTCGGCTCGCCGAGTGAGTAGCTGACAAACTCGAGCATGAAGTTCTGCTTGCTATCGGCGCTCGGGAAGATCTCGTTGAAAACGCGCTCAAGCCCGAAATCGCGCCCCATCCCCTCGTCGACATCCCGCTCGAGCAGGGCATCGAACGCCTCGCGCTGAACGTCGAGCAGATTAGGCATTTCCATCGCCGTGGCGAGATGCGCGAACGAGATGACGGGCACGTCGCTCTTCCCGTTGCCGGCCCCGGCCACCAGGGGATCGCGGACCTTGATCTCCGGAATCATCGTCTTGGCCAACGTCTATTCCTCCAAGGAAAGTGCACAGCCAGCGTGTGCCGCCGACCACGGTGGCAACGTCGGAACCCCGTGGCAGCGCCAGTTTTCAGTCGACGGAGACAGTAGGAGGCCCGAAAAAGCACAGAATCCTCCGTCGTCCCGTTGGCTGGCGGGGTTCTGTGTTCTTAGGCACAAGTTGTGTTCACGCCACGTAAGCGGCATAGGCAGCGGAGCCGTCACCTCGTTTCAGTGCAACACTACACCGGCGGTGACCTTCACCACCGGAACGAGAACGCCTCCAGTCCTATTTGAGCTCGACCGTAGCGCCCTGCTCTTCGAGCTTGCCTTTGATCTGCTCGGCCTCCTCCTTGGATGCGGCCTCCTTGATGGTGCTCGGAGCACCATCGACCAGCTCCTTTGCCTCTCTGAGGCCAAGGCTGGTCACTTCGCGCAGCGCCTTGATGACCTGGATCTTCTTGTCACCGACGCCGGCGAGTACAACATCGAACTCGAACTTCTCCTCGGCCGCCTCAACACCGGGAGCGCCCGGCGCGGCGGACGCCATCACGACGGGGGCGGCAGCGGATACACCGAACTTCTCCTCCATCGCCTTTTTCAGCTCCGACGCCTCGAGGACGGTCAGCGAGCCGATTGCGTCAAGGATCTCTTCGACTTTGCTCATGTCTCTCCTACTCGTTCCGTGAGCTGTACTGCTCTCTTGTCTTCCATGTATTCCGAGCACCGGTTGACGGTGTCCGGTGATCAGCGGTCGGTAAGCGCGCTTTGGAAGTTACTGGCCACCGACTACCGACTACTGACTACGTTCCTGCTTTCTCGCCACCTCCTCGACCATTGAGGCAATGTCACGGAGCAATCCATCCAGGATACCCACGATTCCCGCCACCGGTGCGGTCAGCGAGCCGACGATCCCCGCCAACAGCTCCTGGCGCGACGGCAGCGAGGCCAGGGTCATGATCTCGTCGGCCAAGACCACACGTTTCTCGACCACACCGACCTTCAAGGTGGGCCGGTCCTCGTTTTCCTTGGCGAAGTCGCGCAACATCTTCGCCGGCTCGACCGGGTCGTCGGCACCGACGACGAAGCCGGTCGGACCCTGCAGGAACTCCGTGAGGTCGGGCAGGTCGAGCTGCTCGATCGCGCGGCGCGCCAGGCGGTTCTTGACCACGATGAACCGGTGACCCGCCTCGCGGAACCGCCGGCGGAGCTCCGTGATCTCCTTGACGTTGAGCCCCGTGAAGTCGGTCAAATAGAGGACATCCGACCCGCCGAGTGTATCTATCAGCTCGGCGGTCAGTTGCATCTTCTCCTTCTTCGTACGCTGCGCCATGACCGCTCAGTTCTCTCTCATATGTGCCGCAGCCGCGCCTGAGGCTGCAGGCCGTCCGCTCTAATATCGCCGGCTCAAGCTGTCTTGCGGAACTGCGTCGGTTCGATCTTGACTCCCGGACCCATGGTGCTAGAGACCGTGACGGCTCTGACGTAGCCGCCCTTTGCCGCTGCGGGTCGGGCCCGCATCACCGCGTCCATGAAGCCCTTGAAGTTCTCCACGAGCTGCTCGAGATCGAATGACACCTTGCCGATCGGCGCGTGGACGTTGCCGGTACGATCGACCCTGAACTCGATGCGCCCGGCCTTGAGCTCCTTGATCGCCTTGGCGATGTCCATGGTCACGGTGCCTGCCTTGGGCGTCGGCATCAGCCCCCGTGGTCCGAGAACCCGGCCCAGCTTGCCGACTTCCCTCATGGTGTCCGGCGTCGCCACGACGGCGTCGAATTCGAGCCAGCCGTCCTGGATCTGCTTGATGAACTCCGTGCCCACGTAGTCGGCCCCCGCCTCCTCCGCCTCTCGAGCCTTATCGCCTTCGGCGATAGCCAACACGCGTATCGTCTTGCCCGTACCGTGCGGCAGGTTGACCGTACCGCGGACGATCTGGTCGGCGTGCCTCGGGTCGACGTTGAGGCGAACAGCGGTGTCGACAGTCTCGTCGAATTTTGCCGTAGCCGCCTGCTTGACAAGCTCCAAAGCTTCGCGCACGCCGTAGTACCGAGCCGCTTCGCGCGAGTCCGCTGCCGCGCGATACCTTTTTCCGTGCTTAGGCATCAGTCTGCCACCACGATTCCCATCGAACGCGCAGTGCCCTCGATCATCCGCATCGCGGCTTCGACCGAGCCGGCGTTGAGGTCCTCTTTCTTGATCTCAGCGATCTTCTTCACTTGATCACGGCTCACCGTGGCTACTTTCGTCCGATTCGGTTCGCCGGACGCCTTGTCGATCCCCGCTTCCCGCTTGAGCAGCACGGCCGCCGGCGGCGTCTTGGTGATGAAGCTGAAGGTACGATCATGGTAAACTTCGATCTCCACCGGGATCAGGATGCCGGGTTGACCCTGCGTCTTGGAGTTAAACTGCTTGCAGAAGTCCATGATGTTCACGCCGTGCTGGCCCAAAGCGGGGCCCACAGGCGGTGCCGGGGTCGCCTGACCGCCGGGGACCTGCAGTTTGATGAATCCGATTACTCTCTTCTTGGGCTTTGCCACGGGAACCTCAGTATCCCTTCAATTGCGTGTAATCCAGCTCGACCGTCGTCGACCTGCCGAACAAGGAGACCTGGACCTTGACCTTCCCTTTCTCCTGGTCGATGTGCTCGATCGTGCCCGCGAAGTCGGAAAATGGACCGTCTGCGACCTCGACCGACTGTCCGACGTAGAAAGGAATCCGCGGCTCTTCCTCGAGCTCGGTCTCCTGCACGGCGGTTTCGATGCCGAGGATCTTGTTAATCTCGTCGTCCCGCAGCGGCTGCGGCATCGTGCCGCCGCCGACGAACTTGATGACGCCCTGGATATTGTTGATCTCGTGCAGCGTCCTCTCGTTGAGGACCATCTTGACCAGGACGTAACCGGGATAAAGCCGTTTGCTCTTGGCGACTTTCTTACCGCCTTTGACCTCTACGACATCGTGGGTCGGGACGAGGACCTCCTGGATCTCCTTCTCTTCGATGGAGTCTCCATCCTCCTCCTCGATCTTACGAACGATCAGAGTCCTGACTTTGTTCTCGTGGCCCGCGTACGTCTGTATCGCGTACCACCTAGCCTCCTGTTCAGTGGCCTGATCGTTCATTCAGCCTCAAGCACCTAGGGTGCTGATTATAGCGTCAACGAGCTGGCGGAATATGAGGTCCATAAGACCGATGATGCCCGCCACCACCAGCACGAAAATGATGATGACGCCCGTGGCGTTGCGGAGCTGGTCGAAATCCGGCCAGGTGACCTTCTTCATCTCCGGCGGCACGGTACCCAGGAATTCGCGAAACTGACTCAGTCGCTCGATCATCGCGGTGACCGCTATTTCGTCTCTTTGTGCTTCGTGTGCTTACCGCAGCGCACGCAAAACTTCTTGTATTCGACCCGCTCGGGGTGCTTCTGCCGATTCTTGGTCGTGTTGTAATTGCGCGACTCGCACTGCGTGCACGCGAGCGTGATCTTAATCCGATTGTCAGCCATTTGTCTTCCAGTGCGTCAGTGCGTCGGTGCGTCGGTCTCTGGCTGTCTACCGGCGTACCGGCGTACCGGCGTACCGCTTACTCCAAGATTTTCGTTACGACGCCGGCGCCGACCGTGCGACCGCCCTCGCGGATCGCGAAGCGTAAGCCTTCCTCCATCGCGATCTGTGTGATCAGCTCGATCGTCATCGTCACGTTGTCGCCCGGCATCACCATCTCGACTCCGTCCGGCAGCTTCACTTCCCCCGTCACGTCCGTCGTCCGGAAGTAAAACTGCGGCCGGTAGCCCGTGAAGAACGGCGTGTGTCGACCACCCTCGTCCTTCGTCAGTACGTATACCTCGCCCTCGAACTTCGTATGCGGCGTGATCGAGCCCGGCTTCGCCAACACCATGCCCCGCTCGATCTCGTCCTTCTCCGTCCCGCGCAACAGGACCCCGGCGTTGTCTCCCGCTACACCCTCGTCCAACGTCTTGCGGAACATCTCCACTCCCGTCACTACCGTCTTCTTGTGCGCTCCCAGCCCGACGATGTCCACTTCCTCCCCGATCCGCACCTTGCCTCGCTCGATCCGGCCCGTCGCTACCGTACCACGTCCCGTGATCGAAAACACGTCCTCCACCGGCATCAGGAACGGCTTCTCGATATCGCGCTCCGGCTGCGGGATATACGAGTCCAACGCCTCCAATAGCTCGTCGACGCTCTTCGTATCCTCGACACCCGGCTCGCCGCTGTCCAACGCCTTCAGCGCGCTACCCTTGATCACCGGCACATCGTCGCCCGGAAACTCGTACTCGTTCAACAGATCCCGAACCTCCAGCTCCACCAGCTCCAAAAGCTCCGGATCGTCCACCATGTCCAC
>CAYFSW010000119.1:0-4982 GCA_964345885.1 uncultured Gemmatimonadota bacterium | reverse complement strand
ACCTGGACGCTGCCCGCTTCCAAGGCGTCGCCCAGCAGGGTGTACGGCAGTTCCAGCTTTTCCGAGGCGAGCAGCGGGTAAAGGGTTACCGTCTCATGCTCCTGTGGCTCTCCCAGCTTGATCTCCAGCATGTTCCTGCGCTCCTGTCCGAGAGTTCGGCCGTGCTGGAGCTAAGTTAACCGGGGGGTCTGACAGCCCGGGTCAGCTGCCCCGCGCCGCTGTTTCGCCCAGCGCCAGCGTCTCGCTGCGGGTCACGCCGAACTCGGTGACCTGAAAGACGACCTTGTCCGGCTGGATCTCCACCACCCGCGCATCGCCCACAACGTCGCCGCGCCGCACGCGGTAGCGCTTCTCGCTGGCGCGATCGACGACCGTGGCGACGCTGCCGAGCGAGCCGCCGAAGATGATCCCAACGAGATCCAGATTCTCGAAGCTGGATGTCGCCTCCTCGATCGGTGACTTGAACGGATTCCTGCGGCCGTTCGGCGGGTAGACGAACCGCTCGCGCCGGTACACGGCCTGCTGTTCGTAGACCCGGCGCACTTCGGCAGAATCGCCGGTCGCCACAGGAGTCGGCGCGGCTGCGCCGGCCAGGCCGGCAACCGCCACAACGAGAAGAAGAACTGGCCTGTACATATCTGATCCTCCTTTATCCTTCTGTCGGCTCCGCAGCCGGTAGCGCGCCCAACACGTACGTCTCGATGCTCAGCGAGACGTCTACCGGGGCGTCCATGTCGCGTGTCGCGCGGCCCATCGGCGCCGGGGTGACGCTCAGGCCGCGCGGCTTGATGATCCGCGGCAGAGAACCGACCCGCCCCAAGTACCTGCCGACATCGTGGTACTCGCCGAGGACGGCGACCTCCCACGTCTGCCTCGAATAGAACTCGCCGGATTGCGAGGCCTGCGGCCGCAGCCGTATCAGCTCGACGCCGGTGGATCGCGCTTCCTGAGTAATCGCATCCAACAGCTCGGGCACCTCATCGCTCGTGGGTATGAGCTCTTCGAAGAGCCTCAACTGGCGCTCCAAGATCTCCATCTGGCTGTTCAGCTCGTCGACCCTGGCGATGATGTCTTTCGCGCCCTCGTTCTGTCTCGTGAGTCGCGCCAGCGCCGTCTCGGCGAGCTCGACCTGCGACTGCCGCGGGTCGAGCGCGTACATCTTGGCGACGTACCACCCGGCGGCGATCAAGCACACCATCAGCATCGCCGCCTGCTTCCGTCCCTTGGGATCGGCTGGTAACAATGCCATCGTCCTACCCTCCTGCCAGAATGATCGGCTCGGTGTCGATCTCCGAAGGGTCGGGGACCTGATACCGGGCCAGTAGTACGAAGCTGTGGACGAGGTTCGGCCCTTGCTGGACCCGTTCGTCCGATTGCAGCCGGACGTCCTGAATGAACGGCGAGCTCTCGAGGTCGCGCATGAAGCGCGTCAGCCCCGCCAGCTGCCCGGCCATGCCGTCGATCCGGAACTCGCCCTCGCTCCCGGCAGCAGCGGTCTCGCGAATAGCGTTGAGCCAGGTGTAATCGGGCAGCGCCTCGCTCACCTCGTTCAGGATGTGCGCCCAGACAAAGCGGTCGGAATCAATCTCGCGGATGATCTCCGCCTTCCTCTGGAGCGTGTCGTTCAGGCCCCTCAGGCTGTCGGCGGCGGCGATGAGCGCCGAGTAGCGGACCGAGTCCTCACGCTGGACGCGCAACTCGTCACCTATGCGGTCGAGGGTCACGCCCTGCCGCACGAAGGTGAAGCCCAAGTGCAGTACGGCGATCACGGCGACCACGCCCACCGCGCTGACCCATGCGTCGCCCTTGATCAGCTCCCGCAGACCCTCGAACCGCGGGAGCGAAGCGCTGCGGCCCCCTCCGCGCCGGTCGGCTCCGCGCCTGCGGCGCGGCAGCAGGTTCATATCAATCAGTATCAACATCGATTCTCCCTCCTGGAAACTCAGGTAGTCGAGCGCTCACACAGTCACTGTCGCGGCAAAGCCGGCGCCCATCCGGACGACCGGCGCCACCATTATCGTCCCCTTGTCAACCCGACCCCCCACGGTCCGCCGTCGCGGGACCATCGTAATCCAGAACACGAACTCCCCTGGTACGTGGGCGCCGCTACGACCGCTATCACGACCTCGTCGCTTGCCCGCACGTCGAGTTCTTTGGAGCCTGGCGGCTTGTTCATGTGCGGTGGACCGGGAGTCACGATTCCTCCAGCCGCACACCCAGTTCGCGCAGCGCATCGCTGATCGAGGCACCGAAACCCAGGCCCTCGACTCCTGGCGCCCCACCATAGCTCGAGTGGATGATTCCCAAGACGCGGCCCGTGCGCGCGTCGAGTATCGGGCTGCCGCTGTTTCCCGGGCTGATCGGCGCGTCCACCTGGACTTCCGTCGCGTGCGCCTCGAAACGTAGCGCACTAAGCACGCCCTGACTCAGAGTGTGGTGCAGTTCAGGGAGCCATGGTGTGCCGACCACGACGATCTCCATGCCGACAGCCAACTCTCCATCGCTCCCCAATGGCAGGGTCGTGCAGTCCTCCGTGCAGGCGATCTGGATCAACGCCACATCTACGTCGGCGCTTTGGCGGATTACCCGCACGGGTACCTCGCGTCCGTCCCGTAGACGGGCAGTGAGACGCTCAGCGTCCGCCACGACGTGCTCGTTGGTCAGGGCAAGTCCGTCCCTGGTGATCAAGAAGCCGGTGCCGTGGCTCATGCGGCCCAGGTCCAGCGTAACCACCGCATCGGCGGATCGATCGTAGAGAGTACCGCGCGTGCGTGGGTTGAAGTCGAGCGCGGTGAGCCGGATGAGATCGTTCTCGCCGGGCAGTTGCCTGCGCCACTCGATCTGCGCGGCCGGTTCCGGCTCGACAGAGGGACGGCGGGCCTCGATCGCTGCCGTCCGGCGTTCGCGGAGCGCCTCATACTGCGCGTCCTCGATCCCCCGTGAGTACTCGTCGATCATCGCGAAGAATGAGAGCACCAGGACCGACGTGAATATCGCGGATGAGATGAGCGCCGGGCCGACGATGGCACCGCTGTCCTTGCGCGCCATGACCGGCCAGGTGAGCCGGAGCAATCTGACGAGGAGCCATATCGCCGCGACGCCGAAGACGATGTACATCGTGACCGGGTTGGGGTTGTCCAGCGTCTCTGTCGACTTGGTCACGATTAACAGGAGACCCAGTAGGACGATGGCCGAGAACCCCCACAGGTAGTCGAGCTGCGCGGTGGCCAGCCGCTCGAGCCGCTCGAGTCGGCCGTCGGCTGCATCCGCACCGGTCTCCGCTCGGTCAGCCGCCACGGGGAGCGAGCCTTTCGCCCGTCGATGCGCCCGCCGGGCGCGTAGGCTCAACCAGCACCAGCCGGCGAGCGGGAATACGAGGACGACTAGGGCACCTGCCGCGGACTGTTTGAGGTCGAGCGCCAGGAGAACGAGCACGGTCACACACACCACGACGCTGAGAGCGAGGAGACCCATCCGTTCGCGCCAGGCCCGCTTGCTCGCCGGCCCTTCCGAAGCAGGTTCCGGCGCACGCAGCAGTTGCCTGTAAAAGAAGGCGCGCGCTATGAGGCCCAGAGCAGCGAGCAAGAGGAACACGAACAAGACCACCAAAGGGCCAATGTTCTCGATGTCACCGGCGGCGAGGAAGAAGGCGCTCACGCCCAGGAGAGCCCCCAAGCCGAAGGCCAGGCGCCGCTGTGCGGCGGCAAGCAGCTTGAAGCGCCGCCTAAGCGCGCCGACCGTTCCGACGAGTTTTGCGCGGGCACAGTTAATGATATGTCTCGGATGCACGACTACGACTCCCTTGACTTGCCACGGCTCTCCCTCTCGTGACAGCCGCGCCTTCGTCCGCGCGTCTTACAGACCGCTCGAGACGTCGAGGTAGGGCGACCAGGATGTTCTCCATACTCTGAGCTGTGTCGTCCGTGGCGGGTGATCCGGGCGGGCCAACGCTGGCAAGCTAGGCGCCCCCTCTGACATTGGGCCCGGGCGTGGGCCGCTCGAGGCGGGTGCGAGCCGCCCCCGGGCCGGCACCCAGCGATTCTGCACGGCTCGCGGCGTGTCAGGGAGCGATGTTAGAATGGTGGCGTGGAAGCGGACCGAGCGGACGGCAGAATCGTGAGGGCGAGGAGGCCACCGAGCCGTGAGCGCGTCAGACCTGCGACAGATCACCCGCTACATCGCCCTGGGCGACAGCATCTGCATCGACCTGTACCCGGCGCTCGACCTGGCGTCGCGGCGCTCGATGGCGCCGCCGGAGGGCGTGGGCGCCGCGTCGCTCCTATATAAGAACCAGGACTGGCTGTGGTCCGAGTTCGCGGGACACGACCTGGCGTCGTACAACCCAGAGATGGTCTTCACCAACCTGACCGCGGACGGCGCCACCACGACGGACGTCCTGGAGGACCAGGTCGCCGCGTTGCCCGACGACACGGGCCCGACGCTCGTCACGCTCACCGCCGGCGGCAACGACCTACTCTGGTCCTTCGGGTTGAGCGAGGAGGAGAGCCGGCGCGCGCGGCACCGGACGGAGCGCAACCTGCGGGAGATCGTCCGGCGAGTTCGCGGTCACTTCGAGGCCGTGACGATCATTGTCGGCACCGTCTACGACCCGAGCGACGGGACCGCGCTGACCGACGACGGTTTCCTGGACTTCGCCGACTCGATGTTGAGGCAGCTGCTGCTCGCCGGGCTACACGCCTACAACGATGCGGTGGCCGAGATCGCCGACCAAGAGGATTGCCTGCTGGCCGACATCCACGGGCATTTCCTGGGGCACGGCACGACGGTAAAGGACCGCGCCGAGCGCTGGTATTGGGAGGGTCTGATCATCGAGCCGAGCGCCCGCGGCGCCAGCGAGGTGCGGAGGCTCTGGCTCAGGTGTCTTGGGGCTGAGCCGCCTGACACCACGGGATCTTGAGGCTGGACGCGTCGGGGTGGCGGGTCGGCTGGTCTCTTTCGTGTACTCACGGTCGGTTGAAGGC